>NZ_CP060633.1:1429180-2143770 GCF_014337175.1 Simiaoa sunii | reverse complement strand
TATCAATATCGAGATCCCCGGTGTAACAGATGCCAACAAGATCCTGGAAGAGCTGGGACGTCCCGGTTCCCTGTATTTCATTGCAGAGACAGACAAGGACGGCAATGCGAACTACTCTATGCAGGCAGTGACCGATGCACAGGGCAATGCAAGCTATGCGTACGCTCTGAATAAGACCATCGATGAACTGAAGGCAGATGGATCCATCATGCTGGAGGGTACGGATGTCAAGACTGCTACCGCAGGCTCTATCAAGGATCAGACGATGGGCAATTCCACCTATGCGGTAGACCTGGTAATGACGGAGGAAGGTACTAAAAAGTTTGAAGAGGCTACCAGAAATGCTTACGAGAAGGGCGAGACCCTGGGTATCTATTATGATGGATCCTTTGTAAGTGTTCCTTCCGTAAAAGGTGTATTCTCCGACGGTAATGCACAGATATCTCCCATGAACTCTTATGAAGAGGCAGAGAGCCTGGCTTCCACCATCCGTATCGGTGGACTGAAGCTGGAGCTGGAAGAGCTGCATTCCAAGGTAGTTGGCGCACAGCTGGGTGTGGAAGCCATCTCCACCAGCTTAAAAGCAGCAGTGATCGGATTTATCGTAGTGGCTGTTTTCATGATCGCAGTATATTTCCTGCCCGGATTTGCTTCTGTCATTGCACTGGGCATTTATGTAGCATTGGTAGTACTTTTGCTGAACGGCTTTGACATGACCCTGACCCTGTCCGGTATCGCAGGTATCATCCTGTCCATCGGTATGGCAGTGGATGCCAACGTTATCGTATTTGCCCGTATCCGTGAGGAACTGGCAACCGGCAAGACTGTTAAGAGTGCCATGCAGATCGGTTATGACAAGGCACTGTCCGCTATCATCGACGGTAATGTGACTACCCTGATCGCAGCAGCAGTGCTGTGGCTGCTAGGACCTGGTACCGTAAAGGGCTTTGCACAGACGCTGGCACTTGGTATCGTATTATCCATGTTCACTGCACTGGTAGTGACCAAGTATATCATGAAAGCTTTCTATGCACTGGGATTAAAGGATCCCAAGTGGTATGGTGTAGGTAAGGAACACAAGACAGTGAACTTCTTAGGCAAGAAGGGAATCTTCTTCGGACTGTCTCTGGCAGTGATCCTTGCAGGATTTATTACTATGGGTGTCTACAAGATGAACACCGGCGATGCGCTGAATTACAGCCTGGAGTTCAAGGGCGGTACTGCAACTACTGTCACTTTTGATAAGAGCTATACGCTGGAAGAGATCAACAGCGAGATGGTACCTCTGATCGAGAGCACCACCGGCAGTGCAGTTCAGATCCAGACCGTACAGGGCTCCAATGAAGTTATCTTCAAGACCGGTTCTCTGGATGTGGATCAGAGACAGGCACTGAATCAGATGTTCGTGGATAATTTTGGTGTGGATGAGACACTGATCACCTCTGAGACCATCAGCTCCACCATCAGTAACGAGATGAAGTCCGATACGATCCTGGCGGTAGTAGTAGCAATCATCTGCATGCTGATCTATATCCGCTTCCGTTTCAGCGATATCCGTTTCGGTGTCAGCAGTATTGCCTGTCTGCTTCACGATGTGCTGGTAGTCATCACCTTCTACGCACTGGCAAGAGTATCCGTCAGCAATACCTTTATCGCGTGTCTGCTGACCATCGTAGGTTACTCAATCAATGCCACCATTGTAATCTTCGATCGTGTACGTGAGAATATGGCAGTTATGACCAAGAAGGATGATCTGCAGGATGTTGTAAACCACAGCATCACCCAGACACTGTCCCGAAGCTTATTCACCTCCCTGACCACTCTGGTAATGGTAGGCGCGTTGTACATTTGGGGTGTGACCAGCATCCGTGACTTCGCTCTGCCCCTGATGGTAGGTATCATCTGTGGTGCTTATTCCTCTGTATGTATTGCAGGTGCCCTGTGGTATGTACTGAGAAAAAAGTTCGCACCCAAGGCAAAATAAGTAGGAATAAGTAAAAAGTAATAAAAATAGCATAAAAGTATTTTCAAAGGAGATGGAAGCGAAAGACTTCCATCTCCTTTTATGTTTGCGCCTTGCGGTGCACGTTTCTAATGGGTACTTCATAGGAAACATTTTCGTGAAACTTTCACAAATATTTAGGAAAACGCAGGAAACCTAAAAAATATTTGTGAATAACAGCCAAAAAAGAAAGGATGAAACTGTGAAAAATAAATAATGCAGAGGGAAAACGATTACCCAAAATCAAATTGACCATCCGGAAACAGCAACGTTATAATCAAAATAACCCAAGGGAAAGTGCACTTTTTAAAACGGTTGAAACGACAGAAAGGTTACAGAAAATATGTAACTATTCAGAGCCAAGGTAATTTTCGCAAATTTGCGAATCATGCTTGCATGAATGAGCATAATTTTGAAAATTTCTTTGGCGAAGTAACCACATGAGCAAAAGGAAAGCTCTGAAAGAGCGGTTTTGCGATTGGGTTCTGAATAGTTACGAAAATATAACACAATCGGAAAGAGAGGATATTATGGGTAAGGTGATAAGACGTTGTGGATCATTTCTGATGATGCTTCTGCTGGTGATCGGGATTCTGCCGATGACGGCAAATGCAGAAACAACACAGAATACAGAAGAGAGAAATGCGCTTTATGTGCAGGTGCCGGAGGACTGGGAAAATCCTTGTGTGTGGGCGTGGGACAGCGACGGCAATAATGCGTTTACAGCATGGCCCGGCGAGGAGATGGAAACAGATGCAGCTAATGACGGTTGGTATTATATCTGGCTTCCTGCATGGGCGAATCATGTGATCGTCAATGCCAATGAGGGCAGCGTGCAGACCGAGGAGCAGATTCTGGATACCAATGCAGCATGGATCACGGTGAGTGCAGCGGACACCGTAGAGATCTCTTATGAGAGCAGGACTACCGGAGAGGCACCGGCTTACGTAGAGAAATTTGTGGTACATGCAAAAGTAGATGATTCCTGGGAAGCCCCCTGCCTGTGGGCGTGGTCGGCACCGGATGGCACCAATGCCTTTGCTGCATGGCCCGGGGAAGAGATGAAAGCAGGTGAAGATGGCTGGTACAGCATCAAGGTTCCGGTATGGGTCAATTCCATCATTGTCAATGCGAACGAAGGAACTGTACAGACAGAAGATATTTCCATTGATCCCGCAGAGCTTTGGGTAACGGTAGCAGCCGACGGCAGCTACGATTTCAGCTATAAGAATCCGGATCAGGCAGAAATTCCCAATGTGACGATCCATGTATCTGCTCCTGCGGACTGGAACGGTCCCTGTCTGTGGGCATGGTCGGCACCGGACGGCACTAACGCATTTGCAGCATGGCCCGGAGAGGCATTAGAGGAAGGCGAAGGAGGCTGGCTGGTAAAAGAGATTCCCGGCTGGGTGAATTCCATAATCGTCAATGGTAATGAAGGCAGTGTACAGACAACGGATATTTCCGTAGAGACCGGTAAGGATATCTGGCTTACGATAAACGGTCCGGAGGATTACACCGTATCTTATGAAGAAATCGCGCTGGAAGAGACGAACGAAACTGTGGCAACACAAGAGCCTGCGGAAGCTGTGGAAGCGACAATCGAAGCAGCGGAGAATACAGAGAAATCCACTCCGGTCGTACCCATCGTGATCGGCGTGCTGGTAGTGGTGGCAGCAGGTGGCGCGGCAGTAGCAGTCTCAAAGAAAAAGTCACAGAAATAAGATATAAAAACAAGCAGCAGGAAAGTACATATCAAAGGAGTGCAGGATATGAAGAATAAAAATCAGAAAAGAATCCGGAACAGAGCATGGGCATGGATCGTGACAGCAGGACTGACCATTGGCAGCCTGACCGGCTGTGGCAGCCAGACGGTGGAGCAGACAGCGCAGGGCGAAAAGACGGACGGAGAGGTTACGATCACCATCTGGCATGACAAGGAAGATGCGGTAACGCAGGTCCTGGAAGAGGAATTTGCCCAATTAGAGCCGCAGATCCACGTAGTACTGGAGAAAAAGAGTGATCTGACAGAAGCTCTCAAAATGGTGGGAAATGATCCTAAGGCAGCTCCGGATATGTACTTTTTTGCCCATGATAAGATAGGTGTCTATGCAGAAATGGACATTCTGTCGCCTATCACGGATATCATTCCGGCAGAGGAACTGGATGCCTATATGGATAACACGATCGAAGCGGCGACTTATAAGGGAACGGTCTATCAGCTTCCTATCTATTATGAGACCTTACTTTTTATGTATAACCGTCTCTACATGAAGGATGAGGAAGTGCCGGCTACGACAGAGGAACTGTATGCTTACATGCAGGAGAATACCCGTGGAGGACATTACGGGTTCGTGGAACAGCATAGTACCCCTTATTATGCGGCAGGCTGGATCAATGGATTCGGAGGCTATATCCTGAATGATGCCGGAGAGCCGGGATTAAATCTGCCGGAGACAGAGGAAGCCCTGGCCTATCATAAAAAGTTCGTGGATCTCATGCCCGGGGAGACCGAGTACGCCACAGTGAATACTCTGTTCAAAGAAGGAATGGCGCATGCAACCATAGCCGGTCCCTGGCTGATCCCGACAGTAAGAGAAAGCGGAATGGACGTGGGAATCGCCTCTATGCCTGTGATCGATGAGACCGGAAAACCAATCGCTCCCTATATGGGAGTACAGGGTGTCCAGGTGCTGAAAAATGCAGCAGAGAATAAAAAGGATGCGGTAGAGCAGGTACTGCGGGTACTTATGAAGGACGAGGTGGGTATTGCGCTGGCACAGGCCAGTGGTTGTGCTCCTGCCAGAGAAAATTGTTACAGTTATGAAGAAGTAAACGGTGATGAAGTGGTCATGGCTATGAAGGAGACTGCGGAAAATGCGGTGCCCATGCCGAATCTGCCGGAGATGGATGTGATGTGGACCGTAGCCAGCGGACTGCTGACGGATGTCAACATGGCGGGCAATGATGTGGCGGAAAGTGCGGAGAAAGCACAGAAGGAAGCTTTGCAGCTGATCGAATCCATGAAATAAGTGACGCTGCGTAATCAGGCATAATCAGGCAAAAGGATGTGGAACGAATAAATATGGCAAGAAATAAAAATGCTCATGGGAACAGACAACAGAATAAAAAAAGAAGAGAGACACTGTTTGCCTACAGCTGGTCACTGCCGTCCTTAGTATTGATCCTGTTGATCGTAATCTTCCCGATCCTCTATACCGGATATATCTCCATGACCAACATGAATATTTATCACTGGAATAATTATGAGTTCATCGGACTGGAGAATTATAAGGATGCCTTGCTGGTATTTGATAATGGTTTCCTGACGGCACTGCTTGTGACGATATTGTGGACCGTGGTAAATATGGTGTTGCAGCTGGTGATCGCTTTTATCATGGCGACACTTCTCAATATCAAGGGATTGAGACTGCGGAATGTCTATCGTACCCTGTTGATCTTCCCCTGGGCCATGCCGGGGTATGTATCCATCCTGCTGTGGAAGACAGGAATGTTCAATTCCCAGTTCGGTCTGTTGAATCAATGGATGATCAGACTGGGAATGGAACCGGTGAGATGGCTTGGAAGTGACGTGATCGCATTCATCAGCTGTACGACAGTGAACCTCTGGCTGGCGTTACCCTTCATGATCACTATCATTGACGGGGCACTGCAGAGCGTGGACCGGAGTTTTTACGAAAGTGCGCTGCTAGACGGCGCCACCTGGCTGGAGCGGACGAGATATATTACGGTTCCGATGATCCGCCCCATTATAGCACCGTCGGTTATGATCACGACATTTACGACTTTTAAACAGTTCGATGTCATCTATCTGCTGACCCAGCAGGTGGGATCCAAGACTGGTGCAAATATTCATACCATTTTGACTTACGCATATGAGAAGGCATTTATTACGAACAATTATGGCTATAGTTCGGCGATTTCCATTCTGATCTTCGGAATGCTGTTAGTGTTTTCTCTGGTGACAAACGGCAGAAAGGAGGAGAGCAGATGAGTAAAAAGACGAAACATGTGCTGGTACTTATAACGGTAAATGTGTTTTTCATCCTGGTATGCTTTTTCGTGCTGGTGCCGGTATTGTATGCGTTTTCCGTGTCGCTGAATGCGGAGAACAGCCTGTTGGGATCTGACTTTTCCTTTTTGCCAAAGCATATGACTTTGCAGAACTATAAGGCAGTTTTTACCGAGAAACCGGTGCTTTTGTGGCTGAAGAACAGTCTGATCCTGGCGGTGACCACACTGGTGATCTCGCTGGGGACCGGAATCCCTGCGGCGTATGCTTTTTCCCGGAAACGATTTCCCGGCAGAAAAGCGATTTTGAAGCTGTTGATTTTACTTTATGCATTTCCGTCCCTTTTGTCCATGACGGCCCTGTATAAGCTGCTTAGTCCTATGGGGCTGATCAATACCAGAACTGGTCTGGTCATTGTGTATACCGGTACGATGGCAGTGTTTGCACTATGGAATATGAAGGGATATTTTGACACGATTCCGGTGGAGATCGAGGAGGCAGCCATGATCGACGGAGCCACACAGTTAGAACAGGTGACAAAGATCGTACTGCCGCTTGCTAAGCCTACCATTGCGGTAACGGCTATGATGGTTCTCGTCTATGTATGGAACGAGTATATTTTCGCCATCAATTTCATGACGGGATCCGATACTTATACACTGGCAGCGGGCTTATATTCGCTGCAGGCGACGGAGATGAGCGGAAGCTGGCCGATTTTCTCGGCAGCATCCCTGATCGTGTCTCTGCCGATCCTGATCGTATTTTTCGCATTGCAAAAGAACATGACAGAGGGTCTGACCTCCGGTGGAGTGAAGGGATAGACCGCAGAAAGAGGAAGTATGAATCGAAGTGCAGTATTACATATACCCATGTCCCAGTATGCATACGGGACAGATGAAGAGCATATTGTGCTCCGTCTGCGGGCAGGCAGAGGGGATCTGACAGAATGCATTCTCCATTACGGAGACAGAGCCTGTCGCCTGACACCGGTGCTTTTTACAGAACAGAAGATGGCAGTGGTGGCGCAGACGGAAGAATTCGATTACTGGGAGACTACGCTGGAGCATCCCTATAAAAGACTTTGCTATTATTTCACATTGTCCGATGGCAGGGAAGAGGTGTTGTACTACGGAGAACGATTCACGGATCATACCGTGGATGACCGCTCGGAATATTATCAGCTGCCGTTCAATCACCGCGCAGATATTGTTGCACCTCCCGAATGGGCACAGGATACGATCATCTATAATATTTTTCCCGACAGCTTTGCCACTGAATACCGGTATCTTTGCGGCAGAGGAGAGGAGAAGGAATGGGGCGGTATACCGACGAGGGGAAAGCTCGGCGGTACGATCCGTGGGATCTGCGAGAACGTGGAGTACCTGAAGAACCTCGGCGTGAACGCTATTTATATCAATCCGATCTTTGTCGCCGGAGAATATCATAAGTACGATCTGTTAGATTATTTTCACATTGATCCCTGTTTCGGAACCGATGATGATTTTCACCGGCTGATCGATGTATTTCATGCGAACGGACTGAAAGTAATCATTGACGGTGTGTTCAATCATTGCGGCTGGTATTTTTTCGCCTTTGATGATGTGGTGAAAAAAGGAGAACAGTCAGCTTACAGAGACTGGTTCTATGGACTTACCTATCCGGTGGTGCGACCGGAGGATCCGGAGGAATATCCGGGATATGAATGTTTTGGCTATGAACGGATGATGCCGAAACTAAATCTGGCAAATCCGGAGACCGCAGAATATTTCTGCAAAGTGGGGCGCTACTGGGTGGAAAAATTCCATATCGACGGGTGGCGGCTGGATGTGGCAAGTGAGATCAATGACGGCTTCTGGAGAAAATTCAGAGAGAGCGTAAAAAGTGTGGATCCCAATGCTATTCTCATCGGAGAAGTATGGGAGAGTGCGGCACACTGGCTGGATGGAACCATGTTTGATTCTACGATGAATTATGATTTCCGTAAGCACTGCCGGAGATTTTTTGGGGAACAGACGGCAGATGCCAGGGAGTTTGACAGCCGCATGACGGATATGCGTATGCGCTATCGTAAGCAGACGGTCTATGCACAGTTAAACCTTTTAGACAGCCATGATGTCAGCCGGTTCCGCTCGTTGTGCCGGGATGAAGAAAGCTTCCGCCTGGCGGTGATCTTTCAGATGACTTTCCCCGGAATGCCCTCTGTATTCTATGGGGATGAGGTGGGACTGACCGGTATCCTGGAGGAGGAATACAGACAGCCCATGCCCTGGGATACACTGGATGAGAGCAGTCCTTTGTTTTTGCTATATCAGAAAGCAATTACCCTGCGCAAAAAGGAGGCTGTCCTGCGGAGAGGAGAGTACCGCACCCTGTTGGCGGAACCAGGCAGCAGAGTGTATGGCTATGAAAGATATCTGGAGAAAGAAGATGGCAGTATAGAAAGTATCCGTATTTTTCTGAATATGGAAGAGGAAAACGTCCCCCTTCCTGAAGAACTGCTGGGCGGAGAGATTCTTTGGCAGGAAGGTCTTAAGGAAGGACAGTTGGCAGCAAAAGGATTTGCACTGATCCGGGCAAGGGATTAAAATATTCTCAGAGAAAATCGCACGAGGAGGGTGAACGATGGGGGCAACCATTAAGGATGTGGCAAAACTGGCGGGAACTTCTACGGCAACCGTATCGAAAGTGATGAACGGCTCTTATTCGATCTCGCAGGAGACGGCAGATAAAGTACGAAAAGCTATGGAGGAGCTGGATTATCATCCGAATCTGCGGGCGAAAAATTTCGCCAGGCAGTCTGCACGAACCATTATATTTGTGGCAGAGCTGGGAAAAGGAACCGGGTTTGCCAATCCACAGATGTTTGAGATCTTGTGTGGGTTGGAGGAAGTGCTGGCACAGAAGGACTATACGCTTGTAGTCAGGAATATAGCAGCGGGAGACTGTGCGGAATTTATCCGGAATGCAGCGGATACCAAGCAGGCAGATGGGTTTGTGATCCATGCGTCAGTGATCTCCCAGGCACTGGATGAACTGCTGTTTACCCATGAGATCCCGCATATTGTGATCGGTAATCCGAATTTTAACAGCCATTTCTGCTGGCTCGATATCGATAACCGGCTGGCGGGAGAACTGGCGGCGAAGCATCTGCTGGAGCGGGGCTGTCAGTCGGTGGCTTTTATCGGAGGCAAGCCGGAGGACCAGATCTCAGCGAGACGTCTGGACGGAGTTCTGACAGTACTTAAAGAGCATGATGTGTTACTGCCCAGAGAATATGTGAAAAAAGGAGAATCCGTTTGTGACAGCGGTTACCGGATGACCATGCAGATCCTGGAGAACAGAAGACGTCCGGATGCGTTAGTGTGTGCGGACAACTATATCGCCTACGGCTGTGTGAATGCCCTTCATGACAGGGGAATCCTGATCCCGGAGGAAATGAAGGTGATTACTTTTGACGACTTCCCGTTTTCTCAGATCCTGAAGCCCATGCTCTCTGTCGTGAACATCGATGTCTACGATATGGGGGTGCAGGCAGGGAAATATATTTTGCAGAAGATTAAAAGATCGAATCTCTATGTGCAGTCCCATATCACATTCCCAACCTTGATCATCCGGGAATCTACCTGATACACAAAAAAGGAGATGCACAAGCCTTTTTTATGCTATAATACCTAAGGAGTGAGTCTCAGGGAAAAACAATTACGAAAGTGGGAACCTGCATGGAAAAATGGTATGTGGCTGCAAAGAAGGCAGATTTTGATAAATGGGCGAAGGAATTTCATATCAGTCCGGTGACAGCGAGGATCCTTAGAAACCGTGATCTGACGGAAGAGAGCCAGATTCAGAAGTTCCTCTATGGAAAACTGGAGGACTGCTACTCTCCCTGGCTGCTTAAGGATATGGACAGGGCAGTGGAGGAGATTCTGAAAGCGGTAAAGGAAGGTCTGCATATCCGGGTCATCGGAGATTATGATGTGGACGGAATCTGCTCTTCCTACATCCTGACCAAAGGATTTCAGATGCTTGGTGCACAGGTGGATACGGCAATCCCACACAGGATTCATGACGGTTATGGATTGAACGAGCATCTCATCGAAGAGGCGAAGCGGGAAGGCGTTGGCATGATCGTCACCTGTGATAACGGAATTGCCGCGGCACCACAGATCGAGCTGGCAAATTCCCTTGGCATGCGTGTGATCGTTACGGATCATCATGAGGTTCCTTACATAGAAGAAAACGGAGAACGTAAGGAACAGTTGCCCCCGGCACTGGCGGTGGTGGATCCCAAGCGCAGTGATTGCTCTTATCCGTTTCAAGGTATCTGCGGCGGCGTTGTGGCACTGAAGGTGATCCAGGCAATCACGGAGAAGACCGGAAATCCGGGTCTTATAAATATTCAGGATGAGCTGTTGGAATTCGCGGCACTTTCCACGGTATGCGATGTTATGGAGTTAAAGGATGAGAACCGTATTCTGGTCAAAGAAGGACTGAAACGGATCCAAAAGGGATATAACGAGGGGCTGAAAGCTCTGATGGAGGTGAATGACATCGCGCCGGACCGGTTGAGTGCCTACCATCTGGGATTCGTACTGGGACCCTGCCTGAATGCTACGGGCAGACTGGATACTGCGAAAAGGGCGCTGGAGCTTTTGCAGAGTTTTACCAGAGCGGATGCCATGACAGCGGCGAGAGAATTGAAAGATTTAAACGAAAGTCGCAAGAATCTGACGGTCCAGGGGATTCAAAGAGCGGATGAGTATATTTTGGAACATCATATGACAGAAGATAAGGTCATGGTGATCTATCTTCCGGAGGTCCATGAGAGCATTGCCGGAATCATTGCCGGAAAAGTCAGGGAAAAATATCATCATCCGGTATTTATCCTTACCAAAGGCGAAGATGGTGTGAAGGGATCCGGGCGTTCTATCGAAGCATACCATATGTATGATGCCATGACCCAGGTAAAACAGTTTTTTACCAAGTATGGCGGACATAAGCTGGCGGCAGGTCTGTCCATGCGGGAGGAGAATATTGAACCTCTGCGGATTGCTCTCAATAAAAACTGTACGCTGACAGAAGATGATTTTATTCCCCGGGTACATATCGATGTGGCAATGCCCATGGGATATGCGGACGAAGCCCTGGCAGGAGAACTGGCGTTATTAGAACCTTTCGGAACCGGGAATCCGAAGCCCCTTTTTGCACAAAAGAATCTGATCTTCCAGGCGGGATTTAAAATGGGTGCCAATAAAACCTGTGCCAGATTCCGTGTGAAGACACCGGAAGGTGCAATACAGACGCTGGTGTTTTTCGGGGACCTGGAACGACTGGGAGCTTTTTTGAATGAAAAATATGGTATCGGAAGTGAAGAAACCCTTTATGCCGGAAGAGGGAATTTTCCTTTGTCTGTAGTATATCAGGTCGGTCAGAATACTTATAAGGGCAGGACAGAAGTGCAGTATATCATGCAGAACTATTGCTGATAGTTTCGTAACTGTTCAGAATCACATTCCTATTTTTTTATTTTTTGAACACAAAATAGACACATTTTCTCTGTAATATGTATTTCAGATAGTTGATGAACTCACTATCTCCCCCCTCATAAGAAACCGGAAAGCCTCAGGTACGATGCCTGAGGCTTTTTGGTGTCCGGTAGGACTTTTCAGAGTTTATAAAACCTCAAGATTCATTTTAGAATTAAATTAGAATTCGTACACATTCTGTACATATTTTTTCTGTAATATGTATTTCAGATAGTTGATGAACTCACTATCTCCCCCCCCTCATAAGAAATCGAAAAGCCCTAGGTATAATAGCCTGGGGCTTTTCGATTCTTCGATAAGACTTGACGACAGACCGATATCCGTGGTTATAATGTAAGAATGATAATCCCACGATATGCGAATAGAGGGTAGAATTGTGAGAGTGCGCAGCACGGAACAATTCGTAGGCATCAAAGGCGGGACATCATAAAGATACGAACACAAATTTATAGAAAGAACAGAAATTACAAAATGAACAAAATGAAATCACAGCTTTACGAATGGAAAGAAGCGTTGAAAAATATCACATTTAAAAAATGTGCCATAACCTTATTGGGAAGTTTTATTCTGGCATTTGGATTATATCATGTACACTCTATCTCCGGTGTTACCGAAGGCGGTGTACTGGGGGCAACCCTGTTACTGGAGCACTGGACCGGCATTTCTCCGGCGTTAACCGGTGGCATTATGAATGTCTTGTGCTATGTACTGGGTTGGCGGCTGCTTGGCAAGGAATTCATCGCTTATTCCGCATTGGCTACGGTGGGATTCTCCGGTACATATAAGATCTGCGAACAATTCCCGCACCTGTGGCCCGGACTGGCGGACATGCCCCTTGTAGCAGCCCTGGTGGGTGCACTGTTTGTTGGTGTGGGCGCCGGACTGTGCGTGCGCGTCGGCGGAGCTCCCAGTGGAGACGATGCCCTGGCCATGAGTATTTCCCATGCCACCGGCTGGAAGATCCAGTGGGTGTACCTGATGTCGGACCTGATCGTGCTGGTCATGTCCTTGAGCTATATCCCGGTACGGCGCATCGGGTATTCGCTGTTCACCGTGCTTTTGTCAGGACAGCTGATCGGGTTTGTACAGAACTTTAACCGCACACAGGAGACCGGTGCGGATTGTGTGACGGAAAACTGAGAAAATGGGGATCGAAAAATTATAGGTGGTACATTTGCGGAAAATAGAGTAAAATATACCGTAGTATGCAAAGATTTTCGGAATAACCATGGGATATCCGATATCGGTATAGAAAGGTGGACACCTGTATGAACAGAAAATTAACAGAACTTTTGGATAAACTGGAATATGAACAGGTATGCGGAAAAACGGAGCGGGAGATCACAGCTGTAGTCTATGACTCCCGTAAAGTCATTCCGGGATGCCTGTTCATTTGTATTAACGGAGCCAATTTTGACGGACATGATTTTGCCGCACAGGTGGCTGCACAGGGCGCCGGGGTGCTGGTGGTACAAAAGGACATAGAGCTTCCTGCGGATGCGGATGTGACTGTGATCAAAGTAGCGGATACCCGATATGCCATGGCATTTATCTCCGCAGCCTGGTTCGGCCATCCGGCAGAGAAACTGAAAGTTATCGGTATCACGGGCACCAAGGGCAAGACCACGACCACCTACCTGGTGAAATCCATTCTGGAGAATGCCGGCTATAAAGTGGGACTGGTGGGAACCATCGAGGTGATCATCGGAGACGAACATATTCATGCAAATAACACCACACCGGAATCTTACCTGTTACAGGAATATTTTGCCCGCATGGTGGATGCCGGACTGGATACGGTAGTTATGGAAGTATCTTCCCAGGCACTGATGTTGCACCGCACCCAGGGATTTGTATTCGATTACGGTATTTTTACAAATCTGGAGCCGGATCATATCGGTCCCAACGAGCATGCAAGCTTTGAGGAATATCTGCACTGCAAGGGATTGTTGTTCAAACAGTGCAAGGTGGGAATCGTCAACGGTGACGATGAACACTGGCAGGCAGTGACGGAGGGACATACCTGTGCACTGGAGAGCTTCGGCATGGGAGAGCACTGCATGCTGCGGGCCGAGAACCGGCAGCTGGTGCACAAACCCGGAGAACTGGGAGTGACCTTCCATGTGACCGGTCTGATGAATTTTGCTGTGGAAGTACCCATGCCCGGCAAATTCAGTGTGTACAATGCGCTGGCAGCTATTGCCATCTGCCGTCATTTTAAGGTGGATGAGGAAGCTATCAAAAAGGCACTGTTACAGGCAAAAGTAAAGGGTCGTATCGAGATGATCAAGGTTTCTGACCAATTTACTCTGCTGATCGACTATGCCCATAATGCCATGGCACTGGAAAGCCTGTTAACCACCCTGCGGGAGTATGAACCCCACAGACTGGTCAGCCTGTTTGGCTGCGGCGGCAACCGTTCCAGACAGCGTCGTTTCGAGATGGGAGAGGTCAGCGGCAGGCTGGCGGATCTGACCATCATTACTTCCGACAATCCCCGGTTCGAGGAACCGCAGGATATTATCAACGATATCAAGACCGGTATGGCGAAGACGGACGGAAAATATGTAGAGATCTGCGACCGCAAGGAAGCCATCACTTATGCCATTGAACATGGAGAACCCGGCGATATCATCGTACTGGCGGGAAAAGGGCACGAAGACTACCAGGAGATCAAAGGCGTGAAGCATCCAATGGATGAACGGGATCTGATCCGGGATATCCTGGCAGAGGGACATATCCCCGGATCGGCAGCGGGTCAGGGCCTATAAGACAGTTTTCCGGGATCCCGGTGAACAGAGAGGAAAACAGATTGCGTACGTTATATGCGGATATCATTGTAGATATCTCTCATGAAAAACTGGATAAGACATTTCAGTACCGGATACCGGAGAGACTGCGGGACAGATTGGAGCCGGGAGCCTGCGTCATGATCCCTTTCGGCAATGGAAACCGTCTGATCAAAGGTTACGTGGTCAGTATAGGGGATCAGTGTCAGTTCGATCCGGAGAAGATCAAGGAGATTGCAGGACTGCCGGAAAAAGAGACCGGTGTGGAGGACAAAATGATCGCACTGGCTGCCTGGATCCGGCGCAATTACGGTTGTACCATGATCCAGGCACTGAAGACGGTCCTGCCGGCGAAGCAGACCGTGAAGAAACTGGAGCACAGACAGCTGGTGCGCCTGATGAGCAGGGAAGAGATAGTATCTCTCCTGGGAGAGTGCGAACGGAAAAAACAGGTGGCGAAGGCCAGATTGTTAAAAACTTTGTCGGAGCAGGAGAGCATTCCCTATGAATGGGTAACCGGGAAACTGGGCGTCAGCGCCGCTACGGTAAACAGTATCGTAAAAGTGGGCGCGGCAAAACTTGTCAGCTCCGAGAGCTACCGGAATCCCGTGAAGGTACAGGCGGGAGAGACGACATATAATACGTTGAGTGAGGAACAGCAGTACATCATAACGGAAGTCCTTGCGGATTTCGATGCCGGGAAACAGCAGACCTATCTGATCCATGGCATCACCGGCAGCGGCAAAACGGAAGTGTATATGCAGCTCATCGGCGAGATGATCAAAAAAGGACGCCAGGCGATCGTGCTGATTCCGGAGATTGCCCTGACCTACCAGACACTGCTTAGGTTCTATCAGAGATTCGGTGACCGGGTCAGTGTGATGAATTCCACATTGTCTCCCGGAGAAAAATATGATCAGTGCGAGCGTGCAAAAGCAGGCGAGATCGATGTGATCATAGGTCCGAGATCCGCACTTTTTACCCCATTCCCCAATCTCGGCCTGATCGTCATGGATGAGGAACAGGAGAACAGTTACAAAAGTGAGAGTACTCCCAAATATCATGCCAGAGAGACGGCAATGGAAGTGGCGAAGTTGTACGGAGCCAGCGTAGTACTGGGATCGGCGACCCCTTCCTTAGAGGCGTATTACCGCGCCGGAAAGGGAGAATACAGGCTGTTCCATCTGACGAAACGCCTGACCGGCGGAGAACTGCCCACGGTACACACGGTGGATCTCAGGCAGGAGCTGCAGGAGGGCAACCGTTCTATTTTCAGCAGGAAGTTACAGGAACTGATGACAGACCGGCTAAGCAAGGGGCAGCAGACCATCCTGTTTTTAAATCGAAGAGGGTATGCAGGATTCGTATCCTGTCGTGCCTGCGGTGAAGTCATGAAATGCCCCCACTGCGATGTCTCCCTCTCGGAACATAAAGGGGGAAGGCTGATCTGCCATTATTGCGGCTATATGCAGCCCATGCCAAAGCTATGCCCGAAGTGTGGATCGAAATATATTCTGGGATTCAAAGCAGGTACCCAGCAGATCGAAGATAAATTGAAAGAACTGTATCCGGGGGTGCGGACGCTGCGGATGGATGCGGATACCACGCGGACGAAGGACAGCTATGAGAAAATATTGTCCGCTTTCGCGAATGGAGAGGCAGATGTGCTCATCGGCACCCAGATGATCGTGAAGGGGCATGATTTCCCGAAGGTGACCCTGGTGGGGATCCTGGCGGCAGATCTGTCCTTAAACGCCTCGGATTACCGTGCCGGAGAGAGGACATTCCAGCTGCTGACCCAGGCAGTGGGCAGAGCAGGCAGAGGGGCACTTCCGGGAGAAGCGGTGATCCAGACTTACCAGCCGGATCATTATGCCATTACCTGCGCGGCAGCTCAGGATTATAAGAGCTTTTATGAGGAGGAGATCCTGTACAGAGAGCTGTCGGGATATCCTCCCGCAGCGCATATGCTGGCGGTGCAGATCTACGGCAAAGAGGAAGAAAACGTAAAACAACTTGCCCAGAGGCTGGCAGATGTGGTAAAGTCTAATATGGACTTTTTGCAGATATTGGGACCGACCCCTGCAAATATCAGTAAAATCAACGATATTTACCGGTATGTGTTCTATGCGAAGCATGCGGAGTATGATACGCTGGTGGCGGTAAAAGACTGTGTGGAGGAGACTTTGAGACAGTGGCAGCCAAGACAGCTGAGTATACAATTCGATTTTGACCCGGTAAACGTGTTATAGGAGGTAATAACTGTGGCAATCAGAAATATTCGTGAATATGGAGATGAAGTACTGACCAAGACCTGTAAGGAAGTCAAGGAGATGACTCCCCGGACGAAGGAATTGATCGAGGACATGTTAGAGACCATGTATGACGCCAACGGCGTGGGACTGGCAGCTCCCCAGGTGGGTATACTTAAGAGAATTGTGGTGATCGACACCACCGGAGAGGATCCGTATATTCTTATTAATCCCCGGATCGTGGAGAGCAGCGGAGAGCAGACCGGACAGGAAGGGTGCTTAAGTGTTCCCGGGAAGTTTGGTATTGTGACCAGACCCAATTATGTGAAAGCGGTAGCTTTGGATGTCAATATGAAACCCATCGAAGTAGAGGGTACGGAATTATTGGCAAGAGCCATCTGCCACGAACTGGATCACCTGGATGGACATCTCTATGTGGAGAAGGCGGAAGGTCCTCTGCAGGACATGACCTATGAGGATGAGGAAGAAGAATAAGTATTCCGGGAAGGAGATAAGCTATGCAGATCGTATTTATGGGAACCCCTGATTTCGCAGTGGGAGCTCTGGAGGCTTTGATCGCACAGGGACATGAGATCACCGCAGTGGTGACCCAGCCGGACAAGGCAAAGGGAAGAAGCGGGCAGTTACAGTTTCCGCCGGTGAAGGAATGTGCTGTAAAACACGGCATCCCGGTATTCCAGCCTCGTCGGATCAAGACTCCCGAGGCTATGGAAGAATTGAAAAAATATCCCGCAGATGTCTATATTGTGGCAGCCTTCGGACAGATCCTGTCTCAGGAGATCCTGGATCTGCCGAAGTACGGATGCCTGAATATCCACGCATCCCTGCTTCCGAAATACCGTGGGGCATCTCCGATCCAGAGAGTGATCATCGACGGGGAGACGGAGACCGGTGTGACCATCATGCAGATGAATGCAGGACTGGACACCGGAGATATGTTGTATCAGAAGAAGATTCCCATTACTTCGGAAGATACTTTTGAAACATTGCACGACAAGCTTATGGTGCTCGGCGGAGAAGCGATCACCGAGGCATTGCCGCTCTTAGAAGCAGGAAAGCTGACTCCGGAGAAACAGGACGATGCGAAGACCTGCTATGCGGCACTGATCACCAAAGAAATGGGCAGACTGGACTTCACCAAAACGGCAGCCGAACTGGACAGACTGATCAGAGGACTGACACCCTGGCCCAGTGCTTACACATTTTATCGCGGAAAACAGTTAAAGATCTGGAAGGCGATTCCCATGGTGACGGCTCACAGGGAAGCCCCGGGAACGATCCTTACGGTGAATAAGGATTCCTTTGAGGTGGCAGCGTCGGAAGGCGGTCTGAAGGTCATGGAATTGCAGCTGGAAGGCAAAAAACGTATGACAGCCCATGATTTCCTGTTAGGCGTGAAGGTACAGCCTGGAGAGATCCTGGGGGAGTGATAAACAATCCAGGCAATTAGAAAGGAGACTTTGCTATGTACGGTGGTTATTATGGATATGGTTATTATTTTGACCCCACGTATTTTCTGGTATTGATCGGACTGGTGTTATGCCTTGGGGCCAGTGCGCTGGTGAATTCCACCATGCGAAAATACAGTAAGATCCGGAATATGAGAGGAATTACGGGAGCGGAAGCTGCCCGGAATCTTCTCAATAGAGAAGGCTTGTATAACGTACAGATCGAGTGTCTGAACGCAAACGACGGCGATCATTACGATCCCCGGACAGATACCGTAAGACTGTCATATAATAATTATAACGGAACCTCAGTCACCGCAGTCAGTGTGGCTGCCCATGAGTGCGGACATGCGATCCAGCATGCCCACGGCTATGCACCTATGAGTATTCGTGCGGCATTGGTACCGGTGGTGAACATCGGAAGCAACTTAAGTATTCCCCTGATTTTCTTAGGAGTACTGCTCAGCTGGAACCAGACATTGATCCAGCTGGGAATCTGGGCATTTGCCCTGACCGTGATCTTCCAGCTGGTGACACTTCCTGTGGAATTCAATGCCTCCCGCAGAGCAATCGTGAAGGTGGAGGAATACGGACTGTTAGGCAGTGAAGAAGTAAGCGGTGGTAAAAAGGTGCTGACAGCGGCAGCCCTTACCTATGTAGCGGGAGCAGCATCCTCCGCATTACAGCTGCTTCGTCTGATCCTGTTGTATGGCGGTAACCGCAGAAGGAGAGACTAAGCATGGGGAAGCCTGCAACCACCGATACAAGAGAGATTATTGTGGAGATCCTGCTGGACCTGGAAAAGGGGCAGGATTTTTCCCATAAATTAATAAAAGCAGTGCTGGATAAATACGATTACCTGGATCCCAGAGATAAGGCATTTATCAAGAGAGTTACAGAGGGTACCATAGAGAGACAGCTGGAGCTGGATTATTATCTGAACCGGTTTTCTTCCGTTCCGGTCCGCAAGATGAAGTCTCTGATCCGTTGTTTGCTCCGCATGAGTACCTATCAGATCCTGTATATGGATGCGGTGCCGGACAGTGCGGTATGCAATGAAGCCTGCAAGCTTGCGGCAAAGCGCGGCTTTCGTACTCTGAAGGGGTTTGTCAATGCCGTCCTGCGAAATATATCCCGCAGCAAGGACAAAATGCCCCTGCCGGATCCTGCGGATCCTGTAAAATATTTCAGCGTAAAATATTCCATGCCGGAATGGATCGTGAATCTGTGGCTTCCGGTATACGGCACGGAGGGAACGGAAACACTTCTCATGGGACTGCTTAAGATTCATCCGGTATCTCTGCGTTTTTGCCTGGAATTGTCGGAAACGGACCGTGAGGATCTTAAGAAAAAGATAGAGGCTACAGGGGTCCACTTAAGCGCACATAAGGAACTTCCCTATGTATATCTGGCGGAAAATCTGGAAAACGTCAGCGAGCTGCCCGGATTTGCCGAAGGAAAATTCACTGTACAGGATGCTTCTTCTGCCCTGGCGGTAAAAGCAGCAAAAATAAAGCCGGGAGACTTTGTTATGGATCTGTGTGCGGCACCGGGAGGCAAGACGATCCTGGCGGCAGAATATACGAAAGAGACGGGACATGTGTTATCCCGCGATGTGTCAGAATATAAGACGGCTTTGATCCTTGAGAATCTGGAGCGTATGCACCGCACCAATGTGAAAGTGGAAGTGCATGATGCCACGGTTTATGACGCAGAGAGGGAAGCATCTGCGGATGTTGTGTTGATGGATGTCCCTTGTTCGGGCTTAGGTGTCATGGGCAAAAAGAGAGACATTAAATATCGTGTGACACCGGAAGGCCTTAAATCTATCCATGAACTGCAGAGGCAGATCGTGGAAGCCGGATGGCGGTATGTGAAGCCGGGTGGCGTGTTGTTGTACAGCACCTGCACGATCAACAGAGAAGAGAATCAGAACATGGCAGCATGGATCACGGAAAAGTTCCCGTTCGTTTTAGAGGAGGAGAGACAACTTCTGCCGGGAACGGATGAGACCGACGGATTCTACTTTGCAAGGCTGCGCAGAAGAACGTGAGATATAAGACATGGATAGTAAAAAAGATATCAAATCCCTGAATCTGGAGGAACTGAAGACCGAACTGGAGAGTATGGGAGAGAAAGCTTTCCGGGCAAAACAGATGTATGAGTGGATGCATGTGAAGTTAGCGAGAAGCTTTGACGAGATGACCAATCTCTCCGCAAAATTCAGGGAACAATGCAAGGAAAAGTATGAATATACCTGTGTAAAGCCTGTCAGAATACAGGAGTCGAAGATCGACGGAACGAAAAAGTTTTTATTTGAACTGTCTGACGGCAATGTGGTGGAAAGCGTGTGGATGCAGTACAAACACGGCAACAGTGTGTGCATTTCTTCCCAGGTGGGATGTCGGATGGGCTGCAGATTCTGTGCGTCCACCCTGGATGGACTGGAGCGGAACCTGACGCCTTCGGAGATGTTAGATCAGATCTATGCCATCACGAGACTGACGCAGGAACGGGTCTCCAATGTGGTAGTCATGGGAACCGGAGAACCCATGGACAATTATGATAATATTCTAAAGTTTCTGCATCTGCTGACGGATGAGAATGGATTAAACATCAGCCAGAGAAATGTCACGGTGTCCACCTGCGGAATCGTGCCGAGAATGCGACAGCTGGCAGATGAGAAGCTGCAGATTACCCTGGCATTGTCACTGCATGCAACCACAGATGAAAAAAGAAGAAAACTGATGCCCATTGCCAACAGGTATTCCATCAAAGAACTGATGGAAGTCTGCAGGTATTATTTTGAACAGACCGGGCGCCGGATCACTTTTGAATACAGTCTGGTAGGCGGTGTGAACGATACGGAAGAGGATGCCAAAGAGCTGATCGCTCTGGCAAAGCCTTTATGCTGTCATATTAACCTGATTCCGGTAAACCCGATTAAAGAGCGGGACTTCGTGCAGTCGGATACCGGGCATATTCAGGCGTTTAAAAATAAACTTGAAAGTAAGAAGATACATGTTACAATTAGAAGAGAGATGGGCCGGGATATTGACGGAGCCTGCGGACAGTTAAGGCGTCGTCATACACAGGAGATGCAGAACCCGGACGGACTCTCACAGGAGGAAAATTGACGTGCTCAAGACGTTTTCCATAACCGATATCGGAAGGAAAAGAAAAGTAAATCAGGACTATATCTATACCTCTGAGGAACCGGTGGGAAATCTGCCCAACGTGTTTATTGTAGCGGACGGTATGGGCGGACATAATGCGGGAGATTATGCATCCAAAGTGACAGTAGAGACCATGCTGGCTGAGATGCAGAGTTCTTTTGAAAAAAATCCCACGCTGATTTTCCGTAGAGCGATCGAGGAAGCCAATGAGGTGATCCGCAGGAGAGCCGGCGAAGACAAGAAGCTGGAAGGAATGGGAACGACGGTTGTGGTGGCATCCTGCATGGGCAGATTTTTACAGGTGGCCAATGTGGGTGATAGCAGACTTTATGTGGTGAATCGTGAGATACGGCAGATTACGAGGGATCATTCTCTTGTAGAGGAAATGATACGCATGGGCGGATTAGACCGTGCGGATGCAAGAAATCATCCTGACAAGAATATTATTACCAGAGCGGTAGGTGCGGAGGATCATGTAGAGCCGGACTTTTTTACCGTAGAACTCAGGGAAGGCGATACTGTCCTTATGTGTTCGGACGGACTGACGAATATGCTGGAAGATGAAGAGATCCGCATGATCATCAGTGGTGCAAGAGATCTTGTGGAGAAAGCAGAGCGTCTGGTAGAGGCAGCCAATGCAAACGGCGGCAGAGACAATATCAGTGTTATCCTTATTGAGCCGTGCGCATAAGACAGATAATACTCTTAGTTACTTAGGTTATATAAGAATGGAGAGCAATAATGATCAAAATAGGAATGATGATCGGCGATCGCTATGAGATTCTGGAGAAAATCGGAACCGGCGGTATGTCAGATGTCTATAAAGCAAAATGTCATAAGTTGAACCGATATGTGGCAATCAAGGTATTGAAGCAGGAATTCAGCGAGAATGCTAATTTTGTATCCAAATTCCGTATTGAGGCCCAGGCGGCAGCAGGACTGATGCATCCCAATATCGTAAATGTCTATGATGTAGGGGAAGAAAACGGAATCTACTATATTGTAATGGAACTGGTGGAGGGCATTACCCTCAAAAAGTACATTGAGAAAAAGGCCCGTCTGTCTTACAAGGAAGCAGTAAGCATTGCCATCCAGGTGAGTATGGGCATTGAGGCAGCACATAATAATCATATTATTCACCGGGATATCAAACCGCAGAATATCATTATTTCCAAAGACGGCAAAGTAAAAGTCACGGATTTCGGTATTGCCAAGGCAGCGACCAGCAATACGATTACTTCCAATGTAATGGGAAGTGTACACTATACGTCTCCGGAACAGGCCAGAGGCGGTTACAGTGATGAGAAGAGTGATATCTATTCACTGGGTATCACCATGTTCGAAATGCTTACGGGAAGAGTCCCCTTCAATGGGGAGACGACGGTAGCGATTGCCATCAAGCATATTCAGGAAGAAATGCCTTCTCCCAAGGAATTCGTGCCGGAGATCCCTTCCAGCGTTGCAAGTATTGTATTAAAGTGTTGTCAGAAATCACCGGACCGCAGATATCAGAATATGGCAGAACTGATTGCAGACCTGAAGCAGTCTCTGATCAATCCGGAGGAGGACTTTGTCGTGAACAAGGATCCGGATATGGAAGGCGGCACCCGGATGATCTCCGATGAAGATATGGCACAGATCAAGAGAAAAGTTCCGTATCAGAGTGGCCGGGAGTATGAAGAACAGGATCATGATGAGACGATGCGCCTACGGTCCGATACAGAAGCCATGTATGAGAATGATGAAGAGGCAGAGGGAGAGGATGATTATGATTACGATCCCAAGATGGAACGCGTGACAACGGTTCTGGCAATCGTTGCGGGAGTGGTGATCTGTATTATCCTGATCGTACTGGCGGTGAAGATCTTCGGCGGGAAAAAGAACGAAGGCAATAATCCTTCCGGTCCGATCATCACTACGGAGGAAACCAAAGAAGAGGCAGAGAAAGTCGCCATGCCGGATGTGAAGGGCATGAATGTGGATGATGCGAGAAATACACTGACCGGACTGGGAATTCTGACGGAAGTTGTATATGAGGAATCTGATTCCGTGGCAGAAGGTGTGGTGATCAGTACCGACGTCAGCGAGGGTGCCCAGATTGACAAGGGCAGCAAGGTAACACTTACGGCAAGCGCCGGAACCCAGGGCGTAGAAGTTCCGAATGTGGTGGGACTTACTTTTGACGAGGCGAATACACAGCTGGTAAGCAAGGGCTTTTTGGTCAATAAGACAGAGGATTATTCCGACACCATAGAAGCAGGACGCGTGATCGCCCAGACTCCCGCAGATGGAAATAAGGCGCCGAAAGGCAGTGTGATCACCGTTACCGTAAGCCTGGGAAAGGAAGATACGAAGATCCGCGTGCCGAACCTGATCGGACTGTCAGAGCAGGATGGTACGGTGGAAGCAATCGAGGCCGGACTGACAGTAGGCAGTGTGACCCATATTTACAGCGATGAAGTGGGAGAGGGCATGATCTGCTATCAGAGCTATTCCCATGGTTCCTATGTGGATCAGGGAACCTCCATTGATATTAAGGTGAGCCAGGGCGCACAGAAAGTAACCTATAAGTGCAATGTCAGCATTGTGGCACCGACGACTTCCGAGGCACCCCAGTATGTATCGGGAATGGAAGTCGGCATCACCCTGGTGGCGGATGACGGTACGGTACTGATGGATACGAAGGTTACCACCTTCCCGGTATCGACCAATATCAACGGCATCGCCTCCTCCGGCGGTACCCTCACCATGACCTACCAGGTGACATCGGCAAGCACCACAACAGAGGGGGATGTTGTCGTCCCCGGCACCACAGAGAACAAGACCTTTACCAGAAGAGTGGAATTCGTGAAGGAATAAGACAAAGGCAGGAACTATGAAGGGCAAGATTATAAAAGGAATTGCCGGATTCTATTATGTCCATGCAGGGGATGCTCTGCATAGTGCGGACGGAATCTATGAATGCAAGGCAAAAGGTGTCTTCCGTAAGGACCACAGGAAACCATTGGTCGGGGACGATGTGGAGATGGAAGTCATAGATGAAGCACAGAAAAAGGGAAATATCACAGAACTGCTTCCCAGGCACAGCGAACTGATCCGTCCGGCGGTTGCCAATGTGGATCAGGCACTGGTGATTTTTGCCATCTGTAAGCCACAGCCCAATTTTAACCTGCTGGATCGTTTCCTGATCATGATGCAGCAGCAGGATATTCCCTGCATCATCTGCTTTAACAAACAGGACATTGATGCAGAGGGGAAAAAAGAGGATTATTGTTCCATCTATGAACAGGCGGGATTTCAGACCATTACTGTCAGTGCCAGGGAAAAGGAAGGCATCGACAGATTAAAAGACCTACTTCGGGGCAAGACCACCACGGTGGCGGGACCCAGCGGTGTCGGCAAGTCTTCGCTGGTCAACTGTTTACAGTCGGGGATCGTGATGGAGACCGGTTCCATCAGTGAGAAGATCGAACGTGGAAAACATACCACCAGGCATTCCGAACTGATCTCCATTGCACCGGATACTTACATTCTGGATACTCCCGGGTTCAGCTCCCTGGGACTGTTTGGACTGGAAAAAGAGCAGCTGGCGGGATATTATCCCGAATTTGTTCCTTTTGAAAAATATTGCAGATTCGGAGGATGTTCTCATATCTCAGAACCGGTCTGCGGCGTGAAAGATGCCGTGGCGGAAGGGGAGATCTCGCGGACACGTTACGAGAATTATTGTCTGCTCTATGAGGAACTGAAAAGTCAGAGAAAATATTAATTATGAGTGAAGTGCAGAATCATCTTGGGGAAAAATTTAAAGAAACCATCGCCGAAGCCATGAAGACCGGAGATTTCCGGGCACTGAATACGTTAGTGAGCGATACAGTCAACGATGCTCTGCGGGAAGCGGATTTTCAGGCGAATCTGTCCAGGGAAGCCGCGGAGAAAAGGGTCTGGAATTCCCAGCGCAGCTGGCAGGATAAAAAGAGGGAAGAAGAGAAGTCCGAAGAACAGATCCAGGCGGAGCGAGAAGAACGGGAAAGACAGCGGGAGGAACACCGCAGACAGAATGAGGAGTGGCACAGACAGCGAAAAGAACGGGAAAAACAATGGGAAGAACAGCGTAAGGCACAGGCGGCGCAGAACCGTTCTGGAAATCAGGCCGGTGTCTGGACACCCAGAAAGACTACGGCTTTGGAGATGACTTCTTTGGTAAAAATGGAGAAAAAGGGAAGCGTGTCCGGAACTCTGTGCACCGTGTTCGGAGGCATCGGACTAGGCTTTTCCGGGCTGGGACTTTTGGTACAGCTTCTCTTGGCAGCTTTTAGTGCAGCAAGTTTAAGTGCGGCAATTCTTCCGGGAGTACTTTCTTTGGTATTTTTGGAGATGATATCCTATGGCAACGGACAGCGCAGAAGATTACAGCGTGCGGAGAAATATCTGGAGCTGTGCGGTACCAAGATGTACGGTGTGATCACGGAGATGGCGCGTTATACCGGCAAAAGCGTCCGCTATGTAAAAAAAGATCTGCGTAAAATGTTAAAAGCCGGAATGTTCCCTAACGGTCATCTGGATGACAAAGAGACCTGTTTTATGTTAAATGATGTGATCTATCATCAATATCTGGAGACAGAAAAGGCTTATCTGGAACAGAAAAAATCAGAGGAACAGGCAAAACAGATGCCGGACAAAGGAACAGCACAGGACGCTGCACAGACGGAGAGAGAACAGGAACTCCACAGTATGGTAGCAGAGGGGATGGAATGCATCAGACATCTTCGGGACCTGAACGACCGGATCGAAGAGGAGGCAATCTCCGAGAAGCTGTACCGTCTGGAGAATCTGTTAAAGGAGATCTTCGACAGAGTGCAGGAGCACCCGGAGCAGATGCATAGAATGCATAAATTAATGGATTATTATCTGCCCACTACTTTAAAGCTGGTGGAGCAGTATGCGGAATTTGACGAGGTCAGCAGTCCGGGAGAGGAAATTCTCGAGGCCAAGAAAGAGATCGGGAAGACACTGGACATGATCAATCAGGCATTTGTGACATTGTTAAACAATCTGTTTCAGGATGCAGCCTTTGATGCATCGGCAGATGCGCAGGTATTACAGGCCATGCTGGCAAAGGAAGGTCTGACGGAATCCGATTTTGTAATGGGAAAACAGTAAAATTTAAATGATGTAATAGTAAAAAATGGGGGTATCAATATGAATATGGATTTAGACGCAGCAACAAAAGAAGCACCGACTCTTACACTGGATCCTTTTGCGGAGGCAAAGGCAGAGATCGTGGAGAAGCAGCCGGAGGAGTTGGTGGAAGAGCAGGCGGTTCCCGAGATGGAACTGACACCGGAAGAGCAGAAACAGGTGGATGATTTTGCAGCACAGATCGACCTGACCAATACCCAGGCGGTGTTACAGTACGGAGCCGGAAGCCAGAAGAAGATCGCTGATTTCTCAGAGACGGCGCTTAGTAATGTCCGGACCAAGGATATGGGAGAAGTCGGAAATCTGTTAACCGATGTGGTGGCACAGTTAAAGGATTTCGACACCGAGGAAGATAAGGGTTTTTTCGGACTGTTCAAAAAAAGCGGAGACAGGCTGAGCAATCTGAAAGCAAAGTATGATAAGGCGGAAGTCAATATCACAAAGATCTGTGATGCCATGGAGAGCCACCAGGTTGTGCTGTTAAAGGATGTCGCAGTGTTGGACAAGCTGTACCAGCTGAACCTGAATTACTTCAAGGAACTGTCCATGTACATCCTGGCAGGTAAAAAGAAGCTGGCGCAGGCAAAAAGTGTGGAGCTTCCGGAGCTTTTAGAGAAGGCACAGAAGAGTGGATTTCCGGAGGACACCCAGGCAGCGAAAGATTTCGCGGCAATGTGTGAGCGGTTTGAGAAGAAGATCTATGATCTGGAGCTGACCAGAGCCATTTCCCTGCAGATGGCACCCCAGATCCGTCTGATCCAGTCCAATGACATCGCCATGTCCGAGAAGATCCAGTCGACGTTAGTGAATACGATCCCTCTGTGGAAGAGTCAGATGGTCATTGCCATCGGTCTGGATCATGCTACCGATGCCACCAAGGCACAGCGTGCTGTATCGGATATGACCAATGAACTGTTGAAGAAGAACGCGGAAGCACTGAAGGTGGCTTCTGTGGAGACAGCGAAGGAATCCGAGCGGGGAATTGTGGATATAGAGACACTTAAGAGTACGAATCAGACACTGATGACGACACTGGATGAGGTCATGAAGATCCAGGAAGAGGGACGTGCGAGAAGACAGAGCGCAGAGGAAGACTTACAGCGCATTGAGAATGAAATGAGAGATAAATTACTGGAGATGAGCCGGGCATCCCACACCTGAATTTTACATAATTTTAATCAGCTTCATCTTGACGAAACAGAAAAGGAAAATTACAATAAAATGCAGGAAGGTTAATTCACGGAAGGAGCAGAAAACAAATGAAAAAACTGGAAGAAATACTGAGAGATAAACCAATTAAAAATAAGCTGTCTTTTGTGTTCCGCATCATGGACATTTTATATTTGGTGCTGGCACTGGTGGCAGTGGTGGAATTGCTACAGTCAAAAGGCTATATAGGAAGTATAATTGTTGTGGTTTTACTTGTTTTAGCTATCATATTTAATGCATCCATGTCGAAAATGCTTGCCAAAATGCTGGTAGATCCGATTACGAGCCTGGTAGCTGCGTCTGAGAAGATCGCGGCCGGCGATTTTGAGATCGGAGTACCTTATGAATCTGAGGATGAGCTGGGCAGACTTTCCGACAGCTTTGAGACCGCCGCAGCTATTTTGAAAAAGGTTGTATCTGATCTGCAGACTATCGTAGAGCAATTTTCCGATGGTAATTTTGATGTTCACAGCAGTTGTCCGGAAGCATATGTCGGACAGCTCCGAAATGTTCTGGATGAGCTGGATGAAATGGTAAATAAGATCAGCGAGACCATGCACGGTATTCAGGATTCCTCCGAGCAGGTATCTGCGGGCAGTAATCAGCTGGCAGTCAGTGCACAGGATATCGCGGAGGGCGCTACCAATCAGGCGGCATCCGTAGAAGAACTGGTGGCTACCGTAGAAGAAGTAACCGGTCAGGTACTGGAGAATACCAAGTCTACCGATATTGTACATGACAAGGCGAAAAAGGTTGGTATTGAGGCAGCCAACAGCCAGAAGAAGATGGATGAGCTGGTAGATGCCATGAAGAAGATCAATGCAACGACTCAGAACATTGAAAAGATCATCGCGGATATTGAGAATATCGCATCCCAGACCAATCTGCTGTCCTTAAACGCTTCCATAGAGGCAGCCCGTGCCGGAGAGGCAGGACGAGGCTTCGCAGTCGTCGCAGACCAGATCAGACAGCTGGCAGAAGAAAGTGCGAACTCCGCAGTAGAGTCCAAGAAGCTGATCGAAGAGTCCATGAACGAAGTAGAGGTGGGCAATAAGGTCACAAAGGAGACCAATGATGCTATGCAGGAGGTTATGGGTGAGCTGGATCAGATCATCCAGGAGGTGGCCAATATCCGTACTGCGTCTGACAGACAGGCGGTTTCCGTTAAAAATATCAAAAAAGGTGTGGAAGACATCAATGACGTTATCCAGTCCAACTCTGCAGCAGCCGAAGAGACTTCCGCTACCAGCGAGGAGCTTTCCGCATCTGCAACGACTCTGAACGAATTGTTAGAGCATTTCAAACTGCGCGGCTAATCATAGGATGTGTTCTGAAATAAGCGGAATCAAGAAGAGAGAACAGAAGAACCATAGCTGTAAGTTCACAGCTGTGGTTCTTTTCATATCGGAGGTGTAAAAGACAAATGCTTCACAGAAAACAATACAGAGTGGCAGCGGGAGTAACCATTATGGCGCTGGCGCTTACCCTGACTGCCTGTGGAACACAGGAAAATACCGGGAGTACGGAAAGCCTGAAGAGTACAGAAACCGTGGAGAACACAGAGACCGTGAAGGGCACAGAAACCGTGGAGAGCACAGAGACCATAGAGAATGCAGAAATTATAGAAGCTATGGTTTCGGAGAGTGTGGCACCACAGGGAACGGCAAATGTCACACCACAGATGCAACCGGTGGAATACACTGACGTGCAGCAGATCACCCTGGATTCCACATGGGAATATGCAGATCATTCTAAAATAAATACCGGAGCCGCAGTACTCTACCGGGCACCGGAGGAATCCGGACCTAAAGGTATCGTCATTGGTGTCAATGCAGGGCATGGTACGGAGGGCGGCGCGAAGGTGAAAACCCTGTGTCATCCGGACGGCTCGGCGAAAGTCACCGGAGGCAGTACGGCGGCGGGAGCTACGGAGGCTGCTGCAGTTTCCGGAGGCATGACGTTTCAGGACGGCACACCGGAGCAGGAGGTGACATTACGTATGGCACAGATCCTGCGGGATAAGCTGTTATCCTCCGGTTATGATGTGCTGATGCTACGGGACAGTGAGGATGTGCAGTTAGACAATGTGGCGCGGACTGTGATCTGCAACAATGTCGCGGACTGCCATATTGCGCTGCACTGGGACAGCGGTGACGGCAAAAATTACGACAAGGGATGTTTCTACATCTCGGTGCCGGAAGCACTGAAAAACATGGAACCGGTGGCATCGCACTGGCAGCAGCACGATACCCTGGGAACGGATCTGGTGGAAGGACTGCGGGAGCAGGGCACCACAATCTATGGGAAAGGACATATGGGTATTGATCTGACCCAGACATCCTACAGCACGATCCCTTCTGTGGATATGGAACTGGGAAATGCGTATTCAGATCACAGCGATGAGGTATTGGAACAATTAGCCACAGGGCTTCTCACCGGAATCAATACTTACTTTGAACAGTAGGACTTTGCAAAGAGCGTGAGGTATGCTATAATATTATTTCGGATTCGTCTGCCTCTGCATGGAGGCGGATGGACTTATGAGCGAAATAAAGAATAGAAAATACAAGAAAGGCAGATCCTTTTGGTGGGTCTGAACGGTAAATAAATCATGAAGCTGGGCATTGTTGGTCTTCCCAACGTAGGAAAGAGTACACTTTTCAATTCCCTGACCAAGGCGGGAGCGGAATCCGCTAACTATCCTTTCTGTACCATCGACCCCAACGTGGGTGTGGTAACAGTTCCGGATGACAGATTAAAGGCACTGGGAGAGATGTATCATTCCAAGAAAGTGACCCCTGCTGTGATTGAATTCGTAGATATCGCAGGTCTGGTAAAGGGTGCTTCCAAGGGTGAGGGACTGGGCAACCAGTTCTTAAGCAACATCCGTGAGGTGGATGCCATCGTCCATGTGGTAAGATGCTTCGAGGATACGAATGTCATTCATGTAGATGGCAGTGTAAATCCTTTACGGGATATCGAGACCATTAATTTAGAGCTGATCTTCGCAGATCTGGAAGTACTGGAGAGAAGACTGTCCAAGGTAGTCAAGGCTGCCAGAATGGACAAGACTTATGCCAAGGAGCTGGCACTCTTAGAGCGTATCAAGGAGCATCTGGAGAGCGGCAAGATGGCGAAGAGCCTGGAAGTTACCGATGAGGACGAGCTGTCTCTGTTGAAGGAATACAATCTGCTGACCTACAAACCGGTGATCTATGCAGCCAATGTATCCGAGGATGATCTGGCAGATGACGGTGCCTCCAATGAGATGGTAGCAAAGGTCAGAGAGTTTGCAGCAAGTGAGAACAGCGAAGTATTCGTCATCTGCGCACAGATCGAGGAAGAGATCTCTGAACTGGATGATGATGAGAAGGCAATGTTCCTGGATGATCTGGGACTGAAGGAATCCGGTCTGGAGAAGCTGATCAAGGCAAGCTATCATATCTTAGGTCTGATGAGCTTTTTGACTGCAGGAGAGGATGAGACCAGAGCATGGACCATCAAGATCGGTACCAAGGCGCCTCAGGCAGCCGGTAAGATCCACTCCGATTTCGAGAGAGGCTTCATCAAGGCGGAAGTTGTAAATTACAAGGATCTTTTAGAGCAGGGATCTCTGGCAGCTGCACGTGAGAAAGGTCTGGTCGGCATGGAAGGCAAGGACTATGTCGTACAGGACGGTGATGTGATCCTGTTCAGATTTAACGTCTGATATGCCGGATTCGAGAGCGTAAAGCGTGGAGAAGCCGGTTAATACTAAGAAAGGATATAAATATTATGATGAATGCAGGAGATATAGCATTTCCCCATTTAGGCATTTACCTGGAAAATGTTCCCAGAAGCTTTACCGTGTTCGGTTTCGAGATCGCTTTTTACGGTCTGATCATCGGCATCGGTGTACTGGCGGGAATTCTGATGGCAGTGCACCAGGCAAAGGTGAACGGAGAGAATCCGGATACTATTTGGGATTTCGCTATTTATGCCGTGATCTTTTCCGTGATCGGTGCCAGAATCTATTACGTGGTATTTGCCTGGGATTATTACAAGGACAATCTGTTAAGTATCTTCAATACCCGTAATGGTGGTATGGCGATCTACGGCGGCGTGATCGGAGCTTTCCTGACTCTGTTCATTTACTGCAAGATCAAGAAGATCAGCCCTTTCCGGCTGGGAGATCTGTGTATACCGGGACTGATCTTAGGACAGGTTATCGGACGCTGGGGCAATTTCATGAACCGTGAAGTGTTCGGAGAATATACGGATAATTTCCTGGCTATGCGGCTTCCCATCGAAGCGGTGCGCAGCCGTGATATTTCCGAGAATGTAGCGGCACATATTATTGAAGGAACGAATTATATCCAGGTACACCCCACATTTCTCTATGAGAGTCTGTGGAATCTGATGATTCTGATCATTATGCTGATATACCGCAAGCACAAAAAGTTCGAGGGAGAGATCTGTCTGTTGTACTTCGGAGGCTATGGCCTTGGCAGATTCTGGATCGAAGGTATCCGGACAGATACCCTGTTTATCCCCGGAACGAGCCTCGCCGTATCCCAGGTATTATCCCTGTGTATGGTGATCTTCGCGGTGGTGACGGACATTGTGGTACGTATGCACCTGAAAAAACAGCCGAAAGTGGAAAAAAATTAAAAATTTTTAAAAATTTATTAAGAATATCGAAATAAGAGCAAATACATAGATATTGTGTTTGCTCTTATTTTTTTACCACATATAGTGGAAAAGAGCGCTCTTGTCATAGGACAGGACGCTTTTTTTGATTCTGCCGTCGAAAAAAGCCACTTGATTTCTCTTGTAAAATCCCTTAATTTAGTATAAAATCATAATAAAAGTGGGAGAAAGTGGAGGCAAGTGCCATAAAGTGGTAGATTTTTGGGAAAATGACCTCCTTTTTCGTGGCAGTCCCCTTTTGGATGAATGGTGGTGAGTGCGATGTTTATGAGCGAGTACAACCATACGTTAGATACGAAAGGCAGGTTGATCATTCCGGCGAAATTCCGAGAGACTTTGGGCGAGGAATTTGTGATTTCCAAGGGAATGGACGGCTGCTTATTTGTGTATGCAAACGATGACTGGAACGCTTTTGAACAGAAGCTGACCTCATTACCTCTGATCAATAAGGAAGCAAGACAATTTGCCCGTTTCTTCTTAGCCGGTGCGGCTACGGTGGAAGTGGACAAGCAGGGAAGAATCCTGTTGCCGGCACACTTGCGAGAATTCGCCGGACTGGAAAAAGATGTGGTGTTAGTCGGAGTCGGCAGCCGCGTGGAGATCTGGAGCAAGGATAAGTGGGAGGCCATGAACTTGGATGCGGATATGGATGAGATCACCGGTGCCATGGAAGGACTGGGACTGACCATTTAAAAGAAGCAGGAAAGGATGACCGTCGTGGAATTTAATCATTATTCTGTGATGTTGCATGAGACCATCGAACAACTGAATATCAGACCGGACGGCATCTATGTGGACGGAACCTTAGGAGGCGGCGGACATGCATATGAAGTGTGCAGCCGCTTACAGAACGGACATTTCTACGGGATCGATCAGGATGACGCGGCGATCGCGGCGGCATCGGAGAGATTACGATGCTTTGGAGATAAAGTGACCGTGATCCGTAACAATTACGTGAATGCGGTGGAGGCACTCAGAGAATACGGAGTGACCGGTGTGGACGGCATTGTGCTGGATCTGGGAGTCTCTTCCTACCAGTTAGATACCGAGGACAGAGGGTTTTCTTACCGATTTGATGCACCGCTTGACATGCGGATGGATCGCAGACAGACCCTGACGGCGAGAGACATCGTGAACAACTATTCCGAGATGGAGCTGTATCATATCATCCGGGATTACGGCGAAGATCCGTTTGCGAAAAACATTGCGAAACATATTGTAAAAAACAGGGCGGACAAGCCCATTGAGACTACCTTTGAATTAAACGAGATCATCAGGGCTGCAGTCCCGGCGAAGATGCGGCAGAACGGACATCCCTCCAAGCAGACATTCCAGGCGATCCGCATTGAGTGCAATCAGGAACTGGAAGTACTGAAAAAGGCATTGGACGAATTGATCGAATTGTTGCATCCCGGTGGGAGGTTCTGCATCATCACCTTCCATTCTCTGGAAGACCGGATCGTGAAAAATGCGTTCCGCAGGAATGAAAATCCCTGTACCTGTCCTCCGGAATTTCCGGTGTGTGTATGCGGTAAGGTCTCCAAGGGAAAGGTGATCACCAGAAAACCGATTCTGCCCGGTGCGGAAGAACTGGAAGTAAACAGCAGATCCAAGAGCGCGAAGTTACGCGTGTTTGAAAAGAAATAAAGAATTTTAAATATTTCATCAGTGAAAGTGGGAATAAAGTATGGCACAGAGAAGAAGTAATACCCCATACATATATGATAATACAGCAAGAGACTTACAGATCCGCAGGCAAATGGAAGAGCCCCGGAGACAGCTGTCTCACGAGACGAGAAAAAACAGAGAAAAAGCAAGACATATGAGCATCGGCTATGTGACTTTTCTGATGGTGGCACTGGTGGCATGTGCATTTTTTCTGGTGAACTATATTCAGATGCAGTCAGAACTGACTGCCAGGATCACGGAAGTATCCAGAATGGAGAGCGAGTTGAACTCTCTGAAGCTGGCAAATGATGAAGAATACAGTCGCATTACCAGTAATATCAACCTGGAAGAGATCAAGAGGATTGCCATCGGCGAACTGGGAATGACCTATGCAGCCGAGGGACAGGTAATCCCTTATGAGAGCAACAGTAATGACTACATGCGTCAGGCTGATAACAGTCAGAACTAAGCCCGGGAGGCCCGAAGTGTGAAAGAACAGAAAACGAAAAAATTTTCCGTAAAAATGCAGAAAAAGCTCCTGTGTCTTTATGCACTGATCATTCTGGCATTTATTCTTTTATCGGTGCGTCTTACATGGATCGTGAAAGCAGATGGTGCAGCTTACGAGAAACAGGTGCTGTCTCAGCAGAAATATGATTCCATAACATTACCTTTCCGGCGCGGCGATATTGTGGACGCCAAAGGAACCAAGCTGGCGGTCAGCGAGAAAGTATATAATCTGGTCATCGATGCCAGGGTTATGCTGGACCGGGAGGATTATCTGGAACCCACCATGGAAGCATTGGGTGCAAATTTCCCGGATCTGGACATGACGGCAGTGCGGCAGTATGTAACGTCTCACCCCGAATCTTCCTGGTATGTGCCTCTTCGGAGGATGACTTATGACCAGATCAGCGGATTCCAGGCGGCAGCACTGGAGAACAGCAAGATCCGTGGTGTCTGGTTTGAAGAGGAATATAAGAGAGTCTATCCCAACGGTTCTCTGGCGGCAGATGTGATCGGATTTTCCAGAGCGGACAATGAAGGACAGTACGGTCTGGAAGAGTATTACAATGATGTTCTGAACGGAACCACCGGAAGAGAGTACGGCTATCTGAATGACGATGCCAACCTGGAGCGTACGATCAAGCCGGCAGTAGACGGCAACACGATACACAGTACCATTGATGCCAATATTCAGGGCATTGTAGAGAAATACTTAAAGCAGTTTAACGAGGAGCATAAGGATGCGGTACATCCCGGTAACGGTGCGGAAAATGTGGGCTGCATCATCATGGAAGTCAATACCGGCAATATTTTGGCCATGGCCAGCTATCCTACCTATGACCTGAACGATACCAGGAATACGGACGCCCTTTTGGGATCACGTAAGATCGAGATGGTGACCAATGCCAACGGTTACCAGGTACTGACGAAGACAGATACCTATTTTACCCAGGAAGATATCGATGCCCTGACAGATGAGCAGCTATTGGATAATCTGAATTACCTGTGGAAGAACTACTGTATCTCCACCACTTACGAGCCGGGATCCACGGCGAAGCCTTTTACCGTGGCAGCAGCATTGGAGAGCGGTGCCATCACCGGCAACGAGCACTATCAGTGTAACGGATCTCTGGAAGTCGGCGGACATACGATCAAATGCCACAGCTACCGTTCCGGCGGTGAAGGTGATGTATCGGTACAGGATTCCATTGCCTGGTCCTGCAACGTAGCGTTAATGAAGATTGCTGCCACCATGGGCAAAGAGGAATTTGCCAAATTCCAGCAGATCTTTAACTTTGGATTAAAGACCAACGTGGATCTGGCAGGAGAGGCGAGAACAGCAAGCCTGCTGTTTCCGGTGGACCAGATGGGAAGCGCTGATCTGGCGACCAACAGCTTTGGACAGAACTTTAATGTGACCATGCTCCAGATGATCACCGGTTTCTGTTCTCTGATCAACGGCGGTTACTATTATGAGCCTCATATGGTGGATAAGATCACCAATACAAGCGGAGCAACGGTGGAGAACATTGAACCGAGAGTGTTACGACAGACCATCTCCGAGAGCACTTCGGCGAAGATCAGACAGTACTGTCGTGCTACCGTTATGGAAGAGGGTGGTGACCGCAGAACCGGTAGAACCGCAAGACCTGCAGGTTATGCCATCGGCGGAAAGACCGGTACCGCAGAGACTATTCCCCGTAAAAACGGTGAGTATGTTGTATCCTTTATGGGATATGCACCGGCGGATGATCCCCAGATCGCCATTTATGTAGTCGTGGACCGTGCCAATGCATCCCCTCAGGATGATGCAAAGTTTGCAACCGGTATTGTACGAAATGTTCTGACGGAAGTGCTGCCTTATCTGAATATCTTCATGACGGAGGAACTGTCTGAAAAGGAGATTCAGGAACTGGCGGAGAAACAGATCGAGATTACGAATCAGTATACCCAGACTCCCGAGAACGGAGATGACCAGAGCACCGGAGACAATCAGACGGGAGACGATCAGACCGGAGACGCTCAGACCGGAGATGATCAGTCCGGAGATTCCCAGAGTGGTGACGGAACCGGTGACGATACGACGACGGTTACGGAGGACTGGAGAAATTATCCCAAAGATCCCGCTACCGGTTATCTGGTAAGTCCGATCGACGGCGGTCTGATCGATCCCATTACGGGAGCGGATGTCGGCGGGGACGATACTATGGGTGACAGTCCCATTAACAATAATCTGCTGAATCAGCAGAATGAATAAACAAAACATACGAATAGCCTCACAGCAGGAGCAATAAAATGTAAAAAGCTCTTGTTGTGAGGTTTTTTTATGGCGGATCAGCAAAATCGTTTTTTTCATCGCAAAAAGATCATGACCATTTTTTTCATATGCGCACTGGTGCTTATCGGATTGTTTATGAGACTTTTGTATCTGATGGTGTGGAGGGCGGATTATTATGAGGAAGCGGCGACGAGACTGCATGAGAGAGAACGCAGCATAAAGGCGGCAAGAGGACGTATTTTGGACAGGAACGGAGTGGTACTGGCGGATAACAAGACGGTCTGTACCGTATCGGTGATTCATAATCAGATCACAGAACCGGAAAAGGTGATAGCCATGCTGGTAAAAGAGCTGGGAATTTCGGAGACGGAAGCGAGAAAACGTGTGGAAAAATATTCTTCCATGGAACGCGTCAAAAGCAATGTGGACAAGAGCATCGGTGACAGAATCCGGGAATATGATCTGGCGGGGGTGAAAGTGGATGAGGATTATAAGCGATACTATCCGTATGGGGACCTGGCCAGTAAAGTCCTGGGATTTACCGGAGGGGACAATCAGGGGATCATTGGACTGGAAGTAATCTATGAGGAAACACTGCAGGGAGAACCCGGTATGATTCTGACTGTGACGGATGCCAAAGGAATCGAGATAGACACAGCGGGGGAACGCCGGGTAGAGCCGGTGCCGGGATGGGATCTGCGGATCAGCATCGACCGTAACATCCAGGAGTATGCCGCGCAGCTGGCGGAACAGGCCTGCGCCACCAAAGAGGCGGACAGCGTCTACATCATCGCCATGGATCCGCGAAACGGAGAAATCCTGGCCATGGTCAATTATCCGGAATTTGACTTAAACGACCCTTACACGCTACCGGAACTGACTGAGTGGAAGGAGGACGGAAGCATTGCGGTGGTGGATCCGTCCACCCTGACTGCGGAACAGAAGCAGGAGAAGCTGAATGCCATGTGGCGCAACGGCTGCATCAACGATACCTACGAACCGGGTTCCACCTTCAAGATCATCACCGCCGCTGCGGGACTGGAGGCCGGAGTAGTCACACCGGAGAGCACATTTTCCTGTCCGGGATTCATCATTGTGGACGACCGAAAGATCCGCTGCCATAAGATCGGCGGACATGGCACACAGACATTTGTGCAGTGTATGCAGAATAGTTGCAATCCGGCACTGATCTCCGTAGGACTGCGTCTCGGTGTAGACAATTATTACAAATATTTTGAGCAATTCGGACTGAAAAAAAGAACCGGAATCGATCTCCCCGGGGAAGCAGCAACGATCATGCATAAAAAAGAAGACATGGGAAATGTGGAGCTGGCGACGGTGGCTTTCGGGCAGTCTTTTCAGATCACGGCGATTCAGCTGCTGACAACGGCATCCTCCATCATTAACGGAGGCAACCGGATCACTCCTCACTTGGGCATGGAAGCCCTGAACCGGGATGGCGAAGTGGAACAGGTTTTTACTTATCCTGTGGAGACAGGAATCGTATCGGAAGAGACCAGCGCAACTATGCGTTATATCCTGGAGACAGTGGTGTCGGAGGGCTCTGGTAGAAACGGACAGGTGCAGGGCTTTCGGGTGGGTGGTAAGACGGCGACCAGTCAGACGCTGCCCAGAGGCAGCGGACGTTATATTTCTTCTTTTATCGGATTCGCGCCTGCCGATGATCCACAGGTGATTGCCATCGCCATTATCAACAATCCCCAGGGAGTCTATTATGGAGGACAGGTGGCAGCACCTATTATAAGGCAGCTGTATGAAAATATTTTGCCTTATTTGGGACTGGAGAAGACGGAGGATACTGTTGTCGAAAATCATTGAATGAAAAAGGTTCCGGCGGATGAAAATTTGACAAAATCCGCTGGGGACACCCCTTATAATAATTCTGAAGGAGGGGTGTGATGCATTATGAACTATATTTAGACAGTATGTTCCTCCTGAATCTCGGTATGAATCTGTTACTTCTGATCATGGTAGACCACAGCACCTGCCGCACTGCCACGTGGTACCGGCTGCTGTGTGGAGCGGGAATCGGAGCGGTCTGCTATCTGCTCCCTTTTTTATGGAAGGGAGCGGCTCTACTTAAACTGCTGCTCTGTATGCTGCCCGGAACATTGTTGATGCTTACAGTAACATTCCGAATCCGGAATTGGCGTTCGCTATGGAGTTATTTTAGAAAGCAGATGTATGATACTTTCCTGCTCGGAGGAATTCTGGTGGCTGTGCTGAGGGGAATCCCGGCCGGAATACAGTATGTACCGGGAATTGTGCTTGCACTGGGACTGGGGGCTCTGACAGTGCAGCTGCTATTGTGGAGATACCGAAGAGAAACGGAGCTTGGAACTCATTGTGAGGTAGTACTCCGGGGTACGGAACAGACATTGTGTATCGCGGCGATTGTGGATTCCGGCAATACTTTGACGGAACCTATGAGCGGAGCCCCCGTATCTGTATTGGATGTGGTGACATTTCAGACTTTGTGGCCGGAGGGACTGCCGGATTTTCGGGTGATTCCTTACCACAGTGTCGGGAAAAAGAATGGAATTCTCTATGGATACAGGATTCCGCAGATGAAGATCCGGATCCATGGTGTGGAAAAAATATGCAGCGATGTGTGGCTGGCAGTAAGTGAAGAGGAAATCGCAGGAAGAGAGATTCCTATGCTGCTGCATCCGGCGCTGTTAAAAAAGACAGGAAAAGCAGGAAGGAGCAACTATGATCTTAAAGATAGCAATACCCGGGAAAATGCAATTCAAGATGATTCGCAGAGAACCGTTTCTGCGGCAGCGGAAAGGAGATATTCATTACATCGGAGGCGCAGAGGTCCTGCCACCGCCGCTTCCCACAGATCAGGAGAACCGGGTGATCAGTGATCTGGGAACGGAATATGAGGATGAAGCAAAGGCCATATTGATTGAACATAATCTCAGACTGGTCGTCTACATAGCCAAAAAGTTCGATAATACGGGAGTGGGCGTGGAGGATCTGATCTCCATAGGTACCATCGGACTGATCAAATCCATCAATACCTTCAATCCGGAGAAAAATATCAAACTGGCGACCTATGCCTCACGGTGTATTGAAAATGAGATATTGATGTATCTGCGGCGGAATAATAAGACGAAGATGGAAGTGTCCATCGATGAACCTTTAAATGTGGATTGGGACGGCAATGAACTTCTCCTGTCGGATATCCTGGGAACGGATGAGGATGTGATATACAGAGGGATAGAGAACGAAGTGGAGCGCAAGCTTTTAATGAATGCCGTAAGCAAGCTGTCAAACCGGGAGAAGACCATTGTACGGCTGCGGTTCGGACTGGGAACACCGGACGGACAGGAGATGACACAGAAGGAAGTGGCAAGCTTTCTTGGAATCTCCCAGTCCTATATTTCGAGGCTGGAAAAAAAGATCATGCGGCAGCTGAAAAAGGAGATCAGCCTGCATATTTGACTTTGCATTCGGGACGGATACATGATACTATAGAGATTACGGAGAGGAACTGTTCTCCGGGTTGTGAATGACAGATTTTAAGGACGAAGATACATGATACAGCGTAATGATATATTATCGATGGAATATTTGAAAAAGACGGAATTCACCGGATGCCATCAGGGGATGCGCTACCGCCTGGAACAGACCCAGGATCCGGAGAACCCCGAGGGCGGTAAAAAGCTTATGGTGACGGTATGGCCGGAGCCCTTTAATTATTTTAATACCCCGGAGGAAAAAAAGAAAAGAGCATATTTTTCTTTTGACGAGGATGGCGTGGTGGATGCCGTCGGCTGGATGAATGACCGCTTATTCGAGGATAAGAAGATATGGGAGGAAGCACCTTCCCATTGGGATACCTATCAAATGTAAGGAAATAATAAGATGATGTTAAAATATATCATAAAGGATCTAAAGGAGACCCTGGCCTATCTTCCCTACGGGATTATGGCGGGTGCTGTTGTGGGACTGCTCCTGAACGGACTGAATGCCAGACGGGAGCGTAAGGGGAAGGATACTTTTCCCATGGCGGGACTCATGGCATTTTCTCTGTATCTGATGATCATTCTGGTGATCACTTTTTTCTCCAGAGAGGATGGCAGCCGGATCGGCATGGATCTGGAACTGTTCTCTACCTGGGGGACGAATGCGAGGAACCATTCGTATGTCGTGGAAAATGTATTGCTGTTTATTCCCTATGGATTTATCTGTCCCTGGGCATTTCCGTGGCTTCGGGGTTTTTTTAGGAATACCTTTGCGGCATTCGTGACCAGCTTTGGTGTGGAGACGATCCAGCTGATCACCGGCAGGGGATATTTTCAGGTGGACGATATCCTGACCAATGTGCTGGGGGCTGTGATCGGGTATGTGATTTTCTGGCTGCTGCATCATATGATACAGGGATTCCACAGACCTGATCTCAGGCGGTAAGATAGCCCCGCATAGCTTTCAATGCATTTTTTTCGAGACGGGAGACCTGGGCCTGGGAGATGCCGATCATGTCGGCAACCTCAGTCTGGGTCTTTCCTTCGAAAAAACGCAGAGAGATGATATGACGCTCTCTGTCGTTCAGACGTTTCATGGCTTCGCTGAGGGAGAGATGTTCTACCCACATCTCTTCCTTATTTTTTTTATCACTGATCTGGTCCATGACATAGAGGGTGTCGCCGCCGTCAGTGTAGACCGGCTCATAGAGACTCATGGGGTTCTGCATGGCATCTAAGGCATAGACGATGTCTTCCTTGGAGATACCCACCTCCGCGGCGATCTCTTCCACAGTGGGCTCCTTCAGATTTTTTCTCGTCAGTGTATCTCTGGCGTAGATTGCCTTATAGGCGGTATCCTTCAGGGAGCGTGATACACGAATGCTGTTGTTATCCCGTAAGAATCTGCGGATCTCCCCGATGATCATGGGAACCGCATAGGTAGAGAACTTCACACCCAGAGTAGCGTCGAAATTGTCAATGGCTTTGATCAGCCCGATGCAGCCAATCTGGAACAGGTCATCCACGTTCTCCGCACTGCTTGAAAAACGTTTGATCACACTTAGGACCAGACGTAAATTCCCTTCGATATAGGTCTCTCGGGCAGCGGTATCTCCTTCACGGATCTTCGTAAATAGAGCATCCTTGTCTGCCGCCTTTAACAAAGGCAGATTTGCTGTATTGACGCCGCAGATTTCCACTTTTCCCTGTACCATAGAGACCTCCCGATTACTGAATATTGTGATAACAACAGTATTCACAGGACTGTGGGAGGATATACTTTGCCGGTAGAATTTCCAGTATTTGCCGAACAAACGGATAGAAAAGGCATATATTATATATATAGAAAGAAAGCAGGAGTACGCATATGCTTTTTTCCGAATTAAAATGCAAAGATGTGATCAATGTCAGAGACTGTAAAAAGCTGGGGCATGTCTGTGATCTGGAATTCGATGAGTGCAGCGGATGCATCTGTAAGATCATGGTGCCGGGTGGAAACCAGTGGCTGGGATTCCTGCGCTGTGAGCCCAATATTGTCATTCCTTACAAGGACATCCGGCAGATCGGTCCGGACATAATTTTAGTTGACATTAACTGCTGATTCTCTTATAATATCCGTATAAATAACACGTGGTTTTTAAGAGGAGGATGCCTATGAAATGTCCATTCTGCAGCCATGAAAATACCAGAGTGATCGATTCGAGACCGGCGGAAGATAACAATTCCATTCGCCGTCGCCGTGTGTGTGATGAATGCGGCAAGCGATTTACCACTTACGAGAAGATCGAAACGATTCCACTGATCATTATTAAAAAGGATAATAACAGAGAGGCGTATGACCGTTCTAAGATCGAAGCAGGAGTACTCAGAGCCTGCCATAAACGTCCGGTCAGCGCACAACAGATCACGACGTTGGTGGACGAGGTGGAGAACGAGATCTTCAACCGGGAAGAACGTGAGATCCCCAGCGGAACCATCGGTGAACTTGTGATGAATAAGCTGAAAGATCTGGATGCGGTAGCTTATGTAAGATTTGCTTCTGTATATCGGGAGTTCAAGGACGTGAACACCTTTATGGATGAATTAAAGAGTGTCCTGAATGACAAGAATCCCATGTAGCATCTTCGGAACAGATAAATTCCGGGAATCCCGGTGCGGCGAAGGAGGAAGCTCCGGTTCAGGAGCAGAAATCCAACGCACCGTTAGAGGACATCTCCATTACGTTCCACAAACAGGACGATTTCGGCTACATTGGCAGGGACAGCGATATCCATTCCCTGGATGTGGAGAAGGCGATCTCCGATATGCGTAAGGACCAGATCTTACAGCAGTACCAGTACTTTGTGGGAAGTAAAACGGTATTTACAGAATAGTTACCTCCGTCTGTCAGGCGTAAGCAAGACACCGGAGGTATTTTTTAATGTTTTCGGAAGAAGTGATACAGACAGAAAAAATAGATTCCGGCAAGTACCAGCTGGCTGACCAGAATCCCCCACAGATATCCCTGCATACCGATCACGGGAATGGCAAAAAATACGAACAGGAGCCGGATCAGAAGACAGACCACGTTGGAGGCAAAGATCCGTCCCGCCATGCCAAGACCCTGCAAAATGCTGGAGAGAGTGGTATCCAGATACAGAAAAGGACAGATGAAGCCCAGAGTCACGATAAAATGACCGGCCAGTTCACTGTGGAACAGTTCCGTTCCCATCCAGTCACCCAGAAACAGAAAGCCACATAGACAACAGGCACCCATGAGACTGCAATACTTTACGGTGCGCAGGGTGGCGTTTATGACGGCTCCACGGTCTCCTTTGGCATGATTTTCGGAGATGGTGGGCAGGAGAAGCACCGCCACGGAGCTGGTAAGGGCGTTAGGAAAAAAGATCATGGGCATGGCCATGCCGGTAAGGACTCCGTATACACTTAAGGCTGTGGTGGTATCATAACCGTAGAGCAGAAGTTTCCGGGGAATGGAGACGGCTTCGATACTTTGTAAAATGTTCAGAACGATACGGTTGGCGGTCAGAGGCAGTGCCATTCCGAGCAGATCCCGATAGACCGGAACAGAAGGACAGATATTTTGCAGGGAAAGAATACTACTGTCCGGATACAGATGTATATACAGGCAGACCAGAGCGATCAGCATGGAAAAGATCTCGCCTACGGTGAGACCTAGAACCGCAGCATTGATGGAGGGAGTACGACCTTCTGCCAGATCGGCTCCGGTGACGAGAAAGACGCAGCTGACTCTTGCAAGCTGCTCTAAAAGCTGTGTAAGAGCAGGCACGGAAGCTTTCTTTTTCCCATAGAAATAACCGTTGATGCAGGCGTGCAGCGCGGCAAAGGGGACAGAGAAGGACAGAATCCGCAGCATGGGTACGGTACGGTGATCTTTTAACAGAAAAATACCGATAGGATCCGCAGAGAAAAACAAAATGGCATTTGTTACAAGAGACAGGGGTAAGGTGATACTGATCCCGGCCAGCAGAGGCTTTAAATTCCCGGAAGGGCGTTTGGCACTATCCGCCGCCACATATTTCGAAATGGCGGTCTGATATCCGGCGGCTGTAAGGGAAAAAGATAGGGATAATGCCGGACTGAGCAGCTGATAGATGCCCATTCCCTCCTCACCGAAGAGCCTGGACAGATAGATACGGTAGAAAAATCCAATGACACGGGTGATAAGGCCGGTTGCAGTCAGAATGATAGTACCGAAGATCAGGGGATGACGTTTGGCATGTTTCATAAGCGGATTTTTTGACCCTTTTGGCTGAAAAGATCTTGCAAAAGTATATTCCGATGACCTTGTTGACAGAACAGTAAAGTGAATGCTATCATGAATAGCAGTAAAATGTGCATGATCAGTTACAAGATATGCAGAAATGAGGCAATATGATATATTTAGATAATGCAGCGACTACGAAAACAGCACCGGAGGTCGTAGATGCGATGCTCCCGTATTTCAGTGAATATTACGGCAATGCCAGCACCATTTACAGTCTGGGTGCCGAGAGCAAAAAGGCTATGGATCATGCCCGCAGGACTATCGCGGACAGCCTGGGTGCGAAGCCGGAAGAGATCTATTTTACCGCCGGCGGTTCGGAGTCCGACAACTGGGCATTAAAAGCCACCGCAGAAGCTTATGCTTCTAAGGGAAAACATATTATTACCACGAAGATCGAGCATCATGCCATTCTCCATACCTGTGAGTATCTGGAGAAGAGAGGCTTTGAGATCACCTATCTGAATGTGGACAGAGACGGACTGATCAGCTTGGACGAGCTGAAAGCAGCCATCCGCCCCGATACCATTCTGATCAGCGTGATGTTTGCCAACAACGAGATCGGTACCATCGAGCCCATCGCCGAGATCGGAGAGATCGCGAAGGAGCACGGCGTATTGTTCCACACCGATGCGGTACAGGCGTATGCACAGGTTCCCATCAATGTGGATGAGATGCATATTGACATGCTCAGTGCCAGCGGCCATAAATTAAACGGCCCCAAGGGCATCGGCTTTTTATATATCCGTAAAGGAGTGAAGATCCGTTCTTTTGTACACGGCGGAGCGCAGGAGAGAAGCCGCAGAGCCGGTACAGAGAACATCCCCGGCATCGTGGGACTGGGGGCAGCCGTAGAGCGTGCTATGCGTATTATGGACAGTAAGACCCGCAAGGAGATCGAACTGCGTGATTATCTGATCGGACGTCTGGAGAACGAGATCCCTCATTGCTGGCTGAACGGTCACCGCACGAAGAGACTTCCGAATAATATCAATTTCTCCTTCCTGTTTATCGAGGGAGAATCCATGCTGATCATGCTGGATATGAAGGGAATCTGTGCTTCCAGCGGATCTGCATGTACTTCCGGATCCTTAGATCCTTCCCATGTGCTGTTAGCCATTGGTTTAAAGCATGAGGAAGCCCACGGTTCCTTACGTCTGACATTGTCTGAGGATAGCACGAAGGAAGAGATGGATATCGTAGCGGAAGAAGTGAAGAAAATCGTCCAGAGACTGCGGGATATGTCTCCTTTATATGAAGATTTTCTGAAAAGTCAGAAGAACAACTAAGCAAGAAAGAAGAGGATAACAGATACATGTACAGTGAAAAAGTAATGGATCACTTTCAGAACCCCAGAAATGTCGGGGAGATTGAGGATGCCAGCGGCGTAGGTACTGTGGGTAACGCCAAGTGCGGAGATATTATGAGAATGTTCCTGGATATTGACGAGAATGGGATCATCCGGGAAGCAAAGTTCAAGACTTTCGGCTGCGGTGCTGCCGTAGCTACCAGCTCCATGGCTACCGAACTGGTAAAGGGCAAGACCATCCAGGAAGCTTTGCAGGTAACGAACAAGGCGGTAATGGAGGCTCTGGACGGACTGCCTCCCGTAAAGGTACACTGCTCACTTTTGGCAGAGGAAGCCATCCATGCAGCTCTGTGGGATTATGCAGAGAAGAACCACATCACCATTGAAGGCCTGCAGAAGCCCAAGAATGATATCAGTGAGGGCGAAGAAGAGGAAGACTATTAAGATCTATGAAGAAAAAAGTAGTGGTTGGCATGTCCGGAGGCGTGGATTCCTCCGTGGCAGCCATGTTATTAAAAAAACAGGGCTATGATGTGATCGGGGTCACCATGCAGATCTGGCAGGACGAGGAGGAAGCGGTGAAGGAAGCCAATGGCGGATGCTGTGGATTGTCTGCGGTGGATGATGCCAGAAGAGTGGCAGAGAGACTGGAGATTCCTTATTATGTCATGAACTTTAAAAAAGAGTTCAAGTGTCATGTCATGGATTATTTTGTGGACGAGTATTTAAGAGGGCATACACCGAATCCCTGCATCGCCTGCAACCGTTACGTGAAATGGGAATCCCTGTTACAGAGGAGCTTAGAGATCGGCGCGGATTATATTGCCACGGGACATTATGCGAGGATCGACAGACTGCCAAACGGCCGTTTTGCCATCCGCAATTCCGTTACAGCGGCGAAGGATCAGACCTATGCGCTGTATAATCTGACCCAGGATCAGCTTTCACATACTCTGATGCCGGTGGGAGAATACACCAAGGATGAGATCCGTGCCCTGGCAGAGGAGGCGGGACTTCCGGTGGCGCATAAGCCGGACAGTCAGGAGATCTGTTTCGTGCCGGATAATGATTATGCTTCCTTTATTGACAGAGAAGCCGGAGAAAAGGTGCCGGGACCGGGCAATTTTGTCACGGAGGACGGCAGGATACTGGGGCATCATAAGGGGATTACTCATTATACCCTGGGGCAGCGCAGAGGACTGGATCTTCCCATGGGAGAGAGGGTGTTTGTTACAGCCATCCGCCCCGAGACCAATGAGGTGGTGATCGGTTCCAATCAGGAACTTTTCACGGATAAAGTATTATGTGAAAATGTGAATTATATGGCAGTGGAGAATATCACAGAACCCATCAGAGTACTGGCGAAGATCCGTTACAACCATAAGGGAGAGTACGGGACCCTTACCAGACAGCCGGACGGCAGAGTGCTTTGTACTTTTGATGTACCGGTGCGTGCCGCTACCCCGGGACAGGCTATGGTGTTCTATCAGGGCGAACATGTACTGGGCGGCGGGACCATTGTCCTGTAGGAAAACAGGGATCACTATTTTACAATAGTGGTCCTATATTTTTATCACGACACGTAACATCAACAGCGGGGGCGTGCATATAATAGAAGAAAGCTTTTATAATTCACAGGAGAGACTATGGATTATCGATTTTCGTTTCAGAGACCTATGAGGAGAAACAGCTTCTGTTCCATGAAGGGAACGATCGTGGATCTGGTGCCGGCAGGGCAGGGCGGTCGCAGAGCTGATGGATGCCTGCTATTTGCCGCTATCGAGGATACGGATGGCAATACCGTGAACTTTTTTATCAACCCCGATACCTATGTGGTGGATTTTACTACGTTGTCAGTGGGAATGATGGCAACCTTCTGGTATCGCAATGATGCGCCCATGCCCCTGATCTATCCGCCTCAGTATACGGCAGTGGTAGTGGCTGAAGAGAGAAGCGACCGGAATGTGGATGTGAGCTACTACAGCAATTCCCTGGTCAATGAGGAGCAGACATTGCAGCTGAATCTGGATGGCACAGTGGATGTGCGTACCGTGAACAACCAGTATTTCCAGGCGAGTCCCGCGAACCATAATCTGGTGGTCATCTATTCCTCTTCCACGAGAAGCATTCCTGCCCAGACCACGCCGTCTACAGTGGTGGTACTGTGTGACAGAAACTGTGGTTAGGCAGACAAAAGAGGACAGTTGTAGTCCATAGACCTATTGAGATTTTTGCAAAAATGTTATACCATAAAACAATCCCCATAGAACATATTCATAGCTGCCTGCGCATAGTGCAGGCAGCCTGTGAGGGGGAGATTACTTATGATCTGGCAGAACGAAAGAGAAAAGAGGATATTATGGGTAAGAAAAAGCAGATGCGTTCTGAAGTAAAAGGGAATGTGAAAAACAGTATAGGAAGAATTGCGTTTGCAGCATTGGCTGTGCTCTTACAGATCGGCTGGATATTGATATTGATGATCAAACTGTATCAGTATTCTTCAGTGATCTCTCTGCTGACCAGCCTGTTTGCGCTGGTAGTGGCGCTCAGGATTTATGGGAAACATACCAATGCCGCATTTAAGATGCCCTGGATCATTGTAATATTGGCATTTCCTGTGTTCGGTCTGTGTATTTACGGATTGTTCGGACATAAAGAGGCTATGCATAAAATCATCCGGAAATTTGAGGATGTGGATGCACAACTGATTCCTCTGAATGTTCAGGATGAGACAATATTGCAGCAGCTGGAGCAGGAAGATCCTCTGCTGGCAAATCAATGCCATTATATCTGGAAGTATGGTAATTATCCGGTGTATGACACGACAGCTGTGAAATTCTATCCGGAAGCTTATCTGGGATACGAGGAACAGCTTAAGGAGCTGGAGAAGGCAAAGCACTTTATATTCCTGGAATATCATGCCATAGAGGAGGCGGAGGCTTTTGCACGGCTGAAGGATGTATTGGCAAGAAAGGCTGCCGAGGGCGTGGAAGTCCGTATTCTGTACGACGATGTGGGCTGTATCGGCTTTTTGGATAAAAGCTTTATAGACCGCATGAATGCCATAGGTGTACAGTGCCGGGTATTTAACTATGTAGTGCCCTTTTTAAATATTTTCATGAATAACCGCGACCATCGTAAGATCATGGTCATCGACGGAAAAGTAGGATTCACCGGTGGATATAATCTGGCAGATGAGTATTTTAATATCACGCATCCTTACGGCTACTGGAAGGATACCGGTGTGAAGCTGACCGGCAGAGCGGTACAGAATTTTACCATGATGTTTTTGGAAATGTGGAATGTTATGGGACAGGCGGATACCGATTATGAAAAGTATCTGAAGGCATCGCAGGAAGGTGCGGAAGATGGAAATGTGCAGAAGGCATCCGGCTATGTACAGCCCTATGCGGATTCTCCACTGGACGGAGAGCCGGTGGGTGAGAATGTCTACCTGAACCTGATCAAGACGGCGAAGGAACGCCTCTATGTGGCAACTCCTTATCTGATCATCAGTGATGAGATGACGAGAGAGCTGGGACTGGCGGCAAAACGTGGCGTGGATGTACGGGTATTTACCCCGGGTATTCCGGATAAAAAAATCATTTACGGTGTGACCAGATCCTATTATTCCGGACTGGTGCGTCAGGGTGTGCGGGTTTATGAATATACCCCGGGCTTTTTGCATGCGAAGCAGATGCTGTGTGATGGGGATACGGCGACCGTCGGTACTATCAATATGGATTACCGGAGCCTTTATCATCATTTTGAAAACGGTGTGTGGATGCACGGCTGTGATGCCATCCGGGATATTGAGGCGGATTTTGATAAGCTGTTACAGGATAGTGAGGAAGTCACCGATAAATACCGGGATGGAAGGAAAAATATGGCAGTGAGAGGCTGGCAGTGTATCATGCGCCTGATCGCGCCGCTATTGTAACAGACATAATAACGGAAAGCTGGAGATTACGATGAAAATACTGGTCAGTGCCTGTCTGCTGGGCGAAAACTGTAAATATAACGGGAAAAATAATTACAGCGAGCGTGTGGCAAAATATTTGGAAGGGCATGAGGTGATCCCGGTATGTCCTGAGGTGCTGGGAGGACTTCCGACCCCGAGGGATCCGTCGGAGATCGTGAGCGGTGAGGTCATAAACTGTAAAGGCGTAAATGTGGACAGGCAGTTTCGGGAAGGCGCAGAGGAGGCTCTGCGGATCGCCAAAGAGAATGGCATCGATCTGACAATCTTACAGTCACGAAGCCCCAGCTGCGGCGTAAAGCAGATTTATGATGGAAGCTTTACCGGTAAAATCATCCCCGGACAGGGAGTATTTGCACAATTGCTGGAAAAGAACGGCTTCCGGGTGATGGACTGTGAGGAAATATAATGGCAAAAATATTATTGTTTGGCGTGAGTACACATAAAGACCGGGCTGTGCGTGTGGCAGCGGAGAAAATAGGTGTGGATGTGACGGCGGTGAACCGCAGGGACTATGGACAGAAGATCGGAACACTGGCGGAAATCAGCGGTTTTCATAAGAATGGAAAAATATATAACGGTCCTGATTTTGCAATGGAAATGCTGGTGTTTTCCGGAATGGATTCGCAACAGGTGGATGCATTCCTGGCAGAATATAAGGCAACCGGCTTACCACCGGTTGCCCTGAAGGCGATTGTGACACCGTATAATGTCTCATGGACAGCGGATGCGTTGCTTCGCGAGCTGATGAAGGAACACATTCAGCTTGGCGGATAGGGAATAAAGAAAATTACAGCTTGTGGTATTCCGGGCAGCGTTTTTCATAGATCGTATAATATTTGAAACCACACAGCTGCAGAATCTCGGAGGCCAGATCCAGATAGGATCCTACATCCTGTGCTTTGTGGGCATCACTGCCAACGGTAATGATCTCGCCGCCCAGTTCGTGATAGCGGCGGAGAACATCGGTACAGGGATGAGGCTGTCTGAGACCATAGCGGAAGCTTCCGGTATTCAATTCCAGGCCCTTGCCACTGTGAACCAACAGTTCCAGAATCGGATCGATGGCATCCTTATATTTATCGTAGGAGTAATTTTTGTCCTTGGAAGGCGCCACACGGACGATATAATCCAAGTGCCCTAAGACGTCATAATCGTCATGGCATTTCAGATTTTCCAGCGTCTCTGCAAAATAAGCACGGATGGCTTCCTCCTCGGAGGAAAACTTCTCAAAATATTCGGGGTAATAGGGATCCATTCCCCGGCACAGATGGGTAGAGCCAATGACGAAATCAAAATCATAGGCGGAAGTAAAATCTTCGTCTTGGTCGGCCAGATGAGGCTGCAAGCCTAATTCCACACCGAAGAGAACCCGCATTTTCCCTTCGTATTTGGCGCGGCAGCGGAGGATGTCATACAAATAAGAATCTGTATTCAGCAAAAAGATGCTGCCGGGACCTTCCTCAGTGCGTGGATAATCAAAATCGTTATGCTCGGTGAAACACATGGTTTCCAGTCCAAGAGAGATCCCTTTATCGATCATCTCCGGCATGGGAGCCTGGGCATCTCCGGAAAAAGAAGAGTGAAGATGACAATCTGCTTTGATAGACATATTTTTTATCCTTTCTGGTTATCATTCTGTTGTAAGTCATTTACAGGGTACAGTATAGCAAAAAACGGAGCAAAAATCATACCATTTCTAAACAAACTGTAAAATTTACCACAAAATCGCAAATATTTTGCATTTACATCTTGAATTATAAAGAGGAATTAGGTAAAATGAATTTGCTGATAAAATTTTGACAATCTGTGAATCACAGTAAGTCAAAAGATATAAAATTAATATTTTAGGAGGAAACTAAAATGGCAGTAAGAGTAGCAATTAATGGTTTCGGCCGTATCGGTCGTCTTGCATTCAGACAGATGTTCGATGCAGAAGGATATGAAGTAGTAGCAATCAACGATTTAACCAGCCCTAAGATGCTGGCACATCTGTTGAAGTATGATTCTTCTCAGGGTGTTTACAAGTATGCAAGCACCGTTGAGGCTGGCGAGGACAGCATCACCGTTAACGGCAAGACCATCACCATCTACAAAGAGGCTGACGCAAGCAAGCTTCCTTGGGGTGAATTAAAGGTTGATGTAGTTCTGGAGTGTACCGGATTCTACACCTCTAAGGAGAAGGCTTCCGCACATATCACTGCCGGTGCCCGTAAAGTTGTTATTTCTGCTCCCGCAGGTAACGACCTTCCTACCATCGTATACAATGTTAACCACAAGACCCTGAAGCCCGAAGATACCGTTATCTCCGCAGCTTCCTGCACCACCAACTGCTTAGCACCTATGGCTAAGGCTCTGAACGATTGCAGACCTATCATGAGCGGTATCATGACCACTGTTCACGCTTATACCGGTGACCAGATGATCCTTGACGGACCTCAGAGAAAGGGCGATCTGAGAAGAAGCCGTGCAGGCGCTTGCAACATCGTTCCCAACTCTACCGGTGCAGCTAAGGCAATCGGCCTGGTAATTCCCGAACTGAACGGCAAGCTGATCGGCTCCGCTCAGCGTGTTCCGACCCCTACCGGTTCTACCACCATTCTGGTAGCAGTAGTTAAGGGCGCTGTAACCAAGGAAGAGATCAACGCAGCAATGAAGGCTGCTTCTACCGAGTCCTTCGGTTACAACACCGATGAGATCGTATCTTCCGATATCGTAGGCAGCACCTACGGTTCCATCTTCGATGCAACTCAGACCATGGTTGCTCCTATGGAAGATGGCAATACTCAGGTACAGGTTGTATCCTGGTATGATAACGAGAACAGCTACACCTCTCAGATGGTTCGTACCATCAAGTACTTCAGCGAGTTAGCATAAGCCGACAGGCGTTAACGCGTAAAGACCTATCAGGGTCCGGTCTTACAAGGACCGGGCCCTTTTTAGATACTAAAATAATTGGAGGTTAATACCATGGGATTAAATAAGAAATCTGTAGATGACATTAACGCAAAGGGAAAGAGAGTCCTGGTAAGATGCGACTTTAACGTTCCCTTAAAGAACGGTGAGATCACTGACGATACCCGTATCGTTGCAGCTCTGCCTACCATCAAGAAGCTGATAGGCGATGGCGGCAAGGTAATTCTTTGCTCTCATCTGGGTAAGGTAAAGAATGGCCCCAACGAAGGCGAATCTCTGGCACCTGTTGCCAAGAGACTGTCCGAGAAGCTGGGCAAAGAGGTTACTTTCGTAGCTGACTACAATGTAACCGGCGAAGCAGCTACCAAGGCTGTTGAGAACATGAAGGAAGGCGACGTTGTTCTGCTTCAGAATACCCGTTTCCGTGGCGCAGAAGAGACCAAGAACGGTGAGAAATTCAGCAAAGAACTGGCTGACCTGGCTGATCTGTATGTATGTGATGCATTCGGCTCTTCTCACAGAGCACATGCTTCCGTAGCAGGCGTTACCAAGTTCATCACCGCTAAGGGTGGTCAGAACGTAGTAGGTTACCTGATGGAGAAGGAGATCAACTTCTTAGGTAAGGCTGTAGAAGATCCCGTAAGACCTTTCGTAGCTATCCTGGGTGGTGCTAAGGTTGCAGACAAGCTGAACGTTATCTCCAACCTGTTAGAGAAGTGTGATACCCTGATCATCGGTGGTGGTATGGCTTACACCTTCTTAAAGGCAAAGGGATATGAAATCGGTAAGTCTCTGGTAGATGATACCAAGATCGACTACTGTAAGGAAATGATGGAAAAGGCTGAGAAGCTGGGCAAGAAGCTGTTACTGCCTGTTGATTCCGTAACCATCGCTGATTTCCCTAACCCGATCGATGCTCCTGTTGAGGTTCAGGTATATGATGTTACCAACATGCCCGCAGACAGAGAGGGGTGCGATATCGGACCCAAGACCGCAGCTCTGTATGCTGAGGCTGTTAAGACTGCTAAGACCGTTGTATGGAACGGACCTATGGGTGTATTCGAGAATCCTACCCTGGCAGCAGGTACCATCGCTGTAGCGAAGGCTCTGGCTGAGACCGATGCAACTACCATTATCGGTGGTGGTGACTCCGCAGCAGCTGTTAACCAGCTTGGTTTCGCTGACAAGATGAGCCACATCTCTACCGGTGGCGGAGCTTCCCTGGAGTTCCTGGAAGGCAAAGAGCTTCCCGGCGTGGCAGCAGCAGACGACAAATAAGAATAAAGAAATACTAAGGCGTCAAAAGTACGCCGCCTAAGTATTTCTAAGTTATTCTGAGGAGAATGCCTCAGGCATTCTCCGGTATACGATAAGAACGATAAAAAATAAGAGGTGTATGGTTATGGCAAGAAAGAAGATCATTGCCGGCAACTGGAAGATGAACATGACTCCCAGCCAGGCAGTAGAACTGATCAATACTTTAAAGCCCCTCGTAGCAAATGATGAAGTAGACGTACTGCTGTGCGTTCCCGCAATCGACATCATTCCCGCTATGGAGGCAGCAAAAGGTTCCAATATCATGATTGGTGCCGAGAATATGTACTTCGAGGAGAAGGGTGCTTTCACCGGCGAGATTTCTCCCGCAATGTTAGATGATGCAGGTGTGAAGTATGTGATCATCGGTCACTCCGAGAGAAGAGAGTACTTTGCAGAGACTGATGAGACCGTGAACAAGAAAGTCCTCAAGGCTTTCGAACATGGCATTACTCCCATCATCTGCTGTGGTGAGACTTTGACGCAGAGAGAGCAGGGCGTTACCATCGACTTCATCCGTCAGCAGATCAAGATCGCATTCCTGAATGTAACTGCCGCACAGGCAGCAACCGCTGTGATCGCATACGAGCCCATCTGGGCGATCGGTACCGGCAAAGTAGCTACTACCGAGCAGGCACAGGAAGTATGTAAGGCAATCCGTGAGTGCATCGCTGAGATCTATGATGATGCAACCGCAGCAACTATCCGTATCCAGTACGGCGGATCCGTATCTGCTTCCAGCGCTCCCGAACTGTTTGCACAGGCTGACATCGACGGTGGTCTGGTAGGTGGCGCTTCCCTGAAGGCTGACTTCGGACAGATCGTAAACTATAAGTAATAGAACAATTGCACAAAAAATAAGGGCTCAAAACCCTTGAAAAAAGAGGATTCTTTGTTGAAAGCCAACAATGGAATCCTCTTTTGTTATGTTATATAATCTAATAAGTATCACCTTTTTCTATCACTAAACTATCATCAGGAATGGCGGGTTATGCCATTTTCTTACGTAGATTACGGCAGATAGATTAAAATGAATGTGGTTGCGGCTGGGGATTAATACGGTATAATTTCAGTATCTGGAAGTCTGAGACACATGGAAAGGCAGGGAACGCTTTATGAAATATGTATTTACAAATGGAAAAATCTTAAACGGTACAAAAGACATGCAGGTACAGGAGGGGCAGGTCATTCTGGTGGAAAATGAGAGGATTACAGAGATTCTGCCAGCGGAAGAAGCCGGGAAACGAAACCTGAAGGCTTCCGGGTATGAAGAGATCGACCTGCAGGGAAAATATATCCTGCCCGGACTGATCAATATGCATGTACATCTGGCGGGTAACGGAAAGCCGCAGAAGAAGCAGAGAGACAATGAAGCGTTGGTGAAAAAGATCATGAGCAATGGTCTGACCAAAGCGATCGCCTATCACATGGTCTGTGGCTTTGCCAAAGACGAGCTGTACAGTGGTGTGACCACGATCCGTACCGTGGGAGGCCTGGGAGATTTTGATACCAGACTGCGGGATGACATTGCCGCAGGCAAAAAGCCAGGGCCCAGAATCCTCGCAGCGAACGAAGGCATCTCTGTCCCCGGCGGACATATGGCCGGCTCCGTGGCAATCGCGGCAGGCAGCATCGAAGAAGCTTTGCAGCATTTGGAAATTGCCAAAGCACAGAAGGTGGATCTGGTAAAACTCATGATCACCGGCGGCGTACTGGATGCGAAAGAAAAAGGGGTGCCCGGTGAATTAAAAATGGCTCCCGAAATGGTAAAGGCAGTCTGCGATAAAGCGCATGCCATGGGATATAAGGTAGCGGCTCATGTGGAGTCTCCTAAGGGGGTAAAAGTTGCTCTGCAGAATGGGGTAGACTCTATCGAACACGGTGCAAAAGCGGACGAAGAGATGATAGCGCTTTTTAAGGAACACAATGCATTTCTGTGTACTACATTGTCTCCGGCGCTTCCTTATGCACTGTTCGATCGTTCCATTACTAATGCTTCCGAAGTGGAACAGTTTAACGGCAATGTGGTATTTGAAGGTATCATTGACTGTGCGAAGGCGGCGATCGCCAACGATATTCCTGTGGTACTGGGCAATGATGTGGGATGCCCCTGGATCACCCAGTATGATTTCTGGAGAGAATTATACTACTTCCACAAGTATGTGGGAGTCTCCAATACTTTTGCACTGTACACCGCTACCTGCCGGGGCGCCGAAATGGCAGGCATCGGAGATATCACCGGTACACTGGACCCCGGTAAATGCGCGGATATGATCGTGGTGGAGAAGAATCCTTTGGAGGACATAAGGGCACTTCGTAATGTGGATATGGTTGTGTCGCAGGGGAAAGTGCTCCGTTCCCCGAAGGTGAAGAAAAAGCAGATCGTAGAGACGGAACTGGACAAATTTTTATAAGGAAATAGCATATGACTTTTGATAAATTAGAGAAAAATCTTATGGATGTGATCCAGGAGGAACAGGCTAAGTTAGGGTTTCGCAGAGAGAAAATCCGCCTGTATTATCCTTTAACTACATTGAATCATTTACTGGATACTGAAGATACGGCCGAACAGATGGAAATCACACTTGCCGGACAGCCGGAGAGTATGACGCGGAAGCTTGGAAACCTTGATGTTACCCGCAGAGGAGACCGCTTCTGTCTCTGTATTCCGGAGGAGGGCAGTGCTTATGTCCATGAGCATTTTGCGGAGACAGGATTTATCTATGAATTGATCCGGCTGATCGGTGAACATGATTGTAAGCTCGAGGATATACGACGGTTATTTTTAAGTCACTCCGAGAATATTTATGTGGAAGAGATGCAGGGTGAGGATTTTGATGTTATGATCCGTTTCCCGGAAGGGATGGGGGACCCTTATTGCTATTGCTTTCGTGACGAAGGGTGTCATGTGATCTATCACCGTTTTCTGCCGGAAGATTATGCGGAGCTGATGAAAGCGTGAGATAGCAGGGGAGCGAACGATAAGAAAAGATTAAGTGCAATTTTAGCATATGGAAATACGTCAGAATGTATGGTAAGATATAGGAAGTTCCATTAAGAAAAATGTCGTAAAAGGCAGAAGACGAGGGGTAAGATGATCTTTAAGTGTAAAAACTGTGGCGGTAATGTGGTCTACAGCCCGGAGAGAAAGAAAATGTTCTGTCCTTTCTGTGAGAGCGAGGACAGTGAAGAACGCCAGGATGGCGTGATCGAGACGAGCGGTGACGAAAACAGTATTGCGTCGGAAGCGTCCCAGGCAGCAGGAGCAGATCAACCGGAAGGAAAGCTGTCGGCAGCCGAAGGGGAAGCCCTGAAAAAGGTGAATAAGGTATGTCCAAACTGTGGTGGTGAAATACCAATGACAGCGAGTACCTCCGCAACTCAGTGCCCCTACTGCGACAACTATGTGATCGTAGACGATCAGATAGCCGGAAGCTATACACCGCATATGCTGATACCGTTCCGTATGGGTAAGGAAGGCTGCAAAAAGCTGATTCGTGATAAATTTGAAAAATGTATTTTTGCACCGACAGATTTTCTGTCTGAGGTGAGACTGAATGGTATCCACGGTGATTATGTACCATTCTGGTTTTATGATTATGATACCAATTGTACATTCCACGGAGAAGGTACCAAGGTGCGTAGCTGGACTACCGGTAATACCCAATATACCGAGACTTCTTATTACGATATTGTCCGGGATATGGATATTAATTTTGACAATATTCCGGTGGATGCATCCATCGGAATGCCGGATGATGTCATGGATCTGATGGAGCCTTTTGATTATAAGGAACTTCAGGAGTTCAAACCGGAGTACCTGTCCGGATTTTACAGTGAGCGTTACAATATGACCTCCGATCTGGTGGAGAGCCGGGCGAAGGCGAAGATGCAGGAAGATGCGCAGAAGATGCTGCATGACAGCTATTCCGGTTATTCCAGCGTCCGCAAACTGGGAGAAAATATCAGCGTAACAGGCAGTGAGGTAAATTATGGACTTCTGCCGGTATGGAAGTATGATTATACCTATAAAGGGAAAGAGTATCCTTTCTATGTGAACGGACAGACCGGTAAACTGGTAGGTACCGCACCGATTTCCAAAGCAAAGGTGTGGGCTTACGCAGGAACACTTGGTGTGACACTGGCGGCAATTTTATGCATGGTAAATGCGATTGCCAGTCTGCTGTAGAGATTATGAGGGAAGGATAACGGGACAATGGAAAAAGATATTAAGAGAGAAGCACTGAGACAGTACTTCAAATATTTTAAAATATGGTTTATCATTGCCGGAATATTGGCAGTGATCACTATCGGAGCGGCAGTTGTTCATGCACTTACGCCTAAGCCCGTACGGGGCAACGGTCAGGAGCCCACAGAGCGTGTATATGACTATGCGGATATGTTGACGGAGGAAGAGGAGCAGAGTCTGCGGGAATATATTGCGGAGTGTGAGGAGAAGATTCAGGCAGATATCGTCATCGTAACAATCTCCGAATCGGTAGAATATGATCTGCAGGATCCGGATCTTCCGGAGGCATTTCATGCGAAGGAGGTCGGCAGCACCGACTGGAGCACTGCTATGAGAGATCTGGCAGATAACTTCTATGATTACAATAATTACGGCTATAACAAGGTACATGGCAACGGCGTTCTGCTTCTGGATAATTCCTATGAGGGACAGAAGGGAAGCTGGCTGTCCACCTGCGGAAATGTCTATGATTATTTTGGTGATTATGAGATCGACCAGGCATTGTATGCAGTGGATGACTACATAGACGAAAGCCCCTACAGAGCATATAAGAATTGTATCAGTTATGTGACCCGGACCATGGAGGAGAGCCAGGAAAGCATGCCTATGACATTTGCTCCCTGGATCCTGGTAGGACTTGTGGTCGCTCTGATCTATGCAGCGGTGAACCTGCATCAGAACAAAGCGAAGGATACTACCGCAACAAACCAGTATGTCGACGGTAAAAAGCCAAAGATCAACGATACCAGAGATCAGTATCTGCGTAAGAATGTGGTTACCAGAAGAATCGAGACCAGCAGTAGCAGCGGAGGAAGCAGCCACCGCAGCGGAGGTCATGGCGGAAGCCACAGAAGTAGCAGCGGTGTCAGCCATGGTGGCGGTGGACACAGAAGATAACAAATATGTGCGGGCTTATCGCCCGCACATATTAAATTGCACAATAAAAGCACCTACATGACGGTATAGGTGCTTTTTGTATGCCTTAAATTCTGTATCAGTTCAAGAAAAATTAAGCCATTCCGTTAACAGCTTTGCTCAGACGGGAAATCTTTCTTGCCACGTTGTTCTTGTGGTAAACGCCCTTAGAAGCAGCCATCTCGATGGTCTTGGTAGCAGCGGTCAGTTCAGCCTTTGCAGCTTCCTTGTCGCCGGACTCAACTGCGGCGTATACCTTCTTGATAGCGGTCTTAACGCCGGAACGGATAGCTTTGTTTCTGTCAGCTCTTGTGCGGGATACTAAAATTCTCTTTTTTGCAGATTTAATGTTAGCCAAGTCGTACACCTCCATAATGTATACAATAAAATTATAATTTACAAGAAATGTTTCACTTTAGCCAGACACGGAAGACTAACGTAAACATACTATTGTAGTTTAGACAATCTGCCGCCTTTTGTCAATACATATTTTGCGTTTTTTTGTAAAAAATATATTGCCAAGAAAGGCAGGCAGAGAGTGTAAAATGGATAATTTTCAGATCAGAACGGACCTTGCCCTGGAGGCAAGAGAAAGCGTCAACGAGGAAGAAAGTAAATTACGGGGTGTGTCGGTGGAAGAACACTACGAGGAAGAGGCGGATCTTCGTATCACTAAGGTTACGATCGATACGAAAAATGCAGAGAAAATGCTGGGAAAACCCATGGGAGTCTATGTGACGATGGAGGCTCCGGCGATGGTGGAGCCGGATGATGATTATCATCGGGAGATTTCAGAAGCACTGGCGGAAGAACTTCTGAAAATGATGCCGCAGGAACAGGAAGAACAGTCGGTACTGGTGGTGGGCCTGGGCAACAGAGAAGTGACTGCGGATGCACTGGGACCTCAGGTGGTAGATAACCTCCTGATCACCAGACATGTAGTGAAAAATTATGGTAAGGCAGCATATAACTGCACCCGGATGAATCTTGTCAGCAGCATTGAGCCGGGAGTCATGGCCAAGACCGGCATGGAGACAGCGGAAATCATAAGCGGAGTTGTAAAAGAGACCGGACCGGATGTACTGATCGTTGTGGATGCGCTGGCTGCCCGCAGTACCAGAAGACTGAACCGAACGATCCAGATTACCAATACCGGGATCCAGCCGGGCTCCGGTGTGGGAAATCATCGTAATGCACTGACACAGGAAACACTGGGAGTGCCGGTGATAGCTATAGGAATTCCTACGGTAGTGGATGCAGCTACCATTGTAGGGGATGCCCTGGAAAAACTGATGAGTGGCGAGAAGGAATTTGATGCGGTGAAATATATGGGACAGCATAGAATGGCATTTGCGGAACTGAACAATATGTATATGACGGGAAAAGATATTGATTCTGTAGTGAAGAGGGTCAGCTATACTGTGTCCGAAGGAATCAATATAGCCATGGAAAAATCATTTGTGGTATAACGAATCAAAGAAAACGTGCCGGCATATATATAGGGGAGAACGTATGGGAAGGGGAGTGGCGGCAGTAAAAATGAGTCAAAGGAACATGCATCGTACGGCGTTGCTCCTTATGGTCGGAAGCGGAATTTTGCTGACGGCCGGAAACGGAACGGATGCTTATCCGATCGTTGGGTATTTTCAGGCGGTTGCAGCCTCTGAAGACAGCACGGGAATATTGTTGGAACAGTCGGTACAGGGACTGGTGCCCCTGCTGGGATACGGAGATATTCGGGAAACGCGGACACAGCCGCCGGAGGATGAGTCTACGTGGCATACATTGACAACGGAAGAATTGTTGGGAGCAGATGGAATTCTTCCGCAATCCAGTGGAAAGGAAACACAGGAGGTGGCGGAACCGGCGGAGAGTACTTCCGCAACAGCCGGCGGAGAATTTGTTCCGGCCGGCAGACAGATGCAGATTGACCTTGCACAGTTAAAGGACTACGAATCACTGGTAGGAAATTTTTATGCAATAGATGCCAATACCATGATAGGAAGCGATCAACTATCCGTGGATAAGTTTATGGAAATCGATATGACCATGGCGAAACAGGAGGGAGAAGGTCCACAGATCCTGATCTATCACACCCATTCCCAGGAGGCATTTGCAGATTCTGTGCCGGGAGATGTGAACACAGGCATTGTGGGAGTGGGAGAATATCTGACACAGGTGCTTACGGAACAATACGGCTACCGGGTACTTCATCATACCGGACAGTATGATGTGGAAACCAGAGACAATGCTTATTCCAGGGCGCTTCCGGAAGTGGAACAGCTACTTGCAAAGAATCCGTCCATTCAGGTGGTGATAGATCTGCACAGAGATGAAGTGGCGCAGGACACCAGACTGGTGACGGAACTGCAGGGCAGACCCACCGCTAAATTTATGTTCTTTAACGGACTCAGCCGCACGCGCAAGACAGGAGATATCGATTATCTCCGGAATGAGAATCAGGAGGCAAATCTGGCATTTTCTTTTCAGATGCAACTGAAGGCAGCGGAGTATTACCCGGGTCTGACCCGCAGAATCTATTTGAAGGGATACAGATACAATATGCATCTGTGCCCCAGGACGCTTCTGGTGGAACTGGGAGCGCAGAATAATACATATGAGGAAGCCATCAATGCCTGTGATCCGCTGGCACATATTTTGGATATGGTCCTTGGAGGGGAATGATCTGATTTACGAATCGAAGCAAAAACATAGACAAGAATGCGGATTTTATGCTACAATCGTTAGATGCAAGAATATGTCAGGAATGGAGAGTAGTATGACAGCGATAGATCAGAGCAAGATCCGCAATTTTTGTATTGTGGCACATATAGATCATGGAAAATCCACTTTGGCAGACCGCATTATTGAGAAGACCGGTCTGCTGACCAGCAGAGAAATGCAGGCACAGGTTCTGGATAATATGGATCTGGAGAGAGAGCGTGGCATCACCATCAAGGCACAGGCAGTACGCACGGTATATCAGGCGCAGGACGGAGAAGAGTATATCTTTAACTTGATCGATACTCCGGGACATGTGGACTTTAACTACGAAGTCAGCCGTTCTCTGGCGGCCTGCGACGGCGCGATCCTGGTGGTGGATGCGGCACAGGGCATTGAGGCACAGACACTGGCGAATGTCTATCTGGCACTGGATCATGACCTGGATGTCTTCCCGGTCATCAATAAGATCGACCTGCCCAGTGCGGATCCCCAGAGAGTGATTGAGGAGATCGAGGATGTTATCGGCATCGAGGCACAGGATGCACCGCTGATATCCGCAAAAAACGGTATCGGCATTGAGGAAGTGTTAGAGCAGATCGTGAAGAAAATTCCCGCACCAAAGGGCGATCCAACGAATCCTCTACAGGCGCTGATATTTGATTCCGTGTATGATTCCTACAAGGGTGTCATTATCTTCTGCCGTGTCATGGAAGGTACCGTGAAAAAGGGCACTGTCATCCGCATGATGGCTACCGGAGCCAGGGAGGAAGTAGTGGAGGTCGGATACTTCGGCGCCGGTCAGTTTATTCCCTGCGAAGAGCTTTCCGCGGGAATGGTAGGTTATATTACCGCTTCCATTAAAAATGTAAAAGATACCGCAGTGGGTGATACGGTGACAGACGATAACAATCCCTGTGCAGTGCCCCTGCCCGGTTATAAAAAAGTCCAGTCCATGGTGTATTGCGGTCTGTATCCCGCAGACGGCTCCAAATACCCAGATCTGAGAGATGCCCTGGAAAAATTACAGTTAAACGATGCGTCCCTGTTTTATGAACCGGAGACCTCCGTGGCATTGGGATTTGGTTTCCGCTGCGGATTCCTGGGACTGTTGCATTTGGAGATTATTCAGGAGCGTCTGGAACGAGAGTATAATCTTGATCTGGTGACCACTGCTCCCGGAGTAGTCTATAAGGTACACAAGACCAATGGGGAAGTGATCGAACTGACCAATCCGTCCAATCTGCCGGATCCTTCCGAGATCGAATACATGGAGGAGCCTGTGGTAAATGCGGAGATTATGGTAACCTCTGAATTTATCGGATCTATTATGGAATTGTGCCAGGAGCGTCGCGGCAAGTATCTTGGCATGGAATATATCGAAGGCACCAGAGCATTGTTAAAATACGAATTGCCTTTGAACGAGATTATTTACGATTTCTTTGATGCACTGAAATCCCGCTCCCGCGGTTATGCTTCTTTTGATTATGATCTGAAGGGTTATGAGAGATCCAATCTGGTGAAGCTGGACATTCTGATCAACCGCGAGGAAGTGGATGCACTGTCCTTCATTGTCTGTGCGGACTCCGCCTATGAGAGAGGCCGTAAGATGTGTGAGAAATTAAAGGATGAGATTCCGAGACACCTCTTCGAGATTCCCATTCAGGCAGCTATCGGCGGCAAGGTGATCGCCAGAGAGACCGTAAAGGCTATGCGTAAGGATGTGCTGGCAAAATGCTACGGCGGTGATATTACCCGTAAGAAAAAGCTGCTGGAGAAGCAGAAAGAGGGTAAAAAGCGTATGCGGCAGTTCGGTAACGTAGAGATCCCGCAGAAAGCATTTATGAGCGTTTTGAAACTGGATGACAAGAATTAACCATAATTTATTGAAGGAGTAATATGAATCAGAAGGAACTGGAAATATATATTCATATTCCCTTTTGCATAAAAAAGTGCAGCTATTGTGACTTTCTGTCTGCTCCTGCTACGGAGCAGACGGTAGAGTCCTATATGGCTGCACTTTTTGCCGAAATCGAAGGGAAGTCCGGTAAATATCGGGATCGCAGAGTGGTGTCAGTGTTTATTGGTGGAGGAACGCCGTCGCGGCTTACCGGAGAGCAGATGGGGAAGCTGATGGCGTGTATCAGACGGCATTTTTCCCTGGATCCGGCGGCAGAGATCACGACGGAAGTAAATCCGGGAACCGTGTCAGAGGAAAAGTTACGTACCTTTCGTAAAGCAGGGATCAATCGCCTGAGCATCGGAATGCAGTCTGCACAGGATGAAGAACTACGTGAACTCGGCAGGATCCATGATTTTGCCAGATTTCTTGAAGCATATGAAGCAGCGGTGCAGGCAGGATATACGAATATCAATGTGGATGTTATGAGCGGATTGCCGGGACAGACGCTTGAAAGTCTACGGGATACCCTGGGGAAACTATTGGCACTCCGGCCTATGCCACAGCATGTTTCGGCATATAGTCTGATCGTGGAGGAGGGAACCCCTTTTGCGAGGATGGCGGAGCGGGGAGAATTACAGCTGCCGGAGGAAGATACGGAGCGGGCAATGTATGAGGAGACCAGGGAGATACTGGCAAAATATGGATTTCATCGTTATGAGATATCCAATTATGCCAGGGATGGGTATGAGTGCCTTCATAATGTCGGTTACTGGATCCGCAGGGATTATCTGGGCTTCGGCATTGGCGCGGCATCGCTGGTTGATAATGTGAGATTCCAGAATGGGCGGGATCTTATCACATATTTGGAGAATCCGCAGGATTGCCGGGAAGAAGAACAGGTGCTTACGGAGCAGGAGCAGATGGAGGAGACCATGTTTTTGGGACTGCGTCTGATCCGGGGAATCTCCTATGAACAGTTTGAAAAACAGTATGGCAGAAGTCTTCCCGAGGTATATGGACCGGTGATCACGCAGAATATTGCAGACGGCTTACTCCGGGAATACACAGAGGAGTCAGGGGAGAGATTTCTGGCACTTACGGAAAAGGGACTGGATGTAAGCAATTATGTGATGGCACAGTTTTTATTCTGAGGTCTGTGAGGACTGACAGGCACTTGTGGACAGAACAACACATAAAATAACATAAGCAACTGTCCACGGAGGTGCTTTTTGAAGACCTTTCAGCAACCCTTAACCGCAGGAGAAGAAGCTTATTATATCCGTTTACTCAGGGAAGGTACCGTGGAAGAAGCCATACAGGCGAAAGAAATTCTGGTGGAGAGGAATTTACGCCTGGTGGCGCATATCGCCAAAAAATACCAGAATGTGGAAGAGGATATGGAGGACCTGATCTCCATCGGATGTATCGGACTGATCAAAGCAGTGAATTCTTTCGATTCCGGAAAAGGCAGGCTGGCTACGTATGCCTGTCGTTGTATCGATAATGAACTTCTGATGATGCTGCGAAGCCGTAAAAAGCTGTCCAGGGAAGTATCTCTATATGAACCGATCGGTCAGGATAAGGAAGGCAATGCTATTCACCTCCTGGATGTGATCGAAGAGAAACAGAAGGATATCGTGGAGGATATGGAGCTCGGAAGAAATATCAGACGCCTGTTTTCGGCCCTTGATCACTGCCTGTCAGACAGAGAATACCGGATTCTTGTAATGCGTTACGGCCTGCGGGGGCAGAAAGAACATACGCAGCAGGAGGTCGGAGATATTCTTGGAATCTCCAGAAGCTATGTGTCCCGTATGGAAAAAAGAGCGCTGCATAAGCTTGCATCTAAGCTTCGGGAAGACTAAACACAATCTTGTCAATTATTAGACACTGTGATATATTTATTTTTGTAAGTACGTTTGGATAAGAGGGGGGAATATCGGGGATGCATTTTGTGAAAACGGAAGAATTAAAGACGGGAATGCGTCTTGCCAGACCTATATATAATAAGAAAAGTATTCTTTTGTTTGACAGGAATTCTCTTTTGTCGGTACAGGCAATAGAGAGCATACGCAATTTCGGTCTGATCGGTGTCTATGTTTTAGAGCCTGCGGAACCGCTACCTCCCATGACGCAGGAGGATCTGGAATTTGAGCGGTTCCAGATCAAGGCGGTCAGTGCGATCGAAGAAGAGCTGGATCGCATTCTGAAGACCAGAAAACAGAGCAGGATCCAGACGATTGCGGATATGGTGATCCGCAACTACGGACATTTGGATGAGAAGATTAATTTTTATCAGAATCTGAGAAGCCTGGAAGATTATGTTTCCAGACATTCCCTGAATGTGGCAATACTCTGTGCCATGATTACCCATGTAATGAATATTCGAAGAGAGGAACAGTATCATACCGTATGTGCGGCCCTTCTTCATGATATGGGAAAACTGAAAAAACATGAGGATGTATATTTCGGAGCTCCTTATTCCAGAGAAGACGCGATCAGAAATTGTGAGACCCAGGAAGAGGCTTACAGCGTGATCGAAGATGCATTTGCGACGGAGGGACCCGCTATACGCCGGATCTGCCAGCAGGCGGCGGGAAAGCAGCTGGATCTCTTCCCGGAAGAAGGAAAAGAAAGCAGATATAAAATGCTGGAGGGATCCAATGTATTGCTGGTGGCGAACCGCTATGATGAGATTACCGCGATGACACTGCAGGGAACGGCCCAGTCAGAAGTGAAGGCAGCCCAGGAACTGCTGGAACATCCGGAAGTGTACGACCCGGAGACGGTGCAGGCATTATTAAGATCCATTAATATTCTGCCGCCCGGGGCAAGCGTAGAACTCAGTACCGGAGAAAAGGCGCTTGTTTTGAGTGAAAATGAAGAGAATGTGCTGCGTCCCACAGTGGTAAGCTTCCGTGACAACAGTATTTTGAATCTTGCTTTGCCACAGAATGAGGATATACAGATCGTTGATGTCATGAAGACAATGGATAACAGATATATACTGAAGAAATAAGAAATGAGGAAAAAATATGCCGACAATCGAAGAAATACTCAGAGCTGCCAAAGAAGCCGGAGCAAGTGATGTGCATCTTACGGTAGGTATTCCTCCCAAAATGCGGGTGAACGGTAATCTGATCACGATGGATTATCCCAAAATGCTGCCTGCGGATACCCTGGAGGTGCTGGTCAACATCATGACAGAAGTGCAGAGGGAGCGTTTTGAGGAACGGGGAGAATATGATATGTCGTTCTCTATTCCGAACTGTGGACGTTATCGTGTCAATGCGTATAAACAAAGGGGATCTGTTGCCCTGGCATTCCGTCTGGTGGGAACCAAGGTACCTTCACCGGAGGAACTGGGAGTACCGGAATCGGTGATTGATCTGTATCAGCGCAAACGTGGACTGGTGTTGGTCACCGGTCCTACCGGAAGCGGTAAATCTACCACACTTGCTGCCATTATAGATAAGATCAATAATAACAGGGATGCTCACGTGATTACCCTGGAGGACCCCATCGAGTACCTGCACCAGCATAAAATGTCCATGGTCAATCAGCGTGAGATCGGTATTGATTCCAACAATTATGCCAATGCCTTAAGGGCAGCTCTCCGTGAAGATCCGGATGTTATCCTCGTGGGAGAAATGCGTGATTTTGAGACGATCAGTGTAGCGATCACCGCGGCGGAGACGGGACATCTGGTATTGTCAACATTGCATACCATCGGTGCAGCCAGCACGGTAGACCGTGTCATTGATGTATTCCCGCCGCACCAGCAGCAACAGATCCGGGTACAGCTGTCCAATACACTGGAAGCCGTTATTTCCCAGCAGCTGATACCTACGGCAGACGGAAAACATCGTGTAGCGGCGTTTGAGGTCATGCATGCGAACCATGCAGTACGCAATCTGATCCGTGAGGGAAAGTCCCATCAGCTGGCAAGTGTCATGCAGACCAACCGCAAGCTGGGGATGATCACCATGGACGAGGCAATTGTCCAATTGTATTTTGAAGGCAAGATCGACAGAGAGCATGCCATCCAGTTCGCACAGGATCCGGACAACATGGAAAATAAGATCTGATCCTGAGGATCATAAAATGATAATCACCGTTAACGATTCAGAGTCCCGCTTCATAGGAATGAGAACAGGCTCTGAATCGTTGCGGAAATCAAATTTCGAAAAGCTAATTTCCAAGGAAAATTTCTAATACAAAATTCTTTTATTGCCCATCGGGCATTTCGCAGAGTTTCTGCATTTCGTTGGTTACCCAATTTTTATCACAAAATTTATATACAAGGAGGTAGTTTATGTTTTCGACAATTGATTCCGGTGCAGTCTGCGGATTGCAAGCGTACCTGGTCCGCGTGGAGGTGGATCTGGCTGGGGGATTGCCCTCTTTTCAGATGGTGGGTTCTTTGGGGAGTGAGGTGAGAGAATCCCGGGAGAGAGTGTGTGTCGCCATGAAAAATTCGGGGTTTCAGATTCCGCCCTGCCATATAACAGTGAATCTTGCACCGGCAGGCAGGCGCAAGGACGGAACGGCATTTGATCTGCCTATTGCTGTAGGCTTGTTAAAAGATATGGAGCTTCTCACGGAGGAGGCGGTACGGGATACGCTGTTTTTGGGAGAACTGGGACTGAACGGTGAGATCAAAAGAGTTAAAGGAGTGCTGCCTATTGTTCGGGAAGCAGCAGACAAGGGAATCGGCAGAGTGATCGTTCCCCGGGAAAACGCATTGGAGGCAGCGGTGATCCCGGGGATTACGGTATGGGGTGTCGGGGAACTGGGAGAGCTTATTATGGCTCTGCTGCATCCGGATGCGGAAAATGAAAAAATATACAAACCCAGAATCCGGGCAGAAGAACTGTTACAGAAAAAGAAAGCAGACAGAAGAGGAGACTTTAAAGAGGTGTCGGGGCAGGAGAGTGCCAGGAGAGGTGCAATGATCGCGGCAGCGGGATTCCATAACCTGCTGATGATGGGACCGCCGGGGGTGGGAAAATCCATGATTGCCGGGAGAATTCCGGGGATATTACCGTCCCTTACACTGGAGGAGAGTCTGGAGGTAACCAGTATTTACAGTGTGGCGGGGTTACTTACTCCGGAACAGGCGCTGATCACGGAGAGACCTTTTTACGCACCTCACCATACAGTCACTGCAGCGGCACTGATCGGCGGCGGAAATGCCTATCCCAGACCCGGAATGGTATCTCTGGCACATCGGGGCGTGTTGTTTTTGGACGAGCTTCCTGAATTTCAGCGGACGGTGCTGGACAGTATGCGGCAACCGTTGGAAGAACGCAGGGTACAGATTGCCAGGGCGTCGGGAGTGGTAACTTTTCCGTCGGATTTTATGCTGGTGGCTGCCATGAACCCCTGTCCCTGCGGATATTATCCGGATCGGAACAAATGCCGCTGCACACAGCCGCAGATAGAAAAATATCTCGGAAAAGTATCGGGACCGCTATTGGACCGTATTGATCTGTGCGTGGAACTGCAACCGGTGGATATTTTGCATTTACAGACAAAAATCACAGGAGAAAGCAGTGAACAGATGCGGGAGAGAATCGAAAGAGCCAGAAAAATGCAGGAGAAGAGGTATGCGGGAACAGAGTATCGCTTCAATGGGGATGTATCATCGGCAGATGTGGATCATTATTGTAGTCTGGGAGAAACGGAGAAAAATGTCATGGAACAGCTGTACCATACGTTGGAACTGAGCGCCAGGGCATATCATCGGATTTTGAAGACCGCCAGAACGATTGCCGATCTGGAGGAACAGGAAAACATTGCAAAAGAACATCTTCTGGAGGCAGCCTGCTATCGCCCCTCCGGAGAGTACTGGGGATAGAAGGGAGAGCCGGAGATGACAGAGACGGAGAGAATGTATGCTTATTTTATATGCAGTATTCCCATGATCGGCGGGGTAAGAGCCGGTCAGTTGCTAAGCAGATTCGGGGACCCGCAGGGAGTCTATGAAGCCGGTACCGCCGGCTGGAGGGAGATATTGAATGATTCTGTTGTGGAGTATATGGACAGACAGAAAAAAAGCGGTAATCTTGAAGAAGAATATCACAGCTTAGGAGAAAAACAGATCGGACTGGTATTACAGGAGGAAGAGGGATTTCCACAGAAACTGCTGGAAATCCCGGACCCACCCTACGGCTTGTTTTATAAAGGGAAATTACCGGAACAGAAACAGCCGTCGGTGGCAGTCATCGGAGCCAGAGAGTGTTCGGAATACGGACGTTTTGTGGCGGAAGAACTGGGCAGATACCTCGGTAGTCAGGGAATACAGGTCATCAGCGGAATGGCAAGGGGAATCGATGGGATCAGCCAGCAGGCAGCGCTTTTGGCAGGAGGGACATCCTACGGAGTGCTGGGATGCGGAGTGGATATCTGTTATCCCAGCCAGAACAGGAAATTGTACGAGGAACTGATACAAAAAGGGGGTCTGTTGTCCACTTATGCGCCGGGGACAAAGGCACTGCCGGCATATTTTCCCCCGAGGAACCGTATCGTCAGCGGGTTGGCGGATGCGTTGATCGTCATAGAAGCCAGACAGAAAAGCGGGACGTTAATTACCGTGGATATGGCGCTGGAGCAGGGGAAGGATGTTTATGTGGTTCCCGGCAGAATCACGGACAGACTCAGTGACGGCTGTAACCGCCTACTGACACAGGGGGCGGGGGTGTTCCTGTCACCGGAGAGCTTTACGGAGGAATTTATGAGGAACTGGGAAGAAAAGCAGGAGCTTTCATCGCCGGATCCGGCGCAGAAAATAAGAGGCAGACGAAAGAGCCGGAAACGGATAGAAAAGCTGGAGGAGCCTTTGCGTCAGGTGTACAAATTGTTGGATTGTGTGCCGAAATCGACGGAGATTATTTTGCAGGAGGCATGGAAGAAAGGAGAATATATAGATATTGTCACGTTGCACCGGAGACTGATGGAATTGGAACTGATGGGATATGTAAAGCAGAATACCCCGGGGTATTTTGGTACTTCTGCGAATTGACAAGGGTTTTAGATCGGGGGTATAGTTAAGAATACAGACGCAAGAAAGGCAGGGTAACCCTATGAACGATAAAGATACTTACAGAATGCATACAAAAGTCATACAGATCGGAGACCGTAAGATCGGCGGCGGCAATCCTATCGCCATCCAGTCCATGACCAATACGAAGACGGAAGATGTGAAAGCTACGGTGGAACAGATCCTGCGACTGGAAAAGGCAGGCTGCGAGATCATCCGTTGTACGGTACCTACCTTAGAGGCGGCAGCAGCCATCCGTGAGATCAAGAAGCAGATTCATATTCCTCTGGTAGCGGATATTCATTTTGACTACCGTATGGCGCTGGCTGCCATCGAGAACGGTGCGGACAAGATACGTATCAACCCCGGCAATATCGGAAGTACGGAGCGGGTGAAGGCTGTGGTGGATGCGGCGAAGGAGCGGAATATCCCCATACGTGTCGGTGTCAACAGCGGCTCCCTGGAGAAGCCGTTAATAGAGAAATACGGTGGTGTGACAGCGGAAGGCATTGTGGAGAGCGCACTGGATAAGGTGCACATGATCGAAGACTTAGGATATGACAATCTGGTCATCAGTATCAAGTCTTCGGATGTATTAATGTGCGTGAAAGCCCATGAACTGCTGGCAGGGAAGACTGTATATCCGCTGCATGTGGGCATTACCGAGTCCGGTACAGTCAACAGCGGCAATATTAAATCTGCCATTGGTCTGTCCCTGATCTTAAGCCAGGGCATCGGGGACACGATCCGTGTATCCCTGACCGGAGACCCTGTGGAGGAGATCAAGTCCGCGAAGCTGATCCTGCGTACCCTGGGACTCAGAAAGGGCGGCATCGAAGTCGTATCCTGCCCTACCTGTGGCAGAACCCAGATCAATCTGATCGACCTGGCGACCAGGGTGGAAAAGCTGGTGGAAGATTATCCGCTGGATATTAAGGTGGCAGTCATGGGCTGCGTGGTAAACGGTCCCGGAGAAGCAAAAGAAGCGGATCTGGGAGTAGCGGGAGGCATCGGAGAGGGCCTGCTGATCAAACACGGAGAGATTATAAAAAAGCTTCCGGAGGATCAGCTGCTCCCCGCCTTAAAAGAGGAATTGGATCATTGGAGTTAAAATAGATGAGTAAACCTTTTTTTGAAGTATTTCCGAATTTACAGTTGCATACGGATATTCATGACCTGATGGGTCAGACAGAAGTAGAGAGAGTCTCGGCGACAAAGCGCAGAGACTTTCTTCGGGTGTATTTAAAAAGTACCCGTCTGATTCAGAAAGCAGATATCTGGACCGCGGAACAGGAGATTAAAAAGCAGTTGTTTCCGGATGCCAACCTGACGGTAAAAATATACGAAAAATTTGAACTTTCTTCCCAATACAATCCGGAAAAGCTGATGGATATCTATAAGGAAAGTATTCTGGAGGAATTTCGGGAATACAGTCATATCCAGTACAACGCCCTGAAGACGGCCAGAATCGAGTATCCTGCGGACAATGAAATGCTGATAACGATGGAGGATACGGTGCTGAACCGCAGTATGGAAGGAGAGATATTACAGATCCTTGAGAAGATACTGGTGGAACGCTGTGGATTCTCTGTGAAGCTCCATGCAGCCTATGTGGAAAAAGAGGCCGGAAGATTCAAAGAGGAAGAGGAAGCTAAGATCCGCATGAAGGTAGATGCCATCTACAGCCGCACCAGAGGCAGGAAGGAAGAGGCTGTGGACAGCACAGCGCCTGCGCAGGACACAGAGCAGGAAAATACACAGAGCCCGGAGGTGAAAAAGACAGACAATTCCGGCAAGGCAAAAAGCGAACCGGCAGGTGGCGTGACCAAGAGTTTCCAAAGTGGCGGCCGTGGCGAGTTCAAACGCGGAGAATTCAAAAAAGGAGAGTTTCGTAAGGGCGGCAGTTTTGAAAAGGGTGCCCTGAAGAGATCGGACAATCCCGATGTGATCTACGGCAGAGATTTTGAAGAGGAAGCCATGAAGATCGAGGAATTGATCGGTGATATGGGGGAAGTGACCATCCGCGGAAAAGTACTGTCTGTGGATACCAGGGATATTAAGAATGAAAAGACCATCATTATCTTCAATATGTCCGATTTTACCGATACCATGACTATCAAAATGTTCGTGCGTACGGAACAGGTGAAGGAAGTGACCGGGGATATTAAGCCGGGAGCCTTTTTAAAGGTAAAGGGAATCTGTATGATGGATAAGTTTGACCATGAACTGGCAATCGGCTCCATCGCGGGGATCAAGAAGATCCCTGATTTTACCAATACAAGAATGGATACTTCCGCCCGAAAACGTGTGGAGCTGCACTGCCATACCAAAATGAGTGATATGGATGGTGTCTCAGAGGCAAAAGATATCGTAAAACGTGCCTATAAATGGGGACATCGTGCCATCGCCATCACAGATCACGGCGTGGTACAGAGTTTTACCGATGCCAATCATGTCTGGGACGATCTGTGGAAAGCGGAAAAGGGCAAGCGAAAAGAAGCCGGAGACGAGAATCCGGACAAGCAGGACTTTTTCAAAATTATCTATGGAGTAGAGGCATACCTGGTGGATGATCTGAAGGAGATCGTGACCAATGATAAGGGGCAGAGTCTGCACGAGGATTATGTGGTGTTCGATATCGAGACCACAGGATTCTCCCCCGTGAATAACCGGATCATTGAGATCGGTGCGGTCAAGGTGTCCGGCGGAGAGATCGTGGATCGTTTTTCCACTTTTGTCAATCCGGATGTGCCCATTCCTTTTGAAATCGAGAAGCTGACAAGTATCCGGGATGAGGATGTCATGGACTCTCCGCAGATCGATGTGATTCTGCCGCAATTTTTGCAGTTTTGTGAGGGCTGTATCATGGTGGCACACAATGCCGGCTTCGATATGAGCTTCATTATGGAGAACTGCAGAAGGCTGGGATATCCGCAGGAGTTTACCTATGTGGATACCGTGGGCATCTCCAGAGTACTGTTGAAGAATCAGTCAAAGCATACCCTGGATGCGGTGGCGAAGACTTTGGGGATATCCCTGGAGAATCATCACCGGGCCGTGGATGATGCGGAGTGTACGGCACATATTTTTGTGAAATTTATGAAAATGCTCGAGGAGCAGGATATCCATAATCTGACGGAAGTCAATGCACTGGGGGCATCCAGTGTGGATGCTGTGAAAAAAATGCCCTCCTACCATGCCATTATTTTAGCAAAAAATGATCTGGGGCGCATCAACCTCTACCGGTTGGTGTCCCAGTCACATCTGACCTATTTCAACAAGCATCCCCGGATTCCCAAGAGCCTGATCCTGAAATACAGAGAGGGTCTGATCCTGGGAAGTGCCTGCGAAGCGGGAGAGCTGTACCGTGCCCTGCTGGACGGACAGTCGGATGCGCAGATCGCCAGGCTGGTAAAATTCTATGATTACCTGGAGATCCAGCCCTGTGGCAACAATAAGTTCATGATCGCTTCGGAGAAAATCCGGACGGTCAATTCCATAGAGGATATCCAGAATATCAACCGCAGGATCGTGGAACTGGGAGAACAGTTCCACAAGCCCGTAGTGGCTACCTGTGATGTACATTTTCTGGATCCCGAGGATGAAGTATACCGTCGTATTATTATGGCGGGCCGAGGATTTGATGATGCGGATGAACAGGCACCGCTTTTTTTACATACCACAGAAGAAATGCTGGAAGAGTTCTCCTATCTGGGCAGTGATAAGGCGGAAGAGATCGTCATTACCAATACGAATATGATCGCGGATATGATCGAGACCATTGCACCGGTGCGCCCGGACAAGTGTCCCCCGGTCATTCCGGACAGTGATAAGACACTGACGGAGATCTGTTACAACAGGGCCCATGAGATCTATGGACCCAATCTGCCACAGATCGTAGAGGCAAGACTGGAGAAGGAATTGAACTCCATTATCAAAAACGGATTTGCCGTAATGTACATCATTGCGCAGAAGCTGGTATGGAAGTCAGTGGAGGATGGATACCTGGTAGGTTCCCGTGGATCCGTAGGAAGCTCCTTTGTGGCGACTATGGCGGGAATCACGGAGGTCAATCCCTTAAGTCCCCATTATTATTGCAGCAAGTGTCATTATGTGGATTTCGACAGTGAAGAGGTCAAAGCCTACGCCGGTAAAGCGGGAATCGATATGCCGGACAAGGTCTGCCCGGTGTGTGGAGAGAAGCTTCATAAGGATGGCTTTGATATTCCTTTCGAGACGTTCCTGGGATTCAAGGGAGATAAGGAGCCGGATATCGACCTGAACTTCTCCGGTGAGTACCAGTCCAAGGCGCATAAATACACGGAGGTTATCTTCGGCGCAGGACAGACTTTCCGTGCCGGAACCATTGCAACCCTGGCGGACAAGACTGCTTTCGGTTATGTGAAGAATTATTTTGAAGAACGTGGCATTCATAAGCGGACCAGCGAGATCGACCGTATCGCTTCCGGATGTACCGGAGTGCGGCGAAGTACCGGTCAGCATCCCGGCGGTATTGTTGTATTGCCTCTGGGGCAGGATATTAACTCCTTCACCCCGGTACAGCATCCGGCGAATGATATGACCACGGATACCATAACCACACACTTTGACTACCATTCCATCGACCATAACCTGTTGAAACTGGATATTCTGGGACACGATGATCCTACCATGATCCGTATGCTGCAGGATCTGACGGGGAGAGATCCCTTGACGATCCCGCTGGATGGACAGGATGTTATGAGTCTGTTCCAGAACACGGACGCGTTAGGCATCACCCCGGAACAGATCGGTGGAACAAAGTTAGGAGCATTAGGCATTCCGGAGTTCGGTACAGACTTCGCTATGCAGATGGTTATTGATGCGAAACCCAAGGCGTTTTCCGATCTGGTGCGTATCTCCGGTCTGTCCCACGGTACCAACGTATGGCTGGGCAATGCGCAGGATCTGATCATGAGCGGCGTGGCGACTATTTCCACGGCGATCTGTACCCGTGATGATATCATGCTGTATCTGATCCAGATGGGCGTGGAGTCGGAGAAGTCCTTCAAGATCATGGAGGCAGTACGTAAGGGTATGGTGGCGAAGGGAAAATGTGCCATGTGGGAAGAGTGGAAAGCGGATATGCTGGCGCATGACGTACCCCAGTGGTATATCGAATCCTGCCAGAAGATCGAGTATATGTTCCCGAAGGCACATGCGGCGGCGTACGTTATGATGGCATGGCGTATCGCTTATTGCAAGATCCATTATCCGTTAGCTTATTACGGTGCGTTTTTCAGTATCCGCGCCAAGGCATTTTCCTATGAGATCATGTGTCAGGGGCAGAGGCACTTGGAGAGCGTGATGGCAGAGTACAAAAAACGACAGGATACTCTTTCTAATAAGGAAAAAGATGCTATGGGTGATATGCGTATTGTGCAGGAGATGTATGCAAGAGGCTTCGAATTTGAACCCATCGACATCTTCCGTGCACAGTCCAGATCGTTCCAGATCGTGGATGGAAAATTAATGCCGTCCTTAAACAGTATCGACGGACTGGGAGAGAAGGCGGCAGATGCTATTGTGGAAGCTGCCAAGGACGGTCCGTTCCTCTCCAAAGATGATTTTCGTCAAAGAACTAAGGTTTCCAAGACGATAATTGACCTTATGGATTCGTTAGGATTATTAGGAGACCTGCCCGAGTCCAATCAGATCAGTATATTTGATCTGGTGTAACAGCTCAGCCATACCGTGCAGAACACACTGCGTGGACGCTTGCGTACAAAGCAGCGTGTTCCACACGGTATGAGCGGAGCGCCCGATCCATGAAGTAAAAGATGAGCCGCGCAAGCGGCGCCGGCTGCGCAGCAGACGCTTTTGCGAATGGTCCGGGCACTGAGCTTTTGCGCTGGGGACAGAACGTTCCTAAAATTTTTGAAAAAAGTACTTGCATTTTTTCGACAACTCCATTATACTATGCAAGTACGGTTTTTTTGGCTGATTGGTCAAGCGGTTAAGACGTCGCCCTCTCACGGCGAAAACAGGGGTTCGATTCCCCTATCAGCTGCTCTTTGAAAATTGTAGAAATTTTTCAAAAAATACTTGCAATTTTCAAATTAATGTATTATACTGAACAAGGTTCGTAAGTAACCTATGGCTGATTGGTCAAGCGGTTAAGACGTCGCCCTCTCACGGCGAAAACAGGGGTTCGATTCCCCTATCAGCTGCTTATTCTTTCATAGAATAGCCCAACCCTGAAAAGTGTCAAAGAGCAGAAATGATTGCTTTTTGGCTCTTTTTTTTATAAATTTTTCTTGCCATTCCCATTTTTTTGTTGTATAGTGGTTCACGATTACTCAAATCATGGGGAAAAAGCGGCAAAGAGGCGGGAACCGAAAGCCGTATATCCGCGAAAACGGATGGATGGGAGCATATATGGCAAAATATTTAGTAATTGTAGAGTCACCGGCGAAGGTGAAGACAATCAAAAAATTTTTGGGAGCGAATTATGAGGTTATGGCCAGCCAGGGGCATGTGAGGGACCTGCCCAAGAGTCAGCTGGGAATTGATGTGGAACATGACTATGAACCGAAATACATTACGATCCGCGGCAAGGGAGATCTGCTGGCATCCTTGCGTAAGGAAGTGAAGAAGGCAGAGAAGATCTATCTCGCAACCGACCCGGACCGTGAGGGAGAGGCCATTTCCTGGCATTTATACTATGCCTTGAAACTGGAAGATAAAAAAGTATATCGTATCACCTTTAACGAGATCACCAAAAGTGCGGTGAAGGAATCCTTAAAGCATGCCAGAGAGATCGATATGAATCTGGTGGATGCCCAGCAGGCGAGACGTGTGTTAGACCGCGTGGTAGGCTATCGGATCTCCCCTATTCTGTGGGCGAAGATCAAGAGAGGCTTAAGTGCCGGCCGCGTGCAGTCTGTGGCTCTGCGGATCATCTGCGACAGAGAGGATGAGATCAATGCCTTCATTCCGGAGGAGTACTGGTCCCTGGATGTGAATCTGAAGGTAAAGGGCGAGAAGAAGCCCATCTGTGCAAAATATTACGGAACTACGGAGAAAAAGCAGGGGATCGGCAGCAAGGAAGAAGCTGATGAGATCATGAATTCCCTGAAGGGTGCCAAATACGAAGTGAAGGAAGTTCGACACGGCGAGCGTGTGAAGAAGGCACCCCTTCCTTTTACTACCTCCACCTTACAGCAGGAAGCCAGCAAGGTGCTGAATTTCTCCACACAGAAGACCATGCGTCTTGCACAGCAGTTATACGAAGGTGTGGATATCAAGGGAGAAGGTACGGTAGGTCTGATCACCTATTTACGTACGGATTCCACCCGTGTATCGGAAGAAGCGGAAGCACAGGCTGCGCAGTTCATCGACGCACATTACGGTGAAAAGTACAAGGCTGCCGTAAATACAGAAAAAAAGAACGGTCAGAAGATCCAGGATGCCCACGAGGCCATCCGTCCTACGGATTTAAACCGTATGCCCATTGCCATCAAAGAACAGCTGCCCAGAGATCTGTTCCGTCTGTATCAGCTGATCTGGAAACGTTTTGTAGCAAGCCGCATGAGTGCAGCACAGTATGATACGACTTCAGTGAAAATTCAGGCGAAGGATCAGATCTTTACGCTGGCAGCCTCCAAAATGCGCTTTGATGGTTTCATGAGTGTCTATACCCAGGAGGAAGATAAGGACGAGGAAAATGTACTGGGCGGCAACCTGGATGAGAACAGTGTACTGGAATTTATAAATTTTGATCCGAAGCAGCACTTTACCCAACCTCCCGCACATTATACCGAGGCAAGTCTGGTGCGTGCCCTGGAAGAACTGGGCATCGGACGTCCCAGTACCTATGCACCTACCATCACCACGATTCTCGCCAGAAGATATATTACCAAGGAGAATCGTAATATCTATGTGACGGAGCTGGGTGAAGTGGTCAATCATATGATGAAGGAAGCATTTCCGGCCATCGTGGATGTAAATTTTACCGCTAATATGGAGACCTTGCTGGATGGTGTGGAAGAAGGCACTGTGAAGTGGAAGACCATTGTGGAGAACTTCTATCCGGACCTGGATGCAGCAGTGAAAAAAGCTGAGAAAGATCTGGCAGAGGTGACGATCGCGGATGAAGAATCCGACGAAGTCTGTGAACTGTGCGGCAGACGCATGGTGATCAAATACGGACCTCACGGCAGATTTCTGGCATGCCCCGGATTCCCTGAGTGCCGCAACACCAAGCCTTATTTCGAGAAGATTGGCGTGGCATGTCCCAAGTGCGGCAAAGATATTGTTATGAAGAAGACCAAGAAGGGCAGAAGATATTACGGCTGTATCGATAATCCGGAATGTGATTTCATGGTATGGCAGAAGCCTTCGGGAGAGAAATGCCCCCGCTGCGGTAAGCTGCTGCTGGAAAAAGGTAACAAACTGGTCTGCATGGACGAACAATGCGGTTATGTGAAGAATAAACCGACGGAAGAGAAGTAGTTTTATATACTGTCAGAATTTTCTCATAAATTAGCGCTATTTCCATTGTAATCTGAAATTACATGTGCTACAATGTGCATAACATCTTGTGGTTTCGTAGTATGTGTAAACGGAGGAAGATAGATGAGTAGCGTACAATTGTTGGACAAAACACGTAAGATCGGTAAATTGTTACACAATAATAACTCCAGCAAAGTGGTATTCAGCGATATCTGTAAGGTAATGCGTGAGATCCTGAATTCCAATGTACTGGTGATCAGCAGGAAGGGTAAGGTGCTGGGTGTAGGTAAATCCGACGGAATCGAACCCATCACAGAGCTTTTGGATGACAGTATTGGCGGATTTATCGATCCGATGTTAAATGAGAGACTGCTTGGTGTGTTGTCCACGAAGGAGAATGTCAACTTGGAGACTCTTGGTTTCGAGAATATCGACACGAGAAAGTTCCAGGCAATCATCACTCCCATCGAGATCGCCGGTGAGAGGCTGGGAACACTCTTTATTTATAAGTGTGACGAACAGTATGACATCGATGATATTATTCTCTGCGAGTATGGAACTACAGTGGTGGGACTGGAAATGCTCCGGGCAGTAAATGAAGAGAGTGCGGAAGAGAGCCGTAAGGTAGCGGTTGTGAAATCCGCAGTCAGCACCCTGTCATTCTCAGAGATGGAAGCCATTACCCATATTTTTGATGAATTAAACGGTATGGAAGGAATCCTGGTAGCGAGCAAGATCGCTGACAGAGTCGGCATTACCAGATCCGTCATTGTCAATGCCTTAAGGAAGTTTGAAAGTGCCGGCGTTATCGAGTCCAGATCCTCCGGCATGAAGGGAACGTATATCAAGGTATTGAACGATGCCGTGTTTGATGAGATTGAAGAATTAAAGCGCCAGAATGGCAGAAATTAAGTAAAAAGTACAAAAATAACGACAGATTAGGAAGAAGAGACTATTGCGAAAAATAGTCTCTTCTCTTAATTTTAGTATTGTGTTTTTGTCGAAATACTTTATAATAAAGTAGAGTAGGTATGGTAGAAGCGGTTCCTGTGCGATTTAATCGATTTTTTAAGGAACAGTAGAATGTGAGGTAGTATGATACAGACAAATGCGTTTGATTATATTAATGTTTTAAATCGTGCCGCGGATGCTGCATGGCAACGGAATGAAGCTATTTCCAATAACATTGCCAATGTAGATACACCGGGGTATAAGAGACAGGATGTGGCTTTCGAGTCGGTACTGCAGCAGGCTCTTGGCAATAATCGCTATCAGTCCATGGATGATAAAGTAGCCAATGTCAATCTGAGCAGACTCCGCGGCAGGGCGTATGTGGATTATGCCAATTATTCCTACCGCCTGGACGGCAATAATGTGGATATCGAGAATGAAAATGTGATGCTGGCAGAGAATCAGCTGAAATACCAGGGACTGATCAGCAGCATTAATCAGGAATTTACCAATTTACAGACTGTGATGAAGTGAGGGATTAGCGTATGAGTATGTTTTCAGCATTTGATGTTACGGCATCCGGACTGACAGCACAGAGACTGCGTATGGACGTGATCTCCGAAAATGTTGCCAATGCCAATACCACAAGAACCGAGGATGGTACACCGTATCGCCGCAAAATCGTTACGTTCCAGCAGAAGAACCCGCAGCAGACCTTCAGCCAGGTGCTGCATAATGTAAGCAGCGGCTACTCCGGAAGCGGTGTGAAGGTCAGCCAGATCTTCGAGGATACCACTACGGAGATGAATATGGTATACGACCCTTCCCATCCGGATGCGGACGAGAATGGATATGTGACATATCCGAATGTGAATATTGTCACGGAAATGACGGATCTGATCGATGCCAGCAGGTCTTACGAGGCGAATTCCACGGCGTTTAATGCCAGCAAATCCATGGCACTGAAAGGACTGGAGATCGGTCAGTAAGCTGACGGATCCGGAGAACGGCCCATTGCATAACGGACCGGAATATACGACGTAAGGAAGGATATGGTTTATAAAATGGATATTTCTGCGATCACTGCTTTAAATAATGTAAACGGAACAGCCACGGTGTCTCCCACCTCTCTGACAGGAATGCTTGCGGAGAAGGAGAAGAAGGCAGAAGGCACGATGTTCGAGACTTTTCTCAACACAGCAATCGACAATGTGAAGACGACCAACAGCTATCTCTCAGATGCCGAAAATGAGAAGATCCGCTTCGCACTGGGCGAGACGGACAATACGCATGACCTGACCATTGCTATGGGAAAGGCTTCCACTGCTCTGCAGTATACCGTAGCCATCCGCGATAAGGTGATGGAAGCCTACAAGGAATTGATGCAGATTCAGATCTAAATCATACCTTTTTATACTTGACGTAAGAGGAGAGAGCTGCAATGGCAGACAAATTAAAAGAAATACCTGCGAAAATACTGGAATGGTGGAATAAGTTCACAACCAGACAGAAGAGCATCATTATCGGAGCCGCTGCGGTTGTGATCTTTGCATTTGCGATCATCATGTATGTCATGAGTAAACCACAGTATGTACGATTGGTTACCTGCGAGACTACCGCACAGGCGTCAGAAATCATAGATACGCTGGACAGTGCCGGGATCGCACATAGAGAATCCAATGACGGACTGAAGATCGATGTAGAGAGCAGCAAACAGAGTGCGGCTAACCTGGCCCTCGGATCTGCCGGATATGTACCGGATGCCCTGAATCTGAATGATTATCTGGGGAACAGCATGTCTACGACCGCTACCGATAAGGAGAGACTCTACAATTCCTATCTGGAGCAGTATATTACACAGACGATCGAGGCACAGAGCGCTGTAAAATCGGCTAAGGTACATTTAAGCTTCCCGAAGGATAACGGAACGCTGGCGGCACAGAACGAAGAAGCATCTGCATTCATCCAGCTGGAGCTGGATGGTACGTTTACATCCGCGAATGCAGCAGCGCTGGCAAAGTGTGTTGCTACATGGCTGCGGAATGATACCACGGCGAATATTACCATTATGGATACTGATTCCAATCTGCTGTTTGCAGGCGGTGACGATTACACATCCGCAGGCATTGCCAATTCCATGCAGGAATTACAGAACCAGGCAGAATCCATGATCGCCAATCAGGTAAAAAAGGTGCTGTTGGGAACCAAGCAGTATAACGATGCGGCAGTGACCAGCCATCTGAGTATGGATTTCTCCGATTATAAGGAGACAGTAAAAGAATATTATGCAAATTCCGGAAGAGATGAAGGTATGCTTTCTCATGAGGAGACTTATGAGAGTGAGAACACCAATGATGGCGGAGGTGTTCCGGGTACCACCTCCAATGGGGAAAGCGGGAAAACCACTTATGTATCCCCGGACAGCAATAACAGCTCTTCCTCGACTTCTGAGACCAGCAGGGATTATCTGCCGAATGAGTCCATTACCGATAAGGTGACACCGGCGGGAGGGATCAATTATACCAATTCCTCCATATCCATTGCTGCAATTACCTATAAAGAGATTCATTATGAGGATGTCAAGAGACAGGGACTTTTGGATGGTACTACCTGGGACGAATACAAAACCCAGAACAGTGCGGATACCAAACTGGATGTGGATTCCGATATGTACAGTCTGGTAGCCAATGCTACGGGGATCAGTGAGAGCAATATTACGATCATTGCCTATGAAAGTCCGATTTTTTATGACAAGGAGAGCACACCGGTCAGCTGGCAAAATGTGCTCAGTGTGGTTATGCTGGTCCTGATCCTGGGATTACTTGTATTTGTAGTATTGCGCAGTATGCGTACCAGACAGACAGTACAGCAGGAAGAGGAGGTATCTGTGGAGAATATGCTGCAGTCCACTCCTGAGACAGAACTGGAAGATATTGATGTGGAATCTAAGTCCGAGACACGTAAAATGATTGAGAAATTCGTAGATGAGAATCCGGAGTCGGCAGCGGCGCTGTTGCGTAACTGGCTGAACGAAGACTGGAACTAGGAAACGGAGTAAACATGGCAAGAACAAAAGCAGAAGGCGGAATATCGGGATTGCAGAAAGCGGCAATTCTTCTGATCGCATTGGGACCGGAGAGATCCGCCGGGATTTTTAAACATCTAAAAGAAGAAGAAATTGAAGAACTGACACTGGAGATTGCTAATACCAGGAGTGTCACACCTCAGGTAAAAGAAGAAGTGATCAATGAATTCTACGAGGTGTGTCTGGCACAGCAGTATATTGCCGAGGGCGGTATCAACTATGCAAAAGAACTGCTGGAAAAGGCATTGGGTTCCGACAAGGCGATGGATGTTATCGGAAAACTGACTGCATCCCTGCAGGTGAAGCCTTTCGAATTTGTGCGTAAGACAGATGCCAGCCAGCTGATCAACTTCATCCAGGATGAGCATCCGCAGACCATCGCGCTGATTTTGTCCTATCTGTCTCCCAGTCAGGCAGCATTGATCATATCTGCACTGCCTCCCGACAGTCAGGCAGAAGTGGCAAGACGTATTGCTGTCATGGACCGTACCAGTCCCGATGTTATCAAAGAAGTGGAAAAGGTACTGGAATCCAAGCTGGCAAGTCTGGTGAACCAGGACTACACCATTATCGGTGGTGTCGATGCAGTGGTAGATATTCTGAATACGGTAGACCGTGGTACCGAGAAACACATTATGGAGACTCTGGAGATCGAAGAACCGGAACTGGCAGACGAGATCCGCAAAAAAATGTTTGTGTTCGAGGATATCCTTTTACTGGACGACAAAGCAATTCAGCGTGTGCTGCGTGACGTGGACAATAATGATCTGGCAGTGGCACTGAAGGGTGCCAACGAGCAGGTACAGAATGCGATCTTCAACAATCTGTCCAAGCGTTTGGTGGTTATGATCAAGGAAGATATGGAATTTATGGGTCCTGTACGTATGAAGGATGTAGAAGAAGCACAGCAGAAGATTGTCAATATTATCCGTAAGCTGGAGGATTCCGGTGAGATCATCATTTCCAGAGGCGGAGGTGACGAGATCGTTGTCTAGTAATCTTTTAAAAAAGGGATTTACAAAGCTTTCGGAAGACGATGCAAGAGTGATAGATACCAATGAACTGGTAGCAAAACGTATCAGGGAGCTGTCTGCCAAAATGCAGAAGGAAAGTAATACGGGGTTTGTGTCCGGCCTGGCAGCGGACAAAGTGGAAGCACCGGTGACAGATCCGGAGGAAGAGAAAACAGATTTCACTCCTTCCGGCAATGTGATCAAAGCAGGAGAAGATCTTCAGAAGCTTAAGGAAGATGCGGAGGCGGAAGCACAGAAGATCGTAGAAGATGCCAGGGCACAGGCAGAAAGTATTTTGCAGGATGCCAGATCACAGGCGGAAGCAGAGCGGGCAGACATACAGGAAGCGGCCAGAAGACAGGGACAGCAGGAAGCACAGGCGGAAGCGGATCGTACAGAGGCTGCACGAGAAGCAGAATATCAGAAGAAAACGGCGGGACTGGAAGCAGAATACCAGAAGCGGCTGGACGAGCTGGAACCTGAATTTGTGGACACGATCACCGGAATTTATGAACATATTTTTCATGTAGACCTGCATTCCTACCGGGAGGTTCTGTGTTATCTGATCTCCACTACCATGCGGAAATCAGAGGATAACAGAAGCTTTCTGATTCATGTGTCCAAAGAAGATTACCCTTATGTCAGTATGCAGAAAAAGCAGATCTCTGCAGGTGCGGCTGCGCCGAATGCAACCGTGGAGATTGTGAAAGACATTACCCTCGGAAAGGGCGAGTGCCTGATCGAGACAGAGGGCGGTATTTTTGACTGCGGACTGGGAACGCAGCTGTCCGAACTGCGTCAGAAATTAAAATTATTATCCTACGAAGGCTGATAAATGGTCATTAAAAACATAGATTTTGAAAAATATAATAAATTAGCAGATAAGACCTTTTACCGGAAACTGGGAAAAGTGGTAAATGTGGTAGGTCTGACGATTGAGTCGGCCGGTCCGGATTCCAAGCTGGGGGATCTGTGCAGAATCCTGCCGGAAACGGAAGGGGCAAAACCCATTATGGCTGAGGTTGTGGGATTTCGTGATAAGAAGACTCTTCTTATGCCCTACGATTCGGTAGATGGCATCGGTCTCGGCTGTGTGGTGGAAAATACGGGAGACCCCCTGACAGTTACGGTAAGTGAGAAGCTTTTGGGCAAGACGGTAAACGGACTGGGAATCCCCATTGATGGAGACACGATTACAGGCGTGGCATATCCGGTAGAGGCGGCACCGCCGGACCCTATGTCCAGAGCGATTATCGACCAGGTATTACCCCTGGGGGTAAAGGCAGTGGACGGTATGATCACGGTTGGTAAGGGGCAGAGAATCGGTATTTTCGCCGGTTCCGGTGTCGGAAAGTCTACGTTGATGGGTATGTTTGCCAGAAATACCAAGGCAGATATTAATGTCATTGCGCTGATCGGTGAGCGCGGCAGAGAGGTCCGGGAATTCATAGAGAGAGACTTAGGTGAGGAAGGTATGCGCAGATCGGTAGTAGTCGTGGCGACTTCCGACAGACCGGCATTGGAGCGGAACAAGGCTGCCAAGACGGCCACTGCTATTGCGGAATATTTCAGAGACCGGGGAAAGGATGTCCTGCTGATGATGGACTCATTGACCCGTTTTTCCATGGCACAGCGAGAGATCGGACTGGCCAGCGGAGAACCTCCGGTGACCAGAGGCTATCCCCCCAGCGTGTACTCGGAAATGCCTAAGCTGTTGGAGCGGGCGGGCAGAGCTGCGGTGGGATCCATTACGGGATTGTATACCGTCCTGGTAGATGGCGACGATTTCAACGAACCCATCACGGACACAGCGAGAAGTATTTTGGACGGTCATATTATGCTGGACAGAAAGCTGGGACACAAAAATCATTACCCTGCTATCGATATTTTACAGAGTATTTCCAGATGTATGAGCCAGATCGCAGCCAAAGAGCATAAGCAGGCGGCCAACAAACTCAAAAATGTACTGGCTACCTATAATGAAGCAGAAGATCTGATCAATATCGGCGCTTATAAAAAGGGCAGTAACCCGAACATTGACTATGCCATCTCGAAGATCGATGATGTGAACAGCTTCCTGTGTCAGGGCACGGAGGAGAAATTTACCTTTGAAGAGACGGTACAGATGTTGGAAGACCTGTTCGCAAATCAGGAGTGAGATAAATGGCAAAGTTCAGATATTCCCTGCAGAACATCCTGAATATCAAAGAAAAAATGGAAACACAGGCCAAACAGGAATTTGGTATGGCACAGACTGCATTGAATGTGGAAATCGAACATTTGGAACGCCTGAAGGCGCGAAAACGGGAATACGAAGAAGAATCCGGCGGCCTGTTGCAGGGGAAACTGGATCTGCGGGCCATTGAAGAGAACAAGGAAGCGCTTTTGAAAATGGACAGTCTGGTGGCTGCGCAGTGCATCCGGGTGGATAAAGCAAAAGAAAATGTGGAGGCTGCCAGAGAACGAATGGCAGAAGCCATGAAAGAGAGAAAAATGCATGAAACCCTCAGAGAAAAAGCATTCGAGGCTTTTCTGCAGGAAGAAAATCATGCGGAAAGTAAAGCAATCGATGAACTGACCAGTTATACTTACGGACAAAAAAAGCCGGCAGGCGGATTGAGACAACGGGAGGACATAAATGGCAAGAGAAAAGACTCCGGAAGAGCAGACAACGGATAACGAGAGAAAACAGCTGGCGGAAGAAAAGAAAAAACTGAAGAAAGAACAGCAGGCACAGCGCAAGGAAGCAAAGCGCCGGGCAAAAGAAATCGCAAAACAGGAAGATGCTCTGGATGACGGGAGCGAAGGCAACAGCCTTCTGACCTTCGGAGCGACCATACTGATCGTGGTACTCTGGATGGCTGTAATCTGCGCGATCATCAAGCTGGATATCGGGGGATTCGGAAGCTCTGTGGTGACTCCCATTCTCAAGGATGTGCCTGTGCTGAACAAAATTCTTCCGGCTAACTCCATAACAGAGACTACGGATGGCAGTGCCTACGGTGGCTATACCAGTCTAGAGGATGCGGTGGATCAGATCAAGAGTCTGGAGCTGCAGTTGGAGCAGGCGCAGACGGCATCTGCAGCAAAGGAGGAAGAACTGGATCAGCTGAAAGCTGAGGTGCTGAGACTTAAGGAATTCGAGAATCAGCAGGTGGAATTCCAGCGGATTCAGAAAGAATTCTATGATGAGGTAGTCTATTCCGATAAGGGACCGGGTGCGGAAGAATATAAAAAATATTATGAATCCATGGATCCCGCTACTGCCGAATATATTTATAAGCAGGTAGTGACGCAGTTGGAAGAGAGTCAGGAGATACAGGATTATGCGGCAGCCTATTCTGCAATGAAACCGAAGCAGGCAGCGGCTATTTTTGAGCAGATGACTAATAATCTGGATCTGGCGGCCCGTATTCTGAAAGTGATGAGCGCGGAGGACAGGGGTAAGATCCTGGGTGCCATGAATTCTGAAGTGGCAGCAAAGATCACGAAAATTATGGACCCTGAGTCTTAAGAAAAAAGCGGAAAGATCCGATAAAAGATTTGTAGTATCATTACAGGGTTAAGACTGCCATCCGGCAGCCAAAGGACCTGGGAAAGGAGGGAGAAAAGAACATGGCAGGCACAACGATTAAAGGTGTGGGCAACGACGGCAATGTACAGATCCGGGATATGGTCACAGCAGCGAAACAGAATGCCGGAACCGGTTTCCAGGCAGTGTGGAATAAGACCCAGAACAATGCGCAGACGACCGGAAATGGTGGACGCACGACCGACGGACGTAACGATGTCAGACGTGGTGAAGCATTACGGACCGGTGACAGACAGCGGGATCACCTCGCCGGAACACAGGAGAAGTCAGATGTCAAAGCAGAGGACGGCGATGCCAAAGATCTGGAAAAAGTCCAGGAAGTCCTGGGAACCATCGTACAGAACCTGATCGGACAGATTACGGAAACTTTTTCTGTCAGTGAAGAAGAGCTGCAGGGAGTTATGGATGAACTTGGCATGACGGAGACAGACCTGATGGATCCGGCACAGCTGAACGAATTGTTGATGGCGGTCAGCGGAGCGGAGGATTCTTTTGCATTACTTACCGATGAAGAGCTGTATGGAAATGTAAAGAGCATCCTGGATCTGCAGAAGGATCTGACGGGACAGGCACAGGAAGAACTGCAGCTGACACCGGAAAAATGGCAGGATGCGGTCACTAAAGTAGTGACAGAGGAACCTGTGATCACGGTGGAAGTGGAAGACCATGCCACAGATGCGGCAGAGAGATCACAGAGTGATGTGGAACTTCCGACAGTGGAGCAGGAACCGGAGGAGAAAATACAGGCACCGGTACAGAATACACAGGAAGAGAAAACAAAAGACTCGGGGAACAGACATGAGAGCCAGACAGCGGGACAGCAGGGCAATCTGTTGTTACAGAATCTGAAGGAAGAGAATTTCCTCTCCGGATTGCAGCAGGCATCACAGACAGAAGGAACACAAACGACGGATACACAGGATATCATGCGCCAGATCATGGATTACATGAAAGTCTCTGTAAAGGCGGACAGCTCCGATCTGGAAATGCAGCTTCATCCGCAAAGTCTGGGAACGCTTCACGTACAGGTAGCATCGAAGAACGGTGTGGTTACGGCGAACTTTATTACACAAAATGAAACCGTAAAAGCTGCACTGGAAAGCCAGATGGTTCAGCTGAAGGAAAGCTTCGCGGAACAGGGCGTAAAAGTAGAGGCTATTGAAGTGACGGTACAGACACATTCGTTTGAACAGAACCTGGAACAGGGTAGAGGCAATCAGAGTGATCAGGAGAGCGGAGCCGGGGTAAGCAGAAGACGCACCCGCAGAATCAACCTGAACACAGCATTCGCAGAGGACGAGCCTCAGACGGAAGAAGACCGGATCGCAGCGGATATAATGTCGGCGAACGGCAATACGGTGGATTTCACCGCATAAAAAATAACAGAAAGGAGAAAGAAAATGGCATTAGTTGCACCCGTGGAAAACGGTAAGATCGTAGAGACTGCATCGCAGACTTCTGTAAAAAAATCCACAAAATCAAGCAAAAGCGGGATGGACAAGGAAGCATTTTTACAGCTCCTGGTAGCGCAGATGAAGTATCAGGATCCTCTGGAACCCACATCCAACACCGAGTACATATCCCAGTATGCACAGTTCTCACAGGTAGAGCAGATGCAGAATATGTCCAGCAGCATGGACTTACAGAGAGCAAGCTCACTGGTAGGTAAGGAGGTCTACATCAAGACCACTACATCCTCCGGAGAGACCAAGCTGGTACAGGGCAGAGTAGATTATGTGTCCTATGAGAATAACAAAGCATACCTCTACATCAATGAGAAGAAGTACTCCATCGATGATCTGGATTCCATTGTGGATGCGAATTATCTGGATGCATATAACAAGGCATATAACTTTACGGTAAAGCTGAACAAGCTTCCTAATGTAAACGGCATTGATTCTACGGATGGTGAGAGCATTGATGAGCTGGAGAAGGAATATAACAAGATGAGTGATTATGAGAAATCCTTCCTGGCCAAAGATACCGTAACCAGTCTGAATAAGTACATCGAGAGACTGAAGGAGATCCGTAAGGCGGAAGAAAAAGCCGAAGAAAAGGATTCCGAGAGTACAGAGAAGACAGAGGGTACCGAAGAAGCATAGAACAGTAAGTAAGCGGCTGACGCAGAGGAGTGTTTGAATATGGATATTCAGAAAAACAGTTTTCTGTCTATTGACCAGCTGGCAAATCAGTATTTAAACAACAGTCGTAAGACCGTAAAAGCAGCACAGGAAAATCTGGTATCATTTCAGGAAATCTTACAGAGCAAAAGTAACGAGCAACTGAAATTTTCCAAACATGCTACGGTGCGGCTGGCAGACAGAGGCATTGAATTGACCGATGCACAGCTGGAACGCTTGAACGACGGAGCGCAAAAAGCGGGACAGAAGGGGATCAGGGATTCTCTGGTGATCGTGGACGATCTGGCATTTATTGTGAATGTACCCAATAAGACCGTAGTCACTGCGATGGACAGCAGAGAAACCGAAGAAAATGTATTTACAAATATTAACGGAGCCGTAATTATGTAGACCGGACCTTAATGGAGGTTACACTCTTTTGAATGACAGAGAAAGAGAACGGTTCCGAACACAGGAGGAACAAGCACTATGATGAGATCATTGTATTCTGGTGTAGCAGGACTGAAAACACACCAGACCAGAATGGACGTAATCGGTAATAATATTGCCAACGTCAACACAACAGCTTACAAATCCAGTTCCATGACTTTCAGTGAACTGATGAGCCAGACCACACAGAAGGCCAGCGGGGCCAACGCCACCACCGGTGTCGGCGGTACCAATGCCAAACAGATCGGTCTGGGCGTTAAGGCAGGTGCTATCAATACTGCCATTACCACGCAGGGTTCCGCGCAGTCTACCGGTAACCCCTTTGATATCATGATCACCGGAGACAACTTCTTCGTAGTCAGCAACGGCTCCGAGAATTTCTTCACCAGAGACGGCTCTTTCTATGTAGATGGTGCCGGCAACCTGGCAATGACCAGCACCGGTTACAATGTCATGGGTTGGGGCGTGGATGAGACCACAGGCAACATCAAGCAGGATACCGTAACTGCACTGCGTATTATGAGTGCTGCGAATATGACCTATCCCCCTGAGGCTACCACAAAAGCAAATATTTCCGGTATTCTGGATGAGAACGATAAGGATGTGACCAGTGCCAACGGTAAGACCGTAAACCTGAACTTCTTCGATGCGAGAGGTTACAGTTATACTGCGAAGTTCACCTTTAAGCAGTCCGGCGGTGATAAGACCAATGAGTACAGCATGGAATTGAATAAGATTCTGGATTCCACCGGAGCGGAAATCGATATTTCAAAACTGAAATTTGGTAATCGATCCCAACAGAAGATGGAGACTAAGGTAACATTGAATACCGATGCCTACAAGTGGGATGGCAAAGTGTTGAAGACCAAGGATGGTACTACGGAAGTAGCCAATCTTGCAGATATTTTTAAGGCGGATGGAAGTCTGATCACTCCAGCAGATGATGCAGCGGCACAGAAACAGCAGAAAGCGCTGGATGCCATCGCGAAGGCTTATGGATACGAAGGATCTACTGATGAATTCCTGAATCTGTATATCACGAGTACTGCAAATAAGGATAAGCAACTGACGATACAGGATCTGCTTGGAAATATGATGGCCGGTAAAACGACAGATGTACTTCCTGCTGACGGTAGTGCGATTACTATGGAGGGCCGTTACTTTGAAGGAACTACTGTAGTATTTAATAAAGATACCGGTAAACTGGAAAGTGTCGGCGGCTCTACTACAAACCTGAACGTTAATGCAGCATTTTCTGCTTTGGGTGGTAATTTCTCCGATGTTACTATCGATCTGTCCGAGTGTACCAACTACGATAACAAGGGTACCTCCACCATTGGCGCTACCAGCGGAGACCTGGACGGACTGGGAACCGGACGCCGTCTGGGAGATATGATCGGTGTATCCATCCAGAAGGATGGCATGATCTACGCAAGCTATGACAATGGTATGACTAAGCTGCTCGGACAGATCGCCACAGCAGCCTTTGCCAATGCTTCCGGTCTGGAGAAGGAGGGCGATAATCTCTACTCCGCAACACTGAACTCCGGTGAATTCGACGGTATCGGCGTAGATATCACTGCAGGCGGCGGATACATGTCCCCCGGTCAGCTGGAGATGAGTAACGTAGATCTGTCGTCTGAGTTTACCGAGATGATCACCACACAGAGAGGATTCCAGGCGAATAGCCGTATCATTACCGTGTCCGATACACTGCTTGAGGAACTGACCAATCTGAAGCGTTAAGAAATCGTAAAAAAAATTTGACTGCATAAAGGGATAGGAAAAAACCTGTCCCTTTTGTGTATATAAAACATCAAGGGAAAAAAGTACTACATCATTACAAATAATCCTGTTAAATCCGCAGGGCAGAATAGGAGACGGTAATATGATCGAAGTCACGAAGATCAATGGAATCAAGGTATTGGTGAATCCGGACCTGATCGAACTGGTAGAAGAGACCCCGGATACAGTGCTGACACTGACCACCGGAAAGAAAATAATTGTAAAAGAAAGTAGACAAGAAATAAAAAATCTTGTAATATTATACAGAAAGGATATTTTTGCAAGATAAAAAAGCAGAATGTCAGGTGATTTAAGTGGATATAGCTTCTTTAGCCGGTATATTGCTGGCATTATTCATGTTGGTATTTGGTATCATAAGTTCCGCAGGTGTGGGAGGATTCAGGGAATATTTGGATCCGGCTTCTGCGATCATTACCTTTGGCGGAGCATTTTCCTGTACCCTCACGTCCGTGAGTTTGCAGAATTACATAGCTGGTTTGAAATCTTTCACACTGATCTTCAAAGCGCCCACACTGAATACTTCGGATATGATCGGTAAGATCATAGAGCTTTCCAATGTGGCACGTAAGGAAGGCCTGCTTTCGTTGGAAGAAGCAGCAACCGACCTGGATGACCCTTTTCTGAAGAAAGGAATTCTTCTGATCGTCGATGGAACCGATCCCGAATTGGTACGTGCGATTATGGAGACGGAACTGGTCAGCGTGGAGGGTAGACATAAGGATACGATTGGCTTCTGGGATACACTGGCGGCCATGGGTCCTGCCTGGGGTATGATCGGTACCCTGATCGGTCTGGTAGATATGCTGTATCATATGGATGATCCGTCCACACTGGGACCTGCCATGGCGGTTGCACTGATCACTACATTGTACGGATCCCTGTTGGCTAACTGGATCTGTACGCCGGTATCCAATAAATTAAAAGCGGATAATGCGATAGAGATGCAGCAGAAGGAAGTCATGATCGAGGGACTTTTGTCCATACAGGCAGGTGAAAATCCCCGTGTCATTGAGGAGAAATTAAAGTCATTCCTTCCTCCGAAGGACAGAACAAGTGCAGATGAAGAAGGAGAAGCGGGGGGTGAAGCTTAATGGCAAAACGTAAGCCTGAAGATCCACCTGCTGGTTCACCGGCATGGATGTCCACTTTCAGTGACCTGATGAATTTGCTTCTGTGCTTCTTTGTCATGCTGTTTTCCATGTCATCTATTGATGCCAACAAATGGGATGAAATGGCTGCGGCAATGTCTAACAGTGCTTTTAGTATTTTTAACGCCGGCTCTACGGCCATAGGTGAAGGAATATTGATCAGTAACGGCGTCAGCCAGCTGAATGATCTGGATGAGTATATCAGTAATGCTGGAAGAAATGCGGACAGTGAAACGGATTCCGACAATTATGAGAAATATGATAGCACAGAGGCACTGCAGGAGGCACTGAATGAGAAAAATCTTCAAAGCAATGAAGAACTGTCCGAAATGGTACAGGAAGCTGTAAATGAGGACAGCCTGGCGGATCAGGTGGATGTATCTTTCACAGCGCAATATGTACAGCTTTCTATGAAGGGAGCTCTTTTATTTGATTCCGGAAGCGATTCCCTGAAGGAACAGTCCAAGACAGTATTGGACAAAGTGGGAGTGATCCTGGAACGATATGGCAGTGATTCTGTAATTGAAATTGAGGGACATACGGATAATGTTCCGATACATAGTGCGAGGTTCGCTGATAACGAGGAACTGAGCAGTGCACGTGCACTATCTGTATTTTATTACCTTGTGGATAATACTTCACTGAATCCTGCAAATCTCCGGCATGCGGGAATGGGAGACCGCACCCCCGTGGCGGACAATTCCACAGAAGAGGGCAGAAGTAAGAATCGACGGGTAGAGATCAGAATATATAATCCTTCTGCGGCAAATTAAGGCAGACAGGGAAAGGAAGCAGAATAGTATGAAGAAAAATCTGATGACAGTGCTGATCCTGGCACTACTTATCGTGAATATTGCGTTGACCGGTGTTATGCTGGTAAGCATTGTGGGAACGAATAAGAAGACGGCACAGCTGGTGGATAATATCACGACCGCCATGAATCTGGAACTGACGGTTCCGGGAGCAGAGGGGACGACGAATGTTCCTCTTACGGACACAGAAGTATATAATATTGCGGATTCTATGACGATCCCGCTGAAGAGTGAGGCGGGAGCAAAGCAGGATTATATTATGTTTGATGTCTCGCTGTCTATCAATAAAAAGAGCAAGGATTATAAGACCTACGGAAGCAGTGAAACACTGTCCGGCTATGAAAATCTGATCAAGGATGCCATTACCGCTACGGTTTCCGCACATACGGAAGATGAGTGCAGAGAGGATATGGAAGGTTTGAAAGAGGAAATCCTGAAGTCTGTGCAGGATCTGTTCCAATCCGACTTCATCTATAAGGTTGCAATCAGTGGAGTGAAATTCGGCTGATGAACCACAAAAATAAGATGACAGGAGGTGAGGTCCTGTGAGTGATATACTTTCACAAAGCGAAATTGATAATCTCTTGAAACAATTGTCGGATGGAGATCTGGATGTGGATCAGATTCAGGGTGAGGATGAGAAGCAGGTTAAAAATTATGACTTCAGTCGTCCCACCAAATTCTCCAAAGAACACTTAAGAACATTGGAGATTATATTTGAACATTACAGCAGACTGGTATCGACAAACCTGCCGGTATATCTGCGTAAAAACGTACAGGTATCGGTTGCAAGTTCCGAGACGGTTACTTTCAGTGAATTCTCCAATGCACTATCAAATCCGTCGGTACTCGGCATTATTAATTTTGCACCACTTAACGGCAATATCATTATTGAGATAGCAACCAATCTGTGCTATGCCATGCTTGACCGTATGCTGGGAGGCAGCGGACAGCCTTTGGAAAAAAGCAGGGAATTTTCAGATATTGAACTGACAATATTACAGAAATTATTGGTAATGTTCACCCAATTGTTACGGGAACCCTGGAAAAATGTTGTTGATATCTCGCCGGTCTTAAGCAGGCTAGAGACGAATCCCCAGTTTGCGCAGGTGATCGCTCCCAGTGATATGATCGCCATTGTAACCCTGAACATGAAAATTGGGGATGTAGAAGGAATGTTAAATATCTGTCTTCCTTTCTTTACACTGGAAGATGTGATGGATAAACTGAACACCAAATATTGGTTCTCCACAATGCAGGAGAACCATGATGAACACTACGAAGAGTACATTGAATCCATGATCCGCAGAGTGGATGTTCCCATTAAAGCGGTGCTGGGCAAGAGCACAATTTCCGTAAGCGATTTTCTGAATCTGCAGGTTGGAGATTGTATTCGACTGGATTCCAGAGTGGATACCGATATGGAAGTGTATGTGGGCAATATTAAGAAGTTCACAGCATTACCGGGTACAGAGAAAGATTCGTATGCTGTTCAGATCACATCGGTGATCAGAGAGGAGGAGTAACGATGGATGGGATGTTATCTCAGGATGAGATAAATGCCCTGCTGCAAGGCATGGATCTGTCGGACACCGCGGACAGCGGTGCATCGCCGGAGACACCTCAGGACAGCAGCTCGGCTGAAAATACGGATAATGCATATGTGAAAGATGTGGCACCGACTGTCGGAGACGAAGAGGAACTGACCGATGTAGAGAAGGATGCGATTGGCGAGGTAGCCAATATCAGCATGGGTTCTTCCGCCACTACATTATATTCACTGGTAAACCGCAAAGTAAATATTACCACTCCGGTGGTTACACTGGCCACATGGAAGACTTTGCTGGATAGTTACGAGAAGCCCTGCGTATTTATTCAGATCAAGTATACAAAGGGGTTGGACGGCACCAATATTCTGGTGTTAAAAGAGCATGATGTAAAAGTGATCACCGACCTGATGATGGGCGGTGACGGTACCAATACAGAAGGAGAACTGGGAGAGCTGCATCTGAGTGCAATCTCCGAGGCAATGAATCAGATGATGGGAGCTGCAGCCACCTCACTATCTACGCTGCTGCAGACGGTGATCGACATCAGCCCGCCGGAGTCTTCCCTGTTCGACCTGACAGAAGTAAAAGACGGCAAAGAAATTTCTCCATTTTTGGGCGGTACTTTTGTAAAGATTTCTTTTCGCATGCAGATTGATGATCTGGTGGACAGCACTATCATGCAGCTATATCCCATAGATTTTGCCCGTAAGCTGGTAGAGACATTTATCAATACGCAGATGGCTAACATTGATGAAGTGACAGAGAAAAAGCCTGAACAGCCGGAGAATGATACTACAGCGCAGATTCCTGCACCGGGTACTGATAATCAGACGCAGATGAACAATACGAATCTGAACGGCATGAACCAGATGGGTAACATGGGCATGAATGGCATGAACCAGATGGGTAACATGGGCATGAATGATATGAACCAGATGAACAACATGGGCATGAACGGCATGAACCAGATGGGCAGCATGGGCATGAACGGCATGAACCAGATGGGCAACATGGGAATGAACGGCATGAACCAGATGGGCAATATGGGCATGAACGGCATGAACCAGATGGGCAACATGGGCATGAACAGCATGAACCAGATGGGCAACATGGGCATGAACAGCATGAACCAGATGGGCATGATGGGAATGCCGGGACAGAATGTGAATGTACAGCCTGCGCAGTTCCAGAGCTTTTCGAATGACAATATGGGCACTACCGGACAGGAGAATATCGGACTGATCAAAGATGTTCCACTGGAAGTAACGGTGGAGCTTGGCAGAACGACAAAATCCATATCCGATATTCTGGACTTCTCTCCGGGAACGATCATAGAGCTTGACCGTATTGCCGGTGAGCCGATCGACGTATTGGTGAATGGCAAGTTCGTAGCCAAGGGAGAAGTTGTTGTAATTGAAGAGAGTTTTGGCGTACGAATTACGGAGATTATAAAGTAGGCAGAGAACAGACCAAATAAACGGAGGAAAATTAAATGGCTAAAAATATTTTAATCTGTGATGATGCAGCATTTATGAGAATGATGATCAAGGACATTCTGACCAAGAACGGCTATAATGTGGCAGGAGAAGCAGAAAACGGATTGAAGGCAGTGGAAAAGTTCAAAGAGGTAAATCCTGATCTGGTACTTATGGATATCACTATGCCTGAGATGGATGGAATTCAGGCATTGAAAGAGATCAAAAAGATCGACGGCGGAGCAAAAGTAATTATGTGTTCCGCTATGGGACAGCAGGCAATGGTTATTGAGTCCATTCAGGCCGGAGCCAAGGACTTCATTGTAAAGCCTTTCCAGGCTGAGCGTGTTATTGAAGCAGTGAAAAAGGTAGTGGGTTAATGATCATACTTACCGGAAAAACAGACAGTTATGCGCAATTCATCACAGTGTTGCTGATCTTTGTGGCGGTACTGGCGGTGACTGCGCTGGTGACAAAATGGATTGCCGGATATCAGAAGCAGCAGGGTGCAGCGGGGAATATTGAAGTATTGGAGACCGTCCGGATCGCCAACAACAAATATATCCAGTTGGTTCGCATTGGCGAAAGCTATTTTGCGATTGCGGTCTGCAAAGATACCGTAACAAATCTGGGAGAAATTCCTGCCGGGCAGCTGAAGGACAAGACAACAACAGATAATACTTCTGGCTTCCGGGAGTTATTGAAACGTGCGGCTAAGAAAGAGAATGAAGAACAAGATCATTAACTGGAGTAATAAATTTAAGATTGCAACGTATATGGTATGCCTGCTGGTCACGGTGGGCATATTGTGTATTTGCGTACCGATAAAGGCACAGGCTTCGGAAAGACATCTTACGGGAGACACAGAGGTCTCCACAGTGATCAATCCTGCCGGAACGGCGACTACCCATGAGGAAGTAGGGTCGTTGAATACAGCCAATACGGTCAGCATTACCTATAATAATGGGAACGGTCAGATCAATGGAGCACTGAGAATTCTGATCACTCTGACACTGATTGCACTGGCACCGACCATTATCATTATGATGACCTCTTTTACCAGGATCATCATTGTGCTGCACTTTACCAGATCGGCATTGAATACGCAGACGGCACCGCCCAATCAGATCCTGATCGGTCTGGCATTGATCCTGACATTTTTTATTATGGAGCCTACCATTACGAGAATCAATGAAGAGGCGATCCAGCCGTTTGAAGCGGGAACCATCGACCAGAGTGAAGCACTGGAAAAAGGCATGGCTCCCTTGCGGGAGTTCATGTATCCGCAGACACAGGTAAAGGACGTAGAACTTTTTATGGATATCGCCGGACTGGAGTGGGATGGAACCCTGGAGGATATTCCCAATTCCGTGCTGGTACCGAGTTTTATGATCAGTGAATTGCGTACTGCATTCTGGATCGGATTTATGATTTATATTCCTTTCATTGTGATCGATATGGTAGTTGCGTCGACTTTGATGAGTATGGGTATGATGATGCTGCCGCCTACGACGATTTCCATGCCCTTCAAAATACTGCTGTTTGTTCTGGCAGATGGATGGGCACTGATCATAGGTCAGCTGGTGCAGACGTTCTATTAATCGGAAGGTGAGGTGTTACTATGACGATTGATGCAGTATCTGAAATGACTAATAATGCACTCTATGTGATCATCAAGGTATCGCTTCCTGTACTTCTGGTGTCTTTGATCGTGGGTCTGATCATCAGTATTTTTCAGACGGTGACATCCATTCAGGAACAGACATTGACATTTGTACCTAAAATCATAGCGATCTTCCTGGCGCTGATCCTGCTGGGCAGCTGGATGATGAATACTATGGTAGAATACACAGTACAGCTTTGGTCGAGTTTCAGCCAGTATGTACACAGGTGACGGGATGACTTCATGATAGATTTTTCGTTTTCGATATATGATCTTGAATATTTTTTATTGATTTTTGTCAGGGTATCCTGTTTTGTATACATAGCACCGTATTTTGGAATGAACGATACTCCTGCCAGGATCCGGATCGGTATCAGTTTTTTTACATCGATCCTGCTGTATGAAACACTGACACCGGCAGATGCGGTTGTATTTGATACGGTGATGGAGTATGCCGTGATCGTCATGAAAGAGGCAATTGCCGGACTTCTGATCGGATTCGGCGCGAATATCTGCATGGCGATCGTGAATTTCGCCGGATCCATTGCGGATATGGAGACCGGCCTGTCCATGGCAACCCTGATGGATCCGGCTACCAGAGAGAGTACCAGTATCACCGGTGCGTTATATCAGTATTCTTTTATGTTGATGCTGATCGCTTCCGGAATGTACCGCTATCTGTTTGGAGCGCTGGCGGACAGCTTTACGCTGATCCCCATAAACGGTGTGACTTTTCATGCGGACAGTCTGCTGAACTCCATGATAGAATTTATGAATGATTATATTCTGATCGGCTTTCGCATTGTATTGCCGATTTTTTGTGTGACATTGCTGTTAAATGCCATTTTAGGTGTGCTGGCCAAGGTGTCACCGCAGATGAATATGTTTGCGGTGGGAATTCAGCTGAAGGTGCTGGCGGGATTGTCTGCCCTGTTCCTTACGGCCGGAATGTTGCCAGGGGCAGCGGATTTTGTGTATCAGGAAATGAAGAAGATGGTAGTATCTTTTATCGGAGGTATGATGTGAGCTTAGAATATAATCTGCAATTCTTTGCCGCAGAAGGCCAGGGCGGGGAGAAGACAGAACCTGCTACCGAGAAAAAATTAACAGATGCCAGAAAAGAAGGACAGGTTGCCAAAAGCCGTGAGGTTGCTAATGGGCTTGGATTACTGGCGGTGTTCCTGGTGCTGAAACTATGGGTAGGAAATATGGGATATCAGTTCATGAATGTTTTTACGGTTATTTATGAGAAGATTCCCGAGGTGGTAACGTTCTGGCATGGCAATATGCCGCAACAGGATACCACACTGGTATTCCGAAAAATGATGCTGGAAGCCGTAGTGATCATGGCACCGCTTCTGCTGATCGGTTTCCTGATTGCTTTTTTAAGTGATGTGGTCCAGGTAGGATGGCATCCCACCGGAAAAACATTGCAGCCGAAGTTTTCCAAAATGAGTCCGGTGTCCGGATTTAAGAGAATATTTTCAGTCAACTCAGTGGTAGAACTGATCAAATCCCTCCTGAAGATTGGACTGATCGTTTACATATGCTATAATTATCTGAAGAATAAATGGCCCCTGTTGTATCAGCTATATGATCTGGATCTGATGCAGGCGATCGGACTGATCGGGAATACGGTGACGGATCTCGGAATCAGAATATCACTGATCTACATGATCATTGCGGCAGCTGATTTTATCTATCAGAAGGTAAAATTCAGCAGGGACATGAGAATGACCAAGCAGGAAGTAAAAGAAGAATATAAGCAGCAGGAAGGAGATCCGCAGATCAAAGGCCGTATCCGGCAGAGAATGCGGGAAGCCTCCCAGCGCAGAATGATGCAGAATCTCCCCCAGGCAGATGTCGTTATTACGAACCCCACGCATTATGCGGTTGCCATAAAATACGATCCGGAGGTGGCGGATGCTCCCATTGTGATCGCTAAAGGAGAAGATTATCTGGCGGCTAAGATCAAAGAGATCGCCAGAGACCATCAGATAGAAATCGTAGAGAATAAACCCCTGGCCAGAATGCTGTATGCCAATGTGGATGTTGGACAGGCAGTCCCTCCGGAGCTTTATCAGGCAGTGGCGGAAGTGCTGGCATTTGTATATCATCTGCAGGGGAAGATATAACTTAAGAAGAATTTACAAAAAAGACAGAAAGGAGGTCAGGCACATATGAAAATGAGAAAAGCGGATGTGGGTGTAGCAATCTATATCATGGCTGCCATTATCATGTTTATTGTACCGATTCCGGCCTGGCTTCTGGATATATTGCTGGCTGTCAATATTTCCATTGCGTTGACGGTTCTGTTCGCCACCATGTTCAGCAAGGAAGTGCTGGATATGTCGTTCTTTCCCACCATGCTGTTGTTTACAACAATTTTCCGAATAGCACTGAACACCTCCTCCACCAGACTGATCCTGCGGGATGGTAATGCCGGTAATGTCGTGGAGACCTTCGGTGAATTCGTAGGCGGCGGCGACCTGGTCATCGGCGTTATCATCTTTATTATTCTGATATTGATCCAGTTCATGGTAATCAATAAAGGTTCCGAGCGAGTGTCTGAAGTAACCGCAAGATTTACCCTGGATGCAATGCCCGGTAAGCAGATGGCAATTGATGCGGATCTGAATACCGGAGCCATCACGGATGCGGAAGCCAAGAGACGCAGAGAGAAGATCCAGGAAGAGGCAAGCTTTTTCGGTTCCATGGATGGTGCCGTAAAATACGTAAAGGGAGATGCGGTAGCGGGTCTTCTGATCACCACGATCAATATCGTGGGTGGTATTATTATGGGAATGACCAGGCAGGGAATGGATATTACAGCGGCCCTGAACAAATATGCGATCCTGACCATTGGTGACGGTCTGGTAAGCCAGATCCCTTCTCTGCTGATTTCACTTTCCACCGGTATTCTTGTGACCAAAGGAAGCAAGGATGCTGACTTTGGCACTACGTTGGTAAGCCAGCTGTTCGGTGTGCCGAAAGCACTGTACCTGGTAGGGGCAATGCTGGCTGTTTTAGGATTTGTGACACAACTGAACACGATCCTGTTCGTGGGTCTTGGCCTGGTATTTATCATTGTGGCGAGAAATATTGAGGGCACGATTGAGACGGCAAAGATTGAACAGGAAGTAGACAGTGAGGAAGCAGCTGCGGAGGAGATACGACAGCCGGAAAATGTCAACAGCCTGCTGCAGGTGGATCCGATCGAATTGGAATTCGGTTACGGAATTATCCCTTTGGCGGATGTGAACCAAGGTGGTGACCTGCTGGATCGTGTCGTGATGATCCGAAGACAGATAGCATTGGAACTTGGTACGGTGGTACCTATTATCCGACTGCGGGATAATATTCAGTTGAACCCGAATCAGTATATTATTAAAATCAAGGGAATTCAGGTCAGTGAGGGAGAGATACTGTTTGACCATTATATGGCCATGAATCCCGGGTATGTAGAGGAAGAGATCACCGGAATCCCTACCTTTGAGCCTTCTTTCCACCTGCCGGCGATCTGGATCACGGAAGGACAGAGAGAACGTGCGGAGAGTCTGGGATATACAGTAGTAGATCCTCCCTCGATCATTGCTACGCACCTGACAGAGATCATTCGTCAGCATATTGCAGAGCTGCTTACCAGACAGGATGTCCAGAACCTGATCAACAACGTAAAAGAGAACAATTCTTCCCTCGTGGAAGAACTGGTACCCAAGCTGCTTGGACTGGGTGAAATACAGAAAGTGTTGCAGAATCTGTTAAAAGAAGGAATATCCATCAGAGATCTGCTGACAATACTGGAAACCCTGGCCGATTATGCGCCAACGACGCGGGATACGGATATCCTTACGGAATATGTAAGACAGAGTCTCAAGAGAGCGATTTCTACGAAATATTTCCCTTCCCATGAGACGACAAGTGTGTTGACACTGGATCCGAAGATTGAACAGGAAATTATGGGCAGCGTAAAACAGACGGAGACGGGAGCTTTCCTGAATCTGGATCCAGCCAGAAGCAAGGCGATACTGAACGCTGTGGGTGAAGAGATCAAAAAGCTGGAAAATATGGGAAAAACCCCAATTATTATGACATCACCCATTGTGAGAATGTATTTCAAACGACTGACGGAAGACTATTATCCGGATCTGGTCGTGGTATCTTACAATGAAGTGGAATCAAATGTAGAATTACAATCTGTGGGAATGGTCACAGCATAACAGGAAGAGTGAACCGACGCAGGAGTGATGAGTAATATGATCATCAAGAAATACACGGGGAAAACGGAAGCAGAAGCTACAGAAGCTGCGAAAAAAGAACTTGGAAGCGGTCTCGTGATCATGAATGTAAGGGAAGTAAAAAAGAAGGGATTTTTTGCATTTCTGTCTCCGAAGCAGATAGAGATCACTGCTGCACTGGAGGAGGAAAATCCTCGGAAACCGCAATATGGAAGTATTACGCACACGACGGATGCACCGGTGGAGAACAGAAATCTGTTTGTCAGAAACAGTACAGAGAATATAGAAAAAAAGCTGGACAGTCTGCAGACACTGTTGGAGAGTCAGTTAAACAGCAGACAGGCGACCGGGGAGGAGACGGGAACCCACCGGGAAACAGTCAGTGAAGAAAAAGAGAAAAAGGATTCGGAAGCGGAAACCCCGGAGAAGAAAGAGGAAGAGCAGAATCCGGAACAGGATAAATTTATCCGGCTGTTGTATAATAAAATGTTGGATAACGAGATGGACGAGAAATACGTAAACAGTATTTTGGAAGATGCCTCTAAAACCAAAAAAGCAGACCTGCCCTTTGATTATCTGCTGGCTAATATTTATCAGAAGATGGTATTGAAATTCGGAAAGTCAGAAGGGATTACGCCCTCTACGGACGGACCGAGGATTGTATTATTTATCGGACCTACGGGAGTGGGTAAGACAACTACCATTGCCAAGCTGGCAGGAAAATATTGTGTGGAGGATAAAAAGAAAGTGGCACTGTTAACCGCAGATACCTATCGCATTGCGGCCGCAGAACAGCTAAGAACCTATGCCAATATTTTGGAGACACCTTTCCGGGTCATCTATACCCCGGAAGAACTGCAGACTGCAGTGAAGGATTATTGGGATTGTGATTATATTTTTATAGATACAGCGGGGAGATCACATCAGAATGCGGATCAGCTGGAGAAAATGAAGGAAATGGTGGGAGCACTGAAAGACCCCGGAAACTATCATGTGTTTCTGGTTCTCAGTGCAACTACTAAATATAGGGATCTTCAGAGAATTGCAGACTGTTATGGTAAGATCGCGGATTATGAGCTGATCTTTACCAAGTTGGATGAAACGGAGGCAGTGGGGAATCTGCTGAATATGAAGCTTTATACCGGTGCACCGGTCGCTTATGTGACCTGTGGACAGAATGTTCCGGATGACATGGAAGTATTCAATCCACAGAAGACGGTAAAACAGATCCTTGGTGGAAAGGAATAAAGCTTAGACAGAAAGGCGCGGGAAAATGGATCAGGCGGAACAGTTAAGGATTATTAAAGCAAATAAGCAGATAAGACCGACTGCAAGAGTCATAACTGTCACCTCCGGAAAAGGTGGCGTTGGAAAATCCAATATGTCTATCAATCTGGCAATTCAATTTCGTAAAATGGGAAAAAGGGTCGTTATTTTAGATGCAGATTTCGGACTGGCGAATATTGAAATTATGTTTGGTGCAGTGCCAAAGCATAACTTATGTGATCTGGTATACGAAGGAAAAAGTATCAGTGACATCATAACCCAGGGCCCTATGGGAGTGGGATTTATCTCCGGAGGATCCGGAATTGCCGGAATGTCAAATCTGGGAAAAGATGCTCTTACCTGCATTATACAGAATCTGGCCGAGCTGGATGCCCTTACGGATGTGATCATAGTGGACACAGGAGCCGGAATATCGGACAGCGTATTAGAATTCCTGGTGGCGAGCGGCGAGGTGCTGCTGGTGACGACGCCGGAGCCTACTTCCATTACGGATTCTTATTCTTTGTTAAAGGCGTTGTACCGACATCCGAGATATGAAGAGGCCTATACTAAGGTCAAAATGGTGGCAAACAGAGTGGAAAATGTAAAAGAAGGCCAGGTGCTGTTTGATAAGCTGAATGCAGTGGTTACCAGATATCTTAAGACCTCCATGGAATATTTGGGGTGTGTACCACAGGATCCCCAGGTGGTGCAGGCAGTAATGCAGCAGGTGCCTGTGTCGATACAGAATCCGGGAGCAAAATCCAGTCAGGCATATCAGAGAATTGCGGAGAAATTGTGCGATAAAACACAGGAAGAACAACCGAGGCGCGGAATGGCAGCTTTTTTCTCCCATATTATAGGGACCAGAAACGGAGCTGCAAAACAGTCCAGATAAGAGAGGTACAAAATTATGTTGTCCAGATTTGTGGAAGAAGGTTCTAAAGTAGAGCTTCGGGCGCTGGAACATGGATTGGGAGAATCCGGAGCCGAAAATACGACAAAGGTTTACCAGAGCCGTGTACTGCAGATCCTATCGGAGGATACACTGGAGATTTCCATGCCAATGGAACAGACCAGACTGATCCTTCTGCCGGTGGAAAGCGAATATGATATGGTATTTTTCGAAGAGAATAGTCTGTATCAGTGTTTTTCCAGAATCGTAGATCGTTACAAAAGTAATAATGTATATGTGCTGGTGATGGAACTGACCAGCAATCTGCGCAAATATCAGCGGAGAGAATATTATCGGTTCAGTTGTGCACTGGATATGTGTGCGCGGAATCTGGAGGAAGAAGAAATCGAGGCACTGGAGAAAAATTCACCCTATGAGCTTCAGCCGGGACTTCCGTTAAAGCATAGTGTGATCGTAGATATCAGTGGTGGCGGATTGCGCTTCCTGTCATCTCAGAAATATGAACCCGGGAGCCTGATCCTGTGCAGCTACCATCTGCTAAAAGATGGGGAAAGAAAAAAATATGATGTGGTCGGAAAGGTTTTGGCAGTCAAGGAACTGGAAAACCGGAGGGGAATGTTTGAACACAGAGTCCAGTACTACAATCTGGACGTAAATACCAGAGAAGAGATTATTCGGTTTATATTTGAAGAAGAGCGTAAGAGCCGTAAAAAGGAGAGACTGAACTGATGCCAAAAAAAATATTGGTTGTAGATGATTCTGCACTCATGAGAAGAGTGCTCTGTGATATAATAGATGCAGACATAAGGTTTCAGGTAGTTGACAGAGCAAAAGACGGATTAGAAGCTTTTGATCTGTTGAGCAGAAACAGTTATGACGCGGTTGTCCTGGATGTGAATATGCCGAGGATGAACGGACTGCAGCTGTTGCAGGAATTGCGAAAATACAAGATACCGGCAAGAGTGATGATGGCGAGTACCGACACTATGGAAGGCGCCAGAACCACCCTGGATGCACTGGAACTGGGAGCTCTTGATTTCGTACATAAGCCGGACAGTGCAGTCGACTGCCGGGGAGAGAATTTCCGCAGAGAGTTTTTACGGACACTGAATGTTGTGGCTAACGGCAGAATGCCGTCATTCAATGAGGAGAAGAAAATTTCCGAAGAGAAGGGCACAGTCAGGGAGATGATGAAGATCATCAATCATCACCCGGTCAGTGTGGGCGGCAACAAAGTGGTGGCAATTGCAAGCTCCACGGGAGGTCCGAAATCTCTGCAATCGGTGATCCCTCTGTTACCGGCCGATCTGGATGCACCGGTACTGGTAGTACAGCATATGCCGGCAGGATTCACAGCATCTCTTGCAGAGAGACTGGATAATTTAAGCCAGATTCATGTAAAAGAGGCAGCAGAGGGGGAAGAACTGAAAAAGGGCTGGGTCTATATCGCCATGGGAGGAAAGCACCTCCATGTGGTAACCTCACCGGCCGGACGTCATACACTGCATTTATCGGAAGAACCTTACAGGGAAGGAGTCAGACCCTGTGCCAATTATATGTACGAATCCCTGCAGGACAGCCGCTTTGATACGGTTGTATGTGCAGTTATGACCGGAATGGGTGCGGACGGAACGGAAGGGATCGGTAAATTGAGAACTTCCAGGAAAACATACGTGATCGCACAGGATCAGGAGACAAGCATTGTATTTGGAATGCCCAAGAGTATTATTGCAGCAGGACTGGCAGATCAGGTGGTACCGTTAGACCAGATCGCCCAGGAAATCATACTGCATGTAGGAGTAAATTAAGTAATATATGCCGTTTCCGGCAATGCTGTGATCGGCAGAATGGAGGAAAAGATGGACGTAAGCCAATATCTTGAAATTTTTCTGGATGAAACAAATGAACATCTGCAGAACCTGAATACACAGATTCTGGAACTGGAGTCAGATCCCGAGAATATGGATAATATCAATGAAATATTCCGTGCGGCACATTCCCTGAAGGGTATGGCGGGAACCATGGGCTATAAGCGGATGCAGAATCTGACCCATGATATGGAAAATGTATTTTCGGAAGTGCGTAACGGCAATATTAAGGTGACACCGGAAATGATCGACGTACTGTTCCAGTGCCTGGACGCTTTGGATGAGTATAAAAACAACATCCAGGAGACCTCCGATGAGGGAACCAATGACAATGAAAATCTGATCAAAGCCCTGAATGATATTTTGAACGCTAACAAGACCGGACAGGAGCAGCCCGCAAAGGAAGAAAAAGCAACAGCACCCGCAGCGGAGAGCACCGGAACAGGTGCGGAAAAATGGAATGGCATTGCGTTTGATGACAGCCAGATCCGCGTGATCAAAGAAGCTATGAAACAGGGCAAAAATGTATACGGTATTAATGTTGTGGTACAGGACAGCTGTATCCTGAAGGCGGCAAGAGCTTTCCTGGTGTTCAAGGCTGTGGAGGAAAAAGGAGAGATCATCGTCTCCGTACCCAGCGCACAGGATGTGGAAGACGAAAAGTTCGATAAAGATTTCACTCTGATCGTTTTGTCCGATTATTCTCTGGATGATGTGATCAAGGCAGCGGAAAGCGTATCCGAGATCGCACAGGTGACCGGTGCGGTTCTGGAACTGGAGAAGACCAAGAATTATCATTCCGAAGAGGAGACACAGGAACCCGCACAGGAGAAAAAAGAAGAAGTAGCCGAGACAAAGACTGAAACGAGAAAAGAAGAGAAGAAGCCTGCGGCTGCTAAAGCTCCGGAGAAAAAACAGGTGAGCAAGCCTGTGGTCAACCGTACTGTACGTGTAGACATCGAGAAACTGGATTCTCTGATGAATCTCGTAAGTGAGCTGATCATTGCCAAAAACTCTCTGGTAGCTGCTTCCAGCAATGACCATGGCAACAATACGGCATTCAATGAGCAGATCGAATATCTGGAAAATGTGACAACCAATCTGCATGAATCCGTAATGAAGGTACGAATGGTACCTATCGAAAGCGTTGTAGTGAAGTTCCCCAGAATGATCCGTGATCTGTCTAAGAAGCTGGACAAGAAGATGGAACTGTATATGACCGGTGAGGAGACCGAGCTGGATCGTACCGTGGTGGATGAGATCGGGGATCCTCTGATGCATCTGCTGCGTAATTCCGCTGACCACGGTCTGGAATCTGCAGAAGTTCGTGCACAGCGCGGCAAGCCCGAGCAGGGATCTATTTTCCTGGATGCTTATCAGGATGGCAATAACGTAGTCATCGAGGTAAGAGATGATGGTAACGGTATTGATGTGGAAGCTGTTAAGAATAAAGCAATCGAACGTAATCTGGTAACCGTAGAACAGGCAGCAAATATGTCGGAGAAGGATATTATCAATCTGCTGTTCCAGCCCGGTTTCTCCACTTCCGAAAAAGTAACCGATGTATCGGGAAGAGGCGTGGGACTGGATGTCGTGAAGTCCAAGATCGAATCCTTAAGCGGTGAAGTAGAAGTGAAATCAAAATGGGGAGAGGGAAGTACCTGGACGATCCGTCTGCCTCTGACCCTTGCAATCATTCAGGCACTGATGGTAGTCGTAGGTGGAGAAAAATATGCGATCTCCCTGGGATCCATTCAGACCATCGAAGATATCTCACCGAAGGATATCAAACTGGTAGAAAACAAAGAAGTGATCAACTTAAGAGGAACGGTAATTCCCCTGATCCGTCTGACGGAAGTACTGGATGTGGAAAGTACCAGATCTACCGAGGATAATCTGATTGTGGTAATCGTCAAGAAGGGAGACAAAATGGCAGGTCTTGTGATCGATGAACTGATCGGTCAGCAGGAGATCGTTATCAAATCTCTTGGCAAATATATCAAGCAGTGTAAATTTATCAGCGGTGCAACGATTTTGGGTGACGGTGAAGTGGCACTGATCCTGGATGCAAATGCATTACTGTAAGGAGGGAGATGACGATTATGGAAGAACTTAGCATGAAAAATACGTTAAAAGCCGGAGATGAGCGTAAAATTGAGGAGGAATTTTTCCAGTATATTGTGATCCGCCTCGGTGATGAGCAGTACGGCATTGATATCCGTTACATAGACAACATTGTCAGAATGCAGCACATTACCAGAGTACCCAAGGTACCCGCATATCTGAAAGGTGTTATTAATCTGCGTGGAGAAGTACTGCCGGTAATGAGCCTCCGACTGAAAATGGGACTGGAGGCAGACGAATTGACCCGTGCTACCAGAATTATCATTCTGAAACTGGAACAGCAGGGCAGTGTCGGCATAATTGTGGACGAAGTGAAGGAAGTTGTCACTCTCGGTACCAGCGAGATTGAAAAAATGTCTCAGAATGCCGGTGAGAATAAAAAGAGTTTTATTACAGGTGTAGGAAAACACAATGGGGAACTGATCTCTCTTCTGGATCTGAATTCCATTACACTGGAGGAAAACGCATAAAGGAGATGGATCCATGGGAGATCTGAGTTTAGAGAAAGTTTCGGAAACATATCTGGATGTTTTAAAAGAAATTGGAAACATAGGTGCAGGCAACGCTATGACAGCACTCTCCCAGATGTTAAACTGCAAGGTGGATATGAAAGTACCGCAGGTAAAGCTTTTGGATTTTAATGAAGTCGGAGCACTGATGGGAGGAGAGGAACAGGTGATGATCGGTGTTTTCCTGGGGGTGGAAGGAGACATTACCGGAAGCATGATGTTCCTGGTGGAACAGAACAGCGCAAAACATCTTCTCCATAAGATCCTTGGAGATATGGTACAGCCGGAAGGTTTTTCAGAGATTGAATTTTCTGCAATGCAGGAGATCGGCAACATTATCACGGGAGCCTATCTGAATTCCCTGTCGTCTCTTACGAACCTGACGATTATCCCTACCCCGCCTTCTCTGACGCTGGATATGGCGGGAGCGATCCTAAGCGTTCCGGCAATTGAATTTGGAACTTTGGGAGATAAGATTTTATTGATCCAGTCTCAGTTTTACGATGAGGTGGAGATTGACGGTTATTTCATTCTGGTTCCCGATATTGAATCCTATCCCAAGATATTATCGTCTTTGGGAATATCTGTTGCATAAGGTGCTAAGAGGTAGAAGAAGGGGAGCAGAATGAGCGAGATTATTAAGGTAGGAATGGCGGATCTGAAGACCTGCGTAAGTCCCGACGGAGTGACGACTTTGGGATTGGGATCTTGTGTGGGAATTGCAATCCGCGATCCGGTGACGAAAATAGGCGGTCTGGCGCATATTATGCTGCCGGACAGCACTACGATACGTAACAGTAGCCAGAATATTGCAAAATTTGCGGATACGGGAATTGATGAACTGGTACGCCAGATGGAAAAACTTGGTGCGAGAAAGGCAAGAATGGTTGCTAAGATTGCCGGTGGCGCTACCATGTTTACATTTCAGGGTCGTAACGACATGATGCAGGTGGGGGAGCGAAATGTGCAGGCTGTTAAGAAGAAATTGAAGGAAATCAATATCCCTATTTTAGCAGAGGATACAGGCAAAAACTACGGAAGAACCGTTACATTTTATCCGGAGACCGGAGAATTTTATATCCGTGCGGTAGGAAGAGATGAATCAGTCATCTGACAAATATTGGAATGGAAGAAAATTATGAACAGAAAGAATATGCCATTGATCCTGATGCTGACAGCCGGCGCCTGTACCTGTATTGTTACGATGGTACAGGCTTACTCGGTATTGGCAAGTTTGGTGGCACTGTTTGCTGTGATGCTTTTGTTTTACTGTCTGGGAAACGGTGTCCGGCTTCTGCTGGATCGCTTTGACAGGCAGAACGAGGAAAAGGCAAAACAGGAACAGGAAGAGAAGGCGGAACAAGAAGATGCTGTATCGGAAGATGCACAACAGAAGGGTGTAAGCGAGTCAAATGGATGAAGCCGGTAAGAAAAGGTTATTAGAAGAATATGCTGCTAATAAGCGACCGGAGACCAGGGAGCAGCTGATACTGGAGTATGCCCCCCTGGTGAAAGTGGTGGCCGGAAGACTGAGCATGTATCTGGGATACAACGTAGACTATGAGGATCTGGTCAGCTATGGGATCTTTGGCTTGATTGATGCAATTGACAAATTTGATTGCCTCAAAGAAGTAAAATTCGAGACCTATGCCAGTCTGCGTATCCGTGGAGCCATTCTGGATCAGATTCGTAAAATGGACTGGATACCTCGGACGATTCGCCAGAGACAGAAGAAGATTGACGCTGTCATCAAGGAAGTGGAACAGACTACGGGACGCAGCGCAACAGATGAAGATATTGCTATGGGTCTGGGAATATCCGCGGAGGAATATCTGGACTGGCAGTCGCAGATGAAAATTACGGGACTGGTGTCACTGAATGAATATATGGATCAGGGAAGCGATGTCTCGCAGGATTATAGCAGACATACCACGGCCAGATTTGACGGTCCGGAAGAGAGCGTTGAGAAGGAAGAGCTGACAAAAGTACTCGGAGAAGCATTGGAACTTTTGACAGAGAAAGAGAAGAAAGTAGTTACGCTGTATTATTACGAAGATCTTACGCTAAAAGAGATCAGTAATATATTGGAAGTGTCGGAATCCAGAGTCTCCCAGCTGCATACGAGAGCTCTGCAGAAAATGAAGACAAAAATGGGAAATTATATGGGACTTTTATAAAAATGGTTGACCCGCAGATTGGGTAAGAGGAGAAAATGCATGCAGAATGGCTATTTTCAGCTCGTAAATGCACCGGGAGGTTATGGGCTACAGATATTTCAACCAAAGGACGGAGGAGCGGACGTGAATCTCCAGGAGGTGTTGAATTATCTTGAACGGGAATCTGTGCCGTATGATCCTATGGCAATTAAAAAAGCAATTTTGTCGGGGGAAGATACGGTATGCTTTCTGGAGAGAAAGGATTGCCCGGCACTGGAAGAAACCTACAGTATCGAGGTCAGCCAGGATAATATGCAGGTGATTCTTCGATTCTATCCGGCATCACAAAGCGGGAAAAGAACAACCATGGACAGTGTGATCCGGGATCTCAGATACCGGAACATTGTCTACGGAATACAGATGAACGTTCTGCAGGATCATTTTATGTCGGATGGGATCTATGGTACAGATCTGATCGTGGCCAAAGGTAAAGAACCGAGGCATGGTACGGATGCGTCTGTCAGGTATTATTTTAATACGGATGTTCATGCACAGCCTACATTAAAAGATGACGGCACCGTGGATTATTTCCACCTGAATATGATCAACCCCTGCAGAAAGGGACAACTCCTGGCGGAAATCATTCCGGAAGATGAAGGAGAATACGGAATAACGGTGCAGGGAGCCAAAATCCGCCCCAGACAGGTGAAAAAAGCACATCTGGAATTCGGACATAATATTGAAATCTCAGAGGACAGAAAAAAGCTTACTTCTCTGGTGGACGGTCACGTGTCACTGGTAGAGGGCAAAGTATTTGTATCCGATGTTTATGAAGTAGAGAATGTAGATCTATCCACCGGAAATATTGAATTTGAAGGAAGCGTGCAGGTGCGTGGCAATGTTTCTTCTAATTTTGAGATCAGGGCCGGTGGCAATGTGATCATAAGCGGTGTGGTAGAGGGTGCCTGCATCGAGGCCGGAGGAAACATTATCATTGCCCGCGGTATGAACGGTATGGCAAAAGGCATCCTGAAGGCCGGTGGCAATATCGTTGCCAAATTTCTCGAAAATGCGACGGTCAGTGCCGGTGGTTACGTGAATACGGAGTCGATTCTGCATAGCAATGTGACGGCATCTACGGAGATCCAGGTAACCGGTAAGAGAGGCTTTATCACTGGGGGACATGTACGTGCCGGTCAGAGAATCGAAGTGAAGACTCTGGGAGCGACACTGGGGGCACCGACCGTGGTAGAGGTCGGAGTGGACCCGGAGAAAAAAGCAGAATATATGAAACTCCAGAAAGAAATTTCGGAGATCGTTAAAAATATTCGGAGTATTCAGCCAATTCTTGCCAGTTTCACAGAGAAAAAAAACAGAGGAGTGCGTTTTACTCCGGACCAGCTGAATTATATCCGGAATTCCGCAGCAACGATGGAGACACAGAAAAAGAGCCTGGCGGAGAAAAACGCGCGCATGCAGGAATTGCAGATGGAGTTCAATCCACAGGAAAAGGCCGCTGTCATCGTCAAGGGAGAGGTGTATCCGGGGACTACGATCATTATCGGGGATTCCTCCATGCAGGTGAAAAATACTTACCAGTACTGTAGATTTGAACGGATCGACGGAGATGTTAAGGCTACCGCAATATAGCAGAAAAGAGGCACAGATATGGCGTTTGGTTCGTTGGAGATTGCTTCGATCCCCAGAACACAGGATTATTCCGTGATGAAGCAGAATGAGGACAATAAAGGGGCATTTCAACAGATGACTCTGGGACAGCAGTCTCAAAAACAGAGTGAAAAGCTTACGAAAGAAGTACACAGCAGTGATAATGCGGACTGGTATACCGGACAATATGATGCCAAGGAGAAGGGACACAATGAATATGCCGGAAACGGCGGAGATAAACGCCGGAAAAAGAAAGAACCGGAAGATGGTGTCGTTATCCAAAAACAGCATCGTGGTTTTGACATCAAGATCTGAAAATACAAAGGAAACGTAGTAAGATGGACATTTTAGAAGTAATCCTGCTGATCGTAGGAATTGTAATTTTTATAGGAAGTTTTTTACTGCCGGCAGGCAGATCGGACGCCGGTAGAATCGACACAGATGCGGCAAAACAGGAAATCCACGGTCTGATAGAGGAAGAAATGAAAACAGTCCGTGCACAGGTGCAGGATAAAGTGGAAGAAACCTCAGAAGATGTGGTGGAAAAGGCGGAGAGATCGCTGGAACGCCTGACTAACGAGAAAATCATGGCGGTAAATGAATATTCCGATACGGTATTACAGGAAATTCATAAAAATCATGAGGAAGCAATGTTCTTATATGATATGCTGAACAACAAGCATGCCAATATCAAAGATACCGTCTCCAAAGTGGACAAAGCGGTGAAAGCTGCGGAAGACAAGGTGAAGGCGATCGATGATACTCCGACGGTAAAAACTGAGGAAACGGAAAAAGTGATCCCGGCAGACGAACCGGCGAAAACAGAGGAGGCTGTATCTCCGGAAATCGGATTCATGGGTGAGACAGCGGAAGAAGGCCAGAACAACAACGAGAAGATCCTGGAAATGCACAGACAGGGCAAATCCACGGTAGCAATAGCCAGGGAACTTGGACTGGGCGTGGGAGAAGTAAAACTCGTAATTGACCTGTATAAGGCCTGAAGGTAATCACGAAATTAAGGACGGAGACAGAAATGAAATTAAAATATTATCTGCGCGGTCTTGGAATTGGTATGATCGTGACCGCATTGATCCTGGGAATCAGCTTTTCTCACCGTCAGGGGCAGGAGACACAGATATTGACAGATGATCAGATCAGAGAACGTGCGGAACAGCTGGGAATGGTGGACAGCAGTGAACTGACGTTAGCAGCTCTGCAGAACAGCGTACAGCAGCAGGCACAGGAAAACACGGAGAAGACGGAAGCATCCCCGGAGCCTGAGACCGAAGAAGCAATGACAACAACATCGGAACCGGAGACAACGGTTGCACCGGAAAATACCATGGAACCGGAAGCAACACCACAGCCTGAGACGATTGTAGCACCAGAAGCAGCGCAGACGGTTACTGTTACCGTAAAAAAAGGAGCAAGCTCCGGAAGCGTCAGCAGCCAGCTACAGGAAGCGGGATTGGTGGAAGATGCGAAGACATTTGACAATTACTTATGTAATAACGGCTACAGCCGCAGCATAAATCCCGGCACTTATGAGATAGTTCCCGGGACTTCTGAAGAAGAAATCGCAAAAATAATCACAGGAAAACATTAAAAACCCCTTGCCACAGGGGTTTTCCTATGTTATAATCGCACTGTTGTGATAAAAAACACGCCTTTCGATTTGACGATGGTGCTTACTGGTTTTACAGAAGTCTTTGTCAGAGCTAACCGGGTTCTTAACGCGTCCCGGCAGAAAAGAAAAGCGGAAGATTTTAACCAAACGGAGGTAAAGACATGAGCGTTATTTCTATGAAACAGTTACTTGAAGCAGGTGTTCATTTCGGACATCAGACCAGAAGATGGAACCCTAAGATGGCTCCTTACATCTTCACCGAGAGAAACGGCATCCACATCATTGATCTGCAGAAGTCTGTAGTTAAGGTTGATGAGGCTTACAAGGCAGTATCCGAGATCGCTGCACAGGGCGGCACCATTCTGTTCGTTGGTACCAAGAAGCAGGCACAGGACGCTGTAAAGGTTGAGGCTGAGCGTTGCGGTATGTACTATGTAAACGAGAGATGGTTAGGTGGTATGCTGACCAACTTCAGAACCATCCAGTCCCGTATCGCAAGACTGCATGCGATCGAGACCATGTCTCAGGATGGTACTTTCGATGTACTGCCTAAGAAGGAAGTTATTCAGTTAAAGAAAGAATGGGAGAAGCTGGAGAAGAACCTGGGCGGTATCAAGAACATGACCAGAGTTCCCGATGCTATCTTTGTTGTAGATCCTAAGAAGGAAAGAATTTGTGTACAGGAGGCTCATGCACTGGGCATTACCCTGATCGGTATCGGCGATACTAACTGTGATCCTGAAGAGCTGGATTACATCATCCCCGGTAACGATGATGCGATCAGAGCCGTTAAGCTGATCGTTTCCAAGATGGCTGACGCTGTCATCGAAGCTAAACAGGGCGAGGCTGTATACAGCGATGCTGATGTAGCTACCGAAGCAGAGGATATCGAAGAGGTTGCAGCTGACGCTGAATAATCCGATTCCATAAGAGAAGCATAGGAACCCAGATTGCGATGCCTGTCATTACGGTCTGGGTTCTTGAGGATAATATATTAATTAAGAAGAGAGGATAAAAAAATGGCAATTACCGCATCTATGGTAAAAGAGCTCCGTGAAATGACCGGCGCTGGTATGATGGATTGTAAGAAGGCTCTGAACGAGACAAATGGAGATATGGACGCAGCTGTTGAGTTCCTGAGAAAGAACGGACAGGCTAAAGCTGAGAAGAAGGCAAGTCGTATCGCAGCAGAAGGTGTTGCACGTGCAGCAATCTCCGCAGACGGCAAGACCGCTTGCGTTATTGAAGTGAACTCCGAGACCGACTTCGTTGCAAAGAACGAGACCTTTACTTCTTTTGTAGAGGCTGTTAATAGAACTGCTCTGGCTTCCGATTTACAGGGTGGCAAGGACGGTGAAGATATCGAAGCACTGTTGGCTACTCCTTTCGAAGGCGCAACTGTTAAGGAAGCTCTGGTAGAGAAGACCGCTACCATCGGTGAAAAGCTGTCTATCCGTCGTTTCGAGAAGGTATCCGGAGATGTAGCAGTATCCTACATTCACGGTGGTGGACGCATCGGTGTTATCGTTGCAGCTAACGGTGCATCCGATGACGCAGCTAGAGAAGCACTGACCAACATCGCTATGCAGGTAGCAGCTATGAATCCTACCTACATCAGCAGAAATGATATTTCCGCAGAAGAGTTGGCTAAGTTACAGGAGATCACGGTTGACGCAGCTCTGAACGATCCTGCATCTCTGCCTAAGCCCATCCTGAATAAGCTGATCGATAAGGCTATGAACAGTTCCGCATGGAGCGATGAGGATAAGGCAATCTACGAAGAGAAGAAGAGCAACATGAACTACCTGTTCAACTTCCTGTCCAAGGAAGCAGCAGCTGCTCTGGCTGAGCTGGCTATGGCTGACAAGGACGCTATCGTATCTGATAAGATCTTCAAGGGTCTGGCAGACGGTCGTGTATCCAAGCAGCTGAAGGAGATCTGCCTGTTAGATCAGACCTATGTTAAGGCTGAGGATGGCAAGCAGACCGTAGCTAAGTATTTAGAGAGCGTTAACAAGGCTCTGACCATCGCTAAGGTTGTTCGTTTCGAAGTTGGCGAAGGCATGGAGAAGAAGAACGAAGACTTCGCAGCAGAAGTTGCCGCTCAGATGAACGCTTAATTATAACGGATTATTTCGAAAAGGCATACGTATGTATGCCTTTTTTACATATTGAAAGGTACGAAAGCATAGCTCATTGCGGAGAGCTGCTGTCTGCCACTCGGGGAGTTCTGTTTGTATTAAAAACGCCATTTTTTGCTAAAAAAATACAAAAACATGAAATATTGCCATGTAACAAGCTGTTATTTTCGCTGAGCGTGCAAAATGAAGAAATTTCGTACAAAAATTCCTGATTTAGAATTTTTTTTGTACGGAATTCATCTTTTTGGGGGTATTTGCGACAAACTAACTTGAAAGTTAGTTGAATACATTGGCAAAATCCACGAACTCCCGGAGCATGCGATACACATGTCTCGATGTAAGGTCTCCGGATGTGAATTTTCTACGAAAAGTGATGAGTAGTTCTCGTCATGACGGGGTCGCCTACAGTCGACATCCATGTCGACAATCGGCTGACGCGGACATCGTGTCCGCTTTCCCCCTGTCTTTCAGCACTTTTCTAGAAAATATCAACATCCTCCGACAAACATCTTCGACATGGCACCGCATATTCCGGGAGTTCTGCATTTTGGAAAGCTTTCAAAAAACCAGTAGCCCCGGCTGGGTATAAGAATAAGCAGACCGTAAGCAGACGTCGGTACTTAGCGAGGGTACTTTCCTCGCTTATGTACCGCTACGCTCTGCGACAGAGCGCGAGCGTGTCGCGTTTCTTATACCCTGCCAAGGGCTACGGAGATTTGAAAACAGATTCATTAACTAACTCTCAATTTATCGATAGAACTCCACTAGGGAATCCAGCTTCGCCGACATATTCATCATCATGGCATCCAACACAGTGATGGCGGTCATGCATTCCATGACGACGACAGCTCTGGGGACGATGATGGGATCGTGGCGTCCGCGGATGGTAAGCTCGGTATTTTCACCGGAGCGGTTCACGGTCTGCTGGGGGCGGAAGATGGAAGGAGTGGGTTTCACATAAGCACGGACAATGATAGGACTGCCGTCACTCATACCTCCTAAAATACCGCCGGAATGATTGCTGATCTTTGTGACTTTGCCGTTCTCCATGCGGAAGGGATCGTTATTCTCACTGCCGGTATGGCGGGAAGCTTCTGCACCATCGCCAATCTCTACGGCTTTCACGGCACCGATAGACATGATAGCTTTCGCGAGGTTGGCATCCAGCTTCTCGAACACCGGATCTCCGATGCCTGCGGGAAGTCCTTCGACAAGACATTCCATGCAACCGCCCACGGAATCGCAGGCTTCTCTTGCCTGCTGCAGATAAGCACAGGCTTTTTCATCAGCTTCTGCATCCGGCATGGCAGTGATCGTGGAGCGGGCAGTAGTACGGTTGAACTTTGTCAGATCCGCATCTACGGGACCGATGGAGCGGGTATAGGCGAATACGGTAATGCCCATCTGCTCTAAGATCTTCGCAGCAATGGCTCCGGCAGCCACGCGTCCGATGGTCTCACGACCGGAGGAACGTCCGCCACCCCGGTAATCCCGGAAACCGTATTTGGCATCAAAACAATAATCCGCATGGCCGGGACGATAATTCTCTGCGATCTCCGTGTAATCAGCAGAGATCTGAGAGGTATTACGTACCATCAGGGAGATAGGAGTACCGGTAGTCTTTCCTTCAAAGATGCCGGAGAGAAGCTCCACCTGATCGGCCTCTTTACGCTGAGTGGTAATGGCACTGGTGCCGGGTTTACGTCGGTCTAAGTATTTCTGTATATCTTCCTCGGAGAGAGGCAGTCCTGCGGGACAGCCGTCTACGACGACACCCAAAGCTTTCCCGTGGGATTCTCCCCAGGTAGTGATCTTGAAAATGTTTCCCAATGTTGAACCGGCCATGGCAGTTCTCCTTTTCCAACCGTTCAGCACCCACCCATACATTCGCAAAGACGCACGATGAATCGTGCTTTCTTGCTGCTATGCAGCTCATTTTGTTCATTATGGGGCGGTGACTCGAATAGTTACCTTTTTATCATAGATTATACGTAATTATTGAAAAAATCGCAACTTTTTTATAGAAAAAGGATGCAACGGAATATAAAGTATGCTATCATATTATATAGTTGCTAACGGGAAGTAAAAGGTCGAATATACAAATGGAAAAAACAACGGAAGAGAAAGCCAGGGCAAAACTTCTGAAATTTGGGAAAAAGAACCGATGGAACAGGGCGGTAGCAGTACCGCTGCTGTTTTTTGTGATGCTTTTTTTTCATGTCTGTAATTATTGCAAGAATAATGGAAAACGTTTTGCCGTGATGGCGGGAACTTTCTTCCTGTTTGCGGTATACAGCAGTTTTTCATTCCCGGCGTTTATTACAGAGGATGCGGGGAATGACTATGAATTGAAAAATGCCGAGACTGCTGACATCTCTCTGGCGGAGGAGAAGGAACCGGATATGGCGGGGCTGGAACTCTTAGAGGATGAGGATGTTCTGGAACAGTCGGATTACAACAGTATTTCCCACGGCTATGCACTGGTGGACAAATACGATGCCTCCGATATTTTACGGGCTTCAGAGGAAATTGTGAGTGAAAATGCCCGGGAGACCGGAACAGGCAGTGATGCGCGGGAGACTACAGAACAGCAGGAATTCCGCTCCGACGACTGGAGACTGGTTCTGATCAACAAGCAGAACTCCATTCCGGAGGATTATACGTTCCAACTGGGCACCATCAGGGGTTCCATGCAGTGTGACAAGAGAATCTTAGAAGACCTTCTTGCCATGCTGGAAGCAGCGGAAGAGGATGGTGTGAACCTGACGATCTGCTCGCCTTACCGGGATCTGGAGTATCAGCAGATGTTGTTCAACCGGAAGATCAAGCGCTATATGAACCGCGGAATGTCCTATATGGAAGCTTATCAGCTGTCCAGCCAGGCAGTGACGGTACCGGGAGCCAGTGAGCATCAGATCGGACTGGCACTTGATATTGTATGTAACAGTTATATGTCCCTGGACGAGGGCTTTGGAGACACAAAAGCCGGAAAATGGCTGGCAGCCAACAGCTGTCGTTTTGGATTTATTCTGAGATATCCTAAGGGGAAGGAAGATATCACCGGGATCGAGTATGAGCCGTGGCATTTCCGCTATGTAGGGAAAACTGCTGCGCCTGTGATCATGGAACAGGGCATAACATTAGAAGAATTCTGGGAGGAATATGTAGAAGATGTATCGATTGATTAAACAGGAAGGACGCGCCAAAAGAGGAGAATTTACCACAGTGCATGGCGTGATCCAGACCCCTGTATTTATGAATGTGGGAACGGTAGCGGCGATCAAGGGTGCCGTATCCACAGCAGACTTAGAGCAGATCGGAACCCAGGTGGAATTATCCAACACCTACCATCTGCATGTCAGACCCGGTGATAGGATCATCAAACAGATGGGCGGACTTCACAAGTTCATGTCCTGGAACAAGCCGATCCTGACAGATTCCGGTGGATTTCAAGTCTTTTCCCTGGCGGGACTGCGTAAGATTAAGGAAGAGGGTGTCACCTTCCGTTCCCATATTGACGGGCATAAGATCTTCATGGGACCGGAGGAGAGCATGCAGATCCAGTCAAATCTGGGATCTACCATTGCCATGGCTTTTGATGAGTGTGCTCCCAGTAAGGCGGACCGGATGTATGTACAGAATTCCGTGGAGCGTACTACCAGATGGCTGCAAAGATGCCAGGTGGAGATGAAACGCCTGAACAGTTTAGAGGATACTGTGAACCCGCATCAGCTGTTATTCGGTATCAATCAGGGTGCCATCTATGAAGATATCCGTATTGAGCATGCCAAGCGGATCGCTGAGATGGACCTGGACGGTTATGCGGTAGGCGGTCTGGCAGTTGGCGAAACCCACGAGGAAATGTACCATATTCTGGATGAAGTGGTACCTTATCTCCCGGTGAACAAACCAACCTACCTTATGGGCGTGGGTACCCCGGCTAATATTCTGGAGGGCGTAGAGCGCGGTGTTGATTTCTTTGACTGTGTATATCCGACGAGAAACGGACGCCATGGACATTTATATACCAACCATGGAAAAATTAATCTGTTCAATGCAAAATATGAGCTTGACAGCAGACCGATTGAAGAAGGCTGCGGCTGTCCGGCCTGCCAGAGATACTCCAGAGCTTATATCCGTCATCTGTTAAAAGCGAAGGAGATGTTGGGCATGCGTCTTTGTGTACTCCACAATCTGTATTTTTATAATACCATGATGACGGAGATCCGTGATGCCTTGGATGCAGGCCGCTTTGCAGAATATAAAAGACACAAGCTGGATTCCATGGCTACACCGTTAGAATAAGCTGTAACTGTCGGAGTTTAGAGTTATTTCATACAATTTTATGCAAAAAGACTTGCCCCTTAAGCTATTTTTGTGTATCATACTTACTTGTACAGAAAGTTTTACAGGCGTAACACGCCGGAATGGAGGAACAAATGGGTATTTTATTAACTGAGTCAGAGGCTGCTGCAGCAGGTTCCGGAACCAGCATGATCGTTATGCTTCTTGTATATGCAGTATTGATCGGTGCAATGTGGTTTTTCTTTATGAGACCGCAGAAGAAGGAACAGAAGAGAGTAGCTGCAATGCTGTCCAACTTAGAGACAGGTGACTGCGTTCTGACCACTTCCGGTTTCTATGGTATCATTATTGATATTACTGATGATACCGTTATCGTAGAGTTCGGTAATAACAAAAACTGCCGTATTCCTATGGAGAAATCTGCCATCAGCAAGGTTGAGAAGGCTGGAGAGAACTAAGAAGCAGTGAAAAAGGAGCAATGCCGGGATAAGGTATTGCTCCTTTTTACGTGTATGACACACTTGATAATTTGATCTATTTTAATGTGCATAATTGCATTTATGTTAATTTTCAATGTTGAAATTTCATATAGTATCAGTTATTATGAAATAAGTATTTTACGTTAAAATACAGGAAATATCACAGGAAACGAGGAAAATAACACTATGGAGTTACATATTACCTGTATTCCCGGTGACGGCATCGGACCGGAGATCGTCAGGGAGACGAAAAAAGTTTTAGACAAAGTTGCGCATAAATATGGTCATAAAATGATCTATAAGGATATTTTAATGGGTGGAGCTTCCATTGATGTCCATGGAGTCCCTCTGACAGAGGAAGCTATTGCGGATGCCAAAGCGGCAGATGCGGTGCTGATGGGATCCATTGGTGGTAATACCACCACTTCCCCCTGGTACAAATTACCTCCCGAGAAGCGCCCGGAAGCAGGACTTCTGGCAATGCGCAAGGCGTTGAATCTGTTTGCTAATTTAAGACCGGCAGTACTCTATGATGAGCTGGCAGCGGCGTGTCCGCTGAAGGAGGAGATCAGCAAAGCGGGATTTGATATGCTGATCATGAGAGAATTGACCGGCGGACTTTATTTCGGTGAACGCAGGACCATCGAAGAGAACGGCGTGAGAAAAGCTATCGATACCCTGACCTATGATGAGAACGAGATACGCAGGATCGCCATCAAAGGCTTTGATATTGCCAGAAAGCGCAGGAAAAAGGTAACCAGCGTGGATAAGGCTAACGTATTGGATTCTTCCAGACTGTGGAGAAAGGTTGTGGAGGAGGTAGCAAAGGACTATCCCGATGTGACACTGGAACATATGCTGGTAGACAACTGTGCCATGCAGTTGGTGAAGGATCCCGCACAGTTTGATGTGATCCTGACAGAGAATATGTTCGGAGATATCCTCTCTGATGAGGCAAGTATGGTGACCGGTTCCATCGGAATGTTAGCCAGTGCCAGTTTGAATGATACAAAGTTCGGCCTCTACGAGCCCAGCCACGGATCCGCTCCGGATATTGCCGGTAAAGATATTGCAAACCCTATCGCCACTGTATTAAGCGCGGCTATGATGCTTCGTTACAGCTTTGATCTGGACGAAGAAGCAGATGCTATCGAGGCAGCGGTGAAGAAAGTATTGCAGGACGGCTTCCGCACCGGTGATATCATGTCTGAGGGCTGCACGCGGGTAGGATGTACCGAGATGGGCGACCTTTTGGCAGAGAGAATCTGATGCCATTTGCCCCGGAAGCACATTTATCCGGTATAGAAAAATAAGGAAGAGAAAGAGAGATATAATTATGAGAAGTGATTCCGTTAAGACAGGAACTGCCCAGGCACCTCACAGAAGTCTGTTCAATGCCCTGGGATTTACCGAAGAAGAGAGAAGACGCCCCATGATCGGTATCGTCAGCTCCTTCAATGAGATCGTACCCGGACACATGAATCTGGATAAGATCACAGAAGCTGTAAAAATGGGCGTAGCCATGGCAGGTGGTATGCCGGTAGTATTCCCCGCCATCGCTGTATGTGACGGTATTGCCATGGGACATGTGGGAATGAAGTATTCCCTGGTGACCAGAGATCTGATCGCCGACAGCACCGAGTGCATGGCTATGGCACACGGATTTGACGGTCTGGTATGTATTCCCAACTGTGACAAGAATGTTCCCGGACTTTTGATGGCGGCAGCCAGAGTGAATATCCCTACTATCTTTGTATCCGGCGGTCCCATGTTAGCCGGACATGTACACGGACAGAAGAGAAGCTTATCCTCTATGTTCGAGGCAGTGGGAAGTGTGGCAGCCGGTACCATGACTATGGATGAACTGGCTGAGTTCGAGGAAAAGGTATGTCCTACCTGCGGCTCCTGTTCCGGTATGTATACAGCGAACTCCATGAACTGTCTGACCGAAGCCATTGGTATGGGACTTCGCGGCAACGGTACGATTCCCGCCGTATATTCCGAGCGTATCCGTCTGGCAAAGCATGCCGGCATGAAGATCATGGAACTGGTAGAGAAAAATATCCGTCCCAGAGACATCATGACTCCGGAAGCCTTCAGAAATGCCCTGACTGTGGATATGGCACTGGGATGCTCTACCAATACCATGCTGCATCTGCCCGCTATCGCAAGAGAAGCAGGTGTGGAACTGAACCTGGAGATCGCCAACGAGATCTCTGCCAAGACTCCGAATCTGTGTCATCTTGCACCTGCCGGTCCTACTTATATGGAAGACCTGAACGAAGCAGGCGGTGTCTATGCGGTAATGAATGAACTGTCCAAAAAGGGACTTTTGAACCTCGACTGCCTGACTGCCAACGGTACGACCGTAGGAGAGAATATCAAGAATTGTGTCAACAAGAATCCGGAAGTTATCCGTCCTGTGGAGAACCCCTATTCCCAGACCGGCGGTATTGCCGTATTGAAGGGCAACCTGGCACCGGACAGCGGCGTGGTCAAGAGATCTGCTGTGGCACCGGAGATGCTGGTGCACGAAGGCCCTGCCAGAGTATTTGATTGTGAAGAAGATGCGATTGATGCTATCAAGTCCGGTAAAATCGTCGCAGGCGATGTAGTAGTGATCCGCTATGAAGGACCTAAGGGCGGTCCCGGCATGAGAGAGATGCTGAATCCCACCTCTGCCATTGCAGGCATGGGACTTGGCTCCAGCGTGGCACTGATCACCGACGGACGTTTCTCCGGAGCTTCCCGTGGTGCATCCATTGGACATGTGTCTCCGGAGGCAGCAGTGGGTGGCCCGATCGCACTGGTAGAAGAGGGCGATATCATCCGCATCAACATTCCGGAGAACAAACTGGATGTACTTGTCTCCGACGAAGAACTGGCAGCCAGAAGAGCAAAATGGCAGCCCAGAGAGCCTAAGATCACGACCGGCTACCTGGCAAGATATCATGAACTGGTGACCAGCGGCAACCGCGGTGCGGTACTGGAAGCACCTTCTCAGAAGAATTAAGCAATCATTAAAATAACCGGAGGGATTTTGAAATGCAGTTAACGGGATCGGAAATTCTGGTAGAATGTCTGAAGGAGCAGGGGGTAGATACCGTATTCGGTTACCCCGGCGGAGCAATCCTTAATATTTATGACGCACTATATAAGCACAGTGGGGAGATCAAACATATTCTGACTTCGCATGAACAGGGAGCGGCACATGCGGCGGACGGCTATGCGAGAGCTACGGGAAAAGTAGGTGTCTGCATGGCTACCAGCGGTCCCGGCGCCACGAATCTGGTCACCGGTATCGCTACGGCTTACATGGATTCTGTACCGATGGTAGCGATCACCGCCAACGTTACCTTGCCTTTACTCGGTAAGGACAGCTTCCAGGAGGTGGATATCGCCGGCGTGACCATGCCCATTACGAAGCATGGTTATATTGTGAAAAATGTGGAGATCCTGGCTGATACCATCCGCAAGGCATTCCATATCGCCAGAAGCGGAAGACCCGGCCCTGTCCTGATCGATATTACGAAGGATGTGACGGCAGCTGCCTGTGAGTACACGCCCATGACGATTCAGCCGGAGGAGAGAGTGACCCGTTACACCAGGGAAGAATTGATGCTGGTAGCAGAGATGATCCACAAGGCGAAAAAACCGTACATCTATCTGGGTGGCGGAGCCATCATTTCCGAGGCTAGTGCTGAGGTGGCAGAATTTGCAGAGCTGATCGATGCACCGGTATGTGATACTCTGATGGGTAAGGGAGCCTTTGATGGAAAAAGTGAGCGCTATACCGGCATGATCGGCATGCATGGTACCAAGACTTCGAACCTTGGAGTCAGCGAATGTGATCTGTTGGTGGCACTGGGAGCCAGATTCTCCGACCGTGTGACCGGTAACCCGAAGAAGTTCGCGGAGAATGCAAGGATCATCCAGCTGGATGTGGATGCTGCGGAGATCAATAAGAATATTCGCGTGGACGCTTCTCTGGTAGGAGATCTGAAGAAGACTCTGACAGAATTAAATGCCTGTCTGTCCAAACAGGAACATCCGGAGTGGATGGCACATATAACGGAGCTGAAGGAAAAATATCCCCTGAAATACGATGACGAAAATCTGTCCTGCCCTTATATCATGCAGGAGATTGACCGTGTAACGAACGGAGAAGCCATCATCACCACAGACGTGGGACAGCATCAGATGTGGGCGGCACAGTATTATCATTATACGAAGCCCCGTACCTTCCTGTCTTCCGGAGGATTAGGTACCATGGGTTACGGTCTGGGAGCCTGCATCGGTGCGCAGATCGGACAGCCGGATAAGGTCTGCATCAACATTGCAGGCGACGGATGCTTCCGCATGAACATGAACGAACTGGCTACTGCCAGCCGTTACAACATTCCCATCATCCAGGTGGTCATCAACAACCAGGTGCTGGGCATGGTAAGACAGTGGCAGACACTGTTCTATGGGAAACGCTATTCCCAGACAGTACTGAAGGATAAGGTGGATTTCTGCAAGGTGGCAGAAGGACTGGGCTGTACCGCCATCCGCGTGACCAAAAAGGAAGAAGTGGCACCCGCTATCGAGAAGGCCATTGCCCTGAAGGCACCGGTAATGATCGAGTGCATGATCCCGGAGGATGATAAGGTATTCCCCATGGTTCCGGCAGGAGCCCCCATCAGCGAAGTATTTGACGGAGATGATTTGAAAAGGCAGTCCTGATGAATAAGACGACGAAGAGATTACTTTTTGCGGTGCTGATATTACTGCTGTTTCTGCTGACAGTATATTTTGTACTGGCATTATACTACAGGGAAGGTTTTTCTCTGAATACCTGGATCAACGGAGTATACTGTACCGGGAAAACGGTGGAAGAAGTGAATTCGGAGCTTTTGTCACATACAGAAGCTCCGGATGTTGTCATCGTGGATAAAGCGGGAGAGAAATACACGATCACTCTCGCTGATGTGGATTATCACGCGGACTTTAGCAGCGCACTGGAAGCATACAGACAGGAACAGAATCCTTATCTGTGGGTGGACAATGTTCTGTTTCATTCCAGGCGGACCCTGGCACCTGCGGTGACTGTGGATGAGGAGGCGCTTCGCAGAGCCTACAACGCCCTGGATTTCGTACAGACGGAACAGAAGAGAATAAAAGATTACAGCCTTACCAGGGATGCGGAGGGTGCCTATGTCTTCACGGACGGACTGAGCGACCGTATCGATCTGGAGAAGGCTTTTTTGGCGTTAAAACAAATCGTGGAGAATGGGCAGGAAACACTGAATCTGCAGGAGAGCGGATGTTACTATGAGATAACACCGGATGAGAGTCAAAAAGCCCTGCGGAATCTGTGGAAAGAGATCGAGAGATTTCAGACCTGCGATATTGTCTACTGCTTTGGCGAAGAGAGACATCCGGTGACAGCAGCAGACTGTGCTTTTTTTCTGACAGCGGAGAACGGACTGCCGGTGCAGGATGAGAAGGGAAGCTTTGTACTGGACGAGGAGGCTGTGACGGCGTATGTGCAGAGCCTGGCGGAAGAATATGACGGCTATGGACGAACCAGACAGTTTCACAGTACCCGTGGGGATGTGATCACCATCGATGGCGGAACCTATGGCAGCAAGATGGACCGGAAAAAGGAGACTGCCTACCTGCTGGAGCATCTGCTGGATCCCGGTGTACATACAGGCACGCCGCAGTCACATATACCTAGTTATGAGAGAGAAGCCTTCTGCTATGGGAAAAATGATATTGGTGACACCTATATCGAAGTGGATATGACAGAACAGAAAATGTACTATTACGAAAAAGGTGTATTGAAGCTGGAGACGGAGATTGTGACAGGCAATATGCGGCGGCGCATGGGAACACCGGAAGGCGTCAATTTTGTCTATAATAAGCAGAAAAATCGTGTCTTACGGGGACCGGGGTATGCATCTCCTGTGAAATTCTGGATGCCTGTGAAGGGCGGTATCGGTATTCATGACGCCGGATGGCGCAAAGAATTCGGCGGGGACATCTATCAGACTGCCGGTTCCCACGGCTGTATCAATACACCAAAGGACAAAATGGAAGAATTGTTTGATTGCGTGCAGATCGGCACCCCTGTCGTAATGTTTTATTAATGGCACAGACATTTTCAGACAAATTGTCCTTGATAGACGAACAAATTGAAAATAATTTAACAATGTAGTTGACTAAAGCAAATGAAAAGCTTATTCTATACCTATGCTTTTTATAAAAAATTTAGAAAATATCGAGGAGGTCTTTGAAAATGGCAAGAGTGTATAACTTTTCCGCAGGCCCTGCAGTACTCCCTGAGGAGGTATTACAGGAAGCAGCCGATGAAATGCTGGATTATAGAGGAACCGGCATGTCCGTAATGGAGATGAGCCATCGATCTAAAGCCTATGATACGATCATTAAGGAAGCGGAAGCTGATCTCAGAGAGCTGATGAATATCCCGGACAACTATAAGGTACTGTTTTTACAGGGTGGTGCGAGCCAGCAGTTTGCCATGATCCCCATGAACCTGATGAAGAACCGTGTGGCAGACTACATCGTAACCGGTCAGTGGGCGAAGAAGGCATACCAGGAGGCTTCCCTGTACGGTAAGGCAAATAAGATCGCTTCTTCCGAGGATAAGACTTTCTCTTATATTCCCGATTGCTCCGATCTGCCCATCAGCGAGGATGCAGATTACGTGTACATATGCGAGAATAATACTATTTACGGTACGAAATTCAAGACCCTGCCCAATACCAAGGGTAAGCCCCTGGTTGCAGATGTATCCAGCTGCTTTTTATCCGAGCCGGTAGATGTGACAAAATACGGTGTGATCTATGGCGGCGTACAGAAAAATATCGGACCTGCTGGTGTGGTTATCGTAATTATCCGTGAGGATCTGATCACCGAAGATGTACTTCCCGGTACACCGACCATGCTTCGTTATAAGATCCATGCAGATGCGGATTCTCTGTACAATACGCCTCCCGCATACGGCATCTATATCTGCGGCAAGGTATTTAAATGGCTGAAGAAGATGGGCGGTCTGGAAGCAATGAAGGAGCGCAATGAGAAAAAGGCGAAGATCCTGTATGACTATCTGGATGAAAGCAAGCTGTTCAAGGGTACCGTCCGCAAGGAAGACAGATCCCTGATGAATGTTCCGTTCATTACCGGAAATGAGGAGCTGGATGCCAAGTTCGTAAAAGAAGCAAAAGAAGCCGGTTTCGAGAACCTGAAGGGTCACAGAACCGTAGGCGGCATGAGAGCAAGTATCTACAATGCAATGCCCATCGAGGGTGTGGAGAAGCTGGTAGAGTTTATGAAGAAGTTTGAAGCGGAGAACGCTTAAGGGGGAGAAAAATGTTTCAGATCAATTGCCTGAATCCCATTTCCAAAGTGGGACTGGATCGTCTGACAGCAGACTATAAAGTAACCGATAATATGAATGACGCAGAGGGCGTTCTGGTCCGCAGTGCTTCCATGCATGAGATGGATCTGCCGGAAAACCTGCTGGCAGTAGCGAGAGCCGGTGCCGGAGTCAACAACATTCCTCTGGATAAATGTGCCAAAAAGGGTATCGTAGTATTTAATACTCCCGGTGCCAACGCCAATGGCGTGAAGGAACTGGTGATCGCAGGCATGCTGTTAGCTGCCCGTGATGTGGTAGGCGGTATCGAATGGGTCAAGGCATCCAAAGACAACGCTGACATTGCCAAAGCCGCAGAAAAAGAAAAGAAGAAATTCGCCGGTACGGAAGTAATGGGCAAAAAGTTAGGTGTCATCGGTCTGGGTGCTATCGGCGTCAAGGTGGCCAATACAGCAGTAAGCCTTGGTATGGAAGTCTATGGCTATGATCCTTACGTATCCGTCAATGCTGCTTGGAACTTAAGCCGTTCTGTCAAGCATGTGATGAATGTGGAAGAAATTTATGCAGACTGTGATTACATTACGATACATGTACCGCTTCTGGATTCTACAAAGGGTATGATCAACAAGGAAGCCATCAGCAAAATGAAAGATGGCGTGGTCCTGTTGAACTTTGCAAGAGATCTTCTGGCAAATGAGGCAGATGTCCTGGAGGCTTTACAGAGTGGCAAGGTAGCCCGTTATGTGTCTGATTTCCCGAATCCTACGACAGCAGGACAGCCCGGCTGTATCGTGATCCCTCATCTGGGCGCAAGCACCGAGGAATCCGAGGATAACTGTGCGAAGATGGCTGTGGAAGAGATGATGGATTACCTGGAGAACGGCAATATCCGTAACAGCGTAAATTATCCTGCCTGTGACATGGGCGTATGCAGCCAGGCCGGAAGAATTGCCATTTTCCATAAAAATATTACCAATATGCTGAATCAGTTTACTGCAGTGATCGGTGAGAAGAATATCAATATTTCCGATATGACCAACAAATCCCGCGGTGAAGTGGCATATACCATGCTGGATATTGAAAGTGCGGCAACGCAGGATCTGGTAGAGGCTTTGCAGAAGATTGACGGTGTCTTCCGTGTACGTGTGGTAAAATAGAATATCAAATAAAACATGCAGGAAAGTTACAGACAGGCATTGGGTGGAATATATCCGGTGCCTGTTTTATTTTTCGCAAAAGCGTTGTATGCTATGAGGGAATCTGTTATACTTGGCATGGGCCAAAGACGTAAGCCACAAGAGAAAGAAGGAACAAAACAGATGAAATTTGATATGCATTGTCATACAAAAGAAGGATCTATGGATGGAAAGGTTCCTATTGACGATTTTATTGCGGAATTGATCCGCAAGGGTTTTGACGGTATGTTGGTCAGTGATCATAATTCATATAATGGTTACCGCGCGTGGAAACGAAACATCAAGGATCAAAAATATAAAGATTTTGTAGTGCTGAAGGGAATTGAATACGATACCATTGATGCCGGACATATCCTGGTGATCATGCCTGAGAATGTTAAGCTGAAAATTCTGGAGCTTCGGGGGTTACCGGTACAGATTCTGATCGATATCGTGCATAAGAACGGCGGAATATTAGGACCGGCACATCCCTGCGGAGAGAAATATTTAAGCTTCACCAATACCCTGAAGAAGCGGAATCAGATGGCGGTGATGAATCAGTTTGATTTTCTGGAAGGCTTCAATGCCTGTGAGAGTGTAGAGAGCAACCATTGCGCCAAGGTACTGGCGGAAATGTACGCACTGCCGACCTTCGGTGGAAGCGATGCTCACAAAACGGACTGTATCGGTATGGCGTATACAGACATTCCGGATCAGATCCACTGTGAATCCGATCTGATCCGGGCGGTGAAGCTGGGAGAAGGGATCAAATGCGGAGGATCTTATTACCGGGGTACTACCAAAGAGAAGATCGGAAAAGCCAATAATATTCTGGTACAATCCTTCTGGTTCTACAACAGACTGGGAAGCCTGTACCGGCATCACAGAAGAAAAACCGAAATGCATAAGATGGTATAGGTCCTCTGGGCCTATACTTTTTTGTAACTATTCTGAATAGTTCCCTTTTTTTATACAAATCGTAATCTAAGTTCATAAATTCTTAAGATGCTTTTACTATGGAAATAGGGTATAATATGCATAAATAAGTAAGCAATATGGAAGGTTCCGTAGAACTTGCTATTAGGGCGAATCTTTAAGATTACAGACCACAATAAACGTAATTAAGAGGAGAGAAATATATGAGAAAAAATTTAAGGGGCAGAAAAGCAACCGCGATCGCACTGGCATCCGTTATGGCAATGTCACTTGCAGCCTGCGGTAAGCAGGATGGATCGAATCCGGGGGGACAGACAGAACAGAAGGAATATGTATATGTTCCCGAATATCTGGAGCTGGACGATAATACGAATTCCAGCTACAGTAACATGACAGTACAGGGGGATAAGCTGTATTATACAAATTACCAATGGGATGAAGCTTCCGGTGAGAGCAAGGTCGTGATTGGAGCTTATTCGCTGACAGACGGTTCCAGGGAGGACCTGCCGATCACCATTAATGCGGACGGCGGTGGAATCTATTCCATGCAGGCAGACGCAGAAGGTAATATTTATACTGCGGAATTTGAGTGGAATGCCACCGAAGGTGATGACGCTTATACACAGCAGACAACGGTATTGCACAAGTACGATGCATCCGGTACGGAGCTGATGGCACAGGATATCACGGACATCATGCAGCAGGATGAGAATAATTCTTATGTGGGCAGCATGTGCCTGGACGATCAGGGCAGATTTTATATCAGCTCTGATTCATTGATCCGGCTGTTTGGCAGTGACGGACAATTTCAGGGAGCTGTGCAGACGGACAGCCAGTGGATCCAGGGCATGGGAAAAGCAAAAGACGGCAAGGTATACCTGGCTTATTACGATCAATCCGGCAATGTGAAGCTATCGCAGATCGACTTTGACGGCAAAGCATTGGGACAGACGTACGATAACTTCCCGAACACGAACGGTAACGGAGCGTTATGTGCCGGAATAGAAAATGATCTCCTGGTGAATACGGATACTGCCCTGTATGATTATAGTCTCGCAGACCAGAAGACTACCGAAATATTGAACTGGCTGGACAGTGATATTAACGGCAGTTATGTCACCTATGCCGCAGCCACCGCAGACGGTAAGATCTTGGCAGTGGTCAATGACTGGAACACAGGGGAAACTGACCTGGTGAAGCTGACCAAAACCAAGGCCAGTGAGGTGGCACAGAAGTCCCAGATCACGATCGGAACTCTGTATACCTCCCAGAGCCTTCAGGCAGCAGCCGTAGCCTTCAACAAGCAGAGTAATGAATATCATGTCAATATTAAAACATATATCGATGATAATAACTGGACCGAAACTTCCTGGGCGGATGGCATTACAGCCATGAACAATGATATTACTTCCGGAGCCGGGTGCCCGGATATCCTGGATCTGTCCAACCTGGATGTCAAGGAACTGGCTTCCAAGGGTGTATTTGAGGATATGACACCCTATCTGGAGAAGAGCAGTGTATTAAGCAAGGACGATTTCTTTGAAAATATTGTAGACAGTTATACCTTTGACGGAAAACTGGTGGGAATTCCGAAGAGCTTCACCTTAAACACAATCGTCGGTAAGACCTCCGAAGTAGGCGATAAGAAGGGCTGGACCATTGACGATATTATAGCCTATGCAGGCCAGCATGAAGGTGCTTCCCTGTTTGAGGGCATGACCAAGAGCGGTATGCTGTACACACTGTTAGCTTATGATCTGGACAGTTATATTGACTGGGAGACGGGAAAGTGCAGCTTTGATTCGGAAGATTTCCAGAAGGTACTGGAATTTGTCAATACCTTCCCCGAAGAGTATGACTGGCAGAATGACGACAGATCTACACCGGCGAAGATCCAGTCCGGTGAAGTACTGTTGAATATGACAGGCATCTATCAGCTGAACAGTATTCAGGAGGAGGAAGCTATGTTCGGTGAGCCGGTAACCTATATCGGATATCCTACCTCCGGCGGTGGCAGCGGTACTTATATGCAGGCCAGTGAGCTGTATGCGATTACCGCTAAATCCTCCAACAAGGACGGCGCATGGGCATTTATTGAGAATTACCTGAATCAGCCGTTTGATGATTTATATTCCTATGGACTTCCCGCCAGAAAGTCTGCACTGGATGATATGGTGGAGAAGGCGCTGAATGTGACATATATGACAGATGAAAACGGTGAGCAGATCCTGGATGAGAACGGGAATCCGATTCCGGAGAACGGTACTTCCGGCATCAGTTACGGAGACTGGGAGTACACCTATCACACTCCTACCGAGGAAGAGATCGATATCCTTAAAGATCTGATCAGCGTGGCTGAGCCTTCCAGCGCAACCGGTAATGATGAAATCACCAATATCATCACGGAGGAAGCAGAAGCATTTTTCAAAGGTCAGAAATCTGTATCGGATGTGGCGAATGTCATTCAGAGCCGTGTACAGGTCTATGTAAATGAAAACAGATAAGGAAAGGCTTGATTATTGTGAGCAGGCAGCAGGTGGATCAGAAGCGGAAGCAGCATCACAAATTAGATAAGAGAATGCGAAAACTGAAGAGAAGCTCGGGGCTTTTTATAGCCCCAAGCTTTCTTGGGGTACTTGCTTTCTTTTTTCTTCCTTTTCTGGTTGTGATATTTTACTCGCTGGTGGATAACCCTATCAGCATGAATTTTGTATTTTTAGACAACTTTGTAAGTGTAATAAAAAACGCGGCATTCCGTACGGCAGTGCATAATACAGTGGTATTTTCTGCAATTGCGGTGCCACTGGCCGTGGTTTTGTCCCTTCTTCTGGCAGTGGTACTGGAAGCAAAGCTTCCTTTCCGGAGTCAGTTCCGTACCTTTTTCTTAAGTCCCATGATGGTGCCGGTGGCATCCATTGTACTGATCTGGCAGGTATTGTTCCATTATAATGGTGCGGTCAATGATCTGTTGGGAGTATTCGGTGTGGAGAAGATCGACTGGCTGAAGTCTGGCTACTCCATTATTGTAATAGTGATCTTATTCCTATGGAAGAATCTGGGATATAATATGATCCTGTTTATGGCAGCACTTGCCAGCATACCCAGGGATCTTCTGGAGGTGGCGAGACTGGAAAACGCCACATCGTTACAGACCTTTTTCTACATTAAGATCCGGTATTTGTCTTCCACCTTTTTATTTGTGACGATCATGTCCCTGATCAGCTCTTTTAAGATCTTCCGTGAGATCTATCTGCTGACAACGGATTATCCTTACGATTCCATCTATATGCTGCAGCACTTCATGAACAATAAGTTCAAGAGTCTGGATTATCAGACGCTGTCTGCAGCAGCAATATTGATGTCTCTCGTCATGGTCGTGATCATCGGACTTCTGTTCGCAGTGGAAAATCATTTCGGAAAGGATGTGGAAGGCTGATGGAGCAGAAGATGAAAAAACCTGTTCCACCGGAGCTTAGAAGGGCGATCCGGTTCAAGAAGAGAAAGAAGATATATGAGAATATGCGCATCAGCATAGCAACAGTGATCGCAGCCTTTTTTGCCATACTGTTCCTGATGCCGATCGTTCTGACGATCACCAACTCTTTCATGTCATCTTCGGAGATATCAGCGAACTATGGTTCGGTATTTGCCACGAATGATAAGGGCGGCAAGGTCTATATTTCCGAAAAAGTGAATTTGAAATTTATTCCGGATATCGTATCCTTCAGCCAGTATACTACGGTACTTTTGAAAAGCCCGGAATATCTGCTGAAATTCTGGAATTCCGTGATCCTGGTGGGGCCGATCGTACTGTTTCAGCTGATCGTGGCATCGCTGGCGTCTTATGGATTCGCCAGGTACTCGGGGAAGCTGAGGTCATTGGTATTTTTCTCCTATGTGATATTGATGCTGATGCCGTATCAGGTAACGCTGGTACCCAATTATCTGGTGGCGGAAAAGCTGAATATATTAAATACGTACTGGGCCATCTGGCTGCCCGGGATCTTTTCACCCTTTGCAGTCTATCTGCTGACGAAGTTCATGAAGAGAATTCCTGTGGGAGTCATGGAAGCGGCACAGATCGACGGTGCCGGAGAGTGGCAGATTTATCGGCTGATCTGTATGCCGTTGTGCAAAGGGGCGCTGTGTTCCGCAGCCATCCTTGTATTTATCGATTACTGGAATATGGTGGAACAGCCTCTGATCCTGTTATCCGATGCGGAGATGCATCCCCTGTCCGTGTTCTTGAGCAAGATCAATTCCGGAGAGATCGGACTGGCATTCGCCGTGGCTACAATCTACATGGTACCCAGTCTTCTGGTATTTCTCTACGGAGAAGAATATCTGGTAGACGGAATTACCTACCAGGGCGGTGTCAAAGGCTAGGAACACTGATTTTTGATGATATACCGGCATGGATCCGACTGTCGGAATACAGATAGAAAGTGAAGTATAGAGGAGAAGCAAGATGAACGAGAACGGTGGAAAAAAGAGAAGAGAATGGGTAAAAAATGCAGCCATTATATTCTTGTCGGTAATGTTGGTGCTGACATTTTTCTCCAACACATTTATGAACTATTCCCTTCCGGAAGTGGCGGCACAATATGTACAGTCCGGCACCATTACGGCGAAGATCCGCGGAACCGGCACGGTGGAGAGCGGAGATCCCTATAATGTGAAGATAAATGAAACGCGTACCATCTCCAGCGTCCTGGTGAAGACCGGGGATAAGGTGGAGAAGGGAGCTCCCCTGCTGTTACTGGAGGATAAGGAAAGTAAGGAACTGACCGATGCCCAGGCAGCACTGGATAAGGCAATGCTGGATTTCGAACTGGCACTTCTGTCCGGGGATATTTCCAATACGGCCTATACAAATGTCCAGACCGGTCAGATAGCATCAGTAGGTACCTATCAGAGCCGGATCGTTGCGGCAGAGGCGGAGATTGACAAATGGCAGAAGCAGGTGGATGAAGCTACGACAGCTATCAATCAGTTAAAGACCGCACAGGTGAATGTGGATGCCGGCGGAGCTCCCGACACCAGTTCCGAACAGGCAAAAGTTGCAGAAGCCCAGGCAGCATTGAATAATGACTGGGTCAAGATCGCAAAGGATAAGATCAGTGAGTGGCAGACAGCCAAGGCAGCCTGCGATGCCACCATCGCAAAGTACAAGGAGGGAATATTAAGTTCCGTATCCGGAAATGACCGTCAGAATCAGGTACCTAAGGAAGAGTACGATGTGGCAGTGGTTAACAGTACAACCTATCAGAAACTGATCGACGAAAAACAGGCACAGATCAATGCAGATCCTGCAGCTGTGACAGCATATAATAATAAAGTGAATGCCCTGGCAGAAGCTAACAAAAAACTGGCAGAGAAGCAGAACAGCAAAACAAATGCCACCAGTTCCCTGACGGTACAGACCCAGAACTGGCAGAATGAACTGGACAGCAGAAATGCAAAGCTGAAGGCAGCACAGGACTTTAAGGCACAGCTATTGAAGGATATCTCCACAGAGCTGAATCTGGATTACCAGTTAGACAGCCTCAAGAAGCAGAGAGATCAGATTGCAAAATTGCAGGAGAATGCAGTAGGAGCCAGCATCGAAGCCCCCATTGCGGGTACCATTACCGGTGTAACAGTCAAGGCAGGAGACGAGGCACAGCCGGATACTGCACTGGTGACCATGCAGCCGGAAGGTAAGGGCTTTACCATGAGCTTCTCCGTGACCAATGATCAGGCGAAGAGACTTTCCGTGGGAGATAAGGCAGACCTGGTGAATTCCTGGAGATACAGTGATATGGATATTACCCTGGCCAGCATCAAGCCGGATACCACAGATCCCGGTCAGAAGAAGCTGCTGACCTTTGATATCACCGGAGATGAAGTGACACCCGGACAGTCCTTAAATGTATCCGTGGGACAGAAGAGTGCCAATTACGATCTGATCGTACCCAACAGTGCCATCCGTGAGGACAGTAACGGTAAGTTTATCCTGATCGTGGAATCCAAGAGCAGCCCCTTAGGTAACCGTTATGTGGCAACTCGTGTGGATGTGGAGGTACTGGCAAGTGATGACACCCAGTCCGCAGTGAGCGGAGCTTTATATGGCTATGAATTTGTCATTACGACATCTACCCAGCCGGTAGAGGCAGGAAAGCTGGTCAGACTGGCAAATAATTCATAAGCGTTTAATCTTACAGGAAGGAAGAAACAGACTATATGTTTCGGATGCAGATACAGAGTAAAAAAAAGTGCATATGGTATTGCAGTGCGGCAGTATCCTTCCTACTGTTCCTGCTATTGAATCTATGGTGTGATCATCTGGTCAATATGCAGGACGCCCAGCAGATGGCCGGACGCTGGAGTGAAAAAAAGGATGTGGCACAGATCAGCTGCTTTTTCTCCTCCAAAGCGGAAGTGACGGAGGATACCATTCAAAGCTTTGAATATTCACTGAAAAATGTGCTGCAGGAGGCCTCTATTACAGAGACCTCAGAGAATCCAAGTGCCAGACTCTGGGTGGATGCTTATAGCGCAGACGGTAAGATCACCCTGGTGAACGGAAGGAATACACTGGATGCCAATGCGATTGGGATCGGAGGGGATTTTTTCCTGTTCCATCCGTTAAAGCTGATCACCGGCTCCTATTTTTCCGGTAATGATCTGATGCAGGACTATTGTATCATCGATCAGGATGCGGCATGGCAGCTGTTCGGCTCCAATGATGTGGTGGGAATGACCGTATATATTGGCAATGTCCCGCACATTGTGACCGGAGTGGTACGCAGACCCCAGGGCAGAATGGAAAAGGCAGCAGGCTTAACTTCAACGGTAGTCTATGTATCTTATGAGACCCTGGAGGCCTATGGGACCAACAACGGTATCAATCATTATGAGATCGTGATGCCGAACCCTGTGGATGAGTTCGCCTACGGCAAAGTAAAAGAAGGGATCGGTATAGACGAGAAAAACGTCGAGATCGTGGAAAACAGCAGACGTTATTCCCTGCCCAACCGGATCAAAACAATCCTTGCCTTCGGAACACGTTCCATGAACGGCAAAGCCATCATCTACCCCTACTGGGAGAATCTGGCGAGAGGCTATGAAGACATTATTGCATTACTTACAGTATTTATGCTGTTTCTGTTATTATATCCGGTAGTGACCGTTATCTGGTGCTTTGTACACTGGTGGCGCCATAAGGGCTGGACTTTGAAGGATGTATGGCATACCGGTAAGGATAAGGCAGAGCGGGCTGTGGAACGCCGCAGGGAGAAAAAGCACTCCCACAAAGAGAGGGATGTCCTGGAGGAACTGGAACGGGAGTTGGAGGAAGACCCTTATGCTGACAGTGAATTCTCCTGGCTGACGGATGAGCCGGCGGTGGGAGCAGAGACAAAAGAGGAACAGCAGTCGTAAAACAACAGACACAGACAAGAAAAGGAGAGGGAGAATGAAAAAGAAAGGGAAAAAACTGATCAGTATCGCGTTGACCGTGGCAATGATCGCAGGTCTGACTGCCTGTGGAAAGGGTAACGGCGGGAACGGAAACGGTGGCAGCAGTGCGGCCGATGCCAGCCTTGCAAAACAGTATGTATTTAAGGAACAGGCGCTGGATCTCAATATGGATTCAGACAATATGAATATTGATCTGCTGACCAAAAAGGGAGATACGATTTACCTTCTGTTTGAGACCTATGACTATTCCGAGAACGGCAGTCAGAGTAAGCTGCATCTTGCTACAATGAAGCAGGACGGTACCGTCATCGACACCGTAGAACTGCCTATGTGGAAGGAAGGAGAGGCTCCGGCGACTCCGGCACCTGCACAGGACGGTGAGGATCCTGTAGATACACCTGCGGATGGAGCGGACGGAAGTGAAGCAATGCCGCTTACAGAGCAGGAGACCAGCACACAGGATATTACGGCAGCGGATATGCATGTGGTAGATGCACCGGCAGGGAACAGCAGTTATACTTACACATCGCTCAACAATTGTACGGTCGGTTCGGATGGGAATGTTTACGGAATACGTAATTACTATAGTGAGACATATTCCGACGATGATTACAGCAGTACGAATGATTATGCATTGATCTGCTGGAGTGCGGATGGAACTATCAAATGGGAAGCTGATCTGAATGATATGAATACAGAAGAAAGCTATTCCTGGGTACATAGTATCATCCCCAATGAGGATGGAACCCTGACACTGCTGTTAAGCGGTGATAAAATAGAGAAATGCACTGTGACGGAAGAGGGTATCACAGACCGGAAGGAGCTGCCGGAGGCAGCAGCAACACTGTTCAACAATGCTAGTTCTAATATCATTACGCCGGATGGCAAGGTGCAGATCATCTATTATGATGAGAGCAATTACACGGATATGTATATCGCAACCTATGATCCTGCAACAGATGCGGTATCAGAAGGAATAAAGTTTTCCTCGACACTGACCAGCGGCGGTTATTATAATATGGTGCCCGGAGACGGTGACATCCTGTACTATGCCGATAGTAACGGCCTGTTCAGTTATAATGTGCAGACACAGGAGTCGAAGCAGATCATGAGTTATATCAATTCGGATCTGGCTGCCGGCAGCCTGAACAATTTCCTGGTACTGGACGAGGAACAGTTCCTGGGCTTTTACTATGATAACAACGAAGGCAAAATGTGCGGCGGTCTGTTCACTCACGTGAAGCCGGAGGATATCAAGGACCGGATCGTCCTTACACTGGCCGGTAACTATATTGACTATGATCTGAAGAGAAAAGTAGTAGAGTATAATAAGTCCGGTGACACCTATCGTATTGTAGTTAAGGAATACAGTACCTACAACACTGCAGAGGATTATACTCTTGGTGTGAAGCAGTTAAATAATGATATCATCTCCGGAGGAATGCCGGATATTCTGGTCGTGGACAGCAATATGTCAATGGACAGCTATATTGCCAAGGGACTGGTGGCAAATGTGGATGACCTCATTGCGGGGGATGAGGAATTATCGAAATACGACTATCTGCAGAATGTCTGGGATGCGTACCGTGTGGACGGTAAACTGTACTATGTGATTCCTTCGTTCTATATCTCTACTATGGTAGGAAAAGAAGCTATTTTCGGTGACCGTACCTCCATTACTATGGAAGAGCTGCAGACGATCCGGGATACCATGCCGGAAGGAACCGCACTCTTCAGTGATGAGACCAGAGACAGCTTCCTGTATACTATGATGAATTATTGCGGCAGTGATTTCGTGGATGTGTCCACCGGAAAATGTGCATTTGATACGGATAATTTTGTGGCAATGCTGACCTATGCAGCCGGGCTGCCGGTAGAATATGGAGAGGATTACTGGGGAGACGATTACTGGAATAACTATGAATCCCAGTTCCGTGAGGACAGAACCCTGCTGGATGGCATCTCCATCAGCAACATCCGTGATCTGAACGGTACGATCAACGGTGTCTTCGGTGAGGATATCTCCTTTGTGGGCTTCCCGACCGATGGAGACATGGGATCCATATTATGGGCAGGTAACAGGATGTATGCCCTGTCTGCAAAATCCAAGAACCTCGACGGTGCATGGGAATTCCTGCGCTACTATCTGACACAGGAATATCAGGATAAGATACAGGAACAGGAATACAATCTTCCGGTACTTCGCAGCACCTTTGAGAAGAATGTGCAGGATGCTACGAAGAAGCCGTACTATATGGATGAGAACGGCAACAAAGTGGAATACGATGAGACCTATTACATCAATGGGGAGGAAATACTGCTGCCGCAGCTGACACAGGAGCAGGTGGACAGAATCGTAAGCTTTGTGGAAAGTGTGAATAAGAGGGGATACTATAATGAGGCAATCTCCAATATCATTTCGGAAGAAGCCGGTGCATACTTCTCAGGACAGAAGAGTGCGAGGGATGTGGCAAGTGTCATTCAGAGCCGTGTACAGGTCTATGTAAACGAGAACAGATAAACGGAAGATAGCACTGCGTAGAGCAGAATAGTAAAAGATGGCGGTCTGTTGAAAAACAGACCGCCATTTATAGTAAGGTGCTTCAGCTAAGGCGGATGGGAATGCCCTGCTTTTTCAGATGTGTCGTCAGGGTAAGCTCCTGTCCGTGCTCCCTTAGCCACTGTTTATAGATCCGGTAATCCGGCATGATGCGCTCGACCATGTTCCAGAAGTCCTTCGAATGGTTCATATGAGTCAGGTGGCAGAGTTCGTGGACTACCACATAATCCAGAGGACCGGCAGGACCGTAGATCAGACGGTAATTGAAGGATAAAGTCCCTCTTGAGGAACAGCTTCCCCAGCGGGTCTTCTGATCTCTTATGGTGATGGAGGTATAGTGCCCGCCGGTGAAGCGGTGGTAGTATTCCACACGATTCGTAAACACTTCTCTGGCAGCATTCCGATATCGGTTTTCCAAAGCCTGCAGCCTGCGGAGCTCCGCAACGGTCAGTGGCTGATTTTCATATAGATTCATGAGAGTGCCTTTCGCATACAGGGGTGTTGATCCTCTGGGTATCTTTGTAAGTTTGAACAGATTAAATATACTGCGTATGGCTTGAAAAGTAAACGCAGAAATTGTAGAATAGTGCGTGACGGCTCGTGGACGGAACCGTTACAGGAAAGGAAAACAGTAAATACTATGGGTAAATGTATTTTGATCGGCGCAGGAGATCTCACGATGGGAGAGCTGTCTGTGATAGAGGAAGATTATGTGATCGCGGTGGACGGCGGCTTAAGCTACTGCGGGATCCTGAATGTTGAGCCGGACCTGATCATCGGAGATTTTGACTCGATGAGCGAACAGGAGAAGCTTGCTGTGGAACAGTTACAACAGACCGTTCCGGAGAAGATCTGCCGCCTGCCGGAGTGTAAGGATGACACAGACATGCTGGCAGCTATCAAGCGGGGGCTGGAGCTGGGTTATAACGATTTTCGTATTTATGCGGCCACCGGTGGGAGATTTGACCATACCCTGGCGAATATCCAGTGTCTGCTGTATCTCAAAAATCACGGTGCGGTGGGGTACCTGGTAGACGGTACGGGAATGGTGCTGGTACTGCAGAACGAAGCCGTGCATTTCCGGAAGGAGTTGGAGGGCACCATGTCGCTGTTTGCCCTGACGAAGGAGGCAAAAGGCGTGAATATCCGCGGCATGAAATATCCTTTGGAAAATGCCGTGATCACCAATGATTTCCCCATCGGGATCAGCAATGAATTCCTGGGAGAGGAAGCGGAAGTGTCCGTAGAGGACGGCGAACTGGTATGCATGATCCGGTACTATGAGGATGAAGTATAACCATGTAAGCCGGAATGTACGCTTCGAAGATGATCAAGGAGGTGGCACCGAATGTCCACCTCCTTGGTGTTTTTACGAAAAAAATCTTTAGAAAATCTTTCGTTTTTTCAGTAGGTGAAATTAGAAATTATAAATTAGAATCAGAAACAGACAGGGGAGAGGATCCCCTTGCCGCATGTGGCAGAATGAGAGGGAGTCATGGAGAACAATAAATATCATATTCTCATCGTGGAGGATGATAAGGAAATCCGGGATGGTGTGGAAATCTATCTGAAAAATCAGGGGTATCAGGTATGGAAGGCTGCCAACGGTAAGGAAGGACTCGAGATCGTAGCACAGGAGGAGATCCATCTGGCTATCCTGGATATTATGATGCCGGTGATGGACGGTGTGACGATGTTAATGAAGCTGCGGGAGCAGAATCACGAGTTCCCGGTGATCATGCTGTCCGCCAAGTCCGAGGAAGTGGACAAGATCATGGGATTAAATATGGGAGCGGATGACTATGTTACCAAACCCTTTACACCGTTGGAACTGTTGGCGAGGGTAAATTCCCATCTGCGCAGATATTCCAAATATCTGACGGCAGTCAGTGGGGAAGAACAGGAGAAATCCCATGTGTATACCATCGGCGGCCTGGAACTGAACGAAGAAACCGTAGAAGTGACGGTGGACGGAGAAGCGGTGAAGCTGACACCCATGGAATTCAAGATCGTACAGCTTTTGATCAAGAATCCGGGCAGAGTATTTTCCGCGGATGAGATCTATGAGCGTATCTGGAACGAGAAAGCGGTCAACACCGATACCATTATGGTACATGTGCGGAACATCCGCGAAAAAATCGAGATCGATCCGCGAAATCCCAAGTATCTGAAAGTGGTATGGGGCGTAGGATATAAGATTGATAAACAATAAATACGGATGTGGGGAACAAAGTGTTTCGGCAGGCAGAGGAAAATGGCCGGAGAGGTGTAAGAATGGAACAGGTAACAGAGGCTGTGAAAGCGGAGACAACAGAAAACAGGGAAAATCGAGGAAACCGAGGAAACAGAAAGCCTGCAGTCAAATGGCTGATTATCGGACTGATTGTCAGTCTGGCAGCTTCCGGTATTTTTACCGCCTGCTACGGAATCTTCGAGCGTAGAGCGGAGAGCAGGAGGAATGAACAATACATTGCGGATCCGCTGGAGACGTCGAATACGATTACTTATCTGTATCAGAACTGTTATCTGCTCTACCGCGATCTGTACAACAAAGAACACCAGACTTCCTTAAGCTATGGGGAATTGTATATGCAGCCCACGGAGGGAAACGAATGGCTCAATGATGACCGGAAACGGGCGGAAGTGGCATATGGAGATACGGAGGAGCTCACGATACCGGAAGGAGCAGATCCCGAAAACTATGCGGCCCAGGGAATCTTGGCGGCGCAGACCGGGGAATACTTGGAAGAACATTTCAATACCCTGGAAAACTCCTTTGGTCAGTTGAATAATTTGTATGATTATAGGATCCGGGATACTCAGACCGGAGAGACCCTAAGTAATCTGGCGGATACGGATATCGTGGCGGAGGAACAGAGCTTTTATCTGACTTTTGTATTTGATGCCTATGGAAATGATGCCACCTTAGGAAATACGGTGATCGGATCGGATACGACAACCCTTCGTAAGACAGCGGCGGAAGTGATCCGTAATTGTGGTCTTACGCGCATGGTGGATGCCAATATGGGCACAACGATCGATGCCGGTCATAATACTATGTTCCGGCTGGAAATGCCGAAAAATTGTGAGATCACCTTCTGCATCTCCAGACAGGCGGCACAGAGCCTGGGGCAGAACGGTCAGTATATTTATTATGATCAGGATATGAACAATGTCAGTGTTCACTTTTCCATGGGAGAGCAGTATGCATCCTATTATCTGTCCGGATGTCAGCAGATGTTTCTGATCCTGGCACTGTTGATCTTCCTGCTGGCGCTTGTATTTCCGGGACTTGGGGAAGAGAGAGCCTGGGAGAAGGTGATGCTGCTGAAGCTGCCTGTCGAGGCGATTGTTGTGATCCTTGTGGTGATCGCCGGCATTGGAAGTGAACAGGTGGTAGGACTGGTATCCTGGGTGAGAAGCGGTCATGCGCTGGGCACAGTTTTACGTGGAAACAGTGCGCAGATACAGTTATTAACCGTAATACTGACCTATGCATTAAATGTTCTGGCGGTGGCGGCCTTGTTTTTCATTGCCTGGTGCTTGGGAGTATCCCTGCGGGCAATGCGGGTTCAGGGAGCCAGAGCGTATTTGAAACAGCACAGCTTGTGCTATCTGTTAGTGCCTTTTTGGAAAAAATTGTGGAGAGGAATGAAGAAGGGATTCTCCATTGGCAGGGATAAGGTGGTGGATGTCTATCATGATGCAGAGCATTTTGATGTGACGAAGGATGCCAAAAAACTGATCCTGCGGATCGTATTGTGGAATGCCCTGATTCTGGTGATCGTATGCAGCCTTCCTCTGGGAGGAGTGACGATCGCAGTCATTTACTCTGTGGTACTATATTTTGTACTGCGGCGTTATGTCAGCAAATTGCAGAAAAAGTACGGATTGCTGTTAAAGGCCACCAATGAGATCGCTCAGGGTAATCTGAACGTGACCATAGAGGAAGATCTGGGCGTGTTTGAACCCTTTAAACCGCAGATCTACCGGATCGAGGAAGGCTTCCGTAATGCGGTGGCGGAGGAAGTGAAGAGCCAGCGGATGAAGTCGGAACTGATCACGAATGTATCCCACGATCTGAAGACACCACTGACAGCTATCATTACTTATGTAAAGCTGCTACAGGAGCCGGGAGTGACGGAAGAACAGCGGAAGGAGTACTTAGAGACGTTGGATCGTAAATCGCTGCGCCTGAAGGCATTGATCGAGGACCTGTTCGAAGTCAGCAAGGCAAATTCCCAGAATATCACGCTTGATATCCGCGATGTGGATATCGTAAGCATGGTGAAACAGGTCGAATTTGAGATGGAAGATAAGCTCGCGGATGCCGGACTGGATGTGCGGATGAACCTGCCGGAAGAGAAGGTCATCGTGCCGTTGGACAGTCAGAAGACCTTCCGTATTTTTGAAAATCTGTTTGGCAATATTGCAAAATATGCTTTGCCCGGGACCAGAGTCTATGTCAACGGTTTTACGGCAAAGGATGAGGTGACCATTATCTTAAAAAATATCGCAGCGCAGGAATTATCCGCATCGGGAGAGGAACTGACCGAGCGATTCGTCAGAGGGGATGCTTCCCGTAACACGGAAGGAAGCGGACTGGGACTGGCAATTGCAAAAAGCTTTACAGAAATTCAGGGCGGAAAGTTCCGGATCGAACTGGACGGAGATTTATTCAAGGTGGTGCTGATCTGGAAGGTAAAACAGGAGAATAAGGAGCCGGAAAATGCTAATTCAGCCCAAATGGAGAATAAATAACCCAAGATAATGATATTAAAATAAATCAATAAATTAAAGCAAAAACATCCGTATTTATGTAGAAATAGGTTAAATGCGGATGTTTTCAATTAGATATTAGTATGCTACAATGTATCTTGTTCGGAGCCGGATGATGAGAGAAAAAGCAAGCTGGTTCATCGATACGATTCGGATAGTTAAGAAGTAGGAAGAGAAAAAGGAGCCGTGAATAAATGGGAATGACAATGACACAGAAGATACTTGCACAGGCAGCAGGTCTTACGCAGGTACAGGCAGGACAGCTGATCGAGGCACAGCTGGATCTGGTGCTGGGCAACGATATCACCAGTCCGGTGGCAATCAAGGAAATGGATAAAATGAAGGTACAGGGAGTGTTTGATAAGGATAAGATCGCACTGGTACCGGATCATTTTGTTCCCAATAAGGATATTAAATCTGCGGAGCACTGCAAATGTGTCCGTGAGTTTGCAAGACGCAATGAGATCACCAATTATTTCGAAGTAGGAGAGATGGGTATCGAACATGCACTGCTTCCCGAGAAAGGACTTACCGTAGCCGGAGATGTGATCATCGGTGCGGATTCCCATACCTGTACTTACGGTGCGCTGGGTGCATTTTCCACCGGTGTGGGAAGCACGGATATGGCAGCCGGTATGGCTACCGGCAAGGCATGGTTCAAAGTACCTGCGGCGATCAAATTCAATCTGACCGGCAAACCCGCAGAATGGGTCAGCGGTAAGGATGTGATCTTACATATCATCGGCAGGATCGGTGTGGACGGTGCACTGTATAAGTCTATGGAATTTGTGGGAGACGGTATTGCTAATCTGTCCATGGATGACCGCTTCACCATTGCCAACATGGCTATCGAAGCCGGCGGTAAGAACGGTATTTTCCCTGTGGATGAGAAGGCTATTGCTTACATGGAAGAGCATTCAAAACGTCCCTATAAGGTATTTGAAGCAGATCCGGATGCACAGTATGATGCAGAATATACCATTGATCTGAGCACCTTACGTCCCACTGTGGCATTCCCGCATCTGCCGGAGAATACACATACCATCGATGAGATCCATGAGATGGAGCCCATCGTCATTGATCAGGTAGTGATCGGATCCTGTACCAACGGACGTATTGACGATCTGCGCACCGCAGCGAAGGTGCTTGCAGGCAGACATGTGGCAAAGGGCATGCGTTGTATCGTGATCCCTGCCACCCAGTCCATCTACATGCAGGCGATGGAAGAGGGACTTCTTAAGACCTTCATCGAAGCGGGAGCAGTGGTAAGTACACCTACCTGCGGACCCTGTCTTGGCGGATATATGGGTATCCTGGCGGAGGGAGAGAGATGTGTCTCCACAACCAACCGTAATTTCGTGGGACGTATGGGACATGTAAAGAGTGAGATCTATCTGGCGAGCCCTGCAGTGGCAGCAGCCAGCGCTATCACCGGCAAGATTTCCTGCCCTTGTGAACTGAAATAAAATAAAAGAGGTAATAGAAAATGAACAACGCAAAAGGAATAGTTTTCAAATTCGGGGATAACGTGGATACAGATGTTATCATTCCCGCAAGATACCTGAATTCTTCCGACCCTGCAGAACTGGCGACTCACTGCATGGAGGATATTGACAAGGACTTTATCAAAAATGTGAAAAAAGGTGACATTATCGTAGCGGAGAAAAACTTCGGCTGCGGCTCCTCCAGAGAGCATGCCCCCATCGCCATCAAGGCGGCAGGCGTCAGCTGCGTCATCGCTGAGACTTTCGCAAGAATCTTCTACCGCAATGCCATCAATATCGGGTTGCCCATCATTGAGTGTCCAGAGGCATCCCGCAAGATCAACAATGGCGATGAAGTCGAGATAGACTTCCATACCGGAGTGATCAAAGATCTCACCACCGGCGAGAGTTTCCAGGGACAGGCATTCCCCGAGTTCATGCAGAAGATCATTGCCGCAGAGGGATTGATCAACTATATCAACAGCCAAAAATAGAAACAGCTTTTCAGCTTACAAAAATACCTCCCTGTTACCGTTTCCGGAATACAGGGAGGTATTTTTAAATTCCAGTCTTATGAAGTTAAGCTTTTTTATTGATCATGGCACGTTTTCTCAGGGTCGGATCCAGGATCTTCTTACGGATACGAAGGTTTGTGGGAGTTACCTCCAACAGTTCGTCGGTATCGATGAAGTCCAGAGCCTGCTCCAGAGACAGGATCCTGGGCGGTGTCAGACGCAGAGCTTCGTCGGCGCTGGAGGAACGGGTGTTGGTCAGCTGCTTTTTCTTGCAGACATTGATCTCGATGTCCTCACTGCGACCGGTCTGACCGATGACCATACCGGAGTATACTTTCTCGCCGGGTCCGATGAAGAGAGTACCGCGTTCCTGTGCATTGTACAGACCGTAGGTGATAGATTCACCGGATTCGAAAGCGATCAGGGAACCCATCTTACGATACTGGATATCTCCCTTGTAGGGACCGTAGTCATCGAATACGGTGTTCAGGATACCGTTACCCTTGGTGTCGGTCATGAACTCGCCACGGTAACCGATCAGTCCTCTTGCGGGGATGGAGAACTCCAAACGGGTGTAAGTGCCGCCGGAGATGGAACCCATGTTGCGAAGCTCACCTTTCCGCTGTCCCAGCTTCTCGATGACAGCACCGGCAAACTCGTTGGGGACATCGATATAAGCCAGCTCCATAGGCTCTAACTTTTTACCGTTTTCATCGGTATGATACAGAACCTCTGCCTTACTTACGGCGAATTCGAAACCTTCACGACGCATATTCTCAATCAACACGGACAGATGCAGCTCACCACGGCCGGATACTTTGAAACGGTCGGGAGAATCGGTCTCTTCCACACGTAAGGATACATCGGTATTTAACTCGCGGAACAGTCTGTCACGCAGGTGACGGCTGGTAACGAATTTACCCTCCTGGCCTGCCAGAGGAGAATCATTTACCATGAACTGCATGGCGATGGTGGGCTCACTGATCTTCTGGAAAGGAATGGGTACCACATTTTCCGGAGAGCAGATGGTGTCACCGATGTGAAGCTCGCTGATACCGGAGACGGCAACGATGGAACCGATGCCTGCTTCCTTGACTTCTACTTTATTCAGACCGTCGAACTCATACAGCTTGCTGACCTTGGTCTTGATGATCTTGTCGGGGTTGTGGTGGTTACAGATGACCACATCCTGATTCACACGGATGGTACCGTTGTCTACCTTACCGACACCGATACGTCCGACATATTCATTATAATCGATGGTACTGATCAGTACCTGGGTAGCTGCCTCGGGGTCACCTTCGGGAGCGGGAATGTAGTTGATGATGGTCTCGAACAGAGGCTCCATATCAGTACCCATCTCGTCGGCATCCAGGGAAGCAATACCTGCCTTGGCGGAAGCGTACACAAAAGGACAGTCTAACTGGGAATCGTCCGCATCCAGCTCTAAAAACAGCTCCAGTACTTCGTCTACGACTTCATCGGGTCTTGCTTCGGGTCGATCGATCTTGTTGATACATACGATAACGGGAAGCTTTAATTCCAGAGCCTTACGGAGTACGAATTTGGTCTGGGGCATAGCACCTTCGAAAGCATCTACTACCAGGATAACACCGTTTACCATCTTCAGGACACGTTCTACTTCGCCGCCGAAGTCTGCGTGACCCGGGGTGTCGATGATGTTGATCTTGGTACCCTTATACATAACAGCAGTGTTCTTGGACAGAATGGTGATACCACGCTCGCGCTCGATATCGTTGGAGTCCATGACACGCTCAGCAACTTCCTGATTTTCACGGAATACACCGCTTTGTTTTAACAGCTCATCCACCAAGGTAGTTTTACCGTGGTCTACGTGAGCAATGATTGCAACGTTTCTGACATCTTCTCTTTTTTGTCTCATAAAAATCCTTGCCTTTCTAAAAATGCGTGCAGCTGATTTATCCTTTTTTCAAACTGTTTCAGTATAGCACTTATCATTTCCGGACGCAAGAAAAAACCGTGTAAAATCAACGTTTTTGGTGGTTTCTAACAACTTTTGGGCGGTATTTGCATTTTTATGCGATGGGTTTTAGTACTCAAACGATAAAAAATAGAGTATAAATAGTAGTGCAATACATAAGGATTGTTGTAGAAGAGTCAGAAGATGTAGAAGGGAGAACAAAAATGACAGATAAGGTTATTGAAAACAATCAGGTAACGGTGATGGGGGAAGTGGTAAGCGATTTTTCCTACAGCCATGAGATCTACGGGGAAGGATTCTACATGGTGGACTTAAGGTGTACGAGACTGAGTGACAGCTTTGACATCATACCGGTGATGGTCTCGGAGAGACTTTTAGATGTGACAGCGAGCTATATTGGAATGCTTTTGTGCGTTAATGGGCAGTTTCGGTCCTATAACCGTCATGAGGAGCGTAAGAACAGACTGGTATTGTCTGTGTTTGCCAGAGAGGTGAAATTTATTGAGGAGATGGAAGAAAGTTCCAAGACGAACCAGATCTATCTCGATGGATATATATGTAAGGAGCCGGTATACCGCAAGACACCGTTAGGAAGGGAGATCGCAGACCTGCTGCTTGCCGTGAACCGCCCTTACGGCAAGTCTGATTACATTCCCTGCATCTGCTGGGGACGCAATGCACGCTATGCAGAACATTTCAAAGTGGGCGAGCGCTGTGCTATCTGGGGACGGATCCAAAGCCGTGAATATATGAAGAAACTGGATGAAGAAAATGTGGAGAAACGTGTCGCATTCGAAGTGTCCGTCAGCAAACTGGAGCTGTTGGAGGAAGCCCGGGAATCCATAGTCTGACGACAAAAGATTGCAAAAATTTACAATATATGGTATAAAGAAATGCATAAGTAACTAACAACTGCGGACAGCTATCTGCCGCAAACGCAGATAGACCATGAGGTGTGTAATGGCAGAAGGATGCATCTATATTTATACCGGCGATGGCAGAGGCAAATCACCGGCAGCGATCGGAAGAGCAGTACAGGCAGCAGTAGAGGGGAAGAGAGTCGTTATCATTCAGTTTCTGAAGGGAAAGGGACTGGAGGATTCGGATTTCCTGCGCAGGATGGAACCGGAGATCAAATTGTTCCGTTTCGAAAAATCGGACAGCAATTTTGCAGAATTGCCTGAGGAGAAGAAGCAGGAGGAAATACAGAACATCCGTAACGGAATCGGCTTTGCTAAAAAGGTGCTGACCACCGGAGAATGCGATCTGCTGATCTTAGATGAAGTGCTGGGACTGGTGGAAAAGGATATCATTACAGTGGATACTCTGAAGACACTGTTGGAATGCAGAGGAGATACGGATGTGATCCTGACAGGAATCACTTTGAACGATGAAATCTGCGTTCTGGCAGATGAAGTATCCAGGATCGAGACCGTAAAATTCAAGGTCTGGGATTGACAGTCACATGGGTTAATGCTATCATAAAATTATATTTAAGAAGATAGAGGTTGCGTTTTTCAAGAGTATTTTTTCGGAGGTAACAGGTACCGTTGAGGGAAGAAGAAAGGGGAACACGCCGAAAGATAAGGTATCCTGTATATTGTTATCTTGGGCATACGTTTAAGAAGCGTATGACTGTCATCTCGTAAGCAGATGGGGCGCTATCAAATAAGCTTGGATAATCAGCGCCGGCGCCATTGTGCGCTGGCGTTTTGCAAATGGAGGAAACATATGGCTATTTTTAAAGGAGCAGGCGTGGCAATCGTCACACCCATGAACGAAGACGGATCTGTCAACTATGAGAAATTCGGTGAACTGATCGAATTCCAGATCGCAAACGGCACAGATGCCATTATCGTATGTGGTACTACAGGAGAATCCTCAACGTTGACCCATGAGGAACATTTGGATACCATCAAATACTGTGTAGACAAAGTAGCGAAGAGAATCCCCGTAGTGGCCGGTACCGGTTCTAATTGTACCGATACCGCAGTATATCTGTCCCAGGAAGCGGAAAAATACGGTGTGGACGGCATCCTGCTGGTAAGCCCCTATTACAATAAAGCAACCCAGAAGGGATTGTATCGTCACTTCAAGACCGTTGCGGATTCCGTGAAGGTTCCTGCTATTCTGTACAACGTGCCCAGCCGCACCGGCTGCAATATCCTGCCGGAGACTGTGGTGAAGTTGTGTAAGGATGTAGAGAACATCGTAGGTGTCAAGGAAGCCAGCGGCAATATCAGCCAGATCGCACATCTGGCAGCTATCGGTCAGGGCGTCGTGGATATCTATTCCGGCAATGATGACCAGATCGTACCTATCCTGTCTCTGGGCGGTGTCGGAGTTATCTCCGTGCTTTCCAATGTAGCACCTACACAGACGCACGAGATCTGCCAGAAGTTCTTCGACGGAGATGTGGCAGGCAGCCGTCAGATGCAGCTGGATGCTATGGATCTGTGCAATGCACTGTTCTGCGAAGTGAACCCGATTCCGGTGAAGACAGCACTGAATATGATGGGAATGGGAGCCGGAGCGTTCCGTATGCCTCTGTGCGAAATGGATGAGGCAAATGCCAAGAGGCTTGAAAAAGCCCTGAAGGATTATGGTATCCTGTAGGCTGGAAATTAAAAAGCAAGAGTGGAAGAATCCCGCCTGTGAAATTTTTATCATAGGCGGGATGTTTTTAAGTATATAAGAATATTAAGATAGGAGAGAACAAAATGGTAAAAGTAATCATGCATGGATGTAACGGAAAAATGGGACAGGTGATCAGCGGACTGATCGCGGCAGATCCCGATATGGAACTGGTGGCGGGAATCGATGCCAGAGACGATGGACACAATCCTTACCCTGTATTCACGGATATTGCAAAATGCGATGTGGCTGCAGATTGCATCATTGATTTCTCTGCGGCAGTAGCAGTAGACAAGCTGTTAAATTACTGCGTAGAGAAGAAAATCCCCTGCGTGCTGTGCACCACCGGCCTGTCCGAGGCACAGCTGGCGAAAGTAGACGAAGCAGCGAAAAAGGTGGCTATCTTAAAATCCGCCAATATGTCCCTGGGTATCAACCTGATGTTAAAACTGTTAAAAGAAGCAGCCGGAGTGTTGGCACCTGCGGGATTTGATATTGAGATCGTAGAAAAACATCATAACCTGAAACTAGACGCTCCCAGCGGCACCGCACTGGCACTGGCGGACTCCATTAACGAAGAATTCGATAACGAATACGAATACGTCTACGACCGCAGTACACGCAGAGAACGCAGACCCAAGAAAGAGATCGGCATCAGTGCCGTCAGAGGCGGCACCATCGTCGGCGACCATGATGTCATCTTCGCCGGAGCAGACGAAGTCGTAACCTTCTCCCATACCGCCTACTCCAAAGCTGTATTCGGCAAAGGGGCCGTACAGGCTGCCAAATTCCTGGCAGGCAAACCCGCCGGCATGTACAACATGTCCAACGTGATCGATGCAGCGATGTAATATATTTTTATGGAATTTTCAATAAACCAGCAGCTTGACTGAGTGTAAGAATAAGCAGGCCGTAAGCAGACGTCGGTACCATAGCGTCCCAAGGGACGCATTGCGAGGGTACTATCCTCGCTTATGTACCGCTACGCTCTGCGACATGAGCGCATCGTACTAAAGTACGAGCGTGCCGCGTTTCTTATACTCAGGCGAAGCTGCGTAGGGGACAGAGAAAGGCGAACTTTATGAACGAAATGGAACAGAAGGTTCTAAAGACCCTCTCACACCAATATAAAACACAAGCGGCAGCCTCCACGGAGATCATCAACCTCCAGTCCATCCTGAACCTCCCCAAAGGCACCGAACACTTCCTCACTGACATCCACGGCGAATACGAGCAGTTCAATCACGTCTTAAAGAATGGATCCGGTTCCGTGCGCCGTAAGATCGACGAGGAATTCGGCAACACCATCAGCAGTAAGGATAAAAAAAGTCTGGCCACTCTCATTTATTATCCGGAGAGCAAGCTGGAGATCGTTGAGAGAGAAGAGGACAATCTGGAAGACTGGTACAAAATATCCCTGCACCGGCTGGTACAGGTCATTAAGCGTGTCTCTTCAAAATATACAAGGTCCAAGGTCAGAAAAGCATTGCCGAAGGATTTCGCCTATGTCATCGAAGAACTGATTACGGAAAAGGAAGAAATTCAGGATAAAGAAGCATACTATAATGAGATCATCCATACTATCATCCGGATCGGCAGGGCACCGCAATTTATCATCGCGTTAAGCCATCTGATCCAGCGGCTGGTCATTGATCATCTGCATATCGTGGGAGATATTTACGACAGAGGCCCAGGGCCTCATATTATTATGGATACACTATGCCAATACCATTCTGTAGATGTACAGTGGGGGAACCATGACATGGTGTGGATGGGTGCAGCGGCCGGAAGCCTGGCCTGTATCGCCAATGTGATACGGATGTCTGCCAGATATGGCAACCTGGCAACCCTGGAGGATGGCTACGGCATTAACCTGCTTCCACTGGCCACCTTTGCACTGGAAACCTATGAAAATACTGACTGTGATGCATTTGCCATAAAATTCAATACAGATTATAACACCAAAGATCTGGGACTGGATACGAAAATGCATAAAGCCATTGCCATTCTACAGTTCAAACTGGAGGGACAGCTGATCATGCGGCACCCGGAATTCCACATGGAGAGTCGGATGCTGCTGGATAAAATAGATTTTCAGAAAAAGACGGTCTGCGTGGATGGAAAAACCTATCCTATGAAGGATGTGGATTTTCCTACGTTGGATCCGGAACACCCCTATGAACTCACCGAGGAAGAGAGCAAGGTCATGCTGCGCCTGCAGCAGGTGTTCATGCGCTGTGAAAAATTACAGAGACATGTAAAATTCCTCTATTCCAAAGGCGGAATGTATAAGATCTACAATGGAAATCTGTTATATCACGGTTGTGTGCCTCTGAATCCGGACGGAAGCTTCAAACAGGTGGAAATCTGCGGAAAAGAATATTCCGGGAAAGCGCTGTATGATATTTTGGAATACCATGCCAGAAGAGGTTATTACGCCAAGGATGCTAAGGAACGTGCGTTAGGACAGGATATGATCTGGTATATTTGGGCAGGCCCCGGCTCCCCGGTATTCGGCAAGGCCAAAATGGCTACTTTCGAACGTTATTTTCTGGAGGATAAGGAAACACACATAGAAGAAAAAAACAGTTATTATAAGCTGTTGGAGAATGAGGAAGTCATAGGCAGTATTCTGGAAGAGTTCGGCCTGGACAAGGCGGATGCACACATCGTGAACGGCCATGTTCCCGTAGAGCAGATTCACGGAGAGTCACCCATCAAATGCGGAGGAAAGCTGTTGATCATTGATGGGGGATTTTCCAAGGCCTATCAGAAAAAGACGGGAATCGCCGGATATACCCTGGTATGCAATTCCCGGGGAATGCGTCTGGTGGCCCATGAACCTTTTGAATCTACAGAAGCGGCTATTTTAAAGGAGTCAGATATTTTCTCGGATTCCATTGTAGTGGAGAATTTTTCCCGGAGAAAAATGGTGGCGGATACCGATACCGGCAAGGAAATCCAGGAGAATATCTTCTATCTGGAAGAACTCCTGGAAGCTTACCGGGAAGGTACGATCATGGAAGAAGTCTGAGTTATCGCTGATCGGTTCCGGTGGTAGCGTTATCATTGCCTACCAGATCGTTCGTGATATCGGATATACCGTTTGCAGCATCATCCACGATATTGCCTACCGTATCACCGGCTTCATCTACCGCATTGCCGGCGTTATCCAGCATGGAATCATTCTCGGATACCGTATTACCTTTGCCGTTGGTATCCCCCATGTTGTCTGTGGCAGAGGTGCCTTTCTCCGCGGGCGGCGTAACCGTACTCTCCGGAGTGGCAGCCATGCTGCTGCCATTTCCGTTGCCGTTTCCTTTGTTCGTACCGCAGGCTGTTGCCATGCACAGGTAAACAGTGAGGATTCCAAACACCAGTAACTTTTTACTTAACTTGGATTTTGCGCTATTTTTCATAATGTCCTCCATTTCAAAATGTCCCATTGCGGGAATGTTCTATCCGGACAGAAATGACCGGTTTAAGGGTAGTATGTGAGGATTTGGGAAAAATATACGTATGGATTCCAAAACAGACAGATGCAGAGGTGTCTGCAGAAATGAGGAAATAAATGGAATTTCGGCCCTGTATTGATATTCATAATGGAAAAGTAAAACAGATCGTCGGCGGAAGTCTGAAAGACAGCGGCGATCAGGCACAGGAAAATTTTGTGTCGGAGCAGGATGCAGCCTTTTACGCAGCACTTTATCAAAAAAATAAGTTAAAAGGTGGTCATATTATTCTGTTAAATTCCTATGACAGTCCCTACTATGAGGAGACCAGAAAACAAGCATTGGCAGCTTTACAGGCGTATCCGGGAGGATTGCAGGTGGGAGGCGGTATTACTCCGGAAAATGCAGGAGATTATCTGAATGCCGGTGCTTCTCATGTGATCGTGACTTCCTATGTATTCAGAGAGGGCAGGATCGATTATGACAGACTGGAACGACTGGTATACGCGGTGGGTAGAGAACGGCTGGTGCTGGATGTCAGTTGTAAACGTGTGGGAGAAAAGTATCTCGTGGTGACGGATCGCTGGCAGAAGTTGACGGAAGAGATCGTGAATGAGGCGCTGCTGGAAAAGCTGTCAGCATATTGCGGGGAATTTCTGATCCATGCGGTAGATGTGGAAGGGAAGGCCCGGGGGATCGAACAGGATCTGGTAAAGAACCTCGGATGTTACACCGGGAATCCCGTCACATATGCGGGTGGTGTCCATTCCATGGAAGATCTGCTCCTTCTGAAGGAATTGGGACGAAACCGGATGAATGTGACCATCGGAAGTGCACTGGACCTGTTCGGAGGCAGTATGAAGTGGAAAGACGTACTGAAGATATGCAGCGAGGAAGTTTAATGAATATAAAAATGCCGCAGGCAAATAATGTCTGCGGCATTTTGTACGCTGTAGTTTTATAAAATTAAAGCTTGGTTACGTTAACAGCCTGGGGACCTTTTTCACCATCTACGATATCGAAAGAAACGGCTGCTCCTTCCTCCAGAGTCTTGTAACCATCCATGTTCAGTCCGCTGTAATGTACAAATACATCCTTGCCGGATTCATCAGAGATGAAGCCATAACCCTTCTGATTGTTAAACCACTTTACGGTACCTTTGTTCATAATACATACCTCCAAAAATCACTTTTCTAACAGATGTGCTGTCGATCTTCCCGACAACAGCATAAGAATAGCACAGCCCATATAAAAAGTAAATATAGTATTATTGAATTTGCACAAAAAATACAGGGAATTTCATTGTAAATAGAGATAAATGAAAGAAAATATTGGGAATTTATTACAAAAATGTTAAGAAATGATTGCTGTAAGGGATTTCATATGATAAAATGGAATAATGTTTATCGGAGGTGACTCTATGAAAGAACGTAAACATAAGCGGAAACTGAACCATGTGCTGATCCTTACATCCGATGCAGCAGATGCAAATGTAAAGCAGTTTCGGATACGGGCATGGCTCGTGGAAGTAATTGTAATTATGCTGTGTATACTCATTGGCGGAGTGATCGGCTATTTTATCTATGAAGGTCAATTATGGGAAAATGCCGGCAGACGAAGCCATGAACAGGTGGTAGCCCTGGAAGAGGAAAACAAGACACTGGTGGAGCAGAACAGTAAGCTGGAGGCTCAGGTAACGGAACAGGCGGAAGAAATCCAGATACTGAGTGATACCGTAAGCCAGAAGGTGCAGAGTGAGAACGAGTTATCGGCGACCCTTGAGAAGCAGAGTCTTCCTACGGAATTCCCGCTGACCGGTTCGGCATCTATGGAAGAAGTAACGGAGGGTGAGCCTATGTGCATTTTCCATGCATCGGTAGGCACTACGGTGGTTGCAGCAGCAAGCGGTACGGTAATGGCAGTGAATGATGATGAGACCTATGGACACAGTGTGTGGGTGGATCATGGTAACGGATATATCACAATCTATCGGAATAAGGGAGATGCCACAGTAGCTGCCGGAGATTCCGTGGTGCAGGGGACGACTCTGTTTGTGATAGGAGAAGATAATGCGGATCTGGGTTACCAGATGCAGAAGGACGGAAGTTATATCAATCCTATAGATATGTTGGCGATCAGCGGCTGATTGCAGAAAGGTTTGGAAAATACATGTTAGGTAAAAAGAGTACAGATACAAAAATAAATACACTGATCGGTGCCGGTGCGGAGTTGAGTGGTGATTTTACGCTGGATGGCTCTGCAAGAATTGATGGTAAGATCGGCGGCAATGTAACGGTAACGGGCAGTCTGATTCTTGGCGCCGGTAGTGTGGTCACCGGAGAAGTACAGGCGGCCTCCGTACTGATCGGCGGAGAAGTGACCGGAAATATTACGGCTCCGGAGAAGGCAGAACTGACGGCTTCTGCGAAGGTACTGGGAGATATTGCCACCAAGGTCATTGTGATTGATGAGCATGCCATATTTCAGGGTAAGATCGATATGAACCAGGCGGTACCGGATAAAAAGGGAAAAGCGAAAGCAGCCAAAGCGACGCGTGTGGGACGTAAGAGTGCAAAGGCTGCAATTGCAGAAGCACTGAAAGAAGTGGAAGAGGAAGAAAAGAGAGAAAATCAGGAAAATACAGCAGTGCCGGAACAGACGCAAAATACGGTGGCAGAAGAAACAACAAAATAAGATACAAGAAAAAGACGTTGGGGATTATTTGCCAACGTCTTTTTTCTCCATACGTCCGAATACCAGTTCATAACCGTCATTGCCGTAATTCAGAGAACGATTCACTCTGCTGATGGTAGCGGTGGAGGCTCCGGTTTTCTCGGCGATTTCCAGATAAGTCTTGCCGTCCTTCAGCATGGCAGCTACTTCAAAACGCTGGGACAGAGACAATAATTCATTGACTGTACACAGATCTTCGAAGAAGCTGTAACATTCCTCCCGGGACTGAAGACACAATACTGCATCAAACAGAGAATCCACAGCATCCGTTTTGATTTTTTTATTCATGATCGACACACCTTTCCATAGTTGTAATCCGTACAACGCAACTATCTGTATTTTAGCATACTAAAGTTTTAAAGTAAAGGTGTGAAACAAAATAGTTATAAAATCTTCATAATTTCAAAAAGTGTTGAAAAGATGGAAGTGTTGACATGTAGTTTTGGATACTATATAATAGCCACATAGAGAAAACAAGTAGCTGCGAAACAGACAGCAGAGTGCGAAGCACGGCTATTTGTGCCGCAGGCGTCACAAAGTAGCCCTTATCGCAGAATCCAAATTAGAAATTTGATTCGCGATTCCTTCGACGAAAGGAATCGTCTGCGGAATGGAGATTAGTATGGCAACAACAGAAGAATTACTTCAGACGATTTTACAGAGTCTGGAGAAAGTGGAATATATCAAGTCAGAAGACATTCCGAATATTGATCTGTATATGGATCAGGTGCTGACTTTTATGGATCGCAAGCTGCGTTCGGCAGTACGCCCACAGACCGAGGACCGCGTCCTGACCAAGACCATGATCAACAATTATGCAAAAAACGATCTGCTTCCTCCTCCGGTGAAGAAGAAATATTCCAAGGAACATGTTCTGATGCTCATTTTCATCTATTACTATAAGGGCGTGATTCCCATGAATGAGATTCAGACTCTGTTGCAGCCGATCACCGATCATTATTTTCAAAATGGACAGGCATTTGACCTGGAAAGCTTATATAAAGAAGTCGTATCTTTGGAGAAGGAACAGCTGGAGGACTTAAAAAAAGACGTAGTGGACAAATTCCGCAGAGCAGAGAATTCCTTTACGGAGACCTCCGGAGAAGAACGAGAATTCTTACAGAAATTTGCCTTGATCTGTCTCTTAAGTTTTGATGTCTACATGAAGAAAATGATCGTGGAACAGCTGGTAGCTGAACTGGCAAACGATGCGAAAGCCAGGGAGCCCGAAAAGGAAACCCACAAGAAAAATAAAGAGAAATAAAAACAAGTAGCAAAATCAGAAACAGGAAAAATTTTATGAAAGCATTTATGGATCTTCATACGCATTCTCTGGCAGCAGGGCATGCGTATAGTACTTTATTAGAAAATATTGACGCTGCACTGGCAGTCGGGATCAGATACCTGGGAATGAGTGAACATGGTCCCACATCTCCCGGAGGACCGCATGAGTTCTTTTTTAGCAATTATAAAGTGATTCCTAGAGAGTATGACAGAGAAGAGCTTAGCGGCAGAGTGGTACCGGTGACAGGTGGAAGGCTCCATCTTTTGTGTGGTGTGGAAGCCAATATCTGTGACGCGGACGGTAAGCTGGATCTGGAGGAACGTTATCTGCAGAAGATGGATTATGCGCTTGCCAGCATTCATCCTTTTGCTTTTACTGCGGGAAGTCGTAAGGAGAATACGTTAGCTTCCGTGAGAGCATTTCAGAACCCTTATGTGAAAATACTGGGACATCCCGATGATGGCAGATTCCCTTTAGATTACGAGGAACTGGTGCGGGAAGCAAAGCAGGCGCATGTTGCATTGGAAGTGAACAATTCTTCTCTAAATCCCCGGTCGTCAAGACAAGGCGGCAGGGAAAATATCATAGAATTGTTAAAGACTTGCATGAAATATGAACAGCCTGTTATAATGGGAACGGACAGCCATATGTGTTTTGCCATAGGAAAATTTGTCGAGACCGAACAGCTGATGAGGGAACTGGATTTCCCTACGGAGCTGGTGTTGAATTACGCCCCGGAGAATATTCATAAGCTGATCAACATCACACTGTAGCTGATACCACCCGGTGTTACCGGAATAAGAATACAGCCGGAGAAGGCACGCCCCGCAAGCGGGCAGATAGGAGAACAAATGAAAGACACAAATTGTGGATATTGTATGAGAGGGGAACTGTTAGATAAGTTCGGTATTTTCGTCTGTGACCTGAAGGTGAGCAGCCTGATCCTGTTCAAGGAACAGAGCCATCCCGGCAGATGTATCGTAGCATACAAGGACCATGTCAGTGAGATCGTGGACATCAGCGAGGAAGAGAGAAGATTATTTTTTGAGGATGTGGCGCATGCAGCGAAAGCCATCCATGCAGCATTCCATCCAGATAAGTTAAATTACGGAGCATACGGCGACACCGGCTGCCATCTGCACATGCACCTGTGCCCGAAGTACAAGGACGGTTTCGAGTGGGGCGGCACTTTCGAGATGAATCCCGGCAAGACCTTTTTGACGGATGCAGAATATCAGGAGATGATCGACAAGATCAAGGCGAATCTGTAAATACCCGGAACATTTTCCCCGGGATTACATAGAATAGATATGTAATCTCAGGGAGGATAAACAATTATGAAAACAAAGAAAGTAATGGCAGCGATATTGGCTGTACTGCTTGCGGCAGGTGCATTTACGGGCTGCGGCAATGCAGAACAGACGAACGGACCAAAGAAGACAAGAGTGGTGCTCAATGAAGTAGCCCACTCTCTTTTTTATGCACCGATGTATGTGGCTATCGAGGAAGGATATTTTGCCGATGCCGGGATCGACCTGGAGCTCGTAACGGGATTTGGCGCGGATAAGACTATGACAGCGGTGCTGACCGGTGAGGCGGACATCGGCTTCATGGGCAGTGAGAGCACGATTTACACCTATGCCGGAGGAACGGAAGACTATGTGGTGAACTTTGCCCAGCTGACCCAGCGGGCAGGAAATTTCCTGGTGGCGAGAGAACCTATCGATGACTTTTCGTGGGATATGTTAAAGGGTGCTATAGTCTTAGGTGGTAGAGCTGGCGGTATGCCGGAGATGGTATTTGAATATATCCTGGAGAAAAATAATATGGATCCGACAACGGATCTGTCCATCGACCAGAGCATTGACTTCGGTTCCACAGCAGCAGCTTTTTCCGGCGGACAGGGAGACTTTACCATTGAGTTCGAGCCGCATGCTACGCTGTTAGAGCAGAAGGGCGACGGCTATGTGGTGGCATCTTTAGGCGAGGAATCCGGCTATGTACCGTATACTTCTTTTTCTGCCAGGAAGAGTTATATAGAGAAAAATGCGGAGACGATCCAGGCATTTACCGATGCCCTGCAAAAAGGTATGGATTATGTGCAGGAGCACAGTGCGGAAGAAATCGCCAAATGTATTGCACCCCAGTTCGCAGAGACAGGGAGTGATACGCTGACAGCCATCGTGGCCAGATACCAGGAGCAGGATACCTGGAAAAAAGATCTGATCTTCCACAAAGATGCCTTTGATCTGTTACAGAATATTCTGGAGGACTCTGATGTACTGAAAGAGAGAGTGCCCTATGAAAAACTGGTGACCACAGAATTTGCTGAGAAAGCGGCGGCAAAATAAGGAAAACGAAGAGAGTGTTATAAAAATAGTTTAAAAAAGGAGGAGGATCAGACATCCTCCTCCTGAATGTGTATATTTTTAATGGCCCAGAGCTTTAATGCCTTGGCATTGGTACTGATCTTCTCCAGGGAATCCAGAATATCCTGAAATGCCGGACGCTCATCCTCAGAGATCACGCCGTCTTCGGAGATAGCGATCAGGGAAGCGCGAAGTGTATCGATATCTTTCAAGGATCCCAGTACTTTCAGCGCCAGCCGGTCAAAGTCCACAATGTCAACCTCTGATACACTGTTGCGTCCTATGGGGCATTCTCTGGCACAGTAGGAGTTGCACAGCTCCGGTGTATTATATGCCTCTGCCATAGCCTTGACTTCCTCCGGATATGGGGCGATGGTATCCAGTTCGATCCTTGCCAGTCTGGTGCGGTCGATGCCTACCAGTTCAGCGGCCTTTTCCCGGCTGCTGAAGTCCGGATTTTCCTTGGCAGCTTCGCAACGTGCGAGATAGTACATATTATCAGCGGCTTTTGTAGCTTTTTTACCCATATTTCTTTTAATCCTTTTATAGTATAGTGTAATCAAACATCTCTAATATCACAGTTTAGTAGAAAAAAGACACATTGTAAAGGAAAAATCACGATATTTTACGAAAAGCAGTTGAGGGAATGTGTAAAATTTGCTAAAATATAAGAGATGTGGAAAAATCAATTTTTCATATATAAAATGGAGGTGCGGTAATGGGTTTAATCAGAGCAGCAAAAGATGCAGTCAGTAGCATGATGGCTGACCAGTGGAGAGAGTATTTTTACTGTGATTCTCTTTCCAACGATGTATTGGTAGTAAAAGGACAGCAGCGGGTAACCAATGGACGTAACAGCAATACCAAGGGTGTGGAGAACATAATCTCCAACGGCTCCATCGTAGCAGTTAACGAAGGACAGTGTATGATCATTGTGGATCAGGGCGGAATCGTAGAGTTCTGTGCGGATGCCGGTGAGTTCGTATATGATTCTTCTACAGAACCCAGCTTGTTCTACGGCAATCTTGGCGAGAGCGTTAAGAATACTTTTTCCAATATCGGAAAACGTTTTACCTTTGGTGGTAATGCAGCGAAGGATCAGAGAATCTACTTCTTCAATATCAAGGAGATCATGAACAACCTCTTTGGTACGGCAAGCCCTATTCCGTTCCGTGTAATTGACCAGAATATCGGACTGGATCTGGATACCTCCTTACGTTGTAACGGTGAGTATTCCTTCCACCTGGTGGATCCTTTGTTATTCTATAAAAATGTATGCGGTAACGTAACAGAGTCCTATACCAGAAGCGAACTGGTAGCGAAGATGAAGGCAGAATTGTTGACCGCTCTGCAGCCTGCACTGGCTAAGGTTTCTGCACAGGGCGTACGTCCCAGTGAGATCCCTGCTCACACAGAAGATTTGACAGAAGCTTTGAAGGAAGAGCTTTCCGATCTGTGGACCAAACTTCGTGGTATCGAGATCGTTACCATTAATATCAATTCTGCGAAGATCCCTGATGAGGATGCAAAGACCATCGCAGATCTGCAGAGAACCGCTGTACTGCGCAATACCGGAATGGCAGCAGCTACCATGACCGCTGCACAGGCAGAGGCTATGAAGATGGCAGCATCCAACACCTCTACCGGTCCCATGATGGCATTTGCAGGCATGAACATGGCGAACATGGTAGGCGGTATCAATGCCGGACAGCTGTATCAGATGGATGCCCAGCAGAACAGTGGTATGCAGCAGGCACAGGCAGCACACGCGCAGGGGCAGGCTCCTAAGATGCAGGCACCGGTACTTGGCTGGACCTGTAGCTGCGGCGCTACGGATAACCGTGGTAAGTTCTGCGCTGAGTGTGGAGCACCTAAGCCTTCGGACGCAGGCTGGACCTGCAGCTGTGGCGCAGTAAATCAGGGCAAGTTCTGTTCCGAATGCGGAGCAAAGAAGCCGGAAGGAGCACCGATCTATAAATGTGATAAATGCGGCTGGGAGCCGGAAGATCCTGCACATCCTCCTAAGTTCTGCCCGGAGTGCGGCGATCCTTTTGATGACAACGACAGAGTATAATACATACTCGTCAGAATATATTTACCGGAAACAGTACAGCAGATACCTTTATGATATCTGCTGTACTGAACTGTTATGAATGAAAAAGAAAGAGAAATATAAATGAACGGAAGTCTGATCGCTATTATTGTTATACTGGTATTGTGTCTGGTACTGGCAGGGATCATTTATTATGCTTATTGCAGGATCCGTGAAAAATTACGGGATACCTCCAGAATGTTATTCGGTACAGATTCCATGATCGAGGGCATGAAGCAGAGAGAAGCGGAAGTGGAGATGACACCGAAGTCCGTATCCTCCGCGACAAATCTGTATATGCCTTCTATTATGAGAGATTTTCCCGAGTTCCATTATGATGAGATGAAGAGCAGAGCGGAGAACGTGCTGACCTCTTATTTACAAAGTATTACCGGACAGAATCCGGCACTTTTGTCGGAGGGAACGAAAGAATTGAAAGAACAGCTCAGACTGCGGCTGGAGATGCTGCAGAACCAGTCACAGAGGGAGAGCTTTGAAAATATACATATTCACAGAACAGAGATACATCAGTACCGGAAGCAGAAGGGAAGACAGAGTATTGTCCTGCAGTCAGCCGTAGAATATATCCATGCGTTGAAAGAAAACGGTAAGCTTATCGGGGGCAGTGAAGAACGGAAAGAACAGGCAAAATACAATGTGGAACTGGTCTATATCCAGGATCAGGATATGGTCGAGAACCAGGAGGATGCAGGTCTGGCCCTGAATTGTCCCAATTGTGGTGCACCGCTTCCCGGACTTGGGGCAAAAAAGTGCATTTATTGTGATACACCTATTGTGGAATATAATCTGCGGATCTGGAATTTCAGCAGAGTGGAAGAAGCATAGAGAAGGCTGAGAGGGCTGTATGGACGAAAAAATAATAGGGTTAGATAAAAACAAAGATATAGACAGACGGCTGGAGGAAACAACGAAGGAACTGCAGCGGGAACGGGAAAAACTGATGGCTGTGATCCGGATGTCCGGCGATCTGATCTTTGAATATGATATCGCAAAGGATCAAATGCACTATGCAGGTCCGGAAGAAGGCAGTCTGTATTGCGGACAGATCACGGAAGGGTACACTGAGCAGCTCCTCAGGGAAGTGGACAACCGCACGGATGCAGTGGAACAGCAGCTTGCAGAAGCGTTGCACAGCGGCAAACCGGATATTTGTATTGAGCTCTGCAAGACGGACGAGGAAGGTAATCCTCACTGGATGAAGGTCATCGGGCAGACTTTTTATAATGAAAAAAAAGAACCGGAACGTGTCCTGGGCAAGGTCTGTGATATTGATGCACAGAAGAAAAAGGAAAGGGAACTACAGGAAAAATCACAAAGGGATTCCCTGACTGGACTTTTGAATCATTCCACCATCAAGCAGCAGATCACACACAGACTGCAGAAAATGAAACGGGGACAGGTGGGATACCTTATTGTTCTGGATGTGGATAGTTTTAAAAAGATCAACGATACAAACGGACATCTGTTTGGAGATGCGGTATTGTGTTCTTTTGCGGATGAAATGAATAAATTGTTTCCCGAGGCGCTGAAAGGCAGGATTGGTGGAGACGAGTTCGTATGCTATGTAGAGGATATGCCAAGAGAGGAACTGGAAGAGAAGCTTGGACAGCTGAATCACTGTATGTCTGACCGTTATGATGATGATAAAACGGGACTGCATATCTCCTGCAGTCTGGGAGCTGCGGTTACGGATGGAACAGTGACAGACTATAATCTGCTGTTCCGGTGGGCAGATGCAGCCTTGTATCAGGTGAAGAGTCGGGAAAAGGGCGCTTATGATCTTCTGGAAGTCAAGGAGGGTGTGGCATTGCCCGGTCAAAGCTACCTGGACAGTGAGGAGAACAAAGAGGACGAGATCGTTCACAAGGAGGCACAGTTCGAGAGCGCGGAAGATCTGGTTCTGTTCTGCATGGACCTGTTGGAAAATGTACCGAATCTGACCAGTGCCCTGAAGGTGATCAGTGAACGTACCTGCAGTTTTTTCAATATTGATGATATGATATGTGTGGAAGTAAATGAGGCAGGACCGTCGATCCGTTATCAATGGAACCGGGAAGAAAAGAAAAATTTTGTCAAAAGAATACTGCACCCGGGAGTATTTGAATGGGACAGGATCCGGAAACGCGCAGACGAATCCGGTGCCGCAATTTACAGACAGTCGGAGACTCCGAATATCTACAAAGAAGAAGCGGAGTCTGTGATGATCGTAATGTCTACCGCTTCGAAGGGATTAAAGGCCAGTGTTATCTTCTCAGACCGCCATACAGACAGAACCTGGGAAGAGGAGAAAAATGCCCTGTGCAGAATATCCCATCAGATATTCAACAGGCTTCGCATGCTGAAAAATGCAGAAAAAGATCAAAGGGAACTGAACCGGAAACTGAATTATGATGCGCTGACCGGACTGCCGGTGTACAATAAGTTCGTAGACAAATTAGAAGCCTATATGGCAGCGAATGGAAAGACCGGATTATATTTTGTATCCTCTGACTTTTCTAATTTCCAGTATGTGAATGAAATGTATGGCTACGAGGTAGGCGACCGTATCCTGCATGATTTTGCCGTGGCATTACAGGAAAAATGTCAGGAAGGCGTATTGTTCTGCCGTGTAACCTCCGATCACTTTGTCGGTGTGCTGAAGGAAGATTCCGTGGAGGATGCCAGACAGGCGTACCTGACGTTTACGAATTCTTTTGTGAAGAGGATCAACAGCCGGTATGATCAGTGTAATCTGGTCATTGCCACCGGTTTGTATGAGATCACGGAGAATGACTGGTCGGTATCTTCCATGATGGACAATGCCAATGAGGCCAGAAAACAATGCAAGACGCAGAAGGTAGACAGTGCCGTAGAAATTTACACGGACAAGATCCGCAGAGATTTGGAGAATACCAGAACAATTGTATCCGGAATGGTAAGTGCCTATAATAATAAAGAATTCCATGCATATCTCCAACCTAAGGTATCTCTTCATACCGGAAAAGTAGTGGGAGCGGAAGCACTGGTGCGCTGGATAAAAGCGGATGGAACTATGGTAATGCCCGGAAAGTTTATAGATATTTTTGAGAGAAATGGGTTTATTACCAAGGTTGATTTCGCCATTCTGGATCAGGTCATGGAATATTTGCGTGATGCCCTGGCACAGGGAGAAGAAGTGGTGCCGATCTCTGTTAACTTCTCCAGACGTCATAATGAATATGCGGATTTTGTGCCGAATATCTTAAAGCGCCTGAAAGACTATAAGGTACCCAGCGATCTGCTGGAGGTGGAAGTGACGGAGTCAGTATTTATGTCGGATCTGAATAAGCTGACCAATAATCTGGAAACCCTCAGGGACAGAGGAGTGGAGATCTCTGTCGATGATTTCGGAAGTGGATATTCTTCGCTGAATCTGTTATCCAAGGTGGCTGTGGATACGGTAAAACTGGACAAGCAGTTCCTGGATGATACCATGAACAGCGAACGGGAAGAAACCGCATTGACAATTATAAAATATCTGACTAAAATGTTAAGACATCTCGGCTTTAAAGTACTGGCAGAGGGTGTGGAGACCAGTGAACAGCTGGAGATGCTCCGGCTGGCGGATTGCGATATCGTGCAGGGATATTTTTATGCAAAACCAATGCCGATCGGGGAATTCAGAACTTTTTTACAGGAATTCAATGAAAGGGATAATTAGTCATACATGAGCATTTATGATACTTTGAATAAAGAACAAAAAGAAGCGGTGCTTCATACGGAAGGACCGCTCCTTCTGTTAGCGGGTGCCGGAAGCGGCAAGACCCGTGTCCTGACTCACAGAGTGGCATATCTGATCGATGAGTTGGGAGTGAATCCATGGAACATTCTTGCCATTACCTTTACCAATAAGGCGGCACAGGAGATGCGGGAACGTGTGGACCAGATCGCCGGTTTCGGCGCGGATCAGGTATGGGTAGCTACTTTCCATGCCACTTGCATGAGAATCCTCAGAAGACATATTGACAGACTGGGATATGATACGAATTTTACGATCTATGATACAGACGATCAGAAGACCGTGATCAAACAGGTCTGCAAACGTCTGAACATCGACACAAAGATGTATAAGGAGCGGACGCTGCTGTCTGAAATATCTTCTGCCAAGGACGAACTGGTGGATGTGCGGGAATTCGAGGTCAAGTCCGTAGGCGATTATCGCAAAAGTGTGACGGCAAAGGTTTACAGAGAATATCAGGACACACTGAAGAAGAGTAATGCATTGGATTTTGATGATATCATTGTGAAAACGGTGGAGCTGTTCAAAAGCTGTCCGGAGGTACTCTATAACTATCAGGAGCGCTTCCGATACATTATGGTGGATGAGTACCAGGATACGAATACAGCGCAGTTTGAACTGATCCGGCTGCTGGCGGACGGCTACCGCAATCTGTGTGTCGTGGGTGATGATGACCAGTCCATCTACAAGTTCCGTGGTGCCAATATCCGCAATATTTTAGATTATGAGAAGATATATCCGGATGCAAAAGTGATCAAGCTGGAGCAGAATTACCGTTCCACACAGAATATTCTGGATGCGGCAAACGCAGTGATCCGCAACAACAGAGGCCGTAAAGAGAAGGCACTGTGGACGGAAAAAGGAGCAGGCAGCCGAATACATTTCAGACAATTTGACAATGCTTATGAAGAGGCGGAATATATCGCAGACGATATTTCTGATAAAGTGAACAAAAATGGCGTTGCCTATGCGGATTGTGCAGTACTGTACCGTACCAATGCCCAGTCCAGACTTTTAGAAGAACGTATGGTGGTGGAAGGAATTCCCTATCATGTGGTAGGCGGTGTGAACTTCTATGCCAGACAGGAGATCCGGGACATCCTGGCGTATTTAAAGACTATTGATAACGGCAGGGATGAAGTGGCTCTGCGCAGAATCATCAATGTGCCGAAACGAAGCATCGGTACGGCATCGCTGGAAAAAGTGGCGGATTATGCACAGATGAAGGATATCACGTTATTTGATGCATTGTGCGAGGCAGACCAGATCAGGGGACTGGGAAGAGCGGAAGCAAAGATCCGTGGGTTCGTCAATCTGATCGAAGTGCTTCGCAGCGGATTGTCCTCCTACACACTGCCGGATCTGATCAAGTCCTTATTAGAACGGATCGATTATGCGGAATATCTGCGGGATCAGGATGAAGAATCCGCAGAGGACCGTCTCGGGAACGTAGATGAATTGATCACCAAGGCAGCAGTCTACGAGGAGACCCACGATGAGCCTTCTCTGTCGGAATTTTTGGAAGAGATCATGCTGGTAGCGGATATTGACAATGTGGAGGATGGCGATAACAGAGTGCTTTTGATGACTCTGCACAGTGCCAAAGGTCTGGAATTCCCGGTGGTCTATCTCGCCGGCATGGAGGATGGACTATTTCCCGGCTTTATGACGATCGCGTCCGATGACCCGTTGGAGATCGAGGAAGAGAGACGACTGGCTTATGTGGGAATCACCAGAGCCAAGGAGGATCTGACGCTGACCTGTGCCAGAAGCAGAATGCTCCGCGGTGAGACACAGTACAATCCCGTGAGCCGTTTTGTGCGGGAGATCCCGAAGGAACTTATGGATAATACCCTGCCGCAAAACAGAAGATACCGGGACGATGACCTGGAGGATTTTCAGGCGAGAAGAGCCAATGAGGCAGCCCTTCGTGCCATGGGGCTGGAAGCAATTGCAACCCCGCGGTCCGGAAACGGTTCGGGCAGCGGCTTCGGAGGCTTTGGCAATACGGGATTTGATCCAAGACCCAAGGCAACCTTGAAACCCCGAGTTACGGCAAAAGCAGACAAACCTTATATTTCCAAGGGGATCAATGGACTCAACCAGCTGGCGGGACTTCAGAAAGGAACGGAATTCAAGGCACCGGATGCACTGGACTATACGGTAGGTGACAGAGTACGTCATATCAAATACGGTGAGGGCACGGTATTGAATATCGCGAGAGAACCCAGGGATTATAAGGTCACGGTGGAATTCGACCAGGCGGGGCAGAAGATCATGTATGCATCTTTTGCCAAGTTAAAACGGGTATAGTATTTTTTACGAAAATATGGTATCATATAAAGGAATGAAAACAATTGCTTTGCATCCGCAGAAAAGTCCGGATGCCGGAAAGGCAGGTAAATAATATGAACAGAATTGAAAATCTGGTAGACCTTGACAAATTAAACGAACTGAAAGTCAGCGAACTGAAGAAGCTTAATAAGCTTCTGGGTAAGGAAGTGGAAGAGAAGAAGGAGCGCAATGTTCTGGTATGGGTACTGGCGATCATCGGAGCCGTAGCAGCTGTTGCAGCTGTAGCTTATGCCGTATATCATTTCTTCTTTGCACAGGATTATCTGGAAGACTTCGAGGATGATTTCGAGGACGAAGCAGATGACGTGGAAGAGGATGACGACGACTTCTTCGAGGATGAAGGAGAGAACTAACCCATGAAAAAAGGACAGGTATATGAAGGATCTGTTGTAAGGGTCGATTTTCCCAACAAAGGGATCGTCTGTGTGGGAGAAGAGACTGCTGTAGTCAAGAACAGCCTGCCCGGACAGAAAGTCAAGTTCTCAGTGAATAAGGTACGCAAAGGGAAGGCGGAAGGAAGGCTTTTAGAGGTGACAGAGAAGTCACCTTTAGAAACCGGCCGGACGTGTTCCCTTTTTGGGTTGTGCGGTGGATGTACCTATCTGTCTCTGCCCTATGAAGAACAGCTGAAGGTCAAAGAAGAACAGGTAAAACGCCTGCTGGACAGTGTGTTAAACAAGCAGGATGAAGCTTGGAATTTTGAGGGCATCAAGGGCAGCCCGAAGGCTTATGAATACCGCAATAAGATGGAATTTTCCTTCGGAGATGAGTACAAGGATGGACCGCTGGCACTGGGCATGCATAAGAGAGGCAGCTTTTACGATATAGTGACCGTAGCGGACTGCGAGATCGTGGATGCGGATTACCGCCTGATTTTACAGACAGTGAGAGATTATTTTGCCCGGGCGAAGGTAAGCTTTTTTCACAGAATGAGCCATGAGGGGTACTTACGGCACCTGCTGGTACGTAAGGCATCCCGCACCGGAGAGATTCTGGTGGCACTGGTGACGACCTCCCAGAATCCCTGGCAGGGAGAGACGGCGGTGGAAGGAAGCTTGGATGCGGATGCGCTGATCACGGGATTTAAGGATCTGTTGCTTTCCCTGGAACAGGATGGGAAGCTGGCCGGAAAATTCGCAGGAATCTTACATATCACCAATGATTCCATCGCAGATGTAGTGCAGAGTGACCATACGGAGTTGTTATACGGACAGGAGTATTTTTATGAGGAACTGCTGGGGTTGAAATTCAAGATTTCCACATTTTCCTTTTTCCAGACCAACTCCTACAGTGCAGAGGTACTGTACCAGACGGCGAGAGATTATGTGGGCGACCTGGGTGGCAGCGACAAGACCGTGTTCGACCTCTACAGCGGCACCGGCACTATCGCGCAGCTCATGGCACCGGCCGCCGGGAAAGTCATCGGTGTGGAGATCGTGGAAGAAGCCGTGGAGGCAGCGAAGAAAAACGCCGCCGCCAATGGACTGGATAACTGCGAATTCATCGCCGGAGATGTATTGAAGGTACTGGATGAAGTGGAAGAGAAGCCGGACATGATCATCTTAGATCCCCCCAGAGATGGCATCCACCCCAAAGCACTGCCGAAGATCATTGCCTACGGTGTGGATCATATCGTTTATATCTCCTGCAAGCCCACCAGCCTCGTGAGAGATCTGGAAGTATTCTTAGAGAATGGCTACCGCGTGGACAAAGCCGTTGCCGTGGACCAGTTCCCCTGGACCGCGAATGTGGAGACGGTATGTCTTTTGTCCAAACTTCATGAAGCGAAGCACCATGTGAATGTCAGACTGGATATGGATGAGTTAGATGTTACTTCGGCAGAAAGTAAGGCGACATATGAGGAGATTAAGTCCTACGTGGCGGAGCATAATGATGGGATGAAAGTTTCTAATCTCTATATTGCACAGGTTAAGGCTAAGTATGGAATCATAGAGCGTGAGAATTATAATAAACCTAAGTCAGATGACGCAAGACAGCCTAAGTGTCCGAAGGAGAAGGAGAATGCAATCGTAGAGGCACTGAAATATTTTAGAATGATTTAATTCAGTTACATGGAAGGAGCATTTTATGAAATATTTTAATAGTAAAGAATTTGATACAGAGATGGAAAAAAGTGAAAATTATTATGGAAGATAAAGGATTTGTTTTGGAATCTGATCATCCATATGCATATGAAATGCAATACTCAGATGCGTATGATGATGTAGTTGAATGGTTGGAACAGCATGGCTACAACGGCAAATTAGATAATGTCGGACTATTTGAGGGTGTTGCGGTTTATGCTTTATATGATGAATCTAGAATATCATATAGCGAAATTATAGCGAAATTAAAAGAAGAAGCAAAACAACAATGTAATTAAGTATCTTAATCGTAGAGGCACTGAGATATTTCCAGATGATTCCAAGTGGATCGTAGGATGATCCGGCTTATAAGAAAGAGAAAATTTAACTAATGCTATTGAGCCTTCAGACATTGGGAATAAAACTTTATGTTTGTAGGCTTTTTGTTTACAGAAAAATTTTTCGTGGATATAATAAACATGACATATAGTTGTCGTGTTGTGTTAGATATGATATGTATGGAGTGTGGAAACTATGAAGATAGATAGGCTTATTGGGATATTGTCGATCTTACTGCAGGAAGAAAAGATAACGGCTCCTGAACTGGCAGAAAGATTTGAGGTATCTCGAAGGACAATAAATCGGGATATTGAAGACCTTTGTAAAGCAGGTATTCCTATAAAAACTGCACAGGGTACCGGTGGTGGTATTAGCATTATGGACGGATATTGTATAGATAGGACAATTCTGACATCCAAAGATATGCAGATGATTCTTGCGGGGCTGAGAGGCCTTGACAGTGTGAGTGGAAAGCGATACTACGGTCAGCTGATGGAGAAAATCCAGACTGGATCATCAGAGTTTATTAGTGGAAGAGACTCTATGCTGATTGATTTGTCTTCATGGTATAAAGGCTCTCTTGCTCCGAAAATTGAGGCAATCCAAAATGCAATAGAAAACAGGCATATCATACAGTTCGTGTATTATGCTCCATCTGGAGAGAGCAACCGAAGGGTAGAACCATATTATCTGGTTTTCCGGTGGTCGAGCTGGTATGTATGGGGGTGGTGTTTAGAACGTAAAGATTACAGGCTGTTCAAACTGAACCGTATGGATTGTGTTGTTGAAACAGACCATGGATTTCTGCGCAAAGAAGTACCAATGCCGGATTTGTCAAATGAGAAGATATTTCCGGGTGGGATAAATTTAAAAGCTCTTTTCACACCGAATATGAAGTGGCGGCTGGTTGAAGAATTTGGACCGAACTGCTTTACAGAAACGGACGATGGAAGGCTGCTCTTTTCAGCAGACTATACGGATATGGATAATCTTGTGACATGGCTTATGACATTTGGAGCAAAAGTAGAGGTGCTTGAGCCCGAAGAAGTGCGGGACATTATTCGCAGGAATGCAGAGGAAATATTAAAAATCTATGGAGGATTAGGAAAATGAGATTAGACGGTTTTGGGTTGTTTGTTGATGATATGGCAAAGATGATTCGTTTTTACAAGGATGTTCTCGGATTTGAAATTAAGGAAGAAGAGAATACTTCCAATGTTTATCTTGTAAAAGACGGAACACTTTTTTTACTGTATGGGCGGAATGATTTTGAGAAGATGACAAACCGGCGATATGAGTATATCAATGGTCTAAATGGTCATTATGAAATAGCTCTATATGTTGATACTTTTGAAGAGGTGGACGAGGCATACAAGAAGGCTGTGGAAAATGGTGCAACATCTGTGCTTGAACCGGAACTTGAACCTTGGGGACAGAGAACCTGCTATATTGCTGATCCGGAAGGAAATCTGATAGAGATTGGTTCCTGGAATAAGCCTTATGAAGAGAAGAACTTAGAGGGGGTGTAAAGGATATGGCTTTTGACTACAAGAAGGAATATAAAGAATTTTATATGCCGAAAGGCACACCGTCTATCGTAACTGTTCCGAAAATGAACTATATAGCGGTAAGGGGAAGCGGCAATCCAAATGATGCAGACGGAGAATACAAGCAGGCTATCGGACTTCTGTATGGAATTGCATTTACGATTAAAATGAGCAAAAAGGAAGATCATCAGATTGATGGATATTTCGATTATGTGGTGCCGCCATTAGAAGGATTCTGGTGGCAGGGTGAGCGGCGTCCGGGGGACGCCATGCTGCGAACCGACCGAGCCGGCAGGCGAGACGGAGTATCCGGAATTGATTATGCGTGCAAGGAAGATTTCAAGTGGATTTCTGTTATTCGCTTGCCGGATTTTGTTACCAGGGAAGATTTCGACTGGGCTGTCAGGAAGGCTACGGCAAAGAAAAAACAGGATTTTTCTAAGGTTGAGTTTTTTTCCTATGAGGAGGGCTTATGTGTACAGTGTATGCATATCGGATCGTATGACGATGAGCCTGCTACAGTATATGCGATGCACAGATTTATGGAAGAACAGGGATATGCACTGGATATTACTGATCAGAGAATGCACCATGAGATTTATCTGAGTGATGCACGGAGGGTGGCACCGGAGAAACTGAAGACTGTGGTCAGGCATCCAATAAAGACTATGGGGAAATAGGAGGAAAAAGATATGGCATCAACAAAGGCATATTTGGATTTTGTTTTGGAACAATTATCAGGACTGGATGAAATCAGCAGTCGGGCAATGATGGGCGCATACATCCTTTATTACCGTGGAAGGATTTTTGGTGGAATATATGATGACAGACTTTTGGTAAAGCCGGTTTCGGTGGCGGTGAAAATGATGCCGGATGCTGAGATGGAACCGCCATATGATGGTGCGAAAAAAATGATTCTGGTTGATGATGTGGATAATCGGCAGTTTCTGTGTGAATTGGTTGAGAGTATGTGGGAAGAATTGCCAGAAAAGAAGAATATACATTAAAAACTATGATTTCACAAAAGCATTTAGGCAATATTTACAAATTTTTGAAAAAGGAATAGTTTCGCAGGAGTAACTACGTGGCAATCGAGTAATATCGGTTGCTTTTTTGTTGCCCGATTTTAGAAATTGCCGATTGCACCACCCGGAAGAGGTGGACATACTTCATAACCGTATGCAGGAGGCAGGAGTTCGAAACATGAGTGTATATATCAGAAAGATGGCATTGAATGGATATGTGATTGTTCCTAAGTGGCCGGATCCGGATTTTTATATTCATATGGAAAGAATAAGACAGTTGTACACGGAGCTATATAAAGAGAAGAATATAACAAAGTTCAGAAATACAAAAATCTCTATTGAAAGAGAAGTTGCAGCATGATACTATAACCGTATAAACGGATATATAAATTTATAAATGCGGATATATACGGAATGCTGATGGAGGAAAATCATGATTATAAGTGAAAGAATTTTTTATGTGATGGAGCAGAAGAACATAACGCAGTTGGAACTTTCAAAAAGGACCGGGATTGCAACAAGTAACATCAGTGACTGGAAGAAGAAAAAGACGAATCCCAAAGCGGACTGTCTGTTGTCTATATGTGATGCATTGGAGATTACTCCCGAACAGCTTTTGACTGGAAAAGGAATTGATCCGGAATATAAAGATGCAGATATGGATTATGAAGTTACCAGGTCGGATATTAAGATTTTAAAGCAGATTCACAGCCTTGGAGATGCGCAGTATAAAAGATTGATGGCGTATATGAAAGCCTTGCAGAAGTTGGAACAGATGGAGAGTATAGTGGAGGATTAACCTGTGAAATCACAATTTGTGGCTTTACGATAATGGAACGATATATGTAGCTTGTAGAAATTGCAACCGATTTGTTTGGAGGAAGAATGGAAGAAACAAAAGAATTGATTACTACAGATGATATACGTAGTAAAGTGTATATAATTCGTGGACAGCAGGTAATGCTGGATAAAGATTTGGCAGAAATTTATGGCTATGAAGTAAAAAAGTTAAATCAACAAGTAAAAAGAAATATAGAAAGATTTCCGGAAGATTTTATGTTTCGACTATCTAATAGTGAAATTGATTCCGTGAGGTCACAAATTGTGACCTCACGGAAAAAGGATTTTTTTGCTGGACAGGAAGGCGGACGTAGATATTTACCATACGCATTTACAGAGCAAGGAATTTATATGCTTGCAACAGTTCTTCGTGGAAAATTAGCGGAACAACAGAGTATATTTATTATGCGTACTTTTAGGGAGATGCGTCACTATATTAGGCAGAATCAGCAGTTTGTTACCAGAAATGAAATGGATCTTTTAACAGCAAAGGTTGGAACGATAACGGAGAGGCAGAACCGAATGGAGAATAAGGTAGATTCAATTCAAAAAGATGTGAATATCTTAGCAGATAATTTTATTACCGATAAAGACAAGAAGAATTTTGTGATTTATAAAGGACAGAAGTTAGAGGCTGACATTGCTTACATAGAAATCTATCAGCAAGCAAAGAAATCAATCTATGTTGTAGATGATTATATGAATGCAAAGTCATTACAACATCTTTCTCAGAAGGCTGATGGTGTGGAGGTTGTTTTGTTCACAGAAAATGGAAAAGGTGGGAAGGGATTTCTTACAAAATCTTTAGTGACAGATTTTCAAAATGAATATCCTTCTCTTCAAATTAAGCCTAATTCCGATTGTCATGATAGGTTAATTGTACTTGATTATGGTGAGGAGACAGAACTGGTTTATCACTGCGGAGCATCCAGTAAAGATGCAGGGAAGAAACTTTGTGCAATTAATCAGATTACAGAAACCGCAATTATTCATCCGGTAATAGATAGATTACTTTTGTTGCCGGATAAACAAATATAAATTCTCTTGATTATGAGGATAAGCATTATCAACGAAGAAAAACAGATTTAGAGAACCGTTTGTACAAGACTTATGATAAAATAGATGAAGCAGAGGAATTGCTTATATCTGCAAAAACTAAGAAACGCGCTCTGCCGGCAGACAAGATTACCGGAGACAATATCTACAAGGCACTCATTTTCTTTGATAAGCTGTATGCCCAAATGAACGAAGCTGAGAAACGAGAGTTCCTGTCGCAGTTAGTGGATAATGTACAGATTTACGAAGAACGCAAAGAGAATGGTCAGTGGCTGAAATCCATAGAATTTAAGTTGCCGAATATAGAAAAAGAGTTTGCACTAAGTTTGGACAATGATACACAAAATGAGACTGTATGCTTACTGACGATGCACAGTTGTTTTCAAGACCGAAAGAGATGAACCTGTTTGTGACGGACTGTAAATATGGCCTTACAGAAACGGATGTCAAACATATCCTGAAAATGAAAAAGGGCAAAAAATTTGGAGAAAGAAAAGAAAACAGAAGTGAATAAGGCAGCAGTAGTGTCCCAGGCAGAATTTACAGAGATATTAAATAGTATCATAGACGAAAGATTTCCGGGAACGCAGCGTTATATAATCAATGGCGGAGATTATTGGAAAGACATTGTCATGGAACTGAGACAGGGAGCTGGGAAATTGAGATACAGTCCTTACCAGTTGTTCAAACAGTCGGATGATTATGAAAATACAATACAGGAGTTTATATTGCGTTGGGAAAAAGAAATAAATTCTTGAAATAGGAGTGCTGAAAATGTAAGGTGGCATGATGAGTAAAAATATATGCAGATTAGATGGAAATCATATTTTTTTATCCGTACTGAGGGATGATGAGGAGGCAGTCGGCTTATACACGAAGTGGATGTCGGATGAAACCACCTGTGTCTTTATAGAGCATGCGCATTCTGTGGTGGACATCACCCGGATGCCCGGTTGGGTAAACGACCATTCTGTCATGCGGATGGGAATTGTCCAGAAAGAGACAGACACATTGATTGGATATTGTCATATTGACCATCGAACTGAGGACATGTCAGCCTGGTTATCCATTAACATCGGAGAAAAGGCGGCGCGTGGAAAAGGCATTGGAACCGAAGTCGTGCAGATACTCTTGCGGTACTGCTTTATGGTGCTGGGAGTGTATAGTGTCCATCTGGATGTACTGGAAACAAACACCCCTGCCATTAAGTGTTACGAGAAGGCAGGATTCAGAATAAGTGGCAGATACCGGGGGCATTGTTACTATATGCGGAACCACTATGACTGGCTACACATGGATATCTTATATGAGGAATACCGGAAAACGCTTGAACCTTAAGGGGCTTCATGCGAAAAGTGCCCGCAAGTTAGCGGGCACAACAAAAAAATCAAGAAAATCAAAAAATTACAGAGTCTGATGCACCTCGCGGATCACAGCATCAGCAAGCTCCGGAGCTTTGGCGGGATCAATATCATCCGGAAATTCCGCATCAATGGTGGAAGCAGCCGGGCGATAGTTCAGGCGCAGGGCATTTGCCTGAATGTAATCCGTTGCCTTGTTGTAAGTATCCTCTGTAACACCGTTTAAAGTAATTGTATATAATTTTGCCATAATCTATCATCCTTTCTTTTATGTTGTGGTTAATGGAAACAGTTCCTTGTTTCTGTATATAGTATATCTCTTTTCCTGAAAAAAGAAAATGGAATAAAGTAACAAATATAATAATAGGAATCATTACTATATTTGTGAAATAGTCACATATTACCATAATGAGACATTTGTCAACTGTGTTTTGCTCCGCAAAAATGATAAAATGAACCATCAAAAAGCAGTTTGCAAAGGAGGAAAACAAAGGAAAAATGGAAGACAAAGATAAGAAGAAAAATGTGAAAAAAATAATCGTGTATGCAGTGCTTTTAGTACTTATTATGGGAATCGCGCTGGGAACCGGACAGATTCAGACAGAGGAATTGGGGAGGATATTTACGGTCAATGCAGTTGCAGTCTGTAAATTATTGCTTTTATTGTTCTTAAAAAGTCTGATCGTATGGATCCTGGGGCTGATCAAACCGGCGAATCACAGAGCCAGGTCTGTGCTCTCTCTGTTATCCAGTCTGACAAAATATATTGCGTTTCTGGTGATCCTGTGCGCAGGACTGACGATCCTTGGAGTTAACATGACTACCGTCATTGCCAGTGTCGGAGTATTGGCTCTGATCGTCGGCTTCAGCGCGGAGAGTCTGATCGCGGATGTGGTGACAGGAACTTTTATGCTGCTGGAGAATCAGTATAATGTGGGAGACATCGTGGAGGTGAACGGTTTCCGTGGAACTGTGACGAGCATCGGCATCCGCACCACCTGTATCACGGATACCGGTGACAATGTGAAGATCATCAATAATTCCGAAATGAAAAATATCCTGAACCGCTCCGACAATTATTCCAAGGCTGTCTGCGATATCAGCATCCCTTATGAAACGGATCTTGAAAAGCTGGAAAGTGAACTGCCGAAACTCCTTGAGTCCATCTACAAGGCACATGAAGATACTATGAAAAAAGTTCCTGTGTATGTAGGAGTGCAGGCATTGCAGGATTCCGGAGTATTGCTCCGGTTCGTAGTGGAAGTTTCGGAGAAAAATATCTATTCCGGCATGCGTATTCTGAATCACGATCTGCTGCTGGGCTTTCGAAAGCTGGGTGTAGAGTGCCCCTTCCCGCAGTTGGATGTGCATAATAAATAATGAGTGGATCCGGTAATAAAAGAGAAAATGAAGATCAAAGAAGATCATAAATATTATAGGATAAATAAAATGCAGAAACAGGAAAACAATATACTACCGGAATACCAGACACTCCCGCCGGATTCCATAGCCCCGGAATATCCGTCGCTGCCGGACGAATATCTGCAGAGTAAACAACCTGTGGAAAAAGGGGTACCGGAACACAGTGAAAGTCGGAAGCGAAAAGTAATGCGCATACTCTGTATGCTGGCAGCTTGTGTACTGCTTGGTTGCGGCGTGTATGGAACCGAGGCAGATCAGACGAAAATACCGGCACAGACAACGGAGGAGGTGCAGGTACCTGATGAAAACGGAGAGAATCGGGACGGCAGGGAAAATGACCATGTACAGTCCGTGACAACAGAGCCAGAAATAGATGTCGCAATAGCAGAAATGTCAGAACCTATCGAAGAACAGTATCCTCTGGAAGGCGGCATCTTATATTACAAGATATATAATGAGACTCATCTGGTCAACCCCACTGCTGATGCCTGGGAGCGGATCCTGGAAGAAGGAGAACTCTCCATAGAACAGCTTCTTGCCGGAGAAGTGATCACTCTGCCGCAGCCGGAGACACCGGAAGGCTTTGCATTCCTGGGATGGGCGGCACATTTTTCAGGCGATAAGGATACCTATCCGAAGTGGAGTCTGCTTACAGAAAGCTTTACCGCAGAGGATGCGCTTAGGATCCAACCGGATGAGGAAGGCAACCGCAGTGTGGATATTCACGCGGTTTGGAACTCGCAGGATCCTGCTGCATGGCAGATGATAATGGTATTGGATGCCAATGGAGGAACGATGGAAGGACAACCATCGCAGATGTATAATGCACTGACACCGAAATATTCCGGTGGAACAGTGTATCTGTGTGGATATCCGACTCCGGAACGGGAAGGGTATCATTTCGCAGGCTGGTATCTCACGACGGATGAGGGAGACATACGGGTGGAGACCCTGCCTGCATCCCGCTTTTTTGCACAAAAAGGCGGAGAACCGGATTATAACGTTCCGTTGGAACTGCACTTGATGGCAGGCTGGGAGAAAACCGAAGAAAAGGGGAACTAAAGGTTGTTTTTCTGCGTGGGAAAAATTATAATAGGACTAACGGATCACACACAGAAAGAGGACCCCAAAATGGAAGAACAGGAAGAACAGGGAAAAAAAGAAAGCACAGTGCTCCCGGAGCCTACGGAGATCACGGTGAAAAATCCCAGGATCGGCAAAGTACGTAAGCTGGAAGAGGAAGTAAAACGTCAGAATGAGTTGGAGCAGCTTCGGACCAGGCGCATCCGTAAGGAGCAGGAATATATTGAGCAGATGAGCAAGGCGGTGGAAGACCACCTGCGCAATACCAAAGAGGAGCAGCGGTATAACGAAGAGTTTGAACGCCTGATCCGCAAGGATGTCTACCAGATGCACGGCATCAGTGAGGACAAGCTGCAGGGAATGACGGAATACCGCTATGCCCTGTATCGGGGAACAGCGTTCGGCATGTTTTTTCTGTCGCTGATCTTGACCGGAATCTGTGGATATCTCCATGGTTTCGGCTCGGAATTATGTATTTTCATGGCTTTTTATACAGCCATCGAGGGAACGCTGCTGAACAATGGGAAGAGACAGCATGCAATATTGGATGTCCTGACGAGGATTCTGTATCTGCTCTTGTTCCCGTCGATGCTGATCGTGTTTGTGTGCTATGAACTGGGATTTACAGAGTATGCTCTTATCGTACCGGCGCTTACGATAGCCGGAGTGGTGCTTCTGCTGCTGGGAGCGGTGTCCTATTTCCTGTATGACCCTTATCGACTGGATCGTAAGAATCATAAAAAGGCTAATCGCTACATCCGTGATATCGAAAAGGCTGCCATCAAGGAAGTGGAACTGGAAGAAAAAGCACTGGCGAAGCAGGCGAAAAAGCAGGAAAAGCTGGAATTAAAGGAAGAAGCCAGACAGAAGCGTGCGGCAAAGCGAAGAGAACGGAAAAAGCAGATAAAGGAGATCTTCTCCGGCTGGAAAGAGAGTATCCGCGAAAAGCTTCCGAAGAAAAAGCAGGAGCCGCCGGAAATTCTTGAGGATACTAAGACATCAACAGCGGCAGATCCCATGGGAGATACAGAGACTTCTGAACAGACAGAACAGACGGATGCTGTGGAGATGACGGTGACAGAAGGGGAACAGACAGAGAAGTCCGTGGATACAGAAGGCAGTGGGACAACGAGCATGGAGGAAGCGTAATGGCATATTATCTGATTGATTTCGAAAATGTAAAAAGCCGTGGCATGGAAGGCGTGGAGCTTTTGACGGAGGAAGATACTGTCTGTATTTTCTACAGCGATAATGCTGACAGCATGACCTTTGACCTGCATCGGAAATTAAATGAGACGAAGGCAAACATCATTTACCACAAGGTAGCGGTGGGGACCAAGAATGCACTGGATTTCCAGCTGGCAACCTATTTGGGATATCTGATCTGCGAACAGCAGAGGGAGGGGATACACCCGAATTATTTTATCGTGACCAAGGACAATGGCTTCACCAGCCTCATGGTGTACTGGAAGGCGCAGGGAGTTCCCGTGCGGATCATCCGTAACCTCTTATGGGGGAAGAATCCTGTGGCAGAGCAGAATCTTCTGACAGAAGAGGAAAATGAGGAAGAAACAGTCGTTACCACTGCAGAGGATGTGGCAGAGCAGCCGCAGCCCATACAGCCAGAGCCGGCGGAAGAGACCAAAGAGTCCGCACAGCCGGAGCCGGAGAAGGCAGATGCACTCGAAGAGCCCACACAGCCGGAGCCGGTGAAAGAGACCCAAGAACCCGTACAGTCGGAGACTGAGAAGGCGGATGCACCCGAGGAACCCGCGGAGCCTGAGACGGTGGACGAGTCTGCACAACCCGTGAAGAAGCCTTCAAGGAAAAAGAGCAACACGAGAAAGAAGAGTGTTGCAAAGACAGATGATAAGACCGCGGAAAAGAAAGCTGCAGAGAAGAAGCCTACTGAGAAGAAACCCGCAGAGAAGAAACCTGCAGAAAAGAAGCCTGCGGAGGAACCGGATGAACTGACTTTAGCAGTCGAAAAGGTCCTTACAGATCAGACCATCGTCCCGCAGGTGGTAAAGTTCATCCGCCAGTACAAGACCAAGCAGGGTATTAACAATGCCCTGAACAAAGAGTTCAAGGACAGCAAGCGCACCAGTGAAATTTATTCATCCATTAAGCCCCTGATTGCCGATAAAAAGGGAAAATGATAAAAAAGATCAAGAAAATGTGAAAAGAAAGTTATTGACAATATAAAAGCAGAGTGGTATTGTTGCTATCAAACAGAAAGTGAAATTCGATGAGCAGAACAAGATCTGCATACGGAAGCATTTCAGAGAGCCGTCGGCTGGTGTGAGACGGTATGTGAGTATGACAGAGTATCCTCTGTGAGAAGTGCACTGAAGATTTTAAGTAGGTGTCACCGGTATTCTACCGTTATTTAGAAGCCTGTTGGAAATGGGATATTTGTATTTCATGGAGATGGGAACAAGGGGTCATGTGATAAAACATGGCAAGCAAAGTGGTAACGCGGAGAGCTTAGAGCTTTTCGTCTTTGGGTGCTTAAGGGTGCCTGAGACGGAAGGCTTTTTTGTTTTACGGGCAATCAGAATTTTTCTTTCTGTCACGACAAAACAACAAGACATAAGAAAGAAGGAAACAAAAATGAACAGTTTGGTAATCATTCTGATCGCAATGGCAGTGCTGGTAGCAGGCTATGTCTTCTACGGAAGATGGCTTGCAAAAAAGTGGGGAATCGATGAGAAGGCGAAGACGCCTGCATTTACCCATGAAGATGGAGAGGACTTCGTGCCTTCCTCTAAATTCACCGTATTTTCTCATCAGTTTTCCTCTATCGCAGGGGCAGGCCCTGTGACGGGTCCCATCCTCGCATCGGTATTCGGATGGGTGCCTGTGCTTCTGTGGCTTCTGATCGGCGGCTTGTTCTTCGGTGCGGTGCAGGACTTCGGTGCTCTGTATGCTTCTGTGAAGAACGAAGGAAAATCTATGGGAATGATCATTGAAAAATACATCGGTAAGACTGGCAGGAAATTGTTCATGCTGTTCTGCTGGCTGTTCACTCTGTTAGTTATCGCAGCCTTTACCGATATGGTGGCAGGTACTTTCGTAGGTACCGGACTGGAAGATGCAGGTGTGGCATATGCTAACGGCAGTGCAGCATCCATTTCCATGTTGTTCATTCTGGTCGCTGTGATCTTCGGTCTGATCCAGAAAAAGGTTGGAAAAATGAACGAGTGGGTTAAGGCAGTCGTAGCCATCGGTCTGCTGGTAGTGATGTTTGCGGTAGGCATGAAGCTTCCGATCTATGCTTCCAAGACCACATGGATCTACATCATCATGGCATACCTGTTCCTGGCATCCGTAATGCCCATGTGGCTTCTGATGCAGCCCAGAGATTACATGACCACCTTTATGTTACTGGGCATGATCATCGGCGCTGTACTCGGTGTGGTCGTAGCACATCCCGATATGGAGCTGAATGCATTTAACGGTTTTCAGGTGGGCAACAGCAGCTTGTTCCCGACCCTGTTTGTCACGATCGCCTGCGGTGCGGTATCCGGATTCCACAGCCTGGTATCCTCCGGTACTTCCTCCAAGACCATCAGCAATGAAAAAGATATGCCCATGGTAGGCTACGGTGCCATGATCGTAGAGAGCCTGCTTGGTGTGGTAGCACTGGTAGTAGTCGGAGCAGTAGCTGTGAACGGTACGAAACCCGATGGAACTCCTTTCTCCATTTTCTCCTCCGGCGTTGCAGGATTCCTGGAGAAGATGGGTGTTCCCGTAACCGTGGCAACCGTATTCATGACCATGTGTGTATCCGCACTGGCACTGACTTCCCTGGATTCCGTAGCAAGAATCGGACGCATGTCCTTCCAGGAGCTGTTCTTAGGGGATACCACAGACACTGCAAAGATGACTCCCATGCAGAAGGTTCTGACCAATAAATATTTTGCAACCGTGATCACCCTGTTTTTCGGCTATCTGCTGACTCTGGGCGGATACAACAATGTATGGCCGCTGTTCGGTTCTGCAAACCAGCTGTTGGCTGCACTGGTACTGATCGCACTGGCAGTATTCTTAAAAACCACCGGTCGTACTGGCTGGACGCTGTACGTCCCCATGGGAATGATGTTAGTCGTAACCTTCACCGCATTGATCCAGAAGACGATCGCGTTGGTGAAAAATGTGGCTGCCGGACAGGCAACCTTCCTGGTAGACGGTTTACAGCTGATCGTTGCCGTGCTGCTTATGGTACTGGGCGTTATGGTTGCTTACAGCTGCATCCGCAAGCTGTTCGGTGCAGGGAAAAATTCAGAAAAAGAGGCAGCGTAATACAGCAGAAAAATAGCAGATAAATATAGCAGAAAAATATAGAAAAGAAATATGGCATACAAAGAAAAGATATGCTAGAATAGGGAACGGTCAGAGAGCAAAAAAGCTTTTTGACCGTTCTTTTCGTCAGAGTGGAAGCTGGCGGGGAGGATTGTAATGGGAATCAAGTAAGTAACAGGGAAAAGGATAAAAGCAAGATGAAACAGAATATGCAGGATCTGACGGAAGGATCCTTAGGGAAGAAAATACTGATCTTCAGTGTGCCGCTGATGCTATCCAATCTGCTACAGGTGCTTTTCAATATGGCGGATATTGCAGTGATCGGACAGTTCGCGGGATCTCTGTCTCTGGGTGCAGTGGGCTCCACAGCGACACTGGTCACCATGTTTACCGGATTCCTCATTGGTCTGTCCGGTGGTATCAATGTATTAACGGCATTATATTACGGAGCAAAAGATAAGGACAGCCTGTCGAAGACCATCCATTCCGCAGCACTGGTCAGCCTGATCATGGGCGTATTGTTATTAGTGCTGGGGGTAGGCTTGTCTGAGTGGATGCTGACGGCATTGAAGACGAAGGAAGAACTGTTGGACAAAGCGGTATTGTACCTGCGGATCTATTACATGGGAATGCCGGCACTGGCAATCTATAATTTCGGTAATGCGGTGTACAGTGCGGTGGGCAATACGAAAAAGCCGCTGTATTATCTCGGATTTTCCGGCGTGTTGAATATCATCTTAAATCTTTTCTTCGTCATTGTCTGTCGGATGGATGTAGCGGGAGTGGCATTAGCAAGTATCATTTCCCAATACGTGTCCGCTGTGCTGATCTTACAGGCGCTGCTTCGAAACAAAGACATCTATGCGTTGCATCCCGGAAAACTACGGATGGATCGGGAGCTTACGAGGGATATTCTGAAGCTGGGAATGCCTTCCGGATTACAGAACGTGATCTTCCAGTTCGCCAACAGCTTCGTGCAGATGGGCGTGAACTCCTTTGATGCCACGATGGTGGCGGGCAATTCTGCAGCTAGCAATGCGGATGCACTGGTGTATGATGTCATGGCGGCATTCTATACCGCCTGTGGCAGCTTTATGGGGCAGAATTACGGTGCCGGCAAAAAGAAAAGAGTGCGGAACAGTTACCTCATCAGCCTAACGTATTCCTTCGGCATCGGTCTGCTTCTGGGAGTGTCACTGGTAGTTTTCGGAAGACCGTTTTTGTCTTTGTTTACCAGAGATGCGGCAGTTATGGATGCCGGAATGTATCGTCTGACGATTATGGGCTTTTCCTATTGCATCTCGGCATTTATGGACTGTACCATTGCGGCAGCCAGAGCCCTGGGCAAAAGTATTGTACCGATGTTCATTGTCATCATGGGCTCCTGCGTATTCCGTGTGATCTGGGTTTATACGGTATTTGCGTATTTTCATACGATTCCGTCCCTGTACCTGCTGTATATGTTTTCCTGGAGCATTACCGCAGTGGCGGAGATCCTGTATTTCATACGGATCTACAGACAAAAAATGGCTCTCCTGTCGTAAGACAGAGGAGCCATTTTGCTGTGAGTGCGATGAGCCGGCCGACTCGATGGTGTATGGATTTATGCAGCTTCGGCCTCTGCAGTAGCAGAAACGGCAGCGTAACGAACCGGCAGGAGATGAGCGCGTTCCAATGCCACATAAATGGTAGGAAGTAAGATCAGCTGAAGAATGATGCCGGGGAGACAGGATACGAAATATCCGGTAGCCCAGGCAGACCAGCTGTAGGAACCGCCGGCGAAGATCAGGGCACGCAGGATTCCGGTGATCATGCGGCCGCCCAGCATGGCAATGATTAAAGCCGCATATAAATCAACGACCAGCCTGCCGCTGCGGAGAGACTGCATGACCAGACCGCTGATCAGACCATAGAGTCCCAGCTCGATCATCATGATGGGCATATAGCCAAAAGCGGGCATGCCGGTGAGCATACTGGATACAAAGGGCCCTAAAATACCACAGATGAGACCGGAAGGAGCTCCGCAGACCAGACCGCACAGCAGTACGGGCAGATGCATGGGAGAGAACAGGACGCCACCCTTAGGGATCGCATGCAGAGCCATAGGCAGTACCACACATAAGGCAACACACAGAGCGGTGATAATGCTCTTGTTTAAAACGGTTAATTTTTTCATGGAATGAAACCTCCTGATAAGGCTTCTACGTGAAGCTCAATTTATGATAAAGGGTAGGTATTTTTTTGTCAAGATAAATTGCAAAAAAGCATCTGCCATGCTATCATGAAACAAGTACTATTTTTACAGGAGTAAGGTTATGAAGAGCGGCGTGAAAGCGGAGGCTGTGGATGAGATCGCAAAGATTTTTTAATGATCTGGCAGAGGAATTACGGGAACTCCCTAAAGAGGTACGCATCATTGCCATTGACGGAAGATGCGCGGCCGGGAAGACGACACTGGCTGCAAGACTGGTAAAGGAACTGGGTGGGGATGTGATCCATATGGATGATTTTTTCCTGCCGCCTGCACTTCGGACACCGGAACGCAGAAGCGAGCCCGGAGGAAATGTACACTATGAACGCTTTTTAACGGAAGTGCTCCCGAATCTGAGATCTGGAAGACCTTTTTCCTATCGGAGATTTGATTGCTCCCGGATGACCCTGGGAGAAGAGATTCCGGTAGAAAATAACGGTTATATATTCGTGGAGGGAGCCTACAGCTGCCACCCGGTATTTGGTGACTATATGGACCGTCGGGTATTTCTGGATATTGATGGGAAGACCCAGGAAGAGCGGATCCGCAAACGGAACGGCGAGGACAGATTACAGGACTTTTTACAGCTGTGGATCCCGCTGGAAGAGGCATACTTTCAGACATTCTCTGTGTGGGAAAAAGCAGATTACATTATATTATAGAGGAAATAAACGAAAGGCGGGACATATGCTGCAGCAGTTTTACCCGGATTATGAGGCGGATTCCGCCTATGGCATAGATTACAAGACATTATATAGGAAGGGTTATCGCGGGATCATTTTTGATATTGATAATACCCTGGTACCCCATGGGGCACCGGCGACACCGCAGGCAATCGAATTTTTCGGCAGACTGCGGGAGCTGGGATTTCAGACGCTTCTATTATCGAACAATAAGGAACCCCGGGTGAAAAGCTTTGCGGACGCGGTAGGGGCTTCTTATATTTATAAGGCAGGCAAGCCGGGAAGAGACGGCTATCTGCGTGCCATGGAGCAGATGCATACTACGAAAGATACTACACTTTTTGTGGGAGACCAGCTGTTCACGGATGTGTGGGGAGCCAAAAAATGTGGCATCGTGACCTATCTGACGCGCCCCATCCATCCTAAGGAAGAGATCCAGATCGTACTGAAGAGATATTTAGAAAAAATAGTGCTGTTTTTCTACCATAGAGAATGCCGCCGGAAAGGAAAGTAAAATGCTGAATGATATCAATGGTTATACCAGAACCTGTGGACTGATCGGCAACCCGGTGGAGCACACGCTGTCACCGGTGATCCATAATACTCTGTCCATGGTGCTGGGAGAAAATCTGGCATATGTCCCGTTTCATGTGGAGAACGGAAGACTGGAGGATGCTGTAAAGGGAGCCTTTGCGCTGAATCTGCTGGGTTTAAATGTGACGGTTCCTTATAAAAGTGATGTGATCCCGTATCTGACGGACATCGATCCGCTGGCAGAGAATATCGGAGCGGTGAATACTCTGGTACGGACCGAGACAGGCTATAAGGGATATAATACCGATATGCCCGGATTGTACCGCGCCATGTGTGAAGATGGTGTGAAGGTGAAGGGAGAAAAAGTGCTGATCCTGGGTGCCGGCGGTGTGGCGAGAGCCGTGGCTATGCTGCTGTTGGATAAGGGGGCAAGGGAAGCCATCCTTCTCAACCGTACGGTGCAGAAAGCACAGGAGGTGGCGGACGAGGTCAATCGTATCGCCGGCAGGAAATTTGCGAAAGCAATGTCTGTGGATGCGTATGACACACTTCCGGCAGGAAAACAATATCTTGCAATACAGGCCACCAGTGTGGGCATGTATCCCCACTGTGATGCGGCCGTGATCGAGGATCCTGCATTTTATGAAAAAGTACATACCGGTTATGATCTGATCTTCAATCCGCCGAAGACCCGGTTTATGGAGCTGGTGGAGGCACAGGGCGGTAAGGCCTACAACGGAGCGAAGATGCTGCTGTACCAGGGAATTATTGCGTTTGAACTGTGGACAGGCTGCAAGGTCGAATCGTGGCTGGCAGACAAAGTCTATGACCGGATGCAGGAAGCAAAAAAGACAGAGGACGGAAAATAAAATGAAGCACAAGCGCAGGAATATCGTCCTGATCGGTTTTATGGGATCGGGGAAAACCACACTGGGATTAAAGCTGTCCTATCTGCTGCGGATGCCGGTGGAAGATACGGATAAAATGATTGAGAGGCAGGAAGGCAGGAGCATTTCGGAGATTTTTGCGGATGATGGGGAAGCCTATTTCCGGGAACTGGAGACGGAAGTCTTACGCAAATGCGGCAGTAGAAAATACGAGTACATTCTGTCCGTAGGCGGAGGAACCCCGGTCAATCCGGTGAACCGTCCCCTGTTGCATCAATGTGGAACGGTGGTATACTTAAGAGTGTCACCTGAAGTAGTCTATGAGAGACTCAAAAATGATACCACAAGACCGCTGTTGCAATGTGAGGATCCGCTTGGAAGAATCCGGGAACTGTTAGCAGTACGGGATAAAATCTATACGGAATGTGCAGATATCATCCTGGATGCAAATAGGGGATACTCTGATGAACTGGCAGAGGAACTGCAGCTGCAGCTTCGTAAGCTGAAAGAAGCACCGAAGAAAAAGGAGCGTGAGAAGAAAATGAAAATTTTAGTGATCAACGGCCCTAACCTGAATTTCCTGGGAATCCGGGAGAAAAAAATCTATGGCACGCAGGATTATCAGTATCTGTTGGATCTGATCGACAAAAAGGCAAAGGAGACCGGGGATGAGATCCAGACGTTCCAGAGCAATCATGAAGGAGCCATTATCGACAGGATCCAGGAAGCCTATTTTGATGGATCAACCGGTATTGTAATTAATCCGGGAGCTTATACTCATTACAGTTATGCTATCCGGGACGCACTGGCAAGCGTGGATATTCCGAAAGTGGAAGTCCATATTTCCGATATTACACGCAGAGAAGAATTTCGCAAGATTTCCGTGACGGCACCGGTATGTAATAAGCAGATCTACGGCCAGGGACTGGACGGATATCTTCAGGCAATTGATTTCTTAAGAGAAATTTGAAAAAAATATTCAAAAGTAGTTGAAATATGTATGCTTTTATATTAAAATATTAAAGAATTATGACGTGAAAATATTAGGAGGAATACATTATGATTTCTGCAGGTGATTTCAGAAATGGTATTACCATTGAGTATGATAACAATGTTTACCAGATTATCGAATTCCAGCATGTTAAGCCGGGAAAGGGCGCAGCATTCGTTAGAACCAAGCTGAAGAACATCAAGAGTGGCGGTGTAGTTGAGAAGACCTTCCGTCCTACTGAGAAGTGCCCTCAGGCGCGTATTGATAGAAAGGATATGCAGTATCTGTATGAAGATGGTGATCTGTACTACTTCATGGATACCGAGACTTACGATCAGGTTGCACTGAATTCTGAGACCGTAGGCGATGCACTGAAGTTCGTAAAAGAGAACGAGATGTGCAAGATCTGCTCTCACAATGGCAGCGTATTCTCCGTTGAGCCTCCTCTGTTCGTAGAACTGGAGATCACAGAGACTGAGCCTGGATTCAAGGGCGATACCGCTACCGGTGCCAGCAAGCCTGCTACCGTTGAGACCGGAGCTACCGTAGCTGTACCTTTGTTCGTTAACCAGGGTGACAAGATCAAGATCGACACCAGAACCGGTGAGTATCTGTCTCGTGCATAATCACTGATATCCGAGCATAAGACCTGTAAGGCAATGAGTGACCTTTTTTTCGAAGGTGTACTTGTTGCCTTTTTTGTTGCAATTTGAAATACCACATGGGTAAAAGCCGGTCTGGGGAGACAGCGCTTTCGGAGATACATGGAGGTATTTATATGGAAATGACCGTTTTCAGAACAAAAGTACAGCGTGCAGTCAGTGAGGCGCTTGGAGAGGAATACAGCGTAGAATTAAGAGAAGTACAGAAGAATAATGGAGTGATCCTGCAGGGACTTATGATTCGCAGGGCGCAGGAAAACATGATGCCCACCATATACCTGAATTCTTTTCTAAAGGCCTATGAGGAAGGTGCGACATTTGCGGATATTATCCGGAAGATCGTTACGGTGTACAGAGAAGATGCCGTGGGAAAACAGATCGATATCTCATTTTTCACGGATTTTGAAAAAGTAAAAGACAGGATATGCTTCCGGCTGATCAATCGTGATAAAAACCGAAGCTTCCTGGAAAAGGTGCCATATATTCCCGTTCTGGATCTGGCTGCCTGTTTTTACTATGCATACGATGGCAATGGAGTGCAGAACGGAATGATCCCTATTTACAACAACCATATGTCCGCATGGAATGTGACGGACAGAGAATTGTTTGCCTGTGCTGTGAAAAATACTCCCAGACTTTTTCCCTGCGACATTATGCCGATGGAAAGTGCATTGGAGGAACTGCTGGAGGAGCTTCAGGCAGATGTAAGACAACATCTGGCACGGGAGATTCCCATGCTGATCCTGACAAATGCCGGGAAAACATACGGTGCCTGCTGCATTTTATACCCGAAAGTGCTGGAGCAGCTGGCGGAACGGGTGGATGGGGATTATTATCTGATTCCCAGTTCGGTTCATGAATTTATTCTGCTTCCGGTAGATCAGGGACGGAGTGCGGAGGAGCTGAAGGAGATGATCGTCGAGGTAAACAGCACGGAGCTGACTCCGGAAGAGATTTTGTCGGATCAGCTTTATTTATACAGCAGCCAGGAGCGCTGTGTAAAAATACTTTAATTTTAACTGGACATGTGTAGGGTTTTATGATATTATAGTCGAGGTGATGTAACAAATTTGTAATATTTGCATCCGTAGTCTAATGGATAGAACGGAGGCCTCCGACGCCTTTAATGCAGGTTCGATTCCTGTCGGATGCATTTACATCACCTTGATTATAGGGAGAGAGATGAGAGAAGCCGCTTGCGGCTTTTTGCAATTCAAGGAATATTTCAGAATTCGGAAAGGACTATATATGTGGAAAGAGAAAATACATTCCATCGGCAATTATATCATAAAACATAATAAGGTTGTACTTCCGGCAGTGGTTGTAGTAGCGGTGGCTATTACCGTATCTGTAAGCCTGAGCCTGAGCAGCCGTCATAAGGAGGCACAGCAGGAGGCAGAGATCGCATCCGCAGCCAGTGAGACGGCAACAGAGCCGACGACGGAGGATGTGCCGCTGGTGGCCAACGAAGAAGGAGCGATTTACACACTGATCGCAACGTATTATAATGCCATGGCTACGGGAGACGAAGAGACACTTCGTTCCGTATGCGATGAAATCTCGGATAAGGATATGTATCGTTATGTAGAACTGTCTCAGTACATTGACTATTATCCCACTTTGGAGATATATACCAAGACGGGACCGGAGGAAGGTTCTGTGATCGCCTATGTGTATTACAAAATCTCTTTTACAGGTCACGAAGAAGAGGTTCCCGGATATCAGGCGCTCTATATCTGCACCAACGATCAGGGCGGACTGTATATTAAGCGTGGTGAGAACAGCGAAGAAGTAAATGAATATATCAAGACGGTCAGCACGCAGGATGATGTTGTGGAATTCAATAATAAGATTACCGTGGAATATAATGAACTTATGGTGGACCATCCGGAGGTGCTGCAGTATATCAGTGAACTGGATTCTCAGGTAAGTATTGCGGTAGGCGAGAAGCTTGCCAATCAGGTGGCCGCAGAGACGCAGGTCGCAGAAGCCGGAACAGAGGAAGGCAGCACGGACGGACAGGATACTCAGACGGAAAACGGCGAACAGCAGGAGGCAGAGGATCAGGGACCTCAATATGTAACCACCACCACAACCGTGAATGTCAGAAGCTCTGACAGTGAGCAGGCAGATAAACTTGGCAAGGTATCCGGCGGTACGAAGCTGCAGGTTTTGGAACAGCGTCCTAACGGCTGGACCAAGGTGGATTACGAAGGCAAGGAAGGCTACATCAAGACAGAGTTCCTGCAGCTGGCGGAGAGTGCAGCGGGAACTGAGACCATCGGAACAGTTACTGCCACCACCAATATTAACGTGCGTGCATCGGCCAGCGAGACAGCAGACAGACTGGGAGTTCTCTCCGGCGGTGATTCCGCAGAGCTGGTAGGCACAGAAGGCGACTGGAGCAAGATCAAATACAACGGTCAGATCGGATATGTAAAGAGCGAGTATGTGCAATAGATTTTCTAAGTTCATAAGCTCGCGGATGCTTGCATACGGCGACTTATGAACTTAAGAAAATCGCACCTACATGAGGAAGAAGCGATTTGCGTCAGCAAATCAGCGGAATCCGAATGTAGGTAGAATTGTGGAAGCAGCGTAGCTGCGGAACAATTCGTATTGCACGAATAAAATAAATATTTTCAGGGAAAGCTTCTTACCAAAAACGGTAAGGAGCTTTTTGATGAACAAACAGGAAATTAACATCTATCGGGAAATACAGCGTAATACGGAAATGGCGATGAAAGCACTGGATGCTGTTACGGATAAAATCTACGATGACCGTCTGGCTGCGACTGTGGCAGACCAGGAGCTGCAATATTCCAGACTGCATGACAGAGCAGTGCAGAAACTGGTAGAAGGCAAAACACAGATTTATCGCACGAATGCTATAGAGAATATGATGCTTAAGATGGGCATCGGATACAATACACTTCTAAATACCGGCACGGGACATATAGCGGAAATGATCATAAAGGGAAGCAACAACGGAGTGCTGGAGATGGAGAAAGTGCTGGCGCATAACGAAGAGATGGCGGATACTTCCAGCAGAGCATTGGCAAGGGAACTAATTGCCATGGAAAACAGTAACATCCGGGCCCTGAAAGAATATCTATAGCACACTTTTGGTAAAATGACGAACAGTATAACGCACAGATTGTATACTTGTATAATTTATTGTGCAAATTATACAGAAAAACGGTCAAAACTTTTATGATTTAGTGGGATAAAGTTTATTGTACAATTAAAAAAGTCGTTTTATAATAAAGCATATGGCAACCAGGTTGTCATGAATCTGTATACCAATTGAAGGAGGACATTCAGATGTCATATGTTGATGAAGTATTTGATATGGTAGTGGCCAAAAATCCCGCACAGCCCGAATTCCATCAGGCAGTCAAAGAGGTTCTGGAATCTCTTCGTGTTGTGATCGAGGCAAATGAGGAAAAATATCGTAAGGACGCTCTGCTGGAGAGAATCGTAACTCCCGAGAGACAGATCCTGTTCCGTGTACCTTGGGTGGATGACAAGGGTCAGGTTCAGGTTAACAACGGCTTCCGTGTACAGTTCAATTCCGCGATCGGACCTTACAAGGGTGGTTTACGTTTACATCCTTCTGTAAACTTAGGTATCATCAAGTTCCTTGGTTTTGAGCAGATCTTCAAGAACTCCCTGACCGGACTGCCGATCGGCGGTGGTAAGGGTGGATCCGATTTCGATCCCAAGGGCAAATCCGACAGAGAGATCATGGCTTTCTGCCAGAGCTTCATCACAGAACTTTACAAATATATCGGAGCAGACACCGATGTTCCCGCTGGTGATATCGGTACCGGCGCAAGAGAGATCGGTTATATGTACGGACAGTACAAGAGACTGACCGGTCTGTATGAAGGCGTTCTGACCGGTAAGGGCTTAAGCTACGGCGGATCCCTGGCAAGAACCGAAGCAACCGGTTACGGTCTGCTGTATCTGACAGAGGAGATGTTAAAGTGCAATGGCAAGGATATCGCAGGCAAGACTGTTACTGTATCCGGTGCCGGCAATGTAGCAATCTACGCTATCCAGAAAGCAGAGCAGTTAGGTGCAAAGGTAGTTACCTGTTCCGATTCTACCGGCTGGATCTATGATCCCGAAGGAATCGATGTAGCTCTGTTACGGGAAGTGAAGGAAGTTAAGCGTGCAAGACTGACTGAGTATGCAGCAGCAAGACCCAGTGCACAGTATCATGAGAAGAAGAACGGTGAGCACGGTGTATGGACTGTTAAGTGTGATGTAGCTCTTCCCTGCGCAACCCAGAACGAGCTGGATCTGGAGGATGCAAAGCAGCTCGTAGCTAACGGCGTATTCGCTGTAGCAGAGGGCGCTAACATGCCTACCACCATGGAAGCTACCGAGTACTTCCAGAAGAACGGTGTTCTGTTCTGCCCTGGCAAGGCATCCAACGCAGGCGGTGTTGCTACCTCCGCTCTGGAGATGAGCCAGAACAGTGAGAGACTTTCCTGGACCTTCGAAGAAGTAGATGCCAAGCTGAAGAACATCATGGTGAACATCTTCCATAATCTGGATGATGCAGCTAAAAAGTACGGTATGGAAGGCAACTACGTAGCAGGTGCGAACATCGCAGGCTTCCTGAAGGTTGCAGATGCTATGACCGCTCAGGGTATTGTGTAGTATATGATGCCAGGGGAAAAAGGTCTAAACCCACATGAGCTTGCTCATATGTGGGAGAAAGACTTTTTGACCCGCCCCGATATGAGCATAAAAGTGGGATGATAATCCCACGATATGCGAATAGAGGGTAGGATTGCGAGAGTGCATAGCACGAAGCAATCCGTAGGCATCAAAAAGTCCCCGGAATCTGAAGTTCCGGGGACTTTTTTAGTGGTGCGCCATGCGGCGCACCTTTTTGTTCTATTCCTGTGGCTGCTGTGCAGCGGCATTCCGTGCGTTGATCTCAGCCTGCTGCTGATTGATGACTGCTTCGTAATCCGGGTTCGCGAAGAAGGTAGCGTCATGCTGACACTGAGTTCTGGTGTTGGGTGTGCTGACTGTCTGTGTACCGTCCGGATTGTTGATGATGACGGTAGAACCCTGCTGTAATGCAGGATCCTCTACCAGAGGCATCGTAGCAATACCGGTGTATTTGAACGGGCAGTCAGGACTTGCGGGAAGTCCATCATAAGCACAGATCTCGCCCTGATAATGTACATCACAGCTCTCGGTAGGTTCGGTACCTTCAGCAAAGTATTCCGTGTAAACACATCCGTCACAGAGACCGGGAATCGGCAGCTTTCCGGACTGAGAACATACCGCAACCTGTACGATTCCGGAAGGAACCGGGAACTGGGTGTTGGGCAGATCCTCATGAACCCGTTTCATCACCTTGCGCCATAAAGTCTTAGAAACACCGTCTTCCGCATTGTTCAGGTCTACGTTGTTATCGTAACCGGTCCAGGTAGCAGCAGTGTAATAAGGGGTATATCCTGCAAACCATGCGTCGGTAGGTCCTGTTGTGGTACCTGTCTTACCGGCAATGGCCATGCCACCGAAGTTAACCTTTCCACCGGTACCGGAAGTAACAACATCCTGCATGGCACTGGTCAGCAGGAAAGCAGTAGTTTCCTTGATCACCTGTCTGGTGGGAGGATTCGTATTGTCCAGGATTACATTGCCGTCGGAATCAGTGACTCTGGTGTACAGCTTTGGCGTTACATAAGTACCGCCGTTTGCAATGGCTGCGTAAGCAGCTGTCAGCTCATAAGGAGTAACACCGTAGGTCAGACCACCCAGAGCCAGGGACTGGTTCACATCGGACTTGATCTCATTGCCGACCTGGACACCGTCGGTCAGAGTGGTAAATCCAAAGTTTAACAGATAATCGTATCCGAGTCTCGGGGTGATCACCGTGATATTTTTTACAGCGATGATATTCAGGGAGTCACGGATCGCACTGCGGATATTCTGGATGCCACGGTAGCCGGACTTGTACCAGTTACGTACAGGAGTACCGTCTGCATAATTAAACGGTGCATCGTTGTAGACCGTTGCCAGAGTCTTCCCGGCACTGTCCAGAGCGGGAGCGTAGGAGGCCACTACCTTGAAGGTAGATCCGGGCAGACGCTTTGCACTGGTAGCACGGTTCAGGGTCCTACGGCCTTCCTTGGAGCCACGGCCGCCGATCATGGCTACAATATGACCGGTACTCTGTTCTTCGATGACCATAGCAGACTGCGGCTGAGGTGTCATGGTGATCGTCTCTTCGTAGTTATCCGCATTGTCTTCCACACCCAACTGGGCTAACATGGCGGAACGGTACGTATCTATAGCCGCATAAGCATCATCCTGGGAGGAGAAGATCAGATTGAACTTTTTATTCTGATTTTCCTTGAACCAGGTCATCATGTTTTCTTTACTGAAGTTATTTTTGGTGCCATCAGGAGAGATAATGGTAAGTGCATAGTTCAGATACCATTTCACGTTCTCCGGATAATTGGAGGGATCTGCATATTCTTCGTTCAGAATTGCCTGAATCTTGGGATCCAGAGTGGATTCCACACGCAATCCGCCGGAAGTAAGCAGCGTCTCTGCCATGGCTTCGTTATAACCGGACAGGATCAGATCCTGTTTTACCTGCTCATACACGGCATCGGAGAAGTAAGAGCCGGTAGTAGCATTGGCTTCCTGATAGTCGATATCATACAGCCCGATACGCTCGTATACCGCATCGGTATCTGCCACGGCTTCATCGTATTGTGCCTGACTGATAAAGCCAAGCTCCAGCATTTTTTTCAGACAGGTCTCACGACGTTTTGCATTTTCTTCCGGATGCCGGATCGGATTGTATTTGGAAGGGTTCTGCGTAATACTAGCGATCACAGCACACTCGGAAATCGTTAGGTCACTGCAGTGCTTACCGAAGTAACGCAGGGAAGCGGATTCCACACCAAGAGTATTTTGTCCTAAGTTGATGGCGTTCATGTAACGCAGCAGAATCTCATCCTTTGAATAATACTTGGTGATTTCCAGTGCCAGATACTGCTCCTGAATCTTACGCTTGATCTTTTTGATCTTATTATTGCCCTCAGAAGTCCAGTCGGTAAAGACGGTATTTTTCAATAGCTGCTGGGTGATGGTACTTGCACCCTGGGCCTCTTCACCGCCGGTCTTTAAAAACTGGTAACCGGCACGGAGAATGCTCTTGAAGTCGATACCGTTGTGCTGATAGAAACGCTCGTCCTCGATCGCCACGAAGGCTTTGCCCATGTAGTCGGGAATTTCATCCATGCCTACGGAGAGACGGTTGGAGTTGGTGCTGACATATTGGTCGATCTCATTGCCTTCCTTATCATATACGATAGTAGCCTCGCCTACTGCCACGACATCGGACAGCCGGATCGTGGGAGTGGAAGAGAGGATGCCGCGGAAGACACCGATACCGGCAGCTACACCGCAGATGCCGATGCCTACGACAGCGGCCAGCATGATCTTGACACAGGTCAGTGCGAGCTTCCTTCCCCATTTTTGTGATTTAGAGTTGAGTGCCTTCTGCTTCGCTCGGACACCTTTTTTACCATAATTCATAAAACAAGTCCTTTCTGTCTGAGATACAGACGAAAATATTATACCAAATAATGCTATGTAAATAAAGGCTTTTTAGAATTGTTTCACATTTTGGAAAAGTTATGCTACACTGGAAAAGAATCCGAAGGAAAACAAAAATAAGTGAGGTTAACATGGGCAATACGGCAGCAACAGACAGTTACAGAGTATTATTATCCGGCGGCGAAGGAGAGATCGTGGAGAAAAAATCCCGTTTCATCGCAACGATCCGTAAGTGTGAAACCGAGGAAGAGGCCGTAGCTTTTATAGAAGAAATGAAGAAAAAGTATTGGGATGCCAGACATAACTGTTCTGCATTTATAATAGGAAGCAGAGGCGAACTGACCAGGTGCAGTGATGATGGAGAACCCTCCGGCACTGCGGGAAGACCCATGCTGGAGGTGTTGACCGGTTCCGGGATCCGCAATATCGCGGTGGTGGTGACGAGGTACTTCGGTGGCACCCTGCTAGGTACCGGTGGACTGGTGCGGGCATACACCCAGGCGGTGAAGGAAGGGCTTGCCCACTGCGAGACGGGGATCATGCGAAAAGGCTGTGAACTGGAAGTCGCGGCAGATTATAATGACGTAGGAAAGCTGCAATATTATTTCGGACAGCAGGGCATCGTTCCCACAGACAGTATCTATGCCGAAAACGTAAAATTTATTTTACTTATCCCGGTGGAAAAAGAGGAAAAAGTCAGGAAAAACCTGACAGAAACCACCTGTGGAAAGGTAAAAATTGAGAAATTGAAAGAGACTTATTTCGTTGACAAAGAATAGTCAATGAAATAAAATAAAAATAGCGGTTTAAGGATTCCATGAGGAAAGGTGGTGGTTTTTATGAAGTGTACACAGAAGAGCTCTGACAACCCACTTCCGGGGCGAAGTTGCCATGTAAGTTACACCCATAGAAAACATCATAAGGAGGATCATCATGGAACAGATCAAAGAACTGGAAGAGGTATTAGAGCTTCTTAACACCAAGCAGTACACCAAGCTGCGCCAGTATCTGGCTGAACTCAACGATGCCGATATTGCGGGACTTTTGGAAGAATTGGAAGAGGAAGAGATGTTAAAGGTCTTCCGTATCCTTCCCAAGGACCTGGCGGCAGACGTTTTTTCCTATTTAGATATGGACAATCAGCAGAAGATCATCACGTCCCTGTCAGATAAGGAAGCAACGAACATCATCAACAACCTGATGGCGGACGATGCGGCCGATCTGCTGGAGGAGATGCCTGCCAACATTGTCAAAAAGCTTCTGACCAACGCAAGCCCCGATGTGCGCAGAGATATCAATCATCTGCTGCGCTATCCGGAAGATTCCGCCGGAAGTATCATGACGGTCGAATATGTTGACCTGAAGGAGAATCTGACGGTGAATCAGGCCATTGAGCGGATCCGTAAGGTGGGGCTCGACAGTGAGACCATCAATATCTGTTATGTCTTAGATGCCCAGAGGAGACTGGTGGGAACGGTGGCTCTGCGGTATCTGCTGCTCATGGACGGCGACGAGATCATCGGTGACATCATGCATGAAAATGTCATCTCCATCAATACACTGATGGACCAGGAGGAAGTTGCCAGACAGTTCAAAAAATACGACTTTACAGCCATGCCGGTAGTGGACAATGAGAACCGGCTGGTAGGTATTATCACCGTGGACGATATCGTGGATATCATCGAAGAAGAGACCACGGAGGATATGGAAAAAATGGCGGCTATCGTGCCCAGCGATAAGCCTTATATGAAGACCGGGGTATTTGAGACCTTCAAAAAACGTATTCCCTGGCTGCTTCTTCTGATGGTGTCAGCTACCTTTACCGGAGCCATCATTTCTTCTTTTGAAGATGCTCTGAGTGTGTGTGCGGTACTGGTGGCATATATCCCCATGCTGATGGATACCGGCGGAAATGCCGGAAGCCAGGCGAGCGTTACAGTCATCCGTGGATTGTCCCTGAATGAGATCGAATACCGGGATGTGCCGAAGGTCGTATTCAAGGAGATCCGCGTGGCACTGATCTGCGGTATCACACTTTCCGCAGCGAACTTTGTAAAATTACTGTTATTGGATAAAGTAGGGGTGCTGGTGGCAGCATCCGTGTGCCTGACTCTGGTAGCAGCGGTAGTGATCGCAATGATCATCGGCTGCCTCCTGCCGATCCTGGCGAAACGGCTGGGATTTGATCCTGCGGTTATGGCGAGTCCGTTCATCACTACCATCGTGGATGCTATGTCGCTGTTAGTATACTTCCGCGTAGCATCTGCAATTTTAGGGTTATCATAAGAGAATAAATGATAGGTAAAGCGTCTGCCGGAAAGCAGGCGCTTTTGACATTTTTTTGACAGGATGTTTTTTTTTAAGTACTTTTCCACAAGCTCTTTGCAAGGGCGGAAATTTTTGCTAGAATCAAGGAAATTAGAAAATGTAACCGCTTTCGTAAATCTTTTTCTTTAAGAGAATATTCGGGAACAGCAAAAGCAACGGAGGAATGAATCATGAGATATTTTTTTGAATCTAAAGTAGAAAAAAAGGATGCCGGATATACCATTCAGATTCCTTTTAATGTATGGGAAGTATGTCATCAGAGAGAAGGCATCAAGGGAGATATCGTTCTGGATAACAATATCATCGAGTGTGAGCTTCATCCCAAGGAGAAGGGCAATTACGAGATCGTGATCACCGATGAAGCTGCTGTAAAGGTAGAGCTGGGTGTGCCCCACAAGATCCTGTTACATATTAACGGCTCCCTGATCCGTATGGACCAGAACAGCCCTTATAGCTTCGAGAACCCGATCCGCAAGATCGACAGCATGAACGTGATCATCCAGCCCGAAGACGGTCTGTGCGGTCAGGCTTGTGTTGCAATGTTAGCCGGTGTTACCATTGCAGAAGTTATCAGCGTTATGGACTGCAGAGAGTGGCAGGCTACCATGGGCCGCGTGATCTCTGCACTGAACTATTACGGCATTGACCATACCGATATCATCGTATATACCGAGGGCAGACCCGCTGTACTGCCTAAGTGCTGCATCATGATGGAGAAGATGGGACGCTTCTGCCACTATCTGGTACATTACGATGGCAAGTTCTACGATTCCAATCTGGGCGTAATGGAAGAGTATGATATGAGCAAGCTGTTAGGTTACCTTGAGATCAAATGCTGATGGAATGCAAATCCGTATTTGCGTGATTTCGATTACCTTGTTCTATTTATAAGGAAGTTCAAAAACTGTAGGTTACACAGATGTGCCTACAGTTTTTTCATAGAAAATAGGTTAATCGGCTAAAAACCCCCTAATAGGGTTGCATGTTGACACGGTAAAGTGTAAAATGGAAAAGTGTGGTTTTCGTAACTTTTCAGAGCGATTACTAATTTTCTATTACAAAGGATGGGAAGAAAAATGAATCAGAAAAAGAAGATTGAAAATTATCAGCAGATTGCCATGGGAACCGGATTGCGTTATGATGAAACCAATGACTTGTTTCATGGGGAACGGGATGGGTTTGACTTTATCGTCTATGCACCCGATGCAAGATATCCGTATATGATGGTACTGCATACGGCGGCAAAAAGCGCTGACGGGTCGACATTTGACAAGCAGGCAGTGAAAGGGTTTCAGAAAAGCAGCAAGAAGATCGCGAGTTTTGGTCAGAAGAATCTGGATATCAGAGTATCACTGAAGGCACAGTCCAATGCGGAAAAATGTAAGGATACATTGAACGAAGCACTTGCAGCTACAACGACATTCCTGCGTACAAACAGTTACAGCCCCTGCTGTGATCTGTGCGGTCAGAATGTAGAGACCGGAGCGTTCAGAATGGGCGGTGAATACTATCATTTATGTCCGGACTGCGAGATGAAGATGCGCAGTGACATCGCGATGAATGCACAACAGACGGCGCAGAAGAAAGAAAACATCGTAGGCGGTATTGTAGGTGCCCTGTTAGGATCCCTGTTGGGAATGCTCAGTGTTCTGATCTTAAGCCAGTTGGGATATGTAGCAGCATTATCCGGTGTGATCATGGCGGTGTGCGTTCTGAAGGGATATGAGATGCTGGGCGGAAAACTGACCAAAAAGGCAGTAGTCATCAGCGCTGTGATCATGATCCTTATGACGTATTTTGCAGACCGTGTGGACTGGGCGATTATTTTGTTCAATCAGGGCGGCGGTGCGGAAGCAGGTTATAGTCTGTTCGAGTGTTATCGACTGATCCCTGCGGCACTTTCCGCAGAAATTATTGATATGGGAAGCTACATAGGCAATCTGGTTCTACAGTATCTGTTTGTGGCGCTCGGAGCAATCCCTACCGTTATCGGAAAAATGAAACAGAAAAAAGAAGAAGGTATTATCGCAAGATTAAATTAAGCTCTTTGCTTTCAACAGACAATGTGGTACAATAGTACCAGTAATGTAATTCCTCATATCGTGGTATTGGGTTCAGACTTTTGACCCCGGTAGCATACCTGTTGGAATTAGGGGGAAGGAATATGAGAAAGTGGAAAGCATGGCTGTTTGCGCTGGCTGTTCTCATAGGCATTGGGACTATTGGGACGGTGTCAGTAACGGCAGAAGCACAGAATCTGAATCAGGGAAAGCGGGTATTGTTTATCAGCTCGTATTCTTATGGCTGGGACACCGTCCAGACGCAGATCGAAGGAATCAAGGCGGGGGTCGACGAGAATACCACCGTGGATTATGAATTCATGGATACGAAGCGCTTCCGGACGGAAGAGTCAGCAGCAATGTTTGACGAAATGCTGAAGTACCATCTGGATCATTCAGATCCCTATGATGTCGTGATCGTGGGAGATGATGCCGCACTCCGTTATGCAATGACATTCAGGGAGGAACTGTTTGATGACATCCCCATTGTTTTTGAAGGTGTCAATGATGAGGAATATGCCCTGGAAGCAGCGAAGAATCCCCTGGTAACCGGGATATTGGAGAAGCTGTCAGTGGAAAAAAATATCGATATGGCATTAAAGGTAAATCCGTCAGCAGACAAAGTAGTGGCTATATTGGATGATTCTGTGACCGGTGAGGCAGAGCGTAAGAATTTTTACAGTGCCGAGGCAGAATATCCGCAATTGGAATTCTCTGAGATCAATTCTTCCGAACTGACAACTGCGCAGTTGCAGCAGGCACTCAGAGGGGCGGATGAGAATACCATACTGATCTACATTGTAATGTCAAATGATGGCAGTGGTAAGCAGTATACCAGTTCGCAGGCGATCCGTATGCTCGTCACTTATTCCAAGGTGCCGGTGTACCGCATGGTGGAGGGCGGGATCGGTGAAGGATTGCTGGGTGGTAATGTAGTATCCATGTATAAGTCCGGAGAGATCGCAGCACAGATGGCCATGGATATCGCGAATGGTACCGATAGTGCAGAGATCAATGTGGTAAAGGACAGCCCCAACATTTACTGCGTAGATGAAGATGTCATGCGAAAGTTCGGACTGGAGGCATCACAGTTTCCGAAAGATACCGAATTTGTAAATCATCGGGAGGGCTTTTTTGCCAGGAACCGCGAGGCTTTGATCCCGGCACTTATCCTTATCGCTGCACTCAATGTTATTATCTGCTGGGTGTGCTTCGATAATTACCGCAGACGAAAGCTGTTGCAGGAACTGGAGCAGGCACGTGCGATCATGGAATCGGCATCCCAGCATGACTTCCTGACGGGACTTCCGAACCGCAGCAAGTTCATGAAGGATCTGGAGCAGCTGATCGGAGCCCGGATCCCCTGCACGGTAATGATGCTGGATATCGATAACTTTAAGAAGATCAACGATACTTACGGACATACAGCTGGAGATGAGGCACTGCAGCAGGTAGCCAACCGGCTGAAGGACATGCAGTCCCAGATACTTACCTCTTACCGTTTCGCGGGAGACGAATTCATTCTGATCCTTCGCAGCAGTCAGAGCATGCTGGTGGAGAAGACGGCGTACCAGTGTCGTCAGGTATTTGCCAAAGATGTGACACTCTGCGGAACGAAACGGCGGATCGGCGGCAGCATCGGTATTGCAAGCTATCCCAAGGACACCGATAATCTGGAACAGCTGATCGTATGCGCGGATGATGCCATGTATAAGGTGAAAAAGAACGGCAAGAACGATTTCGCATATTATGAGAAGCCCACAGAGGAATAAAATATCAGACAGGCGGTTATTTCTGTTCTATGAGCAGCAAATACTGCCTGTTTTTTTTCTGCCTGTTTTGAACATAAGGTTGAAAAAAAGCAGGATTATGTTTATAATTAGTACTATTGACTAAAAGGAGAAAGATCTCATGCGAATACTTTCAGATGCGTTAGGATACGTTATGTACTTTTGCTATTATCTGCTACATAATTACGGCCTTGCTATTATTCTGTTCACTCTGATCAGTAAGATCGTTCTTTTACCGGTGTCAGTATGGGTACAGAAGAATTCCATTAAAATGGTAAAAATGCAGCCCGAGATCAACCGGATCAAAGCAAAACATTTCGGTGATGCGGACCGGATCGCAGACGAACAGTCCCAAATATTCAAGAGAGAGAAGTACAATCCTTTGGCATCTTTAATTCCCCTGGCGGTTCAGATCATTCTGTTGATGGGACTGGTGGAGGTTATCTATCATCCCCTGGATTATCTGCTGCATATGTCTCAGGATGTGATCACTGCATTTAATGGGCTGGCGATCAGTCTGGCAGGGGTGCATCCGGAGAGCTCTTCCGTTCAGCTTACGGTAGTGGAAATGATCAAGAGTGGCAACTACGCAGAGCAGTTTGCAGCATTACAGAGCAGTCTTGCCGGTGTGGATATCGCTTCTGTATTACAGCAGGTAGAGAGCATATCTTTGGATTTCTGCGGTATTAACTTGAGCTGGGTACCATCCGAAGTGGGTGGCATTGATATTATTGTGCCCATCGCAGCGGGAGTATCCGCATGGTTGTTATGTGTGGCGCAGAATGCGGCCAATGTCATTCAGGCAGAACAGTCCAAACTGAACAAATACGGTATGATGGCATTTTCCGTAGGACTTTCCCTATATCTGGGTTGGTTTGTTCCTGCAGGTGTGGCATTGTACTGGATCGCCAGCAATCTGTTTGCAATCTTACAGCAGTATCTGTTAAACTGGGCCATTAATCCAAAAGACTATGTGGATTACGAAGCACTGGAGGCCAGCAAACAGGAACTGGATGAATTACAGTCTATCGGTGGCAGGAAAAAGCCTTTTGCGAGAAATCCTTATGCCAAGAGAGAGAAGAAGGACTTCAAGCGTTTCTTCTCGGTGGTGAATAAGCATCTGGTATTTTATTCCGAGAGCAGTGGCTTCTATAAATATTATCAGGGAATCATTGAATGGCTGTTAGCCCATACGAATCTGACAATTCATTATATTACCAGTGACCCTGAGGATCAGATCTTCGCACTGGCAGAAAAAGAGAACAAGATCCGTGCCTATTATATCGGGGAGAAGAAGCTGATCACCCTGATGATGAAGATGGATGCGGATGTGGTGGTCATGACCATGCCGGATATTGAAAATTTTCATATCAAGCGCAGCTATGTGAGAAAAGATATTGAATATATCTACATCCCACATGGCATGGACAGCCTGAATATGACCATGCGTACCGGATCCATGGATCATTACGATACAGTATATTGTGTCGGTAAACATCATACCGAGGAGATCCGCAAGACAGAGGAAGCCTACGGTCTTCCTCCCAAGAAGCTGATTGATTGGGGATATTGTCTGTTAGACCGCATGATCGAAGATTACAAGAAGGCAGACAAGACACCTCATGAGAAAAAGCATATTCTCATCGCGCCCTCCTGGCAGAAAGACAACATTGTGGACAGCTGTCTCGAAGGTATGCTGGATGATCTGTCAGGTAAGGGCTATGAAGTGGTAGTGCGTCCTCATCCCCAGCAGGTACGCTTACAGCAGGACAAGATGGACCGCCTGAAAGAGCGTTATGCGAATAATCCGGATATTGAGATCCAGACCGATTTTTCATCCAACAGCACGGTATTTGAGGCAGACCTGCTGGTGACCGACTGGTCCGGTATCGCTTATGAATATGCGTTTGCCACGAACAAACCGGTACTCTTCGTGGATACTCCCATGAAAGTCATGAATCCGGAGTATCAGAAGATCGACACTGTACCTATCAATATCTGGATGCGTGATGTCATCGGAGACCGCCTGGATCCTGCGAAGACAGAGGAGACCGAAAGTAAGGTCAGAAATCTGCTGGAGCAAAAAGATGCTTATCATGATAAAATTGAAAAAATTGTAGAAGAGTATGTATACAACCTGGGCAACAGTGCCGAGGTAGGTGCGAAATACATCGTACAGGCAGTGCAGGAACAAATCAAAAAAGCAAAAGAACAATAAGCTGTAAAACAGAAATTACAAATAAATAAAAAGTAAAAGAAAGAGGTAAGTAAAATTATGAAGAAATTAAGTAAGATCGCACAGGTTGCATTTTTTGCAGCAGCATTTGCGGTACTGTTTTCCGGAACAGCCGATGCTTATATCGATCCTTCGGTTATGAACTATGCGATTCAGGCAGTAGCCGGAGTAGTGATCGCAGTAGGCGCAGCAGCCGGTATTTACTGGAGAAAGGCAAAAAAGAAGATCGACAAGAGCCTTGGTATTGATGAGAACAGAAACAAAGAAGTAGAGTCCGATGACATTATGTTGGATCAGGCAGAGGATAAGCAGGACAAGTAAGCAGGCGAAAAAAGAAGGAAAGAATGAGTATGCAGGCTATTATTTTAGCAGCGGGAATGGGAAAAAGGTTAAAAGAATTAACAAGCAATGCCACCAAATGTATGGTCGAAGTAAACGGTGTCACCATGATAGAAAAGACACTGGGACATTTAGAAAAGCTTGGGCTTAAGCGCATTGTGTTTGTCATCGGCTATGAAGGGCAGAAACTGAAAAGCTATGTCGAAAGCTTAAATATCAAAACCCCGTTAGAGTTTATTGACAATGATGTCTATTATAAGACCAACAATATCTATTCCTTATATCTTGCCAAGGAAAAACTTGTAGAGGATGACACCCTGTTGTTGGAATCTGATCTTGTCTATGAAGAAGCCGTGATCCGTAAACTGGTAGATCATCCGTATTCGTCTCTGACACTGGTGGATAAGTTTGAGAGTTGGATGGACGGAACCTGTGTTACGCTGGATGAAGATGACAATATTACAGCTTTTTTGAGTAAGAGAGAATTTGATTTTAGCAAGACAGATGAATACTATAAAACGGTAAATTTATATAAGTTCAGTAAAGAATTCTCCCAGAAGCATTATGTTCCGTTTTTGGAAGCATATTGTAAGGCACTTGGAACAAATGAATATTACGAACAGGTGCTGAAGGTCATTACATTCCTGGATGATCCTCAGATCAAGGCTGTTAAGCTGAATGGAGAAAAATGGTATGAAATAGATGATGTGCAGGATCTGGACATCGCAGAGACCTTGTTTGCCACGAAGGAAGAACGGCTGAAGAGAATGCAGAGCCGCTATGGCGGATATTGGAGATATCCTAAATTGTTGGACTTCTGTTATCTTGTGAATCCGTACTTCCCCTGCCGTAAGCTTGTTGATGAAATGAAGAGCAATTTTGAGACACTTTTGACGGAGTATCCTTCCGGAATGAGTGTAAACAGCCTGATCGCTGCAAAGGATTTCGGATTACATAAGGATCAGATGGTTGTAGGAAACGGGGCAAGCGAACTGATCAAGTCTCTTATGGAGCAGCTGCCGGGGAAAATAGGTGTGGTAAAGCCTACATTTGAAGAATATCCGAATCGCAAAAATGCAGAGGATGTCATTGTTTTTCTGCCATCGAATGAAGACTATTCTTATTCAGCAGAGGATCTGATGAACTACTATGCAGATAAAGATATTAAAACATTGCTGTTGATCAATCCCGATAATCCTTCCGGCAATTATATACCGAAAAAAGATGTGCTGTTGTTGGCAGCGTGGGCAGAAGAAAGAGAGATCTGCCTCATTGTGGATGAATCTTTTGTGGACTTTGCGGATGAAGCTGACAGTTCTCTTCTGGAACAGGCAGTTCTGACACAATATCCTCATCTGTTCGTAATGAAGAGTATCTCCAAGAGCTATGGAGTACCGGGCATCCGTCTGGGAATTTTAGCAGGAGATAATAAAGAAATGATTGCAAAATTGAAAAAGGATGTCTCTATATGGAATATTAATTCCTTTGGAGAATTCTATCTTCAGATCTACGAAAAATATGCCAAAGATTATAAAGCAGCTATGGATAAGTTCCGACAGGAAAGAAGAGCTTTCGTAAATGCATTGGCAGAAGTGCGGGGATTGCGCGTGATCCCTTCTCAGGCCAATTATCTGCTCTGTGAATTAACAAATGGAGAATCTGCAACAAAGCTGGCAGAAGATCTTCTGGATGAAGATAATATTTTGATTAAAGATTTGTCCACCAAAAAAGGATTTGAAGGCAGAAATTATATCCGGATCGCGATCAGAGATGAAAAGGACAATGAAAAACTGGTAGCGGCTCTTAAAAAGAAGTTAAATTAATTACTTTTCCGGTGATAGAATCCGCAGGAATGAGTCCTATCTTATCGGAACGGCTGTCTATACTTTCCGGACGATTGTCTCCTAATACGAAATATTCATCGCTACCTAAAATTATGGGAACAGAGGCATTTCCCGGATCGGTTAGAGCCGGAGCATCTGAAAAATAGGGCTCGTAGAGAGGTGAACCGTTGATATAGACAGTTCCGTCCATGATCTGAACAGTCTCACCGGGAAGACCGATCACACGTTTTAGAATCATTCGGTTGTCAAGAGCTTCTGAGCGGATGGTGATAATATCAAAACGGGAAATCTGTTCGGGAATGCCAAATTTTTGTACCAGTAAAAAAGATCTGGAATGGCAGGTGGGCTCCATGGATCTCCCGGAGACCTGATAAAGCTGCACGCCGTAATGACTGATCAGAAAAATAAGACATCCGATACACAGTATGGACAGTAAATAGTGAGAGATTTTAGACGGCATAAGGACTCCTTTCTTAAAACTGCTTAATTTACGGATATAGTAGCATGCGAAAACAGATCATGCAAGAACAGAACATATTATAAATGATGAAAAAGAGGGATAACATATGAAAGTATTACTGGTGAACGGAAGCGGACATGCGAAGGGATGCACCTATACTGCACTGGAAGAGGTAGCGGGTGCGTTGGAGAAGAACGGTATCGAGACAGAGATCATTCAGGTAGGCGTAGAGCCCATCGCCGGATGCATCGGCTGCGGTGCCTGCTTAAAGACCGGAAAATGCTTCCGTGAGGACGGCGTCAATGAATTCGTAGAAAAAGCGAAGACCGCAGATGGATTCGTGTTCGGATCTCCCGTGCATTATGCATCGGCATCCGGCATGATCACTTCTTTCTTAGATCGGGCTTTTTATGGTAAGAGTGCACTTTTCCAGGGCAAACCCGGCGCCTGCGTTGTCAGCTGCAGACGTGGCGGAGCCTCCGCGGCTTTTGATCAGTTGAACAAATATTTTACCATTAACTGTATGCCGGTGGTATCCAGCCAGTACTGGAACCAGGTCCACGGCAATACACCGGAAGAAGTGAAACAGGATCTGGAAGGTATGCAGACCATGCGCACATTGGGCAATAATATGGCGTGGCTGTTAAAATGTATAGAAGCAGGCAAAGCTGCCGGTGTGAGTTTCCCGGAGAGAGAACCGGCGCAGAAGACCAACTTTATCCGATAAATATGACAGACCGGACAGGAAAAGGAGACAGACGAAACTATGGCACAGTGGCAGGGATTGGGAAGATATCCGGAAAATGCAGATCCAAAGGACTGCCCCGCAGCGGGAGAACTGTTGGCTTATGTGGACGGAAGCTATCAGGATGCACTGAAAAAATACGGTTTTGGCTGTATTTTCATCCTTCCCGACGGACGGATCTATACAGAATACGGTAACGGCGATAACCCGGACTCCCTGAAACAGCGAAATGTATCCGGAGAGATGCTGGGAGCCATGTATGCGGTACGGTTTGCCTTAAACAGTGGATTTCGAGCCATTGAGATCAGGTATGATTACGAGGGGATCGAAAAATGGGTCACCGGTGCGTGGAAGAGCAAAAATGAACTGACACAGAAATACGCACAGACCATGAGAGGCTGGGGACAGAAGATACAGATCCGCTTCACGAAAGTACCGGCGCATTCCAAGGTAAAATACAATGAACTCGCGGACGAGACAGCAAAACTCGGCGTGGCGAACGGTAACGGAATTCCCAAGGTGAAGAGTCTTAGCGATTTCGAGGCGGCGGATGCCGCAGAGAGGATGCAGGATGCGGCTGAATAAATATCTGGCACAGTGCGGTGTATGCTCCAGGAGAGATGCAGACAAACTCATCGAACAGGGAAAAGTCTTAGTCAACGGTCAGGTCGCAGGAATGGGACAGCAGGTGTTAGAGACGGATACCGTACAGGTGGGAAAAAAGATTTTACAGGGGAAACAGACCTGCAAAGTCCTGGCTTTCTACAAGCCGGTGGGTGTCGTCTGCACAGAGCGGGATCCACATGCGGAGAAAAAGATCATGGACATGATCCACTGTCCGGAGAGATTGACCTATGCCGGACGCCTGGACAAAGATTCCGAGGGACTGATCCTTCTGACCAACGACGGAGACCTCATCAATGCCATGATGCGGGGAGCAAACCGCCATGAAAAAGAGTACATTGTAAAGATCGACCGGGAAATAACACCCGATTTTTTGGAGATAATGAGAAAAGGCATCTATCTGAAGGATCTTGATATCACTACCAGAGAATGTAAGATAGAAAAAATAGGAAAATATACATTCCAGATCATACTGACTCAGGGAGTCAACAGACAGATCCGCCGGATGTGCGAAGCATGCGGAGCGAAAGTGAGATCCTTAAAAAGGATCCGCGTCATGAATATCCGCCTGGGAGATCTGAAGCCCGGAGAGTGGCGTGAGGTCACAGGGGGAGAACTGGAAACGCTTCTGACAGATACCGGAATGTTAAATCGTAAATAATCTTTTAAAGGCAGGAACACAATATGCAGTCTTCCAAGATAGACCGGATCAAATATCTGGTAGAACAACTGAATGCGGCTTCGGAGAGCTATTATGCCAAAGATCGGGAGATCATGAGCAATTATGAATATGATAAGCTCTATGATGAACTGGTGGAACTGGAAAAAGAGACAGGTGTTACCCTGGCGAACAGCCCCACGGTGAATGTGGGCTACGAAGCGGTGGATGAGCTTCCCAAGGAACGTCACGAGAGTCCTATGCTGTCTCTGGGCAAGACCAAAAGCCGGGAAGAACTGCGGGAGTGGCTGCAGGGCAACCCTGCAATTTTAAGCTGGAAACTGGACGGACTGACCATTGTGTTGACCTATCGTGAAGGAAAACTTGCAAAAGCGGTTACCCGGGGAAACGGTGAGATCGGGGAAGTTATCACGAATAACGCTCGTACTTTTAAGAATCTTCCGTTAAATATTTCTTATACCGGGGAATTGATCCTGCGGGGCGAGGCGGTTATCACTTACAGTGATTTCGAGAAGATCAACGGTGAGATCGCAGATGCAGAGGCAAAATATAAGAATCCCAGAAATCTGTGTAGTGGATCCGTTCGACAGCTGAATAATGAGATCACGGCAAAACGCAACGTGAGATTTTATGCGTTTACCCTCGTAAAAGCGGACGATGTGGACTTCCACGATTCCAAGGAAGCACAGTTTGCCTTTTTACAGGAGCAGGGATTTGCGGTGGTAGAACATGTGGCGGTGACCGAGGAAAATATCCTGTCAGTCATCGAAGATTTTGAACACAAGATCGAGCATTATGACATTCCCTCCGACGGACTGGTACTTACCTATGAAAGCATCAGCTATGGACAGTCCCTGGGCAGAACTGCAAAATTCCCCAGAGATTCCATTGCTTTTAAATGGGCGGATGAACTTCGCGAGACCACTTTAAAAGAGATCGAATGGAGTGCCAGCCGCACCGGCCTGATCAATCCGGTAGCCATCTTCGAGCCGGTAGAGCTGGAGGGTACCACAGTCAGCCGTGCCTCGGTGCATAATATCAGCATATTACGTTCCCTTCGACTGGGGATCGGAGATCACATTACAGTCTATAAGGCGAATATGATCATCCCCCAGATCGCAGAGAATCTGACCGGCAGTGACAACGTGGAGATCCCGAAGGTCTGCCCTGTCTGCGGACAACCTACCGAGATCCGTCAGATGAATGAAGTACAGACCTTGTATTGCACCAATGAGAAATGCCCGGCGAAGGAGATTAAGGCATACACCTTATTCGTCAGCCGTGATGCCCTGAATATCGACGGGCTCTCCGAAGCTACATTGGAGAAAATGATCGATCAGGGCTTCATCCACGAATATGCTGACCTGTTCCGGCTAGATCGTTATAAGGAAGTTATCACACAGATGGAGGGCTTCGGAGAGAAGTCTTATCAGAATATGATAGACAGCATTGAAGCTGCGCGCCATACGACGCTGCCCCGACTGATCTACGGACTGGGAATCGCGGGGATCGGTGTGGCCAATGCCAAGGTGCTCTGCAGATATTTTGATTATGATCTGGAGAAAATGCAGTCAGCAGACACAGAGACCTTAAGTGCTATCCCCGGTGTGGGAGAAGTGCTTGCCGGGGCATTTACGGAGTATATGTCCGATGCGGAGAACCTGGAACAGATCGAACATCTGAAACAGTTCCTGACCATTGAGACACCTAAGGTGGATGAAAATGCACAGACACTATCCGGTATGAGTTTCGTTGTAACCGGAAGTCTGAACCATTATGCCAGTCGTAACGACTTGAAAGAAGTCATCGAGGAGAGAGGCGGTAAAGTCACCGGCAGTGTGACGGGGAAGACCACCTGCCTGATCAACAATGATATTACCTCGACTTCTTCCAAAAATAAAAAAGCCAAGGAGCTTCAGGTTCCGATCCTGACAGAGGAGGATTTCCTGAAGACTTATAATATTCCTTACGAGGAATAAGTAGACCTGGAGGAAAATGAAATGCCTATTAAGACACAAAATGATCTGCCTGCCAAAGAGATACTGGAGAACGAAAATATATTCGTCATGGACGAATTCCGTGCTCTGCATCAGGATATGCGTCCACTGCAGGTATTGATCTTAAACAATATGCCGGTAAAGCAGGACACGGAGCTGCAGCTGCTGCGTGCCTTGTCCAATACCCCTTTGCAGGTGGATGTGACCTTCATGAATACCAAGACCCATGTGTCATTGAATACCCCTGCAAGCCATCTCAATAAATTCTACATCACCTTTGATGAGATCAGAGACCGCACCTTCGATGGACTGATCGTCACCGGAGCACCGGTGGAAGATATCACCTTTGAAGAGGTGGATTACTGGGAGGAGACCTGTAAGATCTTAGACTGGGCGGAGACCCATGTGACTTCCACCTTGCATATCTGCTGGGCGGCGCAGGCCGGATTCTACCATTATTATGGTATTAACAAGAGACAGCTGCCGCAGAAGCTGTTCGGTGTCTACGAACATAAAGTATCCAACCGGAAAATACCGTTGGTGCGTGGCTTTGATGATATTTTCCTGGCACCGCACAGCCGCCATACCGAGACTCCTTCCGAAGCCATTCATGCCTGTAAGGAACTGACGATCCTGGCAGAATCCGAGAAAGCAGGTGTATTCCTGGCTATCGCAGAAGAGGGAAAAAAGATCTTCGTGGCCGGGCACCCGGAATATGACCGCTATACCCTGAACAACGAATATCACCGTGATCTGGATAAAGGTTTACCTATCCAGATTCCTTATAATTACTATCCGGGCGATGATCCGGAGCAGAGACCACTGTTACAGTGGAGATCCCATTGCAATAACCTTTACAGCAACTGGCTGAATTATTACGTATATCAGGCAACACCGTACGACCTGGCTCAGATCCGGTAACACACGTGGAATATCGTGCGCATTTTGCTACAATAAATTGATAAAAAAATAATAGATATCACTGTTCGTCAAGCTGCCTGTATGGTAAAATACATATCATACAAGCAGCTTTTCATATATTACGAAAGCAGAAAGAATGAGGGAGTACATATGGAAATTAACATTGGTATTATCGCAATCGTCGTATTGGCCATTGCCATTCTGGCCATCCTGGCATCCGGTTATGTGAAGGCATCACCGAACAAAGCCTACATCATCTCCGGTATCAAGAGAGAACCCAAGGTCCTGATCGGACGTGCCGGCATCAAGATCCCCTTCCTGGAGAAAAAGGATGAACTGATTCTGAAGCAGATCAGTATCGACATCAAGACCAACGGCTATATCCCCACCAAGGATTTCATCGGTGTAGATATTGACGCCGTGGCTAAGGTCAGAGTCCTGACCCAGAGAGATGTCACCGTGAATGCCAAAGGGGAAGTAGTGGCAGGTGCCGATTCTAATAAGAGGATCACCACCGAGATGGCTAACGCAGCCATGAAGAACTTCCTGAACATGAACGAAGATCAGATTCGCGATGCACTGACCGATTCCTTGCAGGGTAACATGCGTGAGATCATCGGTACCCAGTGCCTGAAGGAACTGTGTAACGACCGTAAGACCTTCGGTGACGAGGTACAGGCGAAGGCGCAGAAGGATATGAATGCGTTAGGTATCTGGATCGAGTCCTGCAACATCCAGAAGATCGAGGATGAGAACAACCTGATCACTGCTTTAGGACAGGATAACATGTCCCAGATCCAGAAGGACGCTTCCGTAGCAAAGGCACAGGCAGACAGAGATGTGGCCATCGCCAGAGCACAGGCGCAGAAGGATGCCAATGATGCACAGGTCATCGCAGAGACCGAGATCGCCCAGAAGCAGACCGAGCTGGCGATCAAGAAGGCTGAACTCAAGAAAGAGTCCGATATCAAGAAGGCAGAAGCCGACGCAGCATATAAGATTCAGGAAGAGGAACAGCGTAAGACCGTGGAGATCACCACAGCGAACGCGAACCTGGCCCGTCAGGAGAAGGAACTGGAATTAAAGGAGAGAGAAGTATCCATCAAGGAGAAAGCTCTGGAAGCTGAGGTCAAGAAGACCGCAGAAGCGAATAAATACGCAGCACAGCAGAAGGCAGATGCCGAGCAGTACGAGAGACAGAAGAGAGCGGAGGCAGAACTCTTCGAGATCCAGAGACAGGCAGAAGCTGAGAAAGCAAAATCCGAGGCAGAGAGATTCGCCAAGGAGCAGGCGGCAGAGGCAGTCAAGGCAGCCGGACTGGCAGAGGCAGCCGCTGTGGCAGCCAAAGGTAAAGCGGAAGCAGAAGCCATCCAGGCGAAGGCAGAGGCAGAGGCAGCCGGTATCCTGAAAAAAGCAGAAGCTATGAAACAGTACGGCGACGCAGCAAGACAGCAGATGGAGTTGGATACTCTGAAGGTATACTTCGAGCAGCTGCCCAAGATCGCCGAGGCTGTGGCTAAGGGCTACATGAACGTAGATTCCATCAAGATGTTCGGCGGCGATTCCAGCAAGCTGGCAGGTGATATCATGACCACCGTGACCCAGGTCACCGACGGCATCAAAGAGTCCACCGGACTCGATATCAACGAGATGCTGGCAAAGGGATTTGCCAAGGAAAAGGCAGAAGATACAAAGCCTGTAGAGAATGTAGAGAAGAACGACACCGGTAACGATTATCAGGAAGTATAAAGCCGGAATAGTGCTTGCGATTCGTTCCGGATTGCATTAAACTGAGGGTACAGAGAGGAAAATATTGCCTCTGTACCCTCGATTTTTTGTGGCTGCGGGTATGGATAGAGAAAAAGAGATTTTATACCCGAGGAAGATTGAAGATGTGGGTATGGAGAGGGAAAAAGGATGGCTATACCCGAGGAAAGTTGAAGGCACGGGTATAGGGAGAGAAAACAAGCTTGTATACCCGAGGAAGATTGAAGATGTGGGTATAGGGAGAGAAAAAGAGCTTGTATACCCGAGAAAGATTGAAGATGTGGGTATGGAGAGGGAAAACAAGCTTGTATACCCGAGGAAAGTCGTAGGCGTGGGTATAGAGAGGAAAAACAAGCTTGTATACCCGAGGGAAGTCGTAGGCGTGGGTATGGAGAGGAAAAACAAGCTTGTATACCCGAGGAAAGTCGTAGGCGTGGGTATAGAGAGGAAAAACAAGCTTGTATACCCGAGGTAAGTCGAAGGCGTGGGTATGGAGAGGAAAAACAAGCTTGTATACCCGGGGAAAGTCGTAGGCGTGGGTATGGGGAGAGAAAACAAGCTTGTATACCCGAGGAAAGTCGAAGGCGTGGGTATAGAGAGGAAAAACAAGCTTGTATACCCGAGGTAAGTTGAAGTCTCGGGTATGGAGGAGAAAGAGAGTATATATGGACGAGAAAAATATGACAACAGCAGATGTAAAAGCAACACAAGAAGCAAAAGAATTACTGGAATACCTCAAAAATACAGCGGGACAGCAGATCATCACCGGTCAGCACACCCAGACCATCCCCTGTGAGGAGATTGCCTATATCCGGCAGACCACCGGAAAAGAGCCAAAGCTGCGCGGTTTTGAACTGCTGGCGTATTCTCCGAATATCAATTATGCAGACGCCTCCCCGGAATGCCTGAAGGAAGTGGAAGAGAATAAAGGCACGGCAGAGACCGCCCTGCAGTGGGCAAGAGCGAACCGCCCGGATAAAGTGAACGACACGGGTACAGAGAACAGCACAGACTATGCCACCGGCGGTATCCTCACCTTCAGTTTCCACTGGTTCTCGCCCTTAGGCGGCAGAGACAAAAGCTTCTACACCGAGCATACCGATTTCGATGCGACGAAAGTATTACAGGAAGGAACCCCGGAGCGCGCAGCGTTCTACGCAGACATGGATGTGATCGCAGACATCCTGCGACGTTTCCAGGACGAGAACATCCCCATCCTCTGGCGCCCCTTCCACGAATCCTACGGCACATGGTTTTGGTGGGGAGCAAAGGGCGCGAAAGTCGCAAGAGACTTATACCGATTGATGTTCGATTATTATACCGGAGAAAAGAACCTGCATAACCTGCTCTGGGTCTGGAACTGCGATATAGAGGAAGCCTACCCCGGAGATGAATACGTGGATGTAGTATCCATAGATGTCTACCTCCCGGAGTATCAGTCCACAGACTATGCGGATGCCTATGAGAAACTGGTGGCAGCCACCTCCCGTGACAAAGTGGCTGCCCTGGCAGAAGTGGGATACCTTCCCGATGTGGAGCTTTTGCAAAAAAGCAGAATCCCCTGGGCCTACTACATGACCTGGTCCAAGGAATTCTGCATTGGTGAAAAATATAACCGTGTAGAAAATCTGAAGAAAATGTATGACAGTGAATACGCGGTGACACTGTAAAAGCCTATTTTATAAAAAATATTGAAATGGATTGCTTTTTCAGCAGAAAGTGTATATACTATTATTAAGAGCAGAGATGTTCTTCTTCATCTATCAAATGAGTCCTGTGACGGTTCCGACAGGACGGTAAAATAAAAATTGACCGAGCGATGAGTCCTGTGACGGTTCCGACAGGACGGTAAAATAAAAATTGACCGAGTGATGAAGAATTTGGCGAGAGGCTGAATAGCCTCTCGTTTTTTACATTCTACGAAGGAGGAAAAATGAATTTACCGGAAAATGATTATCAGATTTTAAAATTAACCACTCGTTTCTATGAGGAACATCCTGATCCACCATACCATGAAATATTGAAAAAGAACCAACGGGCATACAATTGTTTACTGTTTCAATCACATTATGATTATTATATATGTGTGCCATACAGAAGCGAAATATCACATCCATATTCTTTTAAGTTCAAAAAAACTCAGAGATCCAAAACCCATAGATCTGGTCTTGATTACACCAAAATAGTTATCATAACCAAAAGTGAATATATTGATACAAAAGATGCTCTTATTGATAAGGATGAATTTAAAGAGACGATAAAATATCTCGACCGTATCAAAGAAGAGGCAATGACGTTTGTAGAAGAATATGTACAGCATGTATCAGGAAGCAGAAAAATGGATCCGCGGGAATTCAAAAGAAGATATACATATTCGCCGCTTATCTATTTTCATCAGGAGCTGGGAATATAATTTTTCGCAGAAATTGAAACAAAAGTACTAAAAACAATTTACATAAATCTAAAATATGCTATACTATTTTAGTATTGAATCAAAAAAATTGTAAGTTGTAACGAAAAATGCTACAATTATACAGATAACCCAAATATGTAAAAGTAACAGGTGAATGATCATGGAATTAGGCAGAAAAAAGGTCCGTTTAGGTGAATTGCTGGTAAACAGCGGTGTTCTCTCGAATGAACAGCTGCAGCAGGCGTTGGACAATCCCGCCCGTCAGGGTAAGAAGCTGGGAGAATTCCTCGTAGATGAAGGCATCGTATCGGAGGATGACCTGGCGAAGGCACTGAGCAAACAGCTGGATCTGGATATGATCGATCTCCAGAGCATCAATGTGGACAAGGAAGTGCTGAATCTGGTACCGGTCAACGTTCTGAAGAAGAACAAGATCTTCCCCTTCGCTTACAAAGAAAATAACTTCAACGTTCTCATGGTCGCCATGGCGGATCCCCTGGATTACAATGCCATCGATGACATCAATATCATCACCAACTTCCAGGTAGAGCCCGTAGTAGCCACCACCCGCAGCATCATGCTGGCGATCGATAAATATTTCGGTCAGGAAGAAGTAACCGAGGCATTGGCTGCCTACGCCAAAGAGAAAAAGCTGGATGTGGTGGAAGATATCGCCACGGAGGAGAACATCAACAGCTCCCCCATCGTAATGCTGGTCAAGGACATGATCGAAAAGGCCGTCCGCCAGCGTGCATCCGATATCCATATCGAACCTATGGAAAATATCATCCGTGTCCGTTACCGTATCGACGGTGCCCTCTATGAGAGAGCGAGATACGGTGTCAACGTACTGTCCGCCATCATCGCCCGTATCAAGATCATCGGCGGCATGGATATCTCCGAGAAGAGAAAACCCCAGGACGGACGTATCACCCAGATCGTAGACCGCGTGGAATACGATATCCGTGTATCCGTCCTGCCTACCGTATACGGGGAAAAAGTCGTAATGCGTCTTGCTGCGAAGAGTGCCCTGAACCGCGACAAGAGCCAGTTAGGCTTCAAACCCTACGAATTAGAACAGTTTGACTACATTCTGAAAAATCCTCACGGTATCATCCTGGTAACCGGACCTACCGGAAGTGGTAAGTCCACCACTCTGTATACCGCACTGAGCGAGCTGAACAAAGAAGACGTGAACATCATCACCGTCGAAGATCCTGTCGAGGCGAATATCGACGGTATCAACCAGGTACAGGTCAACACCAAGGCAGACCTCACCTTCGCGACGGCACTGCGTTCCATCCTGCGACAGGACCCGGATATCATCATGATCGGTGAGATCCGTGACCAGGAGACCGCCAGCATCGCGGTACAGGCATCCATCACCGGACACCTGGTGGTAAGTACCCTGCATACCAACTCCTCCGCCAGCACCATCACCCGACTGGAGGATATGGGAATCGAATCCTACCTGATCGCAGATTCCGTCATCGGCGTTATCGCACAGCGACTAGTCCGCAGACTCTGCCCCTTCTGTAAGAAGCCGAAGCAGGCCACCAAGGATGAAAAAGAATTCATGGGATTGAAGGAAGAGGAAAACGTAACCATCTACGAGCCCTGCGGCTGCAGCAAATGCGACAATACCGGCTTCAAGGGGCGTATCGGTGTCTACGAGATCATGCAGATCACTCCGAAGCTGAAGACGATCATCAGCAAGCGGGAAGGTGCCGATATCTTAAAGGAAGAAGCATTAAAAGAAGGAATGCATACCCTGCGTATGAGTGCCACGGACTACGTACTGGACGGCACCACCTCCTTCTCCGAGATGGTAAAGGTATCATTTGACGTATAATTCTATAAAAACAGCAATATTTTATAGAAATTTATCAAAATTTATAAAAATTTTTCAAAAACCTGGACCTTTTTAGGACAGGGGCCCGTCTTGCATAGTTGGGGAGATAGTTAAAGATAGAGACGTAATTGGAGGGAAGGCACATGGCGACCTATGGTTACAAGGCCATCACAAAGGCTGGAAAAGAAGTAAAGGGAAGTTTGGAAGCGGATAACAAAGATCTCGCAATGGCAGAACTGAGAAGGCAGGAGCTGACCGTTATCGATCTGGGAGAACAGAGCTTCCTGACGAAAGACATCGACATCCAGATCGGCGGATGGCCAAAGGCCAGGGATCTAAGCGTCATGTGCCGCCAGTTCGTCAGCATGACCAAAGCGGGCGTCAGCATCCTCGAATCCCTGAAAATGCTCTGCGAACAGACAGAGAACAAGAGATTACAGGAGGCACTGAAGGAAGTCCGCATCAGCGTGGAAAAGGGTGAGACCCTGGCAGATTCCATGGCAGAGCACCCGAAGGTGTTCCCGGCGATCATGGTGAACATGGTGGCTGCGGGTGAAGCATCCGGTAGTCTGGAAACAGCACTCGATCGAGTGGCGGTGCAGCTGGAAAAAAACAGCAAGACACAGGCAATGCTGAAAAAGGCAATGATTTATCCTGTGGTTGTATGCATAGTGGCTGTCGTTGTTACCATTGTAATGCTGGTAAAGGTAATTCCTTCTTATGAAGATATGTTTGCAGATTTGGGAACGGATTTACCATGGATTACTAAATTTTATGTAAATATGAGCCATGGAATCAGAGATTACTGGTTTATTATTATTCCTATAGTCATAGCAATAGCAATCGGAATTAAATATTTTGCGGGAACGAATCCGGGAAAACATGTATTTGGCAAGATTACTTTGAAGCTACCGCTTTTCAAAAAACTTACCGTGAAATCGGCAGCTGCTATGATGGCGAGAACTTTGAGTACACTGATTGGCGCGGGCGTACCGTTGATTGAGGCCGTAGATATTGTTTCTGGTGTCATGAGTAATATCTATTTTAAAGAAGCCTTGCAGGATGCAAGAGAAGAAATTACCATTGGTATGCCTTTATCCAGACCATTGCAGGAGAGTGGACTATTTCCGCCGATGGTATACCAGATGATCCGCATCGGGGAAGAAGCCGGTAGTACGGAAGAAATGTTGGACAAGATTGCAGACTACTATGATGAAGAAGTGGAAATGGAAATTCAGTCGCTGATGGCAGCACTGGAACCTATGATCATCATTGTACTGGCAATCGTAGTGGGTGGATTGATTGCAGCATGCATGGCACCCATGGTATCCATGTATCAGGCTTTGGATACTCTCTAAAATTGGATTATCCGTCCTGTGTAGGGACAGGACGATAATTAATAAATGGGGCGGAAAACTTACTACCCTGAAATTAAAAAACACATAAAAAGGAGAATGTAATTATGAACAAGAAACAGAAGAACTTAACAAACAAAGGTTTCTCCCTGGTAGAGCTGATCATCGTTATTGCCATTATGGCAGTCCTGATTGGTGTTTTAGCACCTCAGTATATTGGATATGTTGAAAAGTCAAAACAATCCACTGATGTTCAGAATGCTCAGTCTTTAGCAACTGAAATTGGAGTTGCAATTGCTGATGTTGAAGCTGGAACCAAAACTGCAACTTATGTATCTGATGGAACTTATAATGAGGTTACAACTACATTGGTTAGTGCAGTACCTGCTGTTAAGAAAGTTAGTGGTGCAAAATTCTATTATTCAATTGATAGTAACAATATTGTACATATTGCCTATGGTACCGCTTCTGCCGCTGCTACTGCTGCTACGGATTTGTATCCTGAATTAGGTACAACAGCAAAAACCACATATGATAAAATTAAATAATTTTTGAAAGGCACCTGACATGCTCCCTACAATCTTACTCTACATAGTGATTTTCCTTTATGGAATCGTGATCGGTAGCTTCCTCAATGTGTTGATTTACCGTATCCCGAAAAAAGAGAATATTGTAACGACCAGGTCTCACTGCATGAACTGCGGTTATCAGCTGCGGTGGTACGACCTCGTACCGTTGTTCAGCTACCTGGCGCTGGGAGGCAGATGTCGGAAATGCAAGGCACATATCTCCGCTCAGTACCCCATCATTGAGGCACTGAACGGAGTGCTGTACCTGCTCGTATTCTGGAAATTTGGGATGAGCGTGGATTCCCTAGTCTACTGCTTGTTGTTTAGTGCACTTCTTGCTTTAAGTGTGATTGATTTCAGAACATATGAGATCCCTGTGGGATTTAACGTTTTTTTACTGGCACTGGGGCTGATCCATGGAGCCTTCCACTATACACAGTGGCTGGATTTCCTGATCGGCTTCCTGTGTGTCAGTGTATTTTTACTTATTCTGTATTACGCTACCGGTGGCAGAGCCATTGGCGGCGGTGATGTGAAGCTGATGGCGGTCTGCGGATTGTTGCTCGGCTGGAAATTGATCATTTTTGCATTTTTACTGGGATGTATCATTGGTTCCGTGATCCATCTGATCCGTATGAAAGTAAGCGGCGAAGGACATGTCCTCGCCATGGGACCGTATCTCTCCGCAGGGGTGGCAGTCGCTGTCCTGTGGGGCAATGAATTCTTGCAGTGGTATCTGGGTCTGTATCATTAGAGACCGGGTACTTACATCTGATATGAGATTAGAAAGTTCTTGGGATACTTTTTCTGTCCCAAATACGATAAAGAACCGATAAGAGGAAGGGTAGAAGCATGGCAATGAACAATCGCGTATTGAGTATTGAGATCGGCAACTCCTTTACGAAGATCTGCGAGATCGACTATAAGGTGAAGAAACCGAAGGTCTACAAGGTATTGACCGTCGAGACCCCGGAGGGCGTCGTGGTGGACGGTATGCTGCAGCCGACGCAGGAGTATGCGGATCACCTGGTGAACGCACTGGGCACGAACGGCATCCGCACGAAGAGAGTGATCTTCACCATTTCTTCTACCAGAGTGGCAAGCCGTGAGGTACAGATCCCGAATGTGAAGGCGAACAAGATCGAGGCGCTGGTGAAGACCAACGCGAACGATTATTTCCCCGTGGATCTGACCCAGTATGAGATTGGACATTATCTGGCAGGCGGACTGACCGAGGAAGGAAAGCTGCGTGTCATGGCACTGGCAGTGCCCAAGGCGCTGTTAAACAGCTATTACCAGCTGGCGCAGATGTGCGGCTGGGAGGTCGAGTGCTTCGATTACAGCAGCAACAGCTTATACCAGATCCTTCGTGATGAGAAGTCCGAAAAAGTTACCATGATGATCAAGATCGATGAGAACAGCACCATCGTGACCGTGCTTTCCGCCGGCAAGGTGCTGCTGCAGAGAACTGTGGCATACGGCGTGCAGGATGCCATCGAGACTATGATCGCTTCCGGTGCCTATGCCGTGAACGATCCCATGAGCGCGGTAGAACGTTTCCAGAAGAAGACCTGCCTGAACAGAGTACTCCATCAGGGAGATAAGCTCTGGGAGGAAAATGCCGGACGCTGGGAAGATGAGGATGCCGGCAATGTGGAGGTCACAGCAGCCAGACAGAAGATCACCGCTTCCCTGGAGCCCCTGATCGTCGGCGTCAGCCGTGTCATTGATTTCTATGATTCCAGAAACGGTGATACACCTATTGAGAGGACTTATGTCACCGGCCTCGGCGGCAGCTTCAGCGGCATGAGCAAGCTGTTCACCAACTGCCTGGAGCGTAAGGTACATACCCTGTCCGATATGGAAGACAAGATCGGCATGAGCAAGGCTATCCGTTCCACCAGACCCGCAGCCTATATTTCCTGCCTGGGCGCAGTACTCGCCCCCGTAGGACTGATCGATAAGAGCCAGCAGAAGACGAAGGGCATGACCGTAGTCAGCGGCACGAACTACACCTTCGTCAGTGTGGCGGTCCTGGTGCTGGGCGTGATCCTGTCCATCGCCATGGCAGTCACTTCACTGACCAGATACTTCGGCACCGTGGCAGAAAATGTGGCTCTGCAGGCGAGGGTTGAGGAATTACAGCCCGCGCAGACGGTATATAATGAATATCTCTCAACGGCAGCACAGTATGATAAATACAAATATCTGTATGAGTATACCGAGAATCCCAATGAGAATCTCGTAGAGTTCATCAATGAGCTGGAGCAGATATTACCCAGTAGCTTCTGGACCAACAGCTTCAGTTCGGATCTGGAAGGAATCAGCATGTCCGTGTCTGTCGTTGGCAAAGAAGCAGCGGCGAGAACGATCCTGAATATCAGGAATATGAAGAGTATTTCCGATGTACAGATCAGCAATATTACAGATACGCAGAATGAACTGGGAGAATCGGCGGTTACTTTCTCCATTACAGGTACGTATGCGGATCTGAACGAAGAAACAGAAGAGACAGAAGAGACCGGAGAGATCTCCGGTACCACAGCACAGTAGGAGGCGGATAAGAGATGAAAGTAAAAAAGAGTGAAATTCAGCTTTTGATCGCAGTACTTGGGATACTCCTCGCTGTGGTGACTTATTTCCTGGTATATACGAAGTTCAATGAGTTGTCGGATTCTATGGAAAGCCAGAATATGTCATTAAGATCCCAGGTGTCTACACTGGAGGTATTGGATCAGCGTAAGGCAGATTATCTGGCTGCTACCGAGAAAATGAAGACATATATTACCGGATTCGAGAGCCGTTTCCCGGCAGATATTTTACCGGAAGACAGCATTATGATGGTGAAGAACATGGAGACAGCGACCAGGACCTATGTCGCTAACATTTCTTTCGGTACGACTGCAGAAGTGGCTTATGATGCACAGGCTTCCACGGACAATTCTGCCCTGGCGGCTGCAACAGCAGATGCACCGGCGGATACCGCAGCAGCGGAAGCAGATGCCGCAGTGTCCGGCACAGATACGACCACGGTTACTACATCCCCTGTCTCAACAGAAGGAACTGCATATGGGGATACTCATATGTATGAGGTGCCTCTGGGTATCAGCATCGAATGCACCTATGATGATTTCAAGGGGCTGGTTCGATATATTTACAATCAGCAGGAGCGTCAGAGCATCCAGGGCGTGAACATCAGCTATAACGGTGATAGCGGAGAATTGTCCGGCAATATGAACCTGAATACGTATTATCTGCTGGGTACGGATAAGGTATATGGTGAACCTTATATTCCCGATATGCCTATGGGTGTACAGACGATATTCGGGAACATGAACTAATAGATTTGATAATCGGGAGTTGTCGCAATGCAGAAGCATAGGAAGAAAAGACAACTGAATAATGAAGGCTTTTCCCTGGTGGAGCTTCTGATCGCCATTGTGATCCTCTCAATCATTGTAGTGCCCCTGCTGCACAGCTTTGTGACCTCTGCCAGAACGAACGCCAAGTCCCGCAGCACCATGCATGCCACAGCCATTGCTGAAGATGTCATGGAGATGTTCGAGGCACATACCCTGGAGGAAATGTCCGATATTTACACGGGTGCTTCACCGGCGGGATTTACCAATACCGCGGTAAAAGACGACACGACCGGCATCTGGACCTATACGATCCGGGACGATTCCACCACTTTCGGTACTTACGATGTAGTGGTGAAGGTGGATCCCACAGCATACAGTGCGGTGAACAGTGTGACACGGGTAGATATCAAGAACCTGGCGGGCAATCTGAATGCTGTTTACAGTGAAGCGGCTGACGGCGCCAGGGAAGCTTATTCTTATTTCGGTGGAGGACTCTATACAGCAGATATCATTCAGCATACTACACGGAAGACCGAGATCAATATTGACAGCAGTAAGATTAACGTGACGCTGGCAACGGGAGCTACGGTGGAGACAGAAGTCTATCTTGTCACAGCTTCCACAACGTATCATTGTGATCCCACGATCCTTGCAACGGGCAGATCTCCAGACTATCCGCAGACGGGAGCGGATTATGTGATTTTTTCCAACGAAGACAGTGTGCGTAGTCGTGCAGCACAGGTAAATGATGTCAGCGAGCTTGGAAATCAATTGGCGAATATCATTGTCTGTGTACAGCCTCGTGTGGAGAGTGCGCACTACGATGCCGGAAGACCTGCCATTATAGACCGGATAGTGTTTAACAATCCGGACAATGTGGAGACGAATCTGCTGGTAGTGGAGCAGACCGAGAGACAGGACCGAATAGATATGTTGAGGGATGTCTTAGCGACAGATTATGATACCATGCGCAGTAAGTATGGGATATCTCTGGAACTGCGGGAAGCATGGCCCGGCTGGATGCCCGCTCCCGGCACGACACAGACGTCTGCGGGAACTCTTCGTACGAATCTGCTGGACGAGAGTGACGGACTTACGGCATATGTATTTGAGAATTCCAGCATGACCGGCGCGGGAGCCGGAACGGGACTTAATTATGAACTGGCGAAGAACATCATGTCAGTGACGAATCTGACACCGGCCAGGGAACAGGACCGTATTTACGACATGGAAGTGAAGGTCTATGCAGAGGATAAGATAGCAGACGGCAGCCCGATCATTACTATGACAGGAACGGTAACGGAATAACAGGAGAATCCGGAAGGAAGCGTAAGAACCATGAACATACGTGGCAGAGACTTCAAATTACATAAACAGACAGACGATAAGGGCTCGGCAATGGTCGTAGTGATCATAGCTATGGCCTTTATCGGCATTTTAGCCAGTGTTTTGATGTATATGTCCTTATTGAACTATCAGATGAAGGCGAATAACCTGCAGGCGAAGGACAACTTCTATTCGGCAGAGACAGTGCTGGATGAGATCCGTGTCCATATGGAAGAGCAGGTGTCCACGTCCCTGGGAGATGCCTACACGCAGATTCTGGTGAACTATGATGACACTTCCGTATCCGAGAAGGAGAGTAAGCTCCGCTATGCGTTCTTAAGCAGTATGCAGAAGGCGTATCAGTGCAGTGATACCGTAAGCTTAAATTACTATGATCTGAGGAAACTGTTTGACAGTCTGTCACCGGAGGTGCGGAAAAATACAGTGTTGCAGACCGGTGACGGAATCAATTCCTATACAATACAGATGGTAGACGGCGCCGTGCAGATGACGGGTACAAACGGCTCCGGAGATGCGGTGAGCGATCTGCCTAAGGGACAGCTTACCCTGTTCACGGACGGATTATCTTTTCAGAAATTAAAGGTGACTTATACCAATGATAATGGTTATGTCTCTGTGATCCAGACGGATATCCGTGTGAAAATGCCGGATATGAGCTTTGCACAGGCCGTAAGCCTGCCTTCACTGACCGGCATGTCACTGGTGGCACAGAAGAATATTCAGGTGGTAGCGGAGAGTGGCAAATTAAGCGACGCTAAGATCGCCGGAAGCTTCTATGCGGACAAGGTACTGGTGGGGAATGAGGATGATACAAACAGTGCAAATGTGACCCTGACCCTGGCAGAGCCGACAGGTAAGGAAAATGATGATAAGCGTATGGTAGCGGCTACAGAACTGTATCTGGGCAAGGGCGCGAAACTGGAATCCGACAGCTATGGAGAACTGTGGGCAGGCAAGATCACCATGCACGGAGCAGCGACATCTACCGGCAGCGCGAATATGAATTTCAAGGGAAATGATGTCTATGTAGCGGGAGATCTGCGCATAGACGGCGCAAATAATAATTTCACCGCAGGCAGTCTGGTGGATGAGAATTACTCCGGACAGTATATAGGCTTCGGCACCGGGGAGAACGGTGACAGCAGTGCCATCGTAGTCAACGGTACCGGAACGGATATTGACTTAAGCGGTCTGATCAATCTGACTCTGGCAGGCAATACCTATATCGCCACGAAAACTGCCAAGGATAATCTCACCGAGGCGGATGGAAATCTCAATGGCAACGCATCCGACCGCAAGGATATCCTGATGGGGCAGTCTATTGCAGTCAAAAGTGACCAGTTGGCATATCTGGTACCGGCAGATCTGGTAAAACAGGGTACCAATCCTGTGACCAAGGAGCAGGCAGATACCATGGGGAATACGGCAGTTGATTTTAATGCTGCCAGCAGTATGCTGGGCGGTAACAGCCTTGCTTCCTATGGTATTACGAAGTTTATTACGAACGGAAGCAGCGACAGCCAGGGCGTCCGTACTTTTTATAAGAGACTAAACAGCAAGATCACCATTGTGTATTATTACGTGTCCTTTGACAGCTCCACTCAGGCGGGGAGAGAAGCTGCCAACCGGTATTTTCAGGATTATTATAAGGTAAATAAGAGCACCATGGATGCCTATGCCAGCATCTACACCGATGGCATCAAGATCCGGAATCAGAGTGCCGGTGCTTATATCATGCACCTGGCAGGTAATGTGGTGATGTTCGACAAGGATCAGACCACGGGCAGCTACAGCGGCAACCTGCAGAATGCCACATTAGGCAGTGATCAGAGCAATATCGGCTACAAGCAGCAGCTGACAGCGGATGATTCCAAATTCAAGGCGCTCTGCAAGAAGCTGATCGATGGCTATGAGCAGCTTACGCCTTCCGAAAAAGCGGATACTGCCAATGTATATAGCAATCTGGTAAATACGGACGCGATCACAAGCTTTACCGGTGTGGTCCGTGGCGCGGGACTGGTCGTTGATACAGAGAAGTATTTTGAAAGTAGTGCTTATCCGGATTGCAAGGCAGTCATCGTATATGGTGATTATACCTATCCCGAAGCGGGACATCCGGATTTCAAGAAGGGTATCATCATCGCTACGGGCGATGTGAAGATACAGGATGGTGAGGAATTTAACGGTGTGATTCTGGCAGGTGGTGATATCCAGTTAGGACAGAATGTGAAAGTGACACCGGACAAGGAAGCAGTGCTTCGTGCGCTGACCTATTCCAAGGAGGTTACGGGCTCCGGCGGCGGTCAGAAGGAATATCATGTGGTGGATTTCCTGATCGGCGGCGAAGGTTACCTGCAGAATAACAATAAGACCTACCTGAACAGCGATATTAATTTAGGAGACCTGATCGTATATGAGAACTGGCAGAAACAATAAAAACGGTGGCTTCTCCCTGGTGGAGCTCATCATCGTCGTCGCCATCATGGCGATCGTGGTGGGAGTCATTGGATTGTCTGTGGGAACACTCACCGGAAGAAAAACTGCAAAATGTGCGGATGAGATCGTTTCGACCCTGGAGAGAGCAAGAGTGCTGACCCTTGGGAAAGAACAGAACCAGGTGGAGTTTGTGCTACTGCAAAATAGCAGCACGGGCGAGTACCGGGCACAGATCTATCAGGGTGGAACCATCGTTTCGGATAGAATCGTGGGGAAGGAGCCTATCACAATACAAGTATATTTTGATGATGATTCCACCCCCTACAATCTGTCACAATTAAAGGGTACATTACCTTATGCGTCCGCAACCGATGGACTGCATCTGGTGTTCAACAGAGCATCGGGAGCTTTTGAAGAGAAGACCTGCGCTGCCGCAGATGCGGTCAAGGACTATTGTAAGAAAATTGTGATCAGCAACGGAACAAGAACGATAACAATCACAACAGTCGGCAGAACCGGCAAAATCCTGAAGAAATAAGGAGGTTGACTATGCGTATCGGGAAAAAAGGATTCACTCTCGTAGAAGTGATAGTGTCCCTGGCAATCATGACCATTGTGGCAGGATCTGTGGGCGCCTTTATCGTCGCAGGCAACAATTCCTACCTGCGGGGGAATAAGGAACTGACCCTGCAGGAAGAAGCACAGCTTGCAGCGAATCAGATGATCGACCTGATCATTGATGTGGAGAAGGATATTAATTTCACACCGGATCATACCGGCACAGCAGTGAATCTGGATGGCAGTACCGCCAAGGATGCAGCCGGCAATGAGATCACCACAGCCCATGTCAGCGAATTGCGTCTGGTCAATAACGAGAATACCTATATGATCCGCTGGCAGGGAACCGCGTCAGGGGATTATGCGACTGCGAATCAGGTATACCTTTATGAAGTGAAAAATACAACGGATGCGGACGGCAATCTCGTCGTAGGAGATCTCACCACGGCAACCCCGGCACTTATGGCAGAGCATGTCACAAGCTTCAGCGTAGACTTAAGCCAAGTGAAGGACAAGCGGAAAGTTATCCTGAATATGACCTTCACTTACCAGGACAGAAGCTATGACATTGCAGAGACTATTAAGCTTAGAAATGACCTGGAGAAGACCGGAACCGCGTACGCATGGATCAGTGCTCTGACTATTGATCCTCCCAGTGCAACATTACCTCAGGGCAAGATACAGCAGTTTACCTATAATCTGAGCGGTGACGCAGAGGCAGTAGCTGAGGGCGTTACCTGGAGCGTGTCCTATGCTTCCGGGGCTAATTGTAAGAGTACAATTAATCAGGATGGTATTTTAAAAGTAGATGATGAGGAAACTATCGGCACGAATGTGCTGGTGGTAAAATGTACTGCAAAAGCAGATACGAGTATGGTGGCATATGCATATGTGACAGTAGAAGAGAGATTGATAGACTCCATTTCCATAGCTCCTAAAGATGTGGAGGTAGTCCGCGGCAAGTCACAGGCTTTTGAGTGTACTCTGACTGGTAAAGAATCTGCTGTGGCACAGGGGGTAAAATGGAAAGTGACTTATGCGGATGGCAGCACTACTACATTTTCTACCATGCCGAATGTTAGTGACCTGATTAATACATTGAATATCAGTAAGTCGGAAAGCATCGGTGTAAAGGTATTGAAAGTTACCTGTATGGCAAATGCGGACACAACTAAGTCGGATTCTGCGTATGTTACAGTGACGGCGGTATCAGGACAATTCCAGGCGGAACTGATCCGAAACGTAATGAAGCCTTATTCCTACACGGAGAACGGCATTAAAAAAATGGGATGGAGTGTAGATCTGGAGTGCCTGACTGCATGGGCGGATTATGATGTATATCCTCAGATTGTGAACTGGGAAGTATTGGAGGATGGAGTTCCAAATCCGAAGGGCTATAGCTTTGAAGATACGACTCCTGCTTCCAGATATAAACAGCTGTTAAAGTGTAGCAACAATATTAATAAGACGATCACAGTACGTGCAACTGTAAAATTATCAGCTACCATTACAGTGCATCCTGAAGTAACAGTGGACATTCCAAATCTGCTGACCATTGACAGTTCAGACGAGCCATACATCGACGGTAATCAGTTTGTCCTGTCACGTAACAGTATGGTGACTTGTACGTTGAAAAATTATTCCGGAGATATGAGTAAAGTTACCTGGAAGATTACCAATGATATTGAGGAAGGTCTGGCACAGAGTAATCCTGTGAAGGATAATTTCGGTGGCGAAGTTGGACTGAGTAGGAGAGTAGGGTTTAGTAGAAACATTACAAGTGATGGACTGGGCGATTATGAAAACGGCCTAGTCATTGATAAAGCAGTGACCGGATTCGCAGATTCAGAAGTAGATTATGCAGCTACACGAAGCGTATTTCCCACGGCTAAAGGTGAAACAGTCGGAGTGTATGCAAAGTGGTATATTAACTGGAAAGAGGAACATGTTCTCACACTTGCAGCTTTTGACGGCAACGATAATGAAATTGCATCCACATATCTGCTGATTCCCAGATGTACTTTTTATTTCTCGGAAGATAATCGTTATTATAATCTGAATAAGAACGATTATAAGCACAATGGATGGCAGAATGGTGTATACGATAAGAAGGTGTATGTTGATCTATATGGATTTGAAACAGGTCAGGGAGCATTTAAGACTGGTGATAAAGGACTGAAGGTTATAGGCAGCCTTGTAGCTGGAGGAACGGAGACTCTAAAATCCGGAACACATATTGATCCGAATATTCACTGCGACACCAGAGTAAATGATAAAAATGAAACAGTATTTACTTATATGATTCATCTCTATATTGATAGAGAGGAAAAGAATGATACTTTATTTGTGACCTTCAGCGATAGTCGTGTCAAGGGAGACAGCGGTGAGGAAGGTGGACATGTATCGTATCAGAAACCGGAAAGAGCGTTAACAATCTTTTGGAGATAACATGAAGAAGAACTTGAAGCACAACACAAAAAAGTACATAGCCGGAATCCTTACCATAGCTTTGGCAGCCGGAGTCTGCCAGAGCTATGGCTCTATGGAAGTAAGTGCACAGGAGATGACACTGCCCGGCATTGAGAAGCTGGTACAGGATACAGTAGCATCTTCGGACGGCACCTTTCACATTTTAGAGATCGTACCTTCTAAAAAGGACGCTTCCATCGGATATCTGATCGGTGGAGAGGAACCGGTATCTGAAGGACGTAAGTTGTCCGAACTGCCGGCGTCGTCGGAGAGATTAGCTGCCATGGCTACAATCGACAGTAACAGCCTGGGGGATCTCGCAGGAAGCAACGGTCCGGTCAACTTCTCTGCATACAGAGAGGGCGGAAGCCGGACCGAAGAGATCCGTGGCTCTTTTGTGAAAAATACGGAGAATAACGGTCAGTATACCTATACACAGACGGAATCGGTGTATACGCTGTATGCGGAGGGGGATACCAGGCAGCGTTTTGACAGATATGGTGCAATCGAAACTTCCGGGACTTCCAACAAGAATAAACAAAGCGTGTCCCCTGTATTTTCCAAAGTGTCTGGTATTAGCGGACAGAACCTGGAAATGACCATCGGGGATACAGCGAAGACGGCTCTTGCAGCGACGAGATATGCACTGACTCCGTACGATAAAAATTCCGACGGCAGTATGAACGATATTAATAACGCTGCTTTTAATGCAGGTGATTATGTCAATAGGGAAGTGTATACCAAGACTGCTGATGATGTATACACTTACCTTGGTAAGGTGGTATACGGCGGAGATCTGCCTGCGGGATATGCTATCCAGAGCACTGCCATAACTTCCGAAAATCCTTCCGAAGCGTCAGAAAATCTGGGAGAGGTGACGACAGCGGAGAGCTCGGGACTGGTAACGGCAGCCTCTGCATCCGGGAATGACGCAGCAGCGGAGTCCGGTAATGAGATGCAGACCTTCAGCGTACAAAGCACATCCGGAAATGATATTGTAACTTCCGAACAGAAAAATCTCTATATTTTGAATATGGCCAACACCACACCTATTCTATGGGCAGCCTGGAACGAAAATCCGGGTGGAACGGGAAGCTATACACTGAAGACTCCTGCGGATGGCTATTTTGTGCATTTCACGGAAAACAACACCTCCGGTGAGTATTATGTGTCTAAGGTGACATTATCCAACACTAATGGAGACTACAAACTGATCGACTCTTATAAGGAAAATGATACCGGTAAATATGTGATGGTAAGCAGCGGTACTATGCAGGTTTCTACCCGGTTAGATTCAGGCTACGAAGCATCAAACAGCTATGATTTTATCGGTGATAATGCGAAGGATGCGTTGGTTACTGTAGCATATGACGGTGGTTTCTACAATAAAGAATGGTTCAAGAAACAGGTCCTGAATCTGTCCGGAAGCAGCCGCTATGAGAAGGATGCTGATTACAGTGGAGAAGTCAATGATTTTAATATCGAAGTGACGACTTTGACCCTGGCACAGCTGGCAGAGCTGACTGCCACAGATTCACAGGCATATTATGGAATTAATTTGGATGATGTAGATCTGATCTATCTCTCCGGCAGGGGAAGTTATGCAGCGGAATCTGTGAATATGACTTCTGCAGCAACCGCTCTGACGAAGATGATATTCGGCATTAAGGATACTACCGGTGAGCGGAATAATGCAGACAGAGTACCGGTGGTAATGGATTACGGATTTTACAGCCAAAATAAAACGCTGGCTAAGGAACCGAATAATAATCAGAATAATAAGATTCTGACACAGATGGCACTGACGATCTTGAAGGTTTCCGATGATAATATTGCCAAAGAAGTTGCTTCACAGGGAGATGCTTACTGGAACGGTCAGACGGCAACTTCGCTTAGTCTGGACGATTCCGTGAAAGAGGCTTTATATGACAATGTTTATCTGAATGATGACAGTGCGACGCCTTATGTTGCCTCTGACTTCCTGGCTGACTGGAAAGGGAATGCGGCGAAAGCGGCAACCTTCGAAGCAGTATTAAAAGAGATTCAGTATGAGAATTTCCTGGCTAAGAAAAACAACAATGCAGCACAGATGGATGAAAAGATCAGTAAGGCGTCTATTACCAGATATATTCTGAACTGGTATATGCACAGAGTCACGGTTAAATCCTCTATCAGGGTACTGGATCTGGAACCCTGCTATGATTTTAAATCGGCGACTACCCTGACCGCTGATCGTGTAAAAGAATTTATGGGCAGGAAGGATACATATACCGGAAGTGTTGAGATTAAGCAGATGTCTTCCGCAGAATTTATTGGTAAAGTAGAAGATCTGAATGAGAAATATGACATGATCTATCTCGGAGCCCGGGTCGGTAAGATGAACACAGAAAATGGTGTGACTGTGTATAATGATCCACAGATGAAGGGCTTGATTTATTCTCATGTAGGAGACTACTATGACTACGCCACCAAAACGGATACGGAGAATGTTACGCAGGCTAGGGAGACGTATAATGCAAGGCACAGACTGCAGGATTCTTCGCTGGATCACAGAAAGACTGATGATGATGATCCAACGAATAAGAGTGCAGATGTCTATCGCGGTCCCGGCAATGATATGAACTCTACCCGATATGAGGAATTCTGTCAGTTCATTGAGGCGGGATACCCGGTGGTCATTGCGGATACGTTTATTAAAGTGGATAACAATAATATACCCGTGGCATCAACAGCAACGCTGGACAAAAATTCTTATTTTTACAAGCTGGTTGATTTTGCTCTGCAAAAAGATGCAAATGGTCAGTATTTATACTGGCAGAAAAATATTTTTACAGAGAGTCAGCTGACAGATAATACAGCAGATACTAAATTAGGAACCACATTATCTGCACGTAGATCCGTATTTTGTAATTATCTGAATCTGTCAAAGCTTTCCGTCAACTGGGTAACTACTTACGGAGCGGCATATCCGCAGGAGCTGAAATATAATTCTAATCAGAACGGTGCCAGCAACGGTGGCTCTCTGGAGAAGATAGACGGAAAATATCAGCTGCAATATATTTTTAATCTGCAGAATGATGCTGCAATATCACAGACAGGTACTACCTATGATTGTAAACTGTTCGTAGATAAAAATGCTGATGGTCGTTTCTCCGGCTCTGATTATGTAGAGGGTAAGACATATACGTCATCGGAAGAAGTCAGCGGTCTTACTGTGTATATAAGAAAGGGAGATGAGTGGATTAAGGTTGATCCGATAGCGACGGAAAATGGAAACAGATATGAATTGCGTACCGGGGAGATCTATCGTGTTATCCGGGTTCTGCCGGAGGAATATGTAGGGGTTATCCCATGGAAGCTGGTATTTTATGATAATACGGATAGACTGGTGAGAACTGCCAAGTCAGGATATACATCTGTGCCGCAGCAAAATGGTAAAAAGACAATCCGTGTATTGCAATTGTTGTCTGATGATAACCGTAATAACTGGAATCTTCATGACGAACAGAATAATAGTAATTCTACTTTTTCCAAGTGCATTAATGGATTAACTGACTGGAATGTAGTAGGATTGGATCAAGTCGGTGCAGATGGAAAGGTAAATCCGTCCAAAAGCATTGACAGTATGACTGTAACCTACCTTATAAATGATAAGCTGAAAATTAGCGGGACTTCGGATACTGATATACAGAAGATATACCAGGAGTCCTACAATCTGTTCCAGCAATATGATATGTTGATACTCGGCTTCGGTGACGCCTACCGGTTTGGGTATACCTATGGCGCATATGATCCTAGCAAAGAAATTCCCGCAGGAATTATGGAGAATGTTAAGAGGAATCTGGCTGTTGGCTGGGCTGTCAGAGACTACATAGAATCCGGCAAGAGCATTTTGTTCACCCATGATACTACTTCATATGTCAATAATATTCAAAGTGTGATCCCGTATAACGATAATGGAACTGCGGAAATCTATCATTCAAACTACTGGTATTGGGGATATGAATTTAATAAGACCATTCGTGCATCCGTAGGACTGGATCGCTATGGAGCATTGAAAGAGTATTATCAGCAGAGAGCAGCAAGCACCACGGGAGAGGAACAGAAGAGGGACCAGGAATATCTTAAAACATTAGAGTCCTATACATTTGACGAAATCAAGGAACCGAATTCGGATAATGAGCTCTGGCAAAAGGAAGGTGTGACTAAATATACGGTAGTTCGTTTCCTGAGAAGCTATCTGGAAGATCTGCGGACAACAAACAGTTCGGAAGTATGGTTCCCTGTTAAGAATTCATTGCTGAAACAGGCTGGATATGACAATGGAAACGGTCCTGCTTGGAACTACCCCAGTAATTTGTTGATGGGTGATTACGCAGGCAGCTCGCTGATCGCAACACAGGTAAATGATGGCCAGATTACGCAGTATCCATATCAGATATCTGCAGATGAACAGTTAGAGATCAGTAATACGCATTACCAGTGGTTACAGCCGAATATGGAGCTGGACCGCAACGGAGACGGTAAAAATGATATTGTTGTGTGGTACTGTATTTCCGGTGTGGCTGACGGCAACTATAAAAATACTAATATTTATAACATCACACCCAATGATGTGGTAAATAATTATTATATCTATACCATGGGAAATGTGACATATTCCGGAGCGGGACATTCCACACCCAGCAAGGAATCGGAGATCAAACTGTTTGTTAATACGATGATTGCAGCGTATAATGCCGGTGTGACTGCACCTTCCGTAAGATTTAAGGATAAAAGCGGCAGCAAGATCCAATCCGTGTATATGCTGTATGATTCGGTCAACCATATTGTATTGGACGATAAGAATAACGGAACCATCAGTGTCAACTTCCAGGCAGATGACTACAATATTCTGGCAGGTGGACAGCAGTTATGTGTTGAATTTTACAAATCCTGTGCAGATGATACATCCGGAGCCATCAGTGTGGACGGAATTACAGGAAAGGTATTGCGTTTAAAGACGGATGGAGAGGATGGCCTCAAGATCACGGATAGCAATGGAAATGTAATTTCACCGATAGAACGTAATGGAGTTAAGAATTGTTACCCGATTACAAACGGCGCGACCTATACCTTGAAATATTCTTCGGATGAGATGGGACTGTTTAGTACCGACACTTCCGGGACGATTTTGAACGAAGGAGCGCAGGCATCTACTATCTACGCAAGAGTCTATACCGTGTATGATAGTGGATCAAAAGTAACTCCTTGCGGAATAGCTGAGTTATCCATCAGCGCCCAGGAACTGTTTGAACTGGATTAAACTTTAAAAAAGTAATATTGCACAAAAAGCAGAGCTGTGAGAAATAACCAATTTCCACAGCTCTGTTTTTGTATAGTTTTTCAGCACTTGTTTCGCTGGATTCCCTTGCAGAATGGATATCTCTGTGATATAGTAATCACATTCTACAGAAAGTCTGTATAGATAAGATTTCGAAGATACCATATATTAGGTTAACATCATATATGGGCATCATTTTATCGCACCCTGTGTGCAGTTCGAGGCATATCGCCGTGAAATTCACTTTTTACAATGTTAATAGGACAAATTATTGACGTACCCTATTATATAGGGTAATATAAAGGAGGAAAATGACTAGAACATTTATACAAACAGATGAATTTTCTCGAAATTGGGATGAATTTGGATTTACAGATGATGATTTGAGAAGATTGGAATTTGATATTATGATGAACCCTCACAAATATCCAGTTGTGCAGGGTACAGGTGGGCTCAGAAAGGCAAGATTTGCATTTAAACACCATGGGAAAAGTGGAGGTGTGAGAGTGTGCTATGTCGATTTTGTCATAGAAGAAACCATATACTTGATTACGGTATATTCAAAAAAACAGAAGGATAATTTGTCAAAACAGGAACGAAATAACATTAAAATATATATTGACAGACTTCGTGACAATATATAATACGAGGAGTTGTGACTATGAAGAGTGTATATGAGAGTATCATGACTGGCTTAAATGAAGCTATAGAAGATGCACAATCAGAAGGCAAGAAATTAAACAGGAGAACAGTGACGATTATCCCTGTTAAGGAATATGGAGCGGAGCAGGTTAGAAATATTAGAAATTCTGTAGGAATGTCACAGAGTACTTTTGCAGGCTATCTTGGTGTGACCAAGAAGACAGTGGAAGCTTGGGAAGCGGGGACAAATCATCCTTCCGGTGCAGCCAGCAGAATTTTGAATATGATGGAAATGGACACGGAATTGGTAGAAAAATATCCGTTTGTTCAGTGTGGAATTTGATAAGGGAAATATTCAAATTTACTGCTGCAACGGAGAGTCTATATGCAATCAGCACGAATACATTGCACAATCAACGGGAAGATGCAGCAAAATACCATGGAAGATTATCTTGCAGAAGGTAACGCATATTGTTCAGACCGAAAAGTAATTCATAAAGAAGCTACTATCAAAATACTACGGGTATTGTCCGGGGATAAAAATGTGGATGATACCGAAGAAATATTAAAAGCATTAGATATTGCAGAGGAGGATGAGATCAGCATGTGTGAATTGTTTGACCAGTATACGAGACGGGGAATTTCGCAAGGTATTTCCAAGGGGATTATTATTATGTGTAAAGATTTTAATGCCACCTATGAAGATACGCTGCAGAAATTAAAGAATAAACTCAATATTTCGGAAAAGGAAGCAGAAGAACAGATGAAGCTTTATTGGTAAAAAGATATTGACTTTTATTTCTCACTATGCTAAATATATACTATACCTACTGGAACAGTAGGAATATGAAATATAGTATTATACATAGGCATAGGAGGAGAAAAAGATGGCATTTGCAGCAGAGACCATTTGTGTCCAGGGAAGTAATGAGAGAAGGGATCCGTTTGGAGCCATCAGCATGCCGATTTATCAGAATGCAGCGTATGCGCATCCGGGATTGGGTAAGAGCACAGGATATGATTATTCCCGTTGCGGTAACCCTACAAGAGATGAAGTGCAGAAGACGGTTGCCCTGTTGGAACAGGGAACGGAAGCTTTGGCATTTTCTACCGGTATGGCAGCGATCACCGCATTGATGGAGATTTTTTCTCCTGGGGATCATCTGATTGCTACGGATGATCTGTATGGCGGTACATTAAGACTTTGGAACACGATCAGCCATAAGAATGGAATATCGGTAGATTGTGTGGATACTTCAAATGTGGAGACTGTGAAGGCGGCGATACGTCCGGAGACGAAAGCGATTTATCTGGAGACTCCGTCCAACCCTATGATGAAGGTCGCAGATATTCAGGCAATCGCAGAATTGGCACACGCGCATGAATGCCTTCTGATCGTTGATAATACCTTTTTATCCCCGTATTTTCAGAAGCCGCTTACGTTAGGTGCGGATATTGTAGTGCACAGCGGTACGAAATACCTGGAAGGACATAACGATACATTGTCCGGATTCCTGGTAGTAAAGGATGATGCCCTGTATCAGCAGCTGAACAATATTTATAAGACGACAGGAGCCTGTCTGTCTGCGTTTGATAGTTGGCTATTGCTTCGAGGGATCAAGACTCTGGCTGTACGTATGGAACAGCATCAGAAAAATGCTCTTGCGATCGCACACTGGCTGGAACAGAGACCGGAAGTGGAGAAGGTATATTATATCGGTTTGGATTCGAGACCGGATAAGGCGCTGATCGACAGACAGTGCAGCGGATACGGTGGAATGATCTCATTCCGATTGAATTCTGCAGAGAAAGCTGTTAAGATTTTGGAGAGCGTTAAATTGATCCGTTTTGCGGAGAGTCTGGGCGGCGTGGAAAGCCTTCTGACCTATCCGATGAAGCAGACCCATGCAGATGTACCGGTAGAGGTGCGTGAAGCTTTGGGAGTGGATGAGAAGCTTCTGAGAATGTCCGTAGGTATTGAGAACATTGATGATCTGCTGGCAGATTTAGAGCAGGCGTTTGCTTAGTGTGGGTGTAACCTGGTATATATAGTAGTTCAGCCAGCTCTGTGGAGAGCTTCACAGAGGGCGAGCAACGATGCGACGTGTCAGGGCGTGCAGAAGGTCTGGAAGAATGCATGCGACCGATAAAATTTAATCTGCAGCCTGGAGCCACAGGCAGAAAGTTTGCAGGTTGACGAAAGGTAAGTGAATTCGTATGACTAGATACAATTTTGATAAGATTACGAACCGGAAGGGAACGAATTGTCTGAAATATGATTTTGCGGTGGAGAGAGGAAAGCCGGCAGATGTGCTGCCCCTGTGGGTGGCGGATATGGATTTCCCGGTATCCGAAGAGATCACGAAGAGTCTTCATGCTGCGGTAGAACATGGAATCTACGGCTATACCCAGCCAAAGGATGCTTACTACAATGCTGTGATGAACTGGATGGAGAGGAATCATAATTGGAAGACGGAGAGGGAATGGATCGTGAAGACTCCGGGTGTGGTATTTGCTCTCGGTGCAGCGGTTAAAGCATTTACTGATCCGGGAGATGCTATACTGATTCAGAATCCGGTGTATTATCCGTTTACTAATATTATCCGTGACAATGACCGGAGAGTAGTTGACAATACATTGATCTATGAGAAAACGGCTGGGCAGAGTGGAGATAATGGATACCGGATTGATTTTGAAGATTTTGAGCGTAAGCTTGAGCAGGAACATATAAAACTGTTTATTCTGTGCAACCCTCACAACCCGGTGGGCAGAGTGTGGACGGCAGAGGAACTGCAACAACTGGGAGAGATCTGCCTGCGGCATCATGTGATCGTGGTCAGCGATGAGATTCACAACGATTTTGTCTATCCCGGATATGAGCATACGGTGTTTGCCACCGTGGATCCCCGTTTCGCAGAGTTTACCGTAACCTGTACGGCGCCTAGCAAGACCTTTAACCTGGCGGGACTTCAGATATCCAATATTTTTATCCCCAATGAAAAGCTTCGTAAAGCATTTCAGACAGAGATTGACAAGACCGGTTATGATGAACCTAATGCATTGGGGATTGTGGCGTGTGAAGCAGCCTATCGTGCAGGAGAAGACTGGCTGGATCAGTTGAGAGCATATCTGCTGCAGAACCTGAATTTCCTGAGAGAGTATTTACAGGAGAAGATTCCACAGATTCATCTGGTGGAGCCGGAAGGTACCTATCTGGTATGGCTGGACTGCAGTGAGTTGGGAATCACCGGTAAGGAGCTGGATCAGTTCATCGTGGACAAAGCAGGACTTTGGCTGGACGGAGGATCCATGTTCGGACCCAGCGGAGCCGCTTTTCAACGCGTGAACATCGCCTGCCCCAGAGCTACGTTACAACTGGCGCTGGACAAGCTGAAGACAGCAATAGACGGTTTGAAATGAGGATTTGATCGATTTCGCGAGACCGTTCCGGAGAATGATATTTATTGACAGATTCACGAGACCGTTGCGGAGTATGATATATATTGACAGATTCACCAGATCACTCCGGGGTATGAGATACATTGACAGATTCACGAGACCGTTCCGGAGCAGCATAATATTGCCGGAAATTTGGTATATTTTTACATTCTTGTCCATATACTGTAACATGTCAGACCATTCATGATAGATTATGATAGTTCCTACGGAACCTGTGATCCCTGATGAATGGCCATGCTTTTTCGGATCATGCGGCAGGAAACATGATCCACGGATCCATAGGATTGCCATCAGGAAAGGAGCACACAGTATATGCCAAGAGGACAGAGAAAATCCCTGGAGGAAAAGATCCAGGCAAAACAGGAGTTGATCAATGCGTTAAATATCCGCATGGAATCAGAACAACGTGAGTTAGAAGAATTGTTTGAACAGAAGAAGCGTAAAGAACTGGAAGCGGTGAGTGACATCATCGAAGATGCCGGTCTGGCACCGGAGGAAGTCACGGAAGTCTTACAGCAGTATATTGAGAGCCGTAGGGCAAATGCATCATGATCGCTTATTGTATTTTATCGGAAGGACCGGACGAACCGGTCCTTTTTGCTGTATAGAAAATGATAGGATTGATTACCTTTAATTAAGAAATAGAGTCAATGTCAAGAGAATTTTTAGGTAGGGAATTGTTGATTTAGAGGAAATATTGCGTAATGATCTGCTGCACCTGATCCGTGGAAATGGGGCATTTGCTTGTCTCATAAGTGGTGATCAGCTGCATGGATGGGAAGATTCCGTTATAGCAGTAGGTTTTCAGCTTGTTGCAGGCAGTATCACAATAAGGCGCATTATCCATCATACCGAAATGCTCCCAGTAGAAGATTTTATTCGTAACCGGATGTAAAATCGTAAAATCCGGATAAGCCGTGAACTCCTTTAACGGCAGCGCCGCTTCATAGCGATAAGGGATTTGGTTGGTATAGAGCAGATTCGATATGATAACTTCAGATTTTGAGCGGACTTTATGCCCGGCCAGCGTGGTATGGATCAGATTTTCCGGATGAGAAGGATTGGTTTCATAGCTCTCCGCACGCCATTTCTGCGCAGACACCGGAAGCTTGTCCTTTGCAAAATAGCTTTGCAGTAATGGGTAATAAGGAGAAGACTCTGCCAACAGGTCAGAGGATGTCAGAGGCTTGGAACGATTGACTGCTGAATTCTTTTTTTCATGGGATTTTATATAAAAATTGAGCAGGGAGAGTTCTTCTTCGGCTTCAAACAGTAGAAGAGAGTAATATTTCTTTAAAGCCATAACTTCCGCGAGAGAACGATTTGACTTTGAGCAATATACAGACTGCTCCTTATTTTTAATAACCCAGCGGTGGTAAGAACCATTTTTTTGAATAGATAATTCTCCTTCCGGAAAAGTAGAAAGCTTGTGACGCAGGTAGTCACATTGTGCCTGCAATTTGTTAAGGTGGGCGTCTAAATTTTGGATCATGCAAACTCCTTTCGAAATGTTTTGGTGTAAATAGGGGGAAATAGCGGAAAAAAATACAAAAACAATGGATTTTCAAGTGAAAAAAGGGGGAATTGTATCAGATTTAATAAAAAAGGCAAATTTGATACAAAAAAAGAAGAAATATAAGAAATTTTGTACTAAAACAGCCCCAAAACAGCTTATAGCGAAAATGTCCAACAGGAAACTGCACATATGTATTGTGCCGTAGATGTCACTACATACAGGTGGAGATCACGATGTCACAGGCGCTGCGCACGGGTAATTGGTGTTATGATTCGTGCGGCATGAAACCATGCAGAAAATTAGGACGGCGGCTGCTTAATATTAAAACACATTATAGCATGATATACGGAAGCTTGAAAAGAGATTTGTTAAGAAAAAATAATTGGTGAAAAATAATTGGGATGTCAAAAACACCCGCAGCAGGGATTCTGCGAATCCCCAGCTGTGGGTGCAGCCATTACTGCAAATTACCGCCACATATCAAAAATAGTTTCTTTATTCCGCACCCTCGCCCTTTTTCAGATTCTTCTGGGCGGTGGAGAGCATGAGCTTGATTCGGTTGAGCTGGTTGACTTCGCTGGCACCGGGATCGTAGTCGATGGCTACGATATTGGAGGAAGGATAAGCCTTCCGCAGGGCCTTGATAACGCCCTTACCTACGACGTGGTTCGGCAGGCAGCCGAAGGGCTGGGTACATACGATGTTCGGTACGCCTTCCTTGATCAGCTCCACCATCTCACCGGTTAAGAACCATCCCTCACCGGTCTGGTTGCCGATGGATACGATGGGCTCCGCATAGGAGACAATCTTGTAGATGCTGGTGGGGGCATCGAAATGCTTACTTTCTTCAAATGCCTTCACGGCAGAGCCGCGCAGGATATGCTCGATGGCCCAGATGCCAAGTGCGGAGATCTTCGCGGTCTTTTTGCTGGTGCCTAAGTGCTCTGCTTTGTAGATCTGGTTGTAGAAGCAGTATAGCATGAAGTCGATCAGGTCGGGAACCACAGCTTCCGCCCCTTCACTCTCTAACAGCTCCACCAGATGATTGTTGCCGGCAGGAGAGAATTTCACCAGGATCTCGCCGACCACGCCGACGCGGGGCTTCTTGATATCCAGTACCGGAATCGCATCGAAATCACGGATGATCTCGGTACACATTCTGCGGAACTTGCTTATACTGATATGCTTCGCGGATACGAACTTCTGTACCTTGGCCAGCCATTCTCTATGTAAGGCATCCACAGACCCCGGAGTTGCTTCATAAGGACGCATCCGGTAAACACAACGCATGAAGATATCACCGAACTCGGCACCTACCGCTGCACGCAGCATCAGATCTGCGTTCAGGTGGAAGCCGGGATTGCTCTCGATGCCCGCCAGGTTCAGGGAGATGACAGGGATCTGCTCCATGTCTGCCTTCTTCAGGGCACGGCGGATGAAGCCGATATAGTTTGTCGCACGGCATCCGCCACCGGTCTGGCTCATGATAATGGCGGTCTTGTTCAGGTCATATTTGCCGGACAGCAGAGCTTCCATGATCTGTCCGACTACCAGCAGGGAGGGATAGCAGGCATCGTTGTTAACATATTTCAGACCTACATCCACAGAGTGCTTGTTGTCATTGTCCAATACGACGAAATTGTAACCGCAGGCATTGAACGCAGGCTGCAGGATCTCAAAGTGGATCGGGGACATCTGCGGACAGATGATGGTGTAGTCCTTACGCATCTCTTCGGTGAACGGTACCTTCTCAATAGCGGAAGAACGGATGGTGCGGTGCTTGCCCAGTTTCTCACGGACACGGATCGCGGACAACAGGGAACGGATACGGATACGCGCCGCACCCAGATTGTTGACCTCATCGATCTTTAAACAGGTGTAGATCTTGTCGGAGCCGGAGAGGATATCGTTCACCTGATCGGTGGTAACGGCATCCAGACCGCAGCCGAAAGAATTCAGCTGGATCAGATCCAGATTCTCTACCGTCTTCACATAGCTTGCGGCCGCATATAATCTGGAGTGGTACATCCACTGGTCAGATACGATCAGTGGACGCTCCGGTTTTGCCAGATGGGAGATGGAATCCTCGGTAAGCACTGCCATATCGTAGGAGGTGATCAGCTCGGGAATACCGTGGTTGATCTCCGGGTCTACATGATAAGGACGGCCAGCCAGCACGATACCGCGCTTGCCAGTCTGACGTAAGTATTCCAGCGTTTCTTCGCCCTTTTTCTCCATATCGTGACGGGCATTCGCCAACTCCTGCCAGCCCTTTTCACAGGCTGCGGCGATCTCGCCAGCGGGAATTTCGGTGAATTCCTTCGTCAGTGCATCCGTTACTGTTCCCAGATCTCTGAAGGACATGAACGGATTGCGGAAGGTGATCTCACCGCCGGCGATCTCCTCCACGTTATTCTTGATATTCTCGGAATAAGAAGTAACGATGGGGCAGTTGTAATGGTTGTTCGCATCTTCGAATTCATTGCGCTCATAGAACAGCGCAGGATAGAAGATGAACTTAATACCCTGACGGATCAGCCAGGTCACATGACCGTGCGCCAGCTTTGCCGGGTAACACTCGGATTCACTCGGGATGGACTCAATACCGAGCTCGTAGATCTTACGATTGGAGCTGGGAGAGAGCACCACGCGGTAGCCCAGTTCGGTGAAAAATGTGAACCAGAACGGATAGTCCTCGTACATATTCAGTACTCTGGGGATACCTACCACACCTCTGGGAGCCTTGTCGGCATCCAGGGATTCATAGGAGAATAATCTATGTAATTTATATTCGTATAAGTTCGGTACATTATGGGCATTCTTCTGACCACCGATACCGCGTTCGCAACGATTGCCGGAGATGAACTGACGGCCGCCGGAGAATTTGTTGATGGTCAGACGGCAGTTGTTGGTACAGCCCTTGCATTTTGCCATACTGGTTTCGAACTGCAGGTCGCAGATCTTCTGATAATCCAGCATGGTGGTCACATAACCGTCCTCGTAATGCTCTCTGGCGATCAGCGCTGCACCGAAAGCACCCATGATACCGGCGATGTCGGGACGGATGGCCTGACAGTTTGCGATTTTCTCAAAGCTGCGCAGAACGGCATCGTTATAGAAGGTACCGCCCTGTACCACGATATTTTTACCAAGCTCAGAAGCATCAGAGACTTTGATCACCTTAAATAAAGCATTCTTGATAACGGAGTAGGCAAGTCCTGCGGAGATATCCGCTACGGAAGCGCCTTCCTTCTGTGCCTGCTTTACCTTGGAGTTCATGAATACGGTACAACGGGTACCCAGGTCGATGGGATGCTCTGCGAACAGGGCAGCCTGTGCAAAATCCTGCACGGTATAGTTCAGGGATTTCGCAAAGGTCTCGATAAAGGAACCGCAGCCGGAGGAACAAGCCTCATTTAACTGTACGCTGTCTACGGTCTGATTCTTGATCTTGATGCACTTCATGTCCTGACCGCCGATGTCTAAGATACAGTCGACGCTGGGATCAAAAAATGCTGCGGCATAGTAATGTGCCACGGTCTCGACCTCGCCGTCATCTAACAGGAAAGCGGCCTTCATAAGAGCTTCACCGTAACCGGTGGAACAGGAGCGCACGATCTCCACACCCTCGGGCAGGAGAGAGTAGATCTCCTTCAGGGAACGGATCGCGGTCTTTAACGGACTTCCGTCGTTGCCGGAGTAGAAGGAGTATAACAGGGATCCGTCCTCGCCCACCAGTGCGATCTTCGTGGTGGTGGAACCGGCATCGATACCCAGGAATGCTTTGCCCTGATAGGACTGCAGATCACCGGTGGTTACATGATGCTTACTGTGACGCTCCACGAACTCTTTGTAAGCCGCCTGATCAGCAAACAGGGGCTCCATACGTTCCACTTCAAATTCCATCTTGATATCGGAGGACAGCTTTTTCACCATATCGGACAGGCTGATGCAGACATCTTCCTTTGCATTCAGTGCGGAGCCAATGGCTGCGAACAGATGAGAGTTGTCCACATCGATGATGTGCTCGTCATCCAGATTTAAAGTACGGATGAAAGCGGCCTTTAACTCAGACAGGAAATGTAACGGTCCGCCTAAGAAAGCTACATGACCGCGGATCGGCTTACCGCATGCCAGACCGGAGATGGTCTGGTTCACCACAGCCTGGAAAATAGAAGCAGACAGGTCTTCCTTGGTAGCACCTTCGTTGATCAGTGGCTGGATATCAGTCTTGGCAAATACACCACAGCGGGCTGCAATGGTGTAGAGGGATTTATAATTTTTCGCATATTCGTTTAAACCCGAAGCGTCCGTCTGGATCAGACTTGCCATCTGGTCGATAAAGGAACCGGTACCGCCGGCGCAGATGCCGTTCATACGCTGCTCAACGTTACCGCCTTCGAAATAGATGATCTTCGCATCCTCACCGCCAAGTTCGATAGCTACATCGGTCTTGGGTGCCAGCTCCTGCAGGGAGGTAGCCACGGCTACCACCTCCTGTGTAAAAGGAACGCCCAAGTGATTGGCTAACGTCAGTCCGCCGGAGCCGGTGATCATGGGGTGCAGCTGCAATTCTCCCAGCTGATCATAGGCTTTCTTAAGGAGACCGGACAGAGTCTCCCGGATATTGGCGAAGTGACGCTCATAATCGGAAAATAAAATATTGTGGTTTTCATCTAAAATCGCAATCTTGACAGTGGTAGAACCGATATCTATGCCGAGTGTTGCGTATTTTTCCTTTGAATTCATGTGATACATCCTTCCTGATAAAATGCTGTAACTATTCAGAAGGTCAATGATGAGTTACAGAATTACTTCTTAATATATGCGACTTTTCTTTCACAAAACTTTTTTCATTATACGACAAAAAAAACGATATTGCAACGAACAAAGACAAAACGCTGTCGTTAAAATTGTGTAAAGAAAAAATTAAATAAATAGTAATTCTATAAACTTTTGAACGTGCGGTTTACTTATTGCCCTGTGGATGTTACAATCTCGATAGAGAAAAAACGAATAGGAACTATTGGAAAACGTTCCATATCGTTACAATATAGAAACGAATAGAAATGAATAGAAAATTAATAGAAACGGAGAAACGACTTTATGAGCAAATTTGAGAAAAAATTCGGCAAATATGCCATTCCGAACCTCACACTCGTACTGATCATGTGCTATGTGGCGGGATATATCATCCAACTGATGGGAGCTGCAGGCGGTACGAACCTGCTGGGCTTTTTGACACTGGATCCTTACCGGATCCTGCACGGACAGATCTGGAGACTGGTGACCTGGGTGATCGTGCCCCCTGACAGCCTGGACATTTTTACGATCATTATGTTGTTTTTCTATTACAGTCTGGGGTCTACTCTGGAGCGCACCTGGGGGACCTACCGTTATAATGTGTATATTTTCTCAGGCATGTTGTTCACCATTATCGGAAGCTTTCTGTGCATGGGATTTGCTTACCTGATCACCGGAGGTATGGCTGCCGAGGCAGCGTCTGTGTTATTTTACCGTGGTTCTTATGCATTCAGTACCTATTACATCAACCTGTCGATCTTCCTTGCCTTTGCAGCAACTTATCCGGATATGCAGGTGCTCTTAATGTTCGTGATTCCCGTAAAAGTAAAATGGATGGGAATCCTGGATGCCGTTTTGATGGTTTACTATGTGATTGTAGGCAGCCTGTTTACGAAATTTGCAATTGTGGCATCCTTACTTAATTTTGTGTTATACTTTTACAGAATGCACAAAAGCCGCATCTCGCCGAAACAGATGCACCGCAGGGCTCAATTTGAGAGAAAAACAAACGAAGGCAGAACTAAAGCTACGAGGCATAAATGCGCGATCTGCGGCAGGACGGAAGAGGACGATCCGAGCCTGGAGTTCCGTTTCTGTTCTAAATGCAACGGCAACTACGAATATTGCCAGTATCATCTGTTTACGCACGAACATGTGAAATAAAGATTTGTAATATCCGTTACGGCATGACTGCTCGCAGGCAATGCCGAGCGGATATTAGCAAATCGAACAGACATGAGCAAGAAGGACGATAGTCCGGACCCCGAATGGATGTACACTTTCGAGAGTGCGAAGCACGGAGAAAGTGTATTATTGCAAGAGGCAGATGCATGACTGCTCGCAGGCAGAGTGCGGAGCATGGAGAAAGTGTATTATTATAAAGGAGAATTTTTATATGAACAAAGAAGTATTATTTGCCAAGAACCTGGAGCAGGTCCGCAAGACCGCCAAGGAGCAGGGGAACTGCATCAGCGAAGAACAGGTAAAGGATGCCTTCGCGGAACTTGACTTAAGCGGTGAACAATTGCAGATGGTATTTGACTATCTGTTGAAACATAAAATAGGTATCGGACAGCCCATGGATCCCGACGAATTCCTGACGGATGAGGAAAAGGATTATTTACAGGAATATCTGGACGAGGTGGCGGAGTTACCCACCTACACTGATGGGGAGAAGCTGGCATTTGCTATGTCTGCCATGGCAGGTGAGGCGGATGCGCAGCAGCGCCTGATCGAGATTCATCTGGCAGATGTGGCGGAGATCGCGAAGCTTTACGCCGGACAGGGCGTTCTGCTGGAGGATCTGGTAGGTGAAGGTAATCTGGCACTGTCTTTTGGTGTTACTATGCTGGGCAGTCTGGAGAAACCACAGGAAGTGGAAGGAATGCTGGGTAAGATGATCATGGATGCCATGGAAGAATATATTGCCGAGCATGCGGAGAATTCCAAGATCGACAAGCGGGTGGAAGACAAAGTCAACAAGGTGGCGGACAAAGCCAGAGAACTGGCGGAGGAATTGCAACGCAAGGTGACCATAGAGGAACTGATGGAGGAGACCGGCATGTCCCGCAAAATGATCGAGGATGCGGTGCGGATGAGCGGTTTTAAGATTGAGGATATCGACAACAATGCAAAAGACAGTTTATGAGAACTATAAATACAGCCTGCAGGACACGGCAAAGGTCTACATAGGTGCAAAATATACTTTTGCAGAGCTTTTGGAGCAGGATGATGTGGCGTTTAAATTCCGCCTGATTGTGGAACGCTATATTTTAGCGGAAAAGGAAGTGGATCCCGAGGATACGCTGGAAACCCATCTGTATTATTTGAAGCCGGACAGCTTTCTGGTCAAGATCTACGACCGGATCAAGGCAAGAGTGAAGATCAATATCATCGAGGAGAAAAAAGGGATCTTCGGCAGAGGGAAGAAACGGTATGTGACGAAGGAGCTGAACATCCGGGAACTGACCGCCATGACCCCGGAAGAAAAAGAGGCAAAGGGCGTCGTGATCCAGGAAATCTCCATGAGCAAGCTGGCATTGGCAGGCTTCTGATAGATTAAGCTCCCAACAGAAAACTACGCGGCTGCCTGCAGACAGCAGAGTGTTTCTGTGAGGGGAATTTAAGATAGATTTAGAAAAGAGGACACATCATAAATGAGAGTAGAAGATTTATCCACATACGAGATCATAGAGAAACGGGAGATCCCCGACATCAACAGTGTGACTTATCTGTGCCGTCATAAGAAGACCGGAGCAAGAGTGGCACTGGTATCCAATGACGATGAGAACAAAGTATTTTACATCGGTTTCCGTACCACCCCGAAGGATTCCACCGGCGTGGCACATATCCTGGAGCACTCCGTATTATGCGGCTCGAAGGAATTCCCGGTGAAGGATCCTTTTGTGGAACTGGTAAAAGGTTCTTTAAATACTTTTTTAAATGCCATGACCTATCCGGATAAGACCGTATACCCTGTGGCAAGCTGTAATGACAAGGATTTCCAGAACCTGATGCATGTCTATCTGGATGCCGTATTTTACCCGAATATTTATAAAAACGAATCCATTTTCCGGCAGGAAGGCTGGCATTATGAGCTCGAAGGTGACGAGGAAGAGCTGAAGGTCAACGGCGTGGTCTACAACGAGATGAAGGGAGCATTTTCTTCTCCGGATGATGTGCTGGAGAGGGAGATCATGAACTCTCTGTATCCGCATACCACCTATGGCTGTGAGTCCGGAGGTGATCCGGAGGTGATCCCGGAGCTGACGTACGAAGAGTTCCTGGATTTCCACCGGAAGTTCTATCATCCCTCCAACAGCTATATCTATCTCTATGGTAACATGGATATGGCGGAGAAGCTGACCTTTATCGACGAACATTATCTGTCTGCTTACGATGCTCTTAAGGTGGACTCCGAAGTGACCGAGGAGCCGGCTTTCGACAAGCCTGGCCGTATTGTCAGAGACTGTCCCATCGGCGAGGGAGAGGACGAAGAAGAGAATACCTATCTGTCCCAGAACTTCTGTGTCGGTGACAGCCTGGATCCGAAGCTCTACATTGCTTTTCAGATTCTGGACTATGCGCTGTGCTCCGCACCGGGTGCACCCTTAAAGCAGGCGCTGGTAGACCGTGGCATTGGCAAGGATGTCTACAGCATCTATGAGAACGGTATCCGTCAGCCATATTTCAGTGTCGTGGCGAAGGACACTTCCGTAGAAAAAGAACAGAAATTTTTACAGGTAACAGAAGAAGTACTCGAGAAGCTGGCAGCGGAAGGCTTCGACGAGAAGGCATTGCTTGCCGGTATCAATTACTACGAATTCAAATACAGAGAGGCAGATTTCGGTTCCTATCCCAAGGGACTGATGTACGGTTTACAGGTGCTGGACAGCTGGCTGTATGACGACAGACTGCCGTTCATTCATATCGAGGCGAACGATACCTTTGCCGAGCTTCGTAAAGAAGTAAAGAACGGATATTTTGAGGGTCTGGTACAAAAATACCTGCTGGACAATACGCACCGCAGCGTGGTGATTCTGCAGCCGAAGCTTGGACTTTTAGAGGAACAGGAACAGAAACAGCGTGAGAAAATGGCACAGGTGAAAGCAGCCATGAGTCCGGAAGAACTGGAAGCTGTAAAAGAGACCTTCCGTAAACTGAACGAGTTCCAGGAGAGCGAGGATGCGAAGGAGGACCTGGAGAAGATTCCTCTATTGAAGCGGGAGGATATGAAAAAAGAGGCAAATCTCCCGGTGAACGAGGTACGGAGTATTGGGGATACCACACTTTTGTATCATGATCTGTTTACCAACGGTATCGGTTACTTACGTCTGATCTTCAGACTGGATCAGATCCCCGGAAAATATTTTCCGTATATCGGCATCTTAAAAGGCTGTCTTGGGCTCCTCAATACAGAAAACTATACTTATGGAGATCTCTATAATGAGATGAACCTGGTCACCGGCGGCATGGCTGCGGTGAACAATGTGTATGGCAGATTGCAGGATACGGATGAATTTACGTTGACTCTGGAGCTGAAGACGAAGGTGTTCTATGATCGTATTGCGGATGCCATCGATCTGATGCGTGAGATCGTTATGACCAGTGATTTCACGGACACCAAGCGTCTCTATGAGATCCTGGCGGAGGGCAAGTCCCGCATGCAGGCGCAGATGACGTCTGGCGGACATAGCGTGGCTGCCGGAAGAGCCATGTCCTACGGCAGTATTCCCGGAGCTGTCAGCGAGGAGATCTCCGGCATTCCGTTCTACCGCCTGATCACCGGTCTGGAAGCACATTTTGACGAGAAAAAAGAAGAACTGGTGGAGATCTTACAGACGTTATTAAAGATGATCTTCCGTCCGGAGAATCTCATGGTGGATTTCGTCGGTGAAGAGAAGGCAGTGGGATTGTTGGATGCCCCGGTGGAAGCCTTCAAGGCAGCACTCTATACCGGATCCGTGGAAAAAGCACATTATATTCCGGAAGTCTCCCGGAAGAACGAAGGCTTCTTAACCTCCGGTCAGGTCAATTATGTATGTCGTGCCGGTAATTTCCGCAAGAGCAGACTGAAATATACCGGAGCCCTAAGAGTGCTGAAGGTCATGTTGGGCTATGAATATCTGTGGGTCAATGTCCGTGTAAAGGGAGGCGCCTATGGCTGTATGTGCAGCTTCGGCAGATCCGGTGACAGCTATTTTGTCTCATACAGAGATCCCAACCTCGGCAAGACGATTGATGTATATGAGAAGGCAGCGGATGCCATCGCAGAATTTACCGCGGATGAGCGTACCATGACCCAGTATATCATCGGTGCTGTCAGTGATCTGGATGTGCCTATGAATCCGGCAGCGAAGGGACTGTATTCTCTGAGTGCCTATATGACGGGACTGGACGATGCAGCATTACAGAGAGAACGTGACGAGCTGCTGTCCGCTACCGTTGAGGATATCCGGGCACTGTCCGCGCATATCCGGGCATTCATGCAGGAGGATCTGCTCTGTGTCGTAGGTACGGCTTCTAAGGTAAAGGAAGAACAGGACAGATTCCTGAAGGTGGAAAATCTGTTTTAAAGCGGCAAAAGGAAAGCTGCGATTTTGCAAAAGTGGTTCTGAATCGTAAAAAGATCAAATAAATAAAGAACTTTTGTGATATTATTTCGTTTATAGGGGTGAACAATAAAAAGTCAACAGCAGGCGGATCCGACAGGCTGTCAGGATGCCGTCCGCAGAACGGAGAGGGTTATGAAAAAACGAAAATTTGAAACAAAGATCATTACAGGGTTGCTCACTGCCGGCATGATATTATCGCTGACCGCCTGCGGCAGCTCATCGAACGGCAGTTACGGAATCAGTGATCTCATGGATGCGGATTATGCTGTTGCTTCCAATGAGGCAGCTGCACCGGAGGCGTCCGCTTATGAAGATGGATTTGGCATGACAGAAGGGTACGATTCCGCAGAAAACACCCAGGACACAGGTAATACAGTGTCTGAGGAGGCTGCAGACACAGCCGTAGCAGATCGGAAACTGATCAAGACCGTGAATATGGATGTCGAGACCAGGGAGTATGATAAGCTGTTAAGCGCGGTAGAGAATAAAGTAACAGAGCTCGGCGGCTATATTGAAAGTCTGGATGCCTATAACGGCAGTACATATTATAGTTATCGTTCTACAAGGAATGCCAATCTGACCATCCGCATCCCGAAGGACAGACTGGAGGAGTTCCAGAATACGGTCTCAGAGCTGGGCAATGTGACCAGCCGTTCGGAGAATGTGCAGGATGTAACATTGACATATGTAGACCTGCAGAGCCACAGGGATGCCCTGCGGACGGAGCAGGAGAGATTATTACAGCTTTTAGAGCAGGCAGAGAGTGTGGAAGATATTATTACCATCGAACAGCGTCTGTCTGATGTCAGATACCAGTTAGAAAGCATGGAATCCCAGCTTCGCAGCTATGATAACCGGGTTGACTACAGCACCGTATACCTTTATATTGATGAGGTAGAGGTCTATACACCTGTGGAAGAAGAGACCGTCTGGGAGCGTATTTCCACCGGATTTGTGGATAGTCTGAAAAATATCGGCGAGGGACTAAAGGAAGCAGCGATCTGGTTCGTGATCCATATTCCTTATCTGGTGATCTGGGCGATCGTGATCGCAGTGATCGTACTAATTTTAAAGAAGATTAAAAAGCGCACCAAACGGATCCGTACGGAGGAACAGAAAAAATTCGCCGAAGCGGAAGCAAAAATGCAGAAAACTCTGCAAAATACAGAGGTAACAGAAAACAAGAAAGAACAGGAGAAATAAAAAATGAACGAAAATCCGGCATATAAATCCGGCTTTGCCACCCTGATCGGACGTCCCAACGTAGGGAAATCTACGCTGATGAACCGACTGATCGGACAGAAGATCGCCATCACATCCAACAAACCGCAGACTACCCGTAACCGTATCCAGACGGTACTGACGCTGGACGAGGGACAGATCGTATTCTTGGATACCCCCGGCATTCACAAGGCGAAAAACAAACTGGGCGATTACATGGTAAATGTGGCGGAGCATACGTTAAATGATGTGGATGTAATTTTGTGGCTGGTGGAGCCCACGAATTTCATCGGTGCCGGAGAACGTCATATCATCGAGCAGCTGAAAAAGACCAAGACTCCCGTGATCCTTGTGATCAACAAGACGGACACCGTGAAAAAGGACGATATCCTGGCATTCATTGACACCTACCGCAAGGAACTGGATTTCTGCGAGATCGTCCCGGTGTCCGCCTTAAAGGGCGACAACACGGATGTACTGATCCAGTGCATTTTGAAATATCTGCCCTACGGTCCGGCCTTTTATGATGAAGACACCATCACCGATCAGCCCATGCGTCAGATCGTGGCGGAGCTGATCCGGGAAAAGGCACTGCGTCTTTTATCCGAAGAGATCCCTCACGGCATTGCCGTGACGGTGGAGAGCATGAAAGAGAGAGGCAGCATCTGCGACATCGAAGCTACCATTATCTGTGAGAGAGATTCCCACAAGGGGATCATCATCGGTAAGGGTGGCCAGATGTTGAAAAAGATCGGTTCCCAGGCCCGCCCGGAGATCGAAGATATGCTGGAAATGAAAGTCAATTTACAGCTTTGGGTGAAGGTGAAGAAGGACTGGAGAGACAGCGATATTCTGCTCAAAAACTTCGGATATAATCCGAAAGACATTGAGATGGGCGAATAGAAAAGTAAAATTTGCAGACCCTATTTTTACAGAGGATGACACACTGATAAACTGATAAGAAGAGGGGGATGCGCAGGATGCAGTTCACGAATTACTGGCAGCAATTTGAACATACCGGCAGAGTGGAGGATTACCTGAATTATCTGCGGAGTACGGAGGGGACAGATTTTCCCAATGCGTGCTGTAGCAGCACGTCGGTGGACTGCAGGGCGGAAGGATGTACAGACCTTAACGCCCGGGAGGATGGATCATGCAGGAATCCCTGTATGTAACGGGAATTGTATTAAAGCAGTCGCCGTTTGGTGAATATGACAGGCTGGTATGCCTGCTGACCAGAGAAAAAGGGAAGATCACTGCATTCGCAAGAGGTGCCAGAAAGCCGGGCAACCGACTTGCGGCAGCGACCAACCCTTTTGCTTTTGGTACCTTTCGCCTCTATGAGGGGAGAACATCTTATACCATATCAGAAGCGGATATCCAGAATTTTTTCCCGGAACTTTTGACAGATTATATTGGAGCCTGCTATGGCATGTACTTTGCGGAAGTGGCGGACTTTTATTGTAGAGAAAATAACGATGAACGGGAGATGTTGAAGTTAGTGTATCAGTCTCTCAGGGCATTGTGTGCTCCGGCACTGCCCAACGAACTGGTACGCAGTATCTTTGAACTGAAAGCAATTGCAGTGAACGGAGAGTACCCCGGGCCGCCGGTAGGCCGCAGACTGGAGGAATCCACTCTGTATGCCTTAAGCTACATAGCACAAAGTCCCATAGAAAAATTATATACATTTACGGTATCGGACAAAGTTCTTGACGAACTGAAGGGAATTGCCTCGGAATATCGGAAACGTTTCATGGACAGGTCGTTCAAAAGTCTTGAAATACTCAAAACTCTATGTTAAAATCGGATATGGCTGATGCCAAAAAAGGAGACTCATTTATGAGGCACAATATCACAAAAAAGGTTATTTCGGCAATGCTGTCAGGTGTTCTGATGCTGTCCCTGGCCGGCTGCGGCAAGGCAGCAAAGCTTCCAGAGACGGTGGTGAATACTTCTCTGGTGGTGGAGAAGAACGGAAAAGTAGTATCCTATCTGGTGAATACGTTTGACAAGGATTTCTACAGTCTGGACGGTCTTACACAGATGGTACAGGAAGAAGCAGAGGAATTTAACGCCGCACATGGAGATGCAGCAGAACCTCCTATGGCTGTGAAGACAGTGCAGATGCTGGAAGAAGGCGCTACGGTTCAGGTGGTGCAGGAATTCGCCGATACGGAGAGTTATGCGGATTATAATGAACAGGAGCTGTTCTATGGAACCAGAGTGGAAGCACTGGCCGAGGGGATCAGCGTGGATCTGGGACTGGTAAGTGCCGCAGACGGTACACCGGCGGAGGAGCAGAAGCTGAACAAGGCTCTGGATAAGAACCACATGATCATTACGAATGCAAGCGCATATATTTATTGTCCCTACCCGGTGCTGTATCTCAGTGAGGGAGTTGTCATGGGAGAGGACGGTTATGTGGATGCGTCACAGTCCGACGGTGTCGTTACGATACTGATGAAAAAGTAAGTTATACAGCAATACAAATATAGAGCAAGAAAGGTTTGGTACTGACATGGAAAAAACAATGGAGAAGATCGTAGCCCTGGCGAAGGCAAGAGGTTTTGTATATCCCGGTTCCGAGATTTACGGAGGCCTGGCAAATACCTGGGATTACGGTAACCTTGGCGTAGAGCTGAAGAACAATGTGAAAAAGGCATGGTGGCAGAAGTTTATTCAGGAGAGCCCCTATAATGTAGGTGTGGACTGTGCGATCCTGATGAATCCCCAGACATGGGTAGCCAGCGGACATTTGGGCGGTTTCTCCGATCCTCTGATGGATTGTAAGGAATGTCATGAGCGTTTCCGTGCGGATAAGCTGATCGAGGATTTCTGTGAGGAGAACGGTATTGCCATCGAAGGCAGTGTAGACGGCTGGAGCCAGGAAGAGATGAAGAATTTCATCGAAGAGCATAATGTTCCCTGCCCTACCTGCGGCAAGCATAACTTTACCGATATCCGTCAGTTCAACCTGATGTTTAAGACCTTCCAGGGTGTTACCGAGGATGCCAAGAACACCGTTTACTTAAGACCCGAGACTGCACAGGGTATTTTCGTTAACTTCAAAAATGTACAGAGAACTTCCCGTAAGAAGATTCCTTTCGGTATCGGACAGATTGGTAAGTCTTTCCGTAATGAGATCACACCCGGTAACTTCACTTTCCGTACCAGAGAGTTCGAGCAGATGGAGCTGGAGTTCTTCTGCGAGCCCGGCACCGATATGGAGTGGTTCCAGTACTGGAGAGGCTTCTGCCGTGACTGGCTGCTGTCTCTTGGCATCAAGGAAGACGAGATGAGACTTCGTGATCACTCTCCTGAGGAATTGTGCTTCTACAGTAAGGGAACCACCGATATTGAGTTCCTGTTCCCCTTCGGCTGGGGCGAACTGTGGGGTATTGCGGACAGAACCGATTATGATCTGACCCAGCATGCCAATACCTCCGGCGAGGATATGACTTACTTCGATGATGAGAAGAAGGAAAAATACATCCCTTACGTTATCGAGCCTTCTCTTGGTGCAGACAGAGTGGTTCTGGCATTCCTGTGTGCAGCTTACGATGAGGAAGAGTTAGAGGGCGGCGATGTTCGTACTGTGCTTCATTTCCATCCTGCACTGGCACCGGTAAAGATCGGTGTGCTGCCTCTGTCCAAGAAACTGAACGAGGGTGCGGAGAAGATCTACGCAGAGCTTTCCAAGAAATACAACTGTGAATTTGATGACAGAGGAAACATTGGTAAGAGATATCGTCGCCAGGATGAGATCGGTACTCCTTTCTGCGTAACTTATGACTTTGACTCTGAGACAGACGGTTGCGTTACTGTACGTTTCCGTGATTCCATGGAGCAGGAGCGTGTTGCTATCAAAGATCTGGATGCTTACTTTGCAGATAAGTTTACATTCTAAGATCACTATTCAGGAGCAGAAAGATTTTTCTGCTCCTTTTCAATATCTTTTTCTATTGGTACGAAAACTTTGATACTTACAGTGGAGGGGACAGCGTGGAACCGATCGAAGTGTTTCAGATTCTGGGAATCGAACAGACAAAAAACGAAAGGGCACTGAAGAATGCCTATCGTGACAAGCTGACGGTAACGAATCCGGAGGATGATCCGGAAGGCTTCAAGCGACTGCGGATGGCTTATGAGGAGGCCTGCCGCTATGCCGGAACGCCGGATGCAGAAGAGAACGAGGAGGCGGAACCGACGCTGGAGGACGATACTCCGGCAGGACAGTGGGTACGTGGTGTTCGGAAGGTCTATGAGAATATTACGGACCGCTGTGATGTGGAAAAATGGAAAGCGCTTTTTGAGGCGGATGACTTTCTTTCTCTGGAGGAAGAGGAAAACTGCACCACTTATCTGCTTCGTTTTCTGATGGAACATTATAAGCTGCCGACCGCAATCTGGAAGCTTCTGGATGAGAAAATCCACATTGTACAGAATGCGGGGGCCTTCAGAGAGCGCTTTCCGGCACAGTTTGTAAGCTATATGGTACATAAGTGCGAATCCGGGGAAGAAGTGGATTTTTCCGAGTTCCGTGGTGCGGAAGATGCGGATTACGATCAGTTTCTGCAATATTATGACAGAGCTTATCAGGCGCTGCAGGAGAAAAAATTACAGGAAGCGGAGCAGATGATCGGATGTGGGGATGCTCTGGGGATTACCCACCCTGTTATGGAGATCTGCCGTGCGTCCCTCTATGAAGGAAAGGGACAGACCGCAGAAGCCATTACTTTGTTAAAGAAACTGTCTGCAAGATATCCGGAGGATGATCTGATCGCTTACAATACGGCGGAAATACTGTGGAGAAATGAAGGGCGCGTAGAAGCGTCTGCTATTTATGAGAGTCTTCGGGAGAAGCTGCCGAAACACTACATGGCGAACCTGCGTCTGACGGACTGGTATTATGAGCAGGGGAACTATAAAGAGGCAAAAAAATGTGCGGAAGAGATTCTTTCCGTAGGCGGAGACGACACATTTCTGGAGACACTGCAGAAGATCAACACCGAACTGGAACGGGAAATGAAACGGGAATATGCGCAGAACCATGATCCCGGTCTGGGACTGGATCTGGGCTGGTGTTATCTGCAGGATGGCAGGACCGATCTGGGAATCCGCACGGTCAGGGAGCTGGAAGCAAAAGTTCCTGCGGACAGGCGTGAGGAATATCTGGGACTTATGACAAAACTGCTGGCAGAAGCGGCAGAATATGAGAAGACAATTTCCACGGCAGCCAAATGGGAAGAAAGCCTGGAGAAAAAGATCCTCCGGGATACGGATGCCGAAGAGGAGGAAAAAGACAGAGACCGGATCCGACAGTCACATATGATCCGGATGCAGTGCTATCGGGCTTATGGCTATGTACAGCCGGAAAAATTCGCCGAAGCCATTGCGGAAGCGGAAAAAGCCGAGACCGGAACACCGAAGGATATCGGTATGCTGATCGAAAAGGCACAGATCTATGTGGAGATGGAAGAGTATAAACGCTGTGCGGAGATATCCCAGAAACTGATCGGGGATTATCAGGTTTACGCTGCATATGCCAACGAACTGGAAGCGGCGAAGAGGCAGTGGAATGCAGCAGGGGTGATCCAGAACGGCAGAGCCTGTTTAAATTATTTTCCAACCTATGTCAAGGCCTATGAAATGATGGCAAAGGTGTACATGGATCTGACACATCCGGAGGAACTGAAGGAACTGTTACAACAGGCGAAGGATAATAATGTCAAAAGTGTGATCCTGGATGCCTATGAATGGCAGCTGACCAATACTGGGCTTCCCCAGGAACAGATGAACGACGCCATAGATAAATTCCGGAAGAAATATCTGAGCAAACTGGAAGCGGGCAAGACCATATTTTACCGGAGAGGACTTCCGATCATTACGGAATATCTGTATGCCTACCCTTGTGAATTTTTACTGGTGGAGCGGGGAGATTTTCATAATGCGGCAGGCTGTCTGGAGGCGGCAAAAGCGGATTATGAAAAGGCACTTTCCACGAACCCGGCCAATCCTTTTGCCTGGAAGGGACTGGCACGGATCCACAGATGCCGCGGCAAATACGATGAAGCCATGATCTGCCTGAGAAAATGTGTATTTTTCTATGAAAAGAGTGGAACACAGAATCATGCCTGGCCGGAACTGATTGTGGAACAGGCAGAAATTTATTTTTTGCTGGGCAATACGGAAATGGCGGAACAGTTTTACCGGAGATACCGTGAGATGACGGGAAGTGCCGGAGAACGGGACCGGAACCGTATGAGGGATTTCGCCAGATGTCTGGCCTGCAATGACAAGACTACGGAGGGATTAAAAGTTCTGGAGAAGGCATTCGTCAATGTACTGGATGCGGCAGGAGAAAAGCTGGATCTGTGTGTCTGGTGCGGGGAAAAGACGATCGCCGGAAATATTCTGACATCGTGGCCGGAGAAGATCGAACTGCTTGGAAAAAATACCGGGAATACCCAGGAGTATTTCGAAGATTACTTTTTCCATCTGGGATGGTATGGGCTGATCTGTGGTTCCGGAAAGGTGGCCATCGAGAATATGGATAAGGCACTGATCTTCCATAAGGAGGATCTCAGCAAAAAGGATGACATTGCGGACCTGATCCTGGCATGCATCCTGTACGGAGATAAGAAGAAAGGTGCTGACTATGCACAGGCGTTGAAAGCCTGCATGGAAAGAGAAGATAAAAGCGGCAAGGATGTGTATCTGAAATATCCGAAGCTTCGGATCGTACACGAATATCTGGCGGGATATTATACGGCCAACGATGAGGAACAGGATACGCTCCTGCAACTGGACAAAGACTGTTCCTTCTGCCATGGCTGTGTACATCCCGTCTGCGAGGAACTGGAGATGGTACGGATACTGCAGATGCTGAAAAAGGGCCGGGAGAAAGAAGCACTGGAGCGGCTGAAAGAGCAGATGCAGGAACATCCCGGAATGGGATTGCAGGCCATCTGGCACCGGTATCATTCGGAACAGGTGACGAAGGATACGGATCCTGCCGTAGCAGCTTTTCACAAGGAAAAGCTGCAGCCGGAGAAACGGGGATTCTGGCAGAGGCTGTTCGGGAAGAAGTAAAAAATTAAAATGAAGAGAGAAGAAAACATATGATAGTCGGAATCGATTTGGGAACTACCAACAGTCTGGTGGCAGTATTTACGGAGGAAGGACCTGTGATCATCCCCAACCGTCTGGGAAAACATCTGACCCCCTCTGTGGTCAGCGTGGATGAGAACGGCAATGTCTATGTGGGGGAGACGGCACAGGAACGCAGAAACCTCTATCCCGACAGTGTGGCGCAGGCATTTAAGCGCAGCATGGGAACGGATCGCACTTATGACCTGTCCGGCAAAAAGTTCCGTCCAGAAGAATTGTCCAGCATGATCCTGCGTTATCTGAAAGAAGATGCGGAAGCCTATCTGGGGGAAGAAGTCACAGAGGCCGTGATCAGTGTACCGGCCTATTTTGACGACAAGAGAAGAAAAGCCACCAAGCGGGCCGGAGAACTGGCCGGGCTGAAGGTGGAGCGTATGATCTCGGAGCCTACCGCAGCGGCGGTGGCCTACGGCCTGTACGAAAAAGAAAAAGACACCAGATTTCTGGTATTTGACCTGGGCGGCGGAACTTTTGATGTCTCCATTCTGGAGCTGTATCACAATATTCTGGAGGTGCGGGCGGTAGCCGGAGACAATTATCTTGGCGGTGAAGATTTCACGGAAGTGATGTCGAAACTTTTTCTGCAAAAGACAGGACTGCATTATAAGGATCTGTCGGAGAAAGAACAGGTGCGTCTTTATAAAAAGGCAGAAGAAGCCAAGCGGGGAATCAGTGATCAGACTGCGGTGACCATGGAACTTATGCTGGGTGAAGAGAACAAAACGGCAGAGATCGCCTTAAAAGAATATGAGGAAGAGTGCGAAGAACTGCTAATGAAGATCAGGGAACCGGTGAAGAAGAGTCTGGCGGATGCAGGACTGAAGCTGTCGGACATCAATGAGGTATTGCTGATCGGCGGAGCCACCAGACTGTCGGTGGTCAGGGATTTCCTGATCAGGCTGTTCCGCAAATTCCCGGATACAAGACTGAACCCGGACGAAGCCGTGGCACTGGGCGCGGCGATCCAGGCGGCCATGAAGGAACGCCGGGCGGAGGTAAAGGAAGTCATTCTGACGGATGTATGCTCCTTTACATTGGGAACGGAAGTCGTGGTGGAATACGAGGAAGGCAAATTTGAAGACGGCCGTTTCTGTCCCATCATTGAGCGCAACACCGTGATCCCTGCCAGTCATACGGAGCAGTTGTACACTGTCAGAGACAATCAGGACAAGGTGCGCGTCCGGGTACTGCAGGGAGAGAGCCGTTTCGCCAGAAATAATCTGTTTCTGGGAGAACTGAACATTGATGTTCCCAAGGGGCCCAGAGGCAGTGAAGCCGTGGATGTGACTTACACCTATGACATCAATTCCCTGCTGGAAGTGGAAGTCAAGGTGGTATCCACCGGACTGACCCAGAAAATGATCATCAAGGGACAGGACAACCAGATGACGGATGATGAGATCCAGAAGCGAATGGAAGAATTGTCCTACCTGAAGATCCAGCCCAGAGACCTGGAGGAGAACCGTCTGGTGCTTCTCAGAGCGGAGCGGATGTATGAGGAAGCACTGGGAGACCGGAGAAAAGAACTGGATCGTTATATCACTGTTTTCGAGGCTGCATTGAAAAAGGGCAAAAAAGAGGAGATCGAGGAGGCCAGAGAGGCATTGAACGAGATCCTGGAAGACGAGGATGAGTGATGTTTTATCCTTGACGCGGCGAAACGATAACATTATAATGTAGAAATGTAGGTTTATTTTCCGAAAGATGCAATTATTGAGACAAGGAGACCGAGAGAATGAGACAATTCACTTCTGATGAACTGAGAAAAGCCTGGAAACAATTTTATATAGACCGTGGTCACGTAGATGTGGGAGCAGTATCCCTGGTATCCGACGGTTCTACCGGTGTTATGTTCAACGTTGCCGGTATGCAGCCGCTGATGCCTTATCTGCTGGGACAGAAGCACCCTCTGGGTACCAGACTCTGCAACGTACAGGGCTGTGTACGTACCAACGATATTGATTCCGTAGGCGACAAAAGCCATGTAACCTTCTTCGAGATGATGGGAAGCTGGAGCCTTGGAGATTATTTTAAGAAGGAACGCTGCCAGTGGAGTTTTGAACTGCTGACCCAGGTGTTCGGATTTGATGCGGATCATCTGGCTGCCACTGTATTTGCCGGTGACGGGAATGCCCCCAGAGACGAGGAAGGCGCACAGTATCGTATCGCTTCCGGATTCAAAAAAGAAAACGTATATTATCTGCCCGCTGATGATAACTGGTGGGGACTGGAATATGGCCCCTGCGGTCCCGACAGTGAGATGTTCTATATCGCTGACAGACCGGATTGCGGACCGAACTGCGGCCCCGGCTGTGACTGTGGCAAATACACCGAGCTGGGTAATGATGTATTCATGCAGTATGAGAAGCATCATGACGGTCATCTGACTCCTTTAAAGCAGAAGAACGTAGATACCGGCTGGGGACTGGAGCGTATTCTGGCATTCTTAAACGGTACCAGAGATGTATACCAGACAGACCTGTTTTCTCCGGTGATCGCTTACATTGAAGAGGTTTCCGGTGTGAAATACAATGCGGATGAGAAGCTGACCAGATCCATGCGTATTCTGGCAGACCATCTGCGTACCGGAGTGATGCTGATCGGTGATGAGGCGAAGCTGCTTCCCTCCAATACCGGTGCCGGCTATATTCTCCGTCGTCTGATCCGTCGTGCAGTAAGACACGGACGCACTTTAAATATGACTACAGAGCAGTTACTTCATATTGCTGCTATGTATATTGATGAGATCTATGCAGAGAGCTATCCTCTGATGAAGAAGAACCGCGAGTTCGTCTTAAGCGAGCTGCAGAAAGAGATCGCCCGCTTCGAGAGCACTCTGGAGAACGGCATGAAGGAGCTGCAGAAGATTCTGGAGCAGAAGAGAAGTGAAGGTAAAAAGGAGATCGACGGCAAGTCCGCATTCTACTTATATGATACCTTCGGATTCCCTCTGGAGCTGACCGTAGAGCTGGCACAGGAAGAGAATCTGACTGTAGATGAGGAAGGCTTCGCCGCTGCCATGGAAGAGCAGAAGCAGAAGGCAAGAGAAGGACAGAACTTCTCCCAGAAGCTGACTACTGCAGCAGGTGTATTCGATGGATTGGATGATAAGATCACCAGCGAATTTGTAGGTTATGATGCGCTGACCGCAGAAGGTAAAGTAGTAGGACTGGCATCCGAGACCGAACTGGTGAATACCTTAAATGAGGGAGAGACCGGTACCCTGATCACAGATGTGACTCCGTTCTATGCTACCATGGGCGGACAGAAGGGTGACTTTGGTGTGATCCGCACAAAAAACGGTACTTTTGAAGTGACTGAGACCGTGAAGATCGCAGGCGGACGTATCGGACATGTGGGTAAGGTCGTATCCGGCAGCGTATCCGTAAATGATACTGCAGAGCTTGCCGTAGATACCGACAATAGAAAGAGTGTCTGCAAGAACCACTCCGCAACCCATCTGTTACAGAAGGCACTGCAGATCGTACTGGGCGATCATGTAGAACAGCAGGGTTCCTACCAGGACGGCGCAAGAACCCGTTTCGACTTCAGCCACGGACAGGCTATGACTGCGGAAGAGCTTGCGAAGGTAGAGGCTCTGGTCAATGAGAAGATCGCAGAGGATATTGCAGTCGTTACCGATGTCATGAACATCGAAGATGCGAAGAAGAGCGGAGCTATGGCTCTGTTTGGTGAAAAATACGGTGAGACCGTCCGCGTGGTATCTATGGGAGATTTCTCCAGGGAACTGTGCGGTGGTACCCATGTAAAGCACACCGGAGAGATCGGCTATTTCAAGATCCTGTCCGAGAGCGGTGTTGCAGCCGGCGTCAGAAGAATTGAAGCACTGACCGGTGCCAATGTCATGGCATACTATCAGGCAATGGAAGAGAGCTTCAATAAGGCAGCTACAGCAGCCAAGGCAACTCCTGCAGCCCTGACCGAGAAGATCCAGCATATGCAGGCAGAGCTGAAGGCACTGAATGCAGAGAATGAATCCCTGAAGGCAAAGATGGCACAATCTGCACTGGGCGATGTACTCGATCAGGTGGTGGAAGTGAAGGGTACGAAACTTCTGGCAACCAGCGTAGACGGTGTGGATATGAATGGCTTGAGAGACCTGGGCGACCAGCTCAAGGATAAGCTTGGCGAAGGTGTTGTTGTACTGCTTTCCGCACAGGACGGCAAGGTAAATATGATCGCTATGGCAACGGACGGTGCTGTAAAGGCCGGTGCCCATGCGGGCAACCTGATCAAGGGAATTGCCGCGCTGGTAGGCGGTGGCGGCGGTGGACGCCCGAATATGGCGCAGGCCGGCGGTAAGAATCCCGCAGGCATTCCCGCAGCGATCGCGGAAGCGTCCAAAGTACTGGAGGGTCAGCTCGCATAATGGAACGAGAGAATCTGAAATCCCGTTTAGGCTTTATACTGTTGTCTGCCGGCTGTGCCATTGGTATCGGGAATGTATGGAAGTTCCCGTACATGGCCGGTCAGGGCGGCGGTGGCGCATTTGTACTATTTTATCTGATCTTCCTGGTGATCCTTGGTCTGCCGATTATGACCATGGAGTTCGCTGTGGGAAGAGCAAGTAAGAAAAGTCCCGTAAAGGCTTACCAGGCACTGGAGAAGCCTGGACAGAAGTGGCATATCCACGGATATTTTACACTGGCAGGCTGCTATCTGCTGATGATGTTCTACACAACGGTGGCAGGCTGGATGTTACACTATTTTTATATGACGGCTGCCGGTAAACTTTCCGGGCTTTCCGCGGATACGGTAGCGGAACAGTTTACCCAGATGCTGGCAGATCCGGGGGTCATGATGTTCTGGATGGTACTGGTGGTGATCATCGGTATCGTTGTGTGTGCCGGTGGACTGCAGAACGGTCTGGAGCGCGTGACGAAAGTCATGATGATCGCACTGCTTGCCATTATGGTAGTACTTGCCATCAATAGCTTCTTCATGACGGGCGCAAAGGAAGGCCTAAAGTTCTATCTGGTACCTGATTTTGGACGTATGCAGGAAGTCGGTGTGGTATCTACACTGGTAGGTGCCATGAATCAGGCGTTCTTTACCTTAAGCTTAGGCATTGGTGCCATGGCGATCTTTGGAAGCTACATCGGCAAGGATCATTCTCTGATGGGAGAGTCCGTCAGAGTTGTGGTACTGGATACTTTCGTGGCAATTACCGCAGGACTGATCATTTTCCCCGCCTGCTTTACCTATGGGGTGGATCAGACCTCAGGACCGAGCCTGATTTTCATAACCCTGCCGAATATTTTCGCCAACATGCCTTACGGCCGCCTGTGGGGGAGTTTATTCTTCCTGTTCATGGCGTTCGCAGCATTGTCCACGGTGCTGGCTGTGTTCGAGAATATCATCTGCTGTGGCATGGAACTGACCGGTGCCAGCCGCAGGAAATCTTCGCTGGTGAACCTGTTTCTGATCATTGCATTGTCCGTTCCCTGCGTACTGGGATATAATGTGTGGAGCTGGGATGGTTTTGCTGTCTTCGGCGGAGCGGTACTGGATTTTGAAGATTTCCTGGTAAGTAATCTGTTCCTTCCCTTAGGATCCCTGGTATACCTGCTGTTCTGCGTGACCAGATACGGCTGGGGATGGGAGAACTATAAGGCAGAAGTAAATACCGGCAAGGGTTTAAAAGTCCACGACTGGATGCGCGGTTATCTGACCTACGGACTGCCCCTGATCGTGATCTTCATTTTCCTGTTCGGTATCTACGATAAATTTTTTAAATAAGATTTTGAAGAACCAGTAGCGCACATAAGAATAAGGACAAGCAGATTCTAAGCAACCGTAAGCGAATCGTGCGAAAAAAAGCACGCGCGGGTCTGCGGTTCTTATTCTTCTGTAAGCTACGGGGAATATTATATATAAAAAATAAAAAAAGTAGTTGACGAATACATTTTTTATGCTATAATATCAAATGTGTGTAGAACAACTGCGCATTAGAATAACCCAGTCAGTCATGTTACTTGAAGGGACTGAAGGGAGGTCGGGTGTAAGATGTCAAACGTAATCGTAAAAGAGAACGAGACTTTAGATAGCGCTTTACGTCGTTTCAAGAGAAGCTGCGCTAAGGCTGGTATCCAGCAGGAGATTCGTAAGAGAGAGCATTACGAGAAGCCTAGCGTAAAACGTAAGAAGAAGTCTGAAGCAGCAAGAAAACGTAAATATAACTAATGTTAAACAACAGTCCTCGGCGTGATCACCGGGGACTTTGTACTTGTGAGGAAGATCAAATGTGGAGTTATGAAATACTGGGAACAGATATCTATCATCTGTTAGCAGCATTTGTATTGTACAGTGTTCTCGGATGGGCACTGGAGTCTACGTATATGTCATTTTGTAATCGCAAGCTTACCAACCGGGGATTTGGCAAGGGACCGTTTTGCCCGATCTATGGTTTTGGCGGAGTGCTGGGGTATCTGATCTTAAGTCCGCTGCGTGATAAGCTTGTGGAATTATATTTTCTGGGAGCTATCCTGGCAACGGCCTTTGAATATCTGGTAGGGGTCGGTATGATCCGTTTCCTGGGAGAATTATGGTGGGATTATAATAATAAGCCCTTCAATTATCGGGGGATCATTTGCCTCGAGAGTACCGTCGCCTGGGGATTTTATGCGATAGGAATCGTGCAGTTTGTCCATGATGCCATGTATCATATCATCGATAAGGTGCAGCTGCAGATAGGAACCCGCCTGATCCAGGGTATTCTGTTGCTTGTGGCGATTGATTATACGGTACAACTGATCAAGGTATTCGACATCGATGTCCGCAGTAAGGGAGAAGCACTGAAGGAACGCTGCCAGGCATTGATCGCCAGATGGTAAGACGTAAAACATCAGGTTTACAGGTATATATAGGACCACACGACCATATCTTTTAGAAAAGGATAGGGGAGTGTGGCTTTTTTATGCAAAAAATCAGGAAATATATTTGCACGGGGATCTTGCTATTCAGCATCAGTATGCAGGTATTCTGGTGGAACGGAATCAATGTATGTGCAGAACCGGCAGCGATCGAAGCTCCCAGTGCGGTGCTTCTGGAGAGCTCCACCGGGAAGGTGATCTTTGAGCAGAATGCAAGAGAACGCCGAAGCCCTGCCAGCATTACCAAGATCATGACATTGCTTTTGACTTTTGAAGCTCTGGATCAGGGGAAAATCAAATTAGAGGATCCGGTAACGGTGAGCGCCTATGCAAGTTCCATGGGAGGTTCTCAGGTGTTCCTGGCAGAAAATGAGGTGCAGACCTTAGAGACCCTGATCAAATGTATCGCTGTAGCTTCGGGCAATGATGCCAGCGTGGCGGTGGCGGAATACATAGCGGGAAGCGAAGAAGCTTTCGTGGAACAGATGAATGCGAAGGCGTCGGAGCTTGGCATGACGGATACCCATTTCGAGGACTGCTGTGGTCTGACGGATTCCGACGGCCATTATACGACGGCAATGGACGTAGCGGTCATGTCCAGGGAGCTTACGGTAAAATATCCGAAAATATTTGAATATACAGGTATCTGGATGGAGGACATCACCCATGAGACCAGTCAGGGAAGCTCAAAATTCACATTAAACAGTACCAATAAATTGCTGAAACAGTATCCGTTTACTACGGGATTGAAAACCGGATCCACTTCCAAAGCAAAATTCTGTCTGTCCGCCACGGCAACGAAGGATGGCATTGATCTGATCGCGGTGATCATGGGGGCACCGGACTATAAGGCACGTTTTAAGGACGCCCGGACATTGCTTAGCTACGGTTTTAATATAAGCGATCTGTATCTGGATGAGAATACAGATCCCCTGCAGAATATGCGGGTGCAGGGCGGCGTAGAGGATACGGTGCCAGTGAAATACCAAAGTGAATTCCGGTATCTGGATACGGAGGGAAATTCCCTGGACGGCGTGGAGAAGAAAATTGAACTGCCGGAGACTGCCATAGCACCTTTTGCGGAAGGAGATACGGCAGGCAGGGCGGTCTATCTGCTGAACGGCGTGGAGATCGGCAGTGTACCGATTCTGTATGAAAATGCGGTGGCGAAGGCAGTTTATAAGGATTATCTGCGAAAAATAATGGAATTTTATCTTTTGTAAGACAAAATAATATGTTATACTATAGAACAAATTGGCAATAATCTGGCAACATACCATGGGGGCAAAAGAGTTGGATGTAGTGATTACCGTGATCGCAGTAATCCTTGTGATTATGCTGTGGATAATGCTGTACGATAGTAACCGCTTTGTGGTGCGGCATTATCCCCTGCGGGATCAGAGAATCAAAAAGTCTGTGAAGGCGGTGGTTCTGGCGGATCTGCACAATAAGAGATACGGAAAAGAAAATGAGAGACTGCTGCAGGCGATCGATGAGATCGGACCGGACATGATCCTGATCGCCGGGGATATGCTGACGGCGAAGCCGAAGGCAACACTGGATGTGGCGGTGGGATTTCTTACGGAGCTTGCAAAGAAGTATCCTGTCTATTACGGCAACGGCAACCATGAACACCGCCTGAAGCTGTATCCTGAAAATTATGGGGATATGGCGGGACGGTATGAAGAAGCTCTTACGAAGATCGGTATTCACAGGCTTGTCAACGAGCATAAGGATCTTCCGGAATACGGGATCCGCATCTATGGTTCTGAGATAGACAGGCTGTACTACAAACGTTTTGGGATACAGCCCATGGATCCGGAATATCTGCCGGGAATTTTAGGACAGCCCTCCGAAGAATATTTCAATATATTGATCGCCCACGACCCGGATTATTTTCCGAAATACGCAGACTGGGGTGCAGACCTGGTGTTATCCGGTCATGTCCACGGCGGCATGGTGAGAGTTCCTTTTTGGGGAAAGGGTGTGGTGTCTCCCAATGTGAGACTTTTTCCAAAATACGATGGCGGAGAGTTTACCATAGGGAAGAGCAGAATGCTCTTAAGCAGAGGACTGGGAATGCACACGATCCCGATCCGGCTGTTCAATCCGGGCGAGATCTTAGAAGTGGAGCTTATGCCGGACGAGGGGAAATAGGAGTTTTATCAAATGGCAATATCTGTAAAACTGGAAGCGTTTGAAGGTCCACTGGATCTGCTGCTTCATTTGATCGAAAAAAATAAAATAGACATCTATGATATCCCTATCGTAGAGATTACGGCGCAGTATCTGGATTACATCAGGCAGATGCAGCGGGAAGACATGAATGTCATGAGTGAATTCCTGGTGATGGCGGCGACGCTGATCGATATCAAGTGCAAGATGCTGCTGCCCAAGGAAGTGAACGAGGACGGCGAGGAAGAGGATCCCAGAGCAGAACTGGTTCAGAAGCTGTTGGAATACAAGATGTACAAATACATGTCCTTTGAACTCAGAGACCGTCAGGTGGATGCTGCCAGGAACATGTACAGAGAGCAGAGACTTCCGAAGGAAGTGGAAGCTTACAGACAGCCCATAGATTACGAAGAACTCATCGGCGATATGAATCTGAACAAGCTTCATGAGATCTTCAGATCCATCGTAAAGAAGCAGGAGGACAAGATCGACCCCGTCCGCAGCCAGTATGGCAATATCGAGAAGGATGAGGTAGATATGGACATCAAGATGCTGTATGTGGAGGCTTATGCCAGAGAACATAAGACCTTCAGCTTCCGTAAGCTTTTGGAGAAGCAGAACAGCAAAATGGAAGTGATCGTTACATTTCTGATCATTCTGGAACTGATGAAGACCGGCAAGATCAACATCAGCCAGGAAAATATATTCGATGATATTATGATTACATCTAACGTTTAGGATACAGTGAGGTTTTAGCATGGAACGCAGTAAAGCAGAAGCAGTGATAGAGGCCATCCTTTTTACCATGGGAGATTCCGTGGAGATCAGCAGACTTGCGGAAGTGATCGAAGAGGATGTGAAGACGACAAAGTCTATATTAAAAGACATGGCGGCGCGGTACGAGGAAGAGAACAGAGGTATCGGTCTGACACAGTTCGACGATTCCGTACAGCTGTGCACCAAGGCGGATATGTACGAATATCTGATCAAGATCGCGAAGACTCCGAGGAAAATGACTCTGACGGATACCGTGCTGGAGACATTGTCCATTATTGCTTATAAGCAGCCGGTAACGAGACTTGAGATCGAGAGAGTCAGAGGCGTCAGCTGTGACCATGCTATTAACAAATTGTTGGAATACGACCTGATCACGGAACTGGGACGTCTGGATGCTCCCGGAAGACCCTTGCTGTTTGGTACCACGGAGCAGTTTTTACGCTGCTTTGGCGTGAAGAGTCTGGAAGAACTGCCGGAACTGAATCCGGTGCAGGTGGAGGAATTTAAGCAGCAGGCGGAACAGGAAGTACAGCTTACTTTGAATATATAAACAGAGAATAGGACAAAGAACCGGCCTCATAGTAATAAGTAACCCTTTTTGGGAGCAACGATTATGCGAGGCTTTTTTTGTGCCCTTTTTGCGGGAATTATATGTCTGGAAAGTCTGTGCGGATCACAATTCCGTGAAGATAGGATAACAGACAACGAACCGACATACGCGATCCGGTATGAGACCGGGAAATCCGATCTACAACAGGAGATTAAGCTGTATGCACAGGGAGCGGTGCTTCTGGATGCGGATTCCGGACGCGTGCTTTACGGAAAAAACGAAACTATCCCCATGGCTATGGCAAGTACCACCAAGATCATGACCTGTATTTTGGTGCTGGAAAATGCAAAGGTGGATGAAACCGTCAGCGTCTCTGCCTATGCAGCCACCATGCCCAAGGTAAAGCTGTATGTGAAACGCGGAGAACACTATACCGTGAGAGAATTATTGTTCTCCCTGATGCTGGAAAGCCATAACGATGCTGCTGTGGTACTGGGGGAATACATCGGTGGAAAACTGTTGGGAGAGACGGGGGAGATCTCAGAACATACCGGCGAAGAGAGCAAGGCGGCATTACATAGATTTGCGCAGGCAATGAATGAAAAGGCGGAAGAGATCGGCTGCGAAGATACTTGGTTCATCACACCAAACGGGCTGGATGCCACGGAGACTCTGACACTGCCGGACGGAAGTGTATTAGAGAGGGAACACCATACCACAGCAAAAGATCTGGCGGAGATTCTCAGGTACTGCATGAAAGCTTCCCCACAGAGAGATCTGTTTTTAGAGATCACAGGGACGCAGGATTACAGTTTTACGGAGAACGGACGCTCCTTTCAGTGTCACAATCACAACGCTTTTCTGCAGATGATGGACGGAGCGTTTACCGGCAAGACCGGATTTACAAACAAGGCGGGATACTGCTATGTGGGAGCCCTGAAACGGGACGGGAAATGTCTGATCGTGGCGCTGCTTGCCTGCGGATGGCCGAATCACAGGACCTATAAATGGAGCGACAGCAGGGAATTGTTTACCTATGGATTGGAGAACTTTACATATCGAAGCTTTGGAGAAGAAACGTTTTCGGGCAGAGAACAGCTGCTTATGTCGATTCCGGTGCTGCGGGCACAGAATGATGCACTGACAGAGGAGGTACTGCTGCCTGTGGAACTGGATCCGGAGACGGAAGGAGTGGAGGGACTTTTAATGGGCCCTGACGAGAATGTGGAGATCCTCTATCGTAAGGAACAGTACCTTACGGCTCCCGTGGAGGCAGGAGAGTGCGTGGGAGAGATCAGCTATTTGGTAGACGGCAGGGTATGGCGCAGAGAGCGTCTGATCGCAGCAAAGGATGTGGAAGCCATAGACTTCGTATGGTGCTGCAGGCAGATCCTTTTGCGTTTTTTGGTGAGATCCCTATGAAAAAATGAAGGGGATATTGTTCAAAATAAAAAACAATGTATATTTTTTGTAAAAATCTGCAATTCGTTCTTTGCGAGTTGCAGATTTTATGTTATACTAACGACTGTTAATCATGGGGGCATTTGTGCTTCTATATTAATAGAGTTTTTTATCTTTATTTTATTATATTATCAACGGAGGGCTGAAACATATGAGCACTACTTCAAAAGCGAGTCAAAGAATAGCAGCTTTACTCGATGACAACAGTTTCGTTGAAATCGGCGGACTTGTAACCGCAAGAGCTACGGATTTCAATCTGAAACCCAATGAAACTCCTTCTGACGGTTGTATTACCGGCTATGGAGTGATCAATGGTAATCTTGTATATGTATATAGCCAGGATGCTTCCGTACTGAACGGAACCATCGGTGAGATGCATGCCAAGAAAATTACAAACCTCTACGATCTGGCTATGAAGACCGGAGCACCTGTGATCGGACTGATCGAGTCTGCCGGTTTAAGACTGCAGGAGGCAACCGATGCACTGGCTGCATTCGGTGAGATTTACTTAAAGCAGACCATGGCTTCCGGCGTGATCCCTCAGATCACCGCTGTATTCGGAACCTGTGGCGGCGGCCTGGGCCTGTTCCCTACCATGACGGATTTCACTTTCATGGAAGAGAAGAACGCCAAGCTGTTCGTGAATGCTCCCAATGCTTTGGACGGCAATGTGATCACCAAGTGTGATTCTTCTTCCGCTAAGTTCCAGGCTGAAGAGAGCGGTATCGTTGATGTGGTAGCTGATGAAGCAACCATTCTGGAGAAGGTAAGAGAGCTGGTAAGCTTCCTGCCTGCCAACAACGAAGATGATGCAAGCTTCTTAGAGGACTGCACCGATGATCTGAATCGTGTGAACCCTGAGATCGCGGGCTGTGTCGGCGACACATCCGTTGCTCTGTCCATTCTGGCAGATGACAACAATTTCTTCGAAGTAAAGTCCGGATATGCTAAAAATATGGTAACCGGGTTCTTACGTCTCGATGGTGTTACCGTAGGTGCGGTAGCTAACCGTTCCGAGATCTGCGATGAGGAAGGCAAAGTAGCAGAGAAGTTAGACGCTGTGCTGACCGCAGAAGGCTGCGAGAAGGCTGCAGAGTTCGTGAACTTCTGTGATGCTTTCGGTATCCCCGTACTGACTCTGACCAATGTCAAGGGTTATGAGGCAACTTTAGCTTCCGAGAAGACCATCGCCAAGGCTGCTGCAAAGCTGACCTATGCATTCGCTAACGCTACCGTTCCCAAGGTTAATGTTGTGATCGGCAAGGCTTTAGGAACCGCTTATGTGGTAATGAACTCCAAGGCAATCGGTGCTGACATCACCATGGCATGGCCGGATGCACAGATCGGTGCTATGGACGGCAAGCTTGCTGCCAAGATCATGTATGATGGTCAGGGCGCTGATGTGATCAATGAGAAGGCTGCAGAGTACGAGGCTCTGACTCTGAATGTAACCAGTGCAGCCAAGAGAGGATATGTGGACCAGATCGTAAATGCAGCTGATACCAGAAAATATGTGATCGGCGCATTTGAGATGTTATTCACCAAAAGTGAAGACCGTCCTGCCAAGAAACACGGAACTGTATAAGAAAGGGTGATTATAAAATGAAGAAATTTTTAAGCTTAGTATGTATGATTACCTGCATCTTTGGTTTGACGGCGTGCGGCAGTGAGGAGACCTATACGGATTACGAGCAGCGTAAGATGGATACTGCGATCCAGATCGCTACCCAGTATGTGATCCCTTCTCTTGAGAACTTTGAAGACGAAGCTACCCTTGAGAGCTTCTCCGAGTATACCGCTGATGAAGTGGCATACATGGTACAGGAAAATGTAGGTATCACCGTTGACGGTTATGCATACAAGACTGCTATCGAGTCTTTCAATTCCGCGAAGAAAACCATCGGCGGTATCACTGCTGTCGGTGATGCAGATGCTACCATCGATGATGATCAGATCATTGTACATGTAGATGTGACCGGAGCAAACCAGAACGCACAGGCAGAAGTGATCTTCAGTAATGATATGTTCCTGAGCATGGAGTCCGCAGCATTGAATCCCGTTGAATCCATGGGTGGTCTGATGACCAAGGCTGCACTGAATACGCTGATCGGTATGGGAACTGTATTCGTAATGCTGATCATGATCTCGCTGATCATTTCCCTGTTCAACTTCATTCCCAGGATCCAGGCTGCATTCAGCAAAAAGGGCAAGAAGGAAGAGACAAAGAGCGCAGGTATTGATAATGCAGTAACTCAGATCGCTGCACAGGAAGAAGCCGAAGCAGAGGACACTGAGCTGGTAGCCGTAATCGCAGCTGCGATCGCAGCAAGCGAAGGCGCGGCAAGCACTGACGGATTTGTAGTTCGTTCTATCCGCAAAGTTAGATAATCTAAAATCGTAGGAGGATATTAAAATGAAAAATTATACCATTACCGTAAATGGCAACGTATATGATGTAGTAGTAGAAGAGGGTGCATCTACCGGAGCACCCGTAGCAGCAAAGGCTCCCGTTGCTCCCAAGGCAGCACCCAAGGCTCCCGCAGCAGCACCCAAGGCAGGCGGCGCAGCAGGCAGCATCAAGGTTGAGGCCGGTGCAGCCGGTAAGATCTTCAAGGTAGAGGCAAATGTTGGACAGGCTGTTAAGAAGGGTGACGCAGTCATCATTCTGGAAGCTATGAAGATGGAAATCCCTGTTGTAGCTCCCGAAGACGGTACCGTGGCAAGCATTGACGTTGCAGTTGGTGATACTGTTGAGGCTGGTGCAGTTCTGGCAACTCTGAACTAATTTTTTTATCAGCTCTATAAACAACAGGAGGTCATCAAATGGAATATATAGCTAGTACGCTTAACAACCTGATTCATCAGACAGCGTTTTTTAACCTGACCTGGGGAAACTATGTCATGATTCTGGTTGCATGCTTTTTCCTTTATTTAGCTATCCGTCATGAGTTTGAGCCGTTGCTCTTACTCCCGATAGCGTTCGGTATGCTGTTGGTAAATATTTACCCCGATATCATGCTGCACCCTGAAAATGCAGCAAACGGTGCCGGCGGCTTACTGTATTATTTCTACAAGCTGGATGAACTGGCAATCCTGCCGTCCCTGATCTTCATGGGCGTAGGTGCCATGACAGACTTTGGTCCTCTGATCGCAAACCCTAAGAGCTTTCTTTTGGGAGCAGCTGCGCAGTTCGGTATTTTCGCAGCATACTTCGGTGCGATCTGGCTGGGATTCAACGACAAGGCAGCTGCAGCCATCTCCATCATCGGTGGTGCTGACGGTCCTACCTCCATCTTCCTTGCTGGTAATCTGGGACAGACGGCAATCCTGGGACCTATCGCGGTGGCAGCATATTCCTATATGTCACTGGTTCCCATTATCCAGCCCCCTATTATGAAGCTTCTCACCACTGAGAAGGAGAGAAAGATCAAGATGGGTCAGCTTCGTCCGGTATCCAAGCTGGAGAAGATCCTGTTCCCCATCGTTGTTACCATCGTTGTATGTCTGATCCTTCCCACCACAGCTCCTCTGGTAGGTATGCTGATGTTAGGTAACCTGTTCCGTGAGTCCGGCGTTGTTCGTCAGCTGACTGAGACAGCATCCAATGCTCTGATGTACATCGTAGTTATTCTGTTAGGTACTTCCGTAGGTGCTACCACCAGTGCAGAAGCATTCCTGAATGCTGATACACTGAAGATCGTAGCTCTGGGTCTGATCGCCTTCATGTTCGGTACCGCTGCAGGTGTTCTGTTCGGTAAACTGATGTGCGTAATGTCCGGCGGCAAGATCAATCCTCTGATCGGTTCCGCAGGTGTGTCTGCAGTTCCTATGGCAGCCCGTGTATCCCAGAAGGTTGGTGCAGAATCCGATCCTACCAACTTCCTGCTCATGCATGCTATGGGACCTAACGTAGCCGGTGTTATCGGTACTGCCGTAGCAGCCGGTACATTCATGGCAATCTTCGGAGTATTTTAAAGCTAATTAAAAGAAAATTATATTATGGAGGATATTCGTAATGTCAGAAATTGAAAAGAAACCGATTAAGATTACGGAAACTGTTTTACGTGATGCACATCAGTCTCTGATCGCTACCAGAATGCCGACCGAATTCATGCTTCCTATCGTAGATAAGATGGATAAAGTTGGTTATCATTCCGTAGAGTGCTGGGGCGGTGCTACCTTTGATGCATCCCTTCGTTTCCTGAAGGAAGATCCCTGGGACAGACTGAGAAAGCTGCGTGACGGCTTTAAGAACACCAAGTTACAGATGCTGTTCCGTGGACAGAACATTTTGGGTTACAGACCTTATGCAGATGATGTGGTAGATTACTTCGTACAGAAGTCTATCTCCAATGGTATTGATATCATTCGTATTTTCGACTGCCTGAATGACCTGCGCAACTTACAGGAAGCAGTAAATGCTACCAATAAGTTCAAGGCACAGGAAGGCAGAGGTGAAGCACAGGTTGCTCTGGCTTACACCCTGGGCGATGCTTACACCTTAGAGTACTGGACCGGCATGGCTAAGAAGATCGAAGAGATGGGTGCAGATTCCATCTGTATCAAGGATATGGCCGGTCTGTTAGTACCTTACAAGGCTTCTGAACTGATCAAGGCTATGAAGGAAGTTACCAAGCTTCCCATCCAGCTGCATACCCACTATACTTCCGGTGTTGCAAGCATGACTTACCTGAAGGCAGTAGAGGCCGGTGTTGATGTGATCGATACCGCTATGAGCCCCTTCGCTATGGGTACTTCACAGCCTGCTACCGAGGTTATGGTTGAGACCTTCAAGGGAACCCCTTACGATACCGGTCTGGATCAGAACCTGTTGGCTGAGATCGCTGATTACTTCAGACCTTACAGAGATGAGTGCCTGGCTAACGGTCTACTGAATCCCAAGGTTATGGGTGTTGATATCAAGACTCTGCTGTATCAGGTACCCGGCGGTATGCTTTCCAACATGGTGAGCCAGCTGAAGGAGCAGAATGCAGAAGACAGATACTACGATGTACTGAAGGAGATCCCCAAGGTTCGTAAGGATCTGGGTGAGCCCCCTCTGGTTACTCCTTCTTCTCAGATCGTTGGTACTCAGGCAGTCTTCAACGTATTGCTTGGTGAGCGTTACAAGATGGCTACCAAGGAGACCAAGGCAGTGCTGCGTGGTGAGTACGGACAGACCGTTAAGCCCATGAGCCAGGAAGTTATCGACAAGGTTATCCCCGGTGAGGAGAGAATCACCTGCCGTTACGCTGATCTGCTTGACAACGAGATGGATAAGCTGGAAGGCGAAATGAAGGAATGGAAACAGCAGGATGAGGACGTATTAAGCTACGCTCTGTTCCCTCAGGTTGCTACCGACTTCTTCAAGTATCGTCAGGCACAGCAGGAAAAGGTTGATATGACCCAGGCTGACACCAAAAACGGTGCATACCCTGTCTAAATAATTTTTCAATAAAGACACCGCACGGCTGCTTGCAGCCAGTGCGGTGTCTTTATTAGAAAAACAAAACCACATGAGCAAGTAGGGCGATAGCCCGGATTGCGAATGTGGTTTTGCAGTTTCGGGAGTGCGAAGCACGGAGAAACTGTTATTTAGACAAAGAACCAGCGAAGCAAGTAGGGCGATAACCCGGATTGCGAATGAGTTATTTACATATTGACAAACCACCTCTTCACCAACTAAAATAACAAGTGTTATAGAAGGACACATTGTTTGCTGTAAATACAGCGGAATGAGAGGGATTATGGCTCGTAAAGAGATGATCACGATTGACAGGATCCTGGATACGGCATTCGCTATGACCAGAGAGGAAGGCTTTGCCAATGTGACTGCGAGAAAAGTTGCGGCGAAGGCAGGATGTTCCACGCAGCCTATTTTCAGAGTATATAAGAATATGGAAGAACTGTGGGATGCGGTCTATGAGAGAGCAACGGCGTATTTTCTGGATTATTACAGCCTGTATCCTCGCACCGGGAAGACACCTTTTTCCAACTTAGGAATGGCATACATAGCTTTTGCACGGGAAGAAAGACACCTGTTTGAACTTCTGTTTGTATCTGGTGACCAGGGCAGCAAACATAAGACGAAAAGCATGTATGAGATCTTGAACGGCGATGCCGGAAATGTAGTCTATGAGATCAATCTGGCGAGAGTGGCAGGATGCCCGGATCCCGGAGATCTGTTTATGAAAATGTGGATTTTTATTCATGGAGCCGCCTGCATGTCTCTGACCGGAGATTATGATCTGACAGATCAGCAGACGATGCAGCTTTTGGAACATTCCTACTATGCTTTTTACAATGAGACAATGCGAGGTTAAGAACAGTGGCAGAATATGATGTTTTTACCCGGATAAATGAACACTATGCGAAGATGAGCAAGGGGCATAAAGCCATTGCGGACTATATATCGGAACATTTTGACCAGGCGGTATTCATGACGGCAGCTAAATTAGGAGAAACACTGGGAATCAGTGAATCTACCGTGGTTCGTTTTGCCGCAGGGATCGGTTATGATGGGTACCCGAAATTTCAGAAGGCATTGGAAAGCTGTGTACAGGGTAAACTAAATGGTATCCAGAAAATGGATGCAAAATATGGAAGAAGTTCCCAGTCGGAGATCCTGACCTCTGTTCTCACGGCAGACATCGAGAAGATTCAGGATACTATAGATAATCTGGATCCGGCGGCGTTTGAATCGGCAGTAGCTACGATCTTAGAAGCGGAGACCATCTATATCATGGGACTCCGCAGCAATGAGCCATTGGCGGCGTTTTTGCATTTTTACCTGAACATGATCCGCGGAAAGGTATTTTTACTGAACACTACCAGTGTCAGCGAGACCTTTGAACAGATGATCCATATAGGACCGAAGGATTGCTTTATCGGCATCAGTTTTCCGAGATATTCTATGCGGACGTTAAAGGCAATGGAGTTCGCCAATGACCGGAATGCTAAAGTGATCGCCATTACCGACAGTATTCATTCCCCCATGAATCTGTATTCTTCCTGCAATCTGCTGGCGAGAAGTGACATGGTGTCGGTGGTGGATTCTCTGGTGGCACCTCTTAGTGTGATCAATGCGCTGGTGGTAGCACTTTGCCTGAAATGTCCGGAGCAGGTGCGTAAGAATCTGGAGACACTGGAAGAGACCTGGAACAATTATCAGGTGTATCTGAATGACGAGATAGATTTTATAGATGATGAACCGATGTTAGATTATTCTCTGCGACGCAAGGAGCAGTGACGTCGATATGTCGGCAGAAAAGGATGAGAATGAGCAATGTGATAGTGGTCGGCGGCGGGGCTGCCGGCATGATGGCTGCCATAGCGGCAGCAAAATGCGGACATAACGTAACCCTTTTGGAAAAAAATGAAAAGCTTGGGAAAAAGCTGTTTATTACGGGAAAAGGCCGTTGTAATGTGACCAATGGAGCGGATATGGATGTGCTGTTCCAAAATGTCTGCACCAATGAAAAATTCCTGTACAGTGCTTTTTACAGCTTTGACAATACACAGGTGTGTGATCTGATCGAACAGGCGGGATGTCCCCTGAAAACAGAGCGGGGCGACAGGGTATTTCCGGTATCCGATCATTCTTCGGATGTGATCGCCGCCCTGCAGAGAGAATTGCATAAATATCATGTGGATATTCATCTGCACACAGAAGTGAAAAAGATCCTGACGAAGGAAAGTGACGACAATATTTGCTTTTACGGAGTGGAATGTACGGATCATAAGAAGTTGACCGCCGATGCCTGCATTATCTGTACAGGTGGCTGCTCCTATGCCGCTGCCGGATCCACCGGAGACGGTTACCGGTTCGCAGAAGAGACGGGGCATAAAGTAACGGAGCGAAGGCCCGCATTGGTACCGTTAGAGATCAGCGAGAGCTGGTGCAAAGCACTGATGGGATTATCTCTTAAAAATGTGGAGATTCGGATGCAATGTGGGAAGAAGACCTGGTACGAAGGCTTCGGAGAGATGCTGTTTACCCATTTCGGTGTCAGCGGGCCGTTGATTTTGTCCGCCAGCAGCTTTTATTCCAAAAATATTTCTAAACGAAAAGGTGACGATGAGGTAAAGCTTTTCCTGGATCTGAAACCGGCACTGACACCGGAACAGTTAGATAAACGTCTGCTTCGGGATTTTGAGGAAGCGAAGAACAAGCAGTTTAAAAATGCACTGGATCATCTGTTTCCTGCGAAGCTGATCCCTGTTATGATAGAGTTGTCAGGAATCTCTCCGGAGAAGAAGGTCAACGAGATCAGCAGGGAAGAGAGAAAAGCTTTCGGAATGCTGATCAAGGCACTGCCCATGACGGTAACGGGGACGAGATCTTTTGCGGAAGCAATCATTACCCAGGGCGGAATCTCTGTAAAAGACATCAATCCTTCCACCATGGAATCCAGGCTGGTAAAGCATCTGTATTTTGCGGGGGAAGTACTGGATCTGGATGCCATGACCGGTGGCTTTAACTTACAGATTGCCTGGTCTACGGGACATTTGGCGGGAGACAGCATACAATAAATTTTTTAAAAAATAGAATCATAAAGAAAATACGAAGAAAAGAGGATATGAATATGAGCTTTAATGTAGCTATTGACGGACCGGCAGGTGCCGGTAAAAGCACGATTGCCAGAGCAGTGGCAAAAAAGAAGGGCTTTATCTATGTGGATACCGGAGCAATGTACCGCGCCATGGCACTGTTCATGTTAAGAGAGGGTGTGGATCCTGCGGATGCGGCAGCGATCGCCGATAAATGTAAGGAGGCAGATATCACCATTCAATATGTGGACGGAGAACAGGTCGTATTATTAAACGGTGAAAACGTCAATGCTTATCTGCGTACCGAGGAGGTTGGCAACATGGCTTCCACCACCAGCGCACAGCCGGCGGTACGTACCAAACTGGTAGAACTCCAGCAGGCACTGGCAGCGAAAAGCGATGTGATCATGGACGGCCGTGATATCGGTACCGTAGTATTACCCCATGCACAGGTCAAGATCTATCTGACCGCCAGCAGTATGGTGAGAGCAAAAAGAAGATATGACGAGCTGACTGCCAAGGGTGAGTCCTGCAACTTAGAAAAGATCCGTCAGGATATCGAGGACAGAGATTACAGAGATATGCACAGAGAGACTTCTCCGTTAAAGCAGGCGGAGGATGCGGTACTTGTGGATACCTCTGATATGACCATCGAACAGGTCATTGACCGGATCGTGGCACTGATTGGCTAAATGGGAGACGATATATGGAAGTAAGACTGGCAGACTGTGCAGGCTTTTGCTTTGGTGTAAAGCGTGCCGTGGATACCGTGTATGAACAATTAAAAAACGGGAAGACTATATATACCTATGGTCCCATTGTACACAACGAGGAAGTGGTCAGAGAACTGTCGGAAAAGGGTGTACGGGTTCTGGAGAACAAAGAGGATCTGAAACAACTGAAAGCCGGGGAGAACATTCCTACAGTGATCATCCGTGCTCACGGTGTGGCAAAAGAGATCTATGACATCATGGAGGCAAACGGTCTGGAATGCATTGATGCCACCTGTCCTTTTGTGAAAAAGATCCATCGTATCGTGGAACTAAAAAGCAACGAGGGGTATCATGTGATCGTTGTGGGAGATCCGAAGCACCCGGAAGTAGAGGGGATCGTCGGCTGGTGTCCGGGACCCGTTACCGTTCTGGAGACTCCGGATCAGGCAGAAAATTTTGTAAAAACAGAAGGCGAAAAACTCTGCATTGTCTCTCAGACGACATATAACTACAATAAATTTCAATATATAGTTGAAATTTTTGAAAAAAAAGGTTACAATGATAGTGTTGTGAACACTATCTGTAATGCTACAGAAGAGCGACAGCGATCGGCAAAGACCATTGCAGCGGATGCTGACGTTATGATTGTAATAGGAGGGAAGCACAGTTCCAACAGCAGAAAGCTTTACGAAATCTGCCAAAGGGAATGTGAGCACACCTATTTTATACAGACACTGGATGACTTGCATTTAGATCTACCTAAAGCTGTTCGACTAGTGGGTATTACCGCGGGGGCTTCCACCCCAAATAAATTAATTGAGGAGGTTCAAAATTATGTCAGAATTAACTTTTGAACAAATGCTGGAAGAATCATTAAAGACAATACATGCAGGAGAGGTAGTCGAAGGTACAGTCATCGATGTGAAACCGGAAGAGATCATTCTGAACATCGGATATAAATCTGACGGTATTCTTACCAAGAACGAATATACCAACGACTCCAGCGTGGATCTTACCACAGTTGCCAAGGTTGGTGACACCATGGAAGTCAAGGTCCTGAAAGTAAATGACGGTGAGGGTCAGGTTCTCCTTACCTACAAGCGTCTTGCTGCAGACAGAGGCAACAAGAGAATCGAAGAAGCATTTAACAATCACGAAGTACTTAAGGCAACCGTATCCCAGGTACTGGACGGTGGTTTAAGTGTAATTGTGGACGAAGTAAGAATCTTCATCCCCGCAAGCCTGGTATCCGATACTTATGAGAAGGATCTGACCAAGTATGCAGGACAGGAGATTGAATTCGTGATCAGCGAGTACAATCCCAAGAGAAGAAGATATATCGGCGACCGTAAACAGCTGATCGTAGCTAAGAAGGCTGAGCTGCAGAAGGAACTCTTTGAGAAGATCAAAGAAGGCGATATCGTAGAAGGTGTTGTTAAGAACGTAACTGATTTCGGCGCATTTATCGATCTTGGCGGCGCAGACGGACTGCTTCACATCTCCGAGATGTCCTGGGGCAGAGTTGAACATCCCAAGAAGGTATTCAAGGTTGGCGATAAGCTGAAAGTCCTGATCAAAGAGATCAACGGCAATAAGATCGCACTGTCTCTGAAGTTTGACGATGCTAACCCCTGGAAGGATGCTGCACAGAAGTATGCTGTCGGCAATGTAGTAACCGGTAAGGTTGCAAGAATGACCGACTTTGGTGCTTTCGTAGAATTAGAGCCCGGTGTAGATGCTCTGCTTCATGTATCCCAGATCGCAAAGGAGCACATTGAGAAACCTTCCGATGTACTGAGCGTTGGCGATGAAGTTACAGCTAAGGTTGTAGATTTCAATGAGGCTGATCACAAGATCTCCCTGAGCGTAAAGGCTCTGACAGCTCCCGAACCTGCAGAGGCAGAGGAAGAGTCTGATGCAGATGTCGTATCTGTAGATATCGATGCTGTGATCGCTGCAGAGGCTGAGAATACTGAGGAATAATTAACAGCTGGGTGGTTGATATTCATGATATATGATTATGAGTATTTTAAAAAGGAGATATATTCTCTGACTACGATCGATCTGAATGCTTATAAAGAGAAGCAGATGAAGCGGCGTATCGATACTCTGATCGCAAAACACAAGATCGTAGGATATGATAAGTATGTACAGGTACTGAAGACGGATAGAGAACTTTTCGAGGAATTTGTAGGGTATATTACCATCAATGTATCGGAGTTCTATCGTAATCCCGAACAGTGGAAATATCTGGATGAGACAGTTATCCCGGAACTGATTCAGCGTTTTGGTAAGAATTTAAAAATCTGGAGCGCTGCATGTTCTACGGGAGATGAGCCGTACTCACTGGTTATGGCTTTGTCACGGCATGTTCCGTTACAACAGATCCATATCTATGCTACTGATCTGGACAAGCAGGTGATTGCAAAGGCAAAGACCGGATTGTACAATGAGAAGAGCATAGAAGGTGTACCGGAAGATCTAAAGAAGAAATATTTCACGAAGATCGGTCCCTCTTATAAGATTGCGGATGAGATTAAGGCAAGAGTTGATTTTCATCAGCATAATCTGTTGAAGGATGCTTATCCGACAGAATATCATCTGATCGTGTGCAGAAATGTTCTGATCTATTTTACAGAGGAAGCAAAGGATGAAGTATTTCGAAAGTATTATCATTCCCTGGCAAAGGGTGGAATGCTTTTTATCGGAAGTACGGAACAGATCATGAATTATCGTGAGATAGGATTTGAAAGAAAAAGTTCTTTTTATTATGTCAAACCCTTATAGGTTTATAGGAAGAAAAAAGGAAAGCGATCAGCTTTCCTTTTTTTAATATGTGGCGGCAATCATGGACAGGACGTGATTGGCATAACGGGAAAAACCTTCACGGTTCTTCTTCATTTCATCTGTAAGTTCAAAAAATAATTCCTTGCTCTTATAATCTCTCTTGAAGAAAGGTGTAAATAAAATATCCCACTGGGGAAGATAACAGGAAAACTTCCTGGTATAGCAATTCGCTGCGGAAGCCTGGAGTCTGTGTTCCTTATCGACAAAACCAGCTACGGATTTATGAAGTGCCACATCTTCGGTAGGAAGATAATAATAATCCTTGTAGTTCGAATAGAAATATTTTAATTCTTCTTCATAGATCGGAACCTTAAGAGTAGCAGATTCTCCCTCGCCGCGGAAGTAACAATTACCGGCAGAGGCAGTAATAGGTTTGGGCAGCGGTGTAGGAATCTGCAGTGTGATCAGCAGCTCTTTTCGCTGTGCCCCATGCATATCTTTGTAATAATTGGCCTGTACCTTTTTGGCTTTGACACAGTTCTCGTTAAACAGATCATAGTAAGCGAGAATCGGAAGAACTTCCAACATCCCTTTTAAATCGTCCGCATTGTGAAGGAATAAAGCCTTTTCGGTGAATTCGGAAGGATTCTTGACATAGTCGTGATATAATCCGATCAATTCACCACCGGAAAAGACATCCGTACGAGCGATTCCAAGGTATTGCTCCAGAGTTTTCTGTTTGCAGTTGGGCAACTTTAAGAAAAACTTATAAGGAGAGATCCGACGATAAATATCGATTCCCTGAAAACCTTCGAAAGAAAATGGAAGCATTAACTGGGCACATTTCTGGCTGATAAAGGGAAGGTCGAAGTTATTGCCGTTGAAATGAACCAGATATTTATAGGATCTCGCAAAGTCAAAGAAGGCAGTGAGAATCGCTCCCTCCTGTGCGTAATCCTCTGCCATCCATTGTATGGTATGCCATTTACCGGCCCGGTTGTAAGCGCAGCCTATCATATATAAATAAGAAGTACGGGAAGTAAATCCCGTGGTCTCAATATCGAGAAACAGTACCTGTTCCAGAGGTGCCAGCTTATCCAAGGGATAGGAGATCGCAAAATCCTCCAGAGTCTCTTCTGATTTTTTCATGTATGACCTCTTTCTGCCGTGGGGCATGTTTGCTTATTTAATTTATTCTACCATAATTTTATAAAATGCAGTAGCATTTTGTTGATAAAAGTTGATAAAAATTGATAAAAATAGTACAATTATCGTAATGTGATCTGAAATACAAGAATGATTCAGAAAGGACGATAGAAAATGGCGAAGTTGACATTTGTAGGTGGAATCCATCCCTATGATGGCAAAGATCTGTCGAAGGACAAGCCGATCCAGGATGTTCTGCCTAAGGGAGAAATGGTCTATCCCATGTCTCAGCATATCGGAGCCCCGGCTAAGCCAATCGTGGCAAAAGGAGATCGTGTACTTGCAGGACAGAAGATAGCGGAGAGTGGTGGATTTGTGTCGGCACCGATTTATGCATCCGTGTCCGGTACTGTAAAGTCTATCGAGACAAGGCGTGTAGTGACGGGAGATCTGATACAGAGCATTGTAATAGACAATGACGGTCTGTATGAAAGTATGGAATTTCATCCCTATGCACCGGTGGATAAATTACAAAAAGATGAGATCATCGATATTGTAAAAGAAGCCGGAGTTGTAGGTATGGGAGGAGCCGGCTTTCCTACCCATGTAAAATTATCTCCGAAGGATCCTGATAAAATTGACTATGTAATTGCAAACTGTGCGGAATGTGAGCCTTATCTGACTTCTGATTACCGCAGGATGATGGAGGAGCCGGACAAGTTGATCGGCGGTTTGAAGATCATATTGAAGCTGTTCGATAATGCTCATGGAATTCTGGCAGTGGAAGATAATAAACCGGATTGCATCTCTCTGTTAAAACAGATGACCAAAAATGATCCGCAGATCACGGTCAAGGCATTGAAGACCAAGTACCCGCAGGGTGCGGAACGTCAGTTGATCTATGCCACAACGGGTCGGAAAATCAATTCTTCCATGCTGCCCGCGGATGTGGGATGCATTGTAGACAATGTAGATACCGTGGTTGCTATTTACAGAGCGGTTACAGAAGGACGCCCTCTGATGGAGCGCATTGTCACGGTGACCGGTGATGCTGTGGCGAATCCACGGAACTTCCGGGTACCCATCGGTATGAGTTATCAGGAACTGTTGGATGTGGCGGGAGGATTTAAACAGGATCCGGAGAAGATTATCTGCGGTGGTCCGATGATGGGATTCGGTATGTTTGATCTCAATGTTCCGACGACCAAGACTTCTACTGCTTTGCTGGCATTGACACAGGATGATGTCTCTGCGATGGAACCCAGCCCCTGTATTAACTGTGGACGATGTGTGGAAGCATGCCCGGGACGGATCGTTCCCAGTCTGCTGGCAACTTATGCGGAGCATTTTGACGAAGAGTCATTCGTAGAACATAATGGAATGGAATGCTGTGAGTGTGGCTGCTGCAGCTTTGTATGTCCTGCCAAGAGACCTCTGACGCAGGAGATCAAGTCCATGCGTAAAATTCAACTGGCCAAAAAGAAAAAGAAGTAGGAGGGAAGAACAGTGAGTGAACTTTTAAAAGTATCTTCAAATCCTCATATAAGGTCGAAAGTAACGACCAGTAGTATTATGACGGCTGTGGTGATCGCACTGCTGCCTGCTGCCGGTTTCGGAATCTACAATTTCGGTCCCAGAGCACTGGCAGTAATGGCTGTTACCATTGCAAGCACAGTCCTGACAGAATTGTTATTCGGCTGGCTGTGGAAGAAGAAAATAACCATAACAGACATGTCGGCGGTGGTCACCGGACTGCTGCTGGCACTGAATCTGCCGGTAAGTATTCCTCTGTGGATAGCTGCCATGGGCGGTGTGTTTGCAATTCTTGTAGTAAAAATGTTGTTTGGAGGCCTGGGACAAAATTTTATGAACCCGGCACTGGCAGCAAGATGTTTCTTATTGATCTCTTTTCCTTCGCAGATGACGAACTTCGTCTGTGATGCTTATACCGGAGCCACTCCGCTGGCGGCACTGAAGGCAGGAGAGAGTGTCAATGTCATGAATATGATCGTAGGTAAGACAGCCGGTACCATCGGTGAGACTTCCGTTATTGCGTTACTGATCGGGGCATGTTTCCTGATCCTGATCGGAGTGATCGATCTGCGCATTCCGGGAACCTATATTGTGACAGTGATCCTGTTTGCCGGATTTTTCGGCGGACATGGTTTTGATCCCGCATATCTGTCGGCACAGTTGGCCGGTGGCGGTCTGATCCTGGGTGCCTTTTTCATGGCTACGGATTATGTTACCCGCCCGATCACCATCAAAGGACAGTATGTATATGGTGTTGTACTGGGACTTCTTACCGGAATTTTCCGTATCTTCGGACCGGGAGCGGAAGGAGTATCTTATGCTATCATTTTAGGAAACCTTCTGGTACCTCTGATTGAAAAATTCACCATGCCGGTTGCTTTCGGAAGAAAGGCAGGTGCGAAACATGAAAAATAAAAATGATGTACAGGCAATGTTAAAAGAAGCAGGCATTTTATTTGCCATCACCCTGATCGCCGGCCTGTTACTTGGATTTGTCTATGAACTTACCAAGGAACCCATCCGTCTGCAGGAAGAAAAAGCAGTGCAGGAAGCCTGCCAGGCAGTATTTACGGATGCCGGACATTTTGAAGAATTGGATCCGTATATCCCTTCCGATGATACGGCGCAGAATCTTTCCGATACCGGAATTACCATCGGTACGGTATATGAAGCTCAGGATGCCTCCGGAGAGAAACTGGGCTATGTGATCCAGACAACATCCTCTGAGGGATACGGCGGAAATATCGTTTTGTATGTGGGAATCCGTCTGGACGGTACCGTAAATGATATTTCTATTTTGAGTATCTCCGAGACACCGGGACTGGGAATGAAAGCAGGCGATGTATTGGTACCGCAGTTCCATCAGAAAAATGTGAAGAGCTTTACGTATACCAAGACCGGTTCCACTTCTGACAGTGAGATTGATGCCATCAGCGGTGCAACGATCACCACCAGGGCCGTGACCAATGCCGTGAACGGAAGCCTTCTGGCATTTCATGATTATGTACAGGGAGGTGCAGGCAATGAATAAAGCAGGTGAAAGACTTTACAACGGCATTATCAAGGAGAATCCTACCTTTGTGCTGATGCTGGGAATGTGTCCTACACTGGCCGTAACCACTTCCGCAATGAACGGTCTGGGAATGGGACTGACGACAGCGGTGGTACTTACGATGAGCAATCTGATCATTTCCCTGTTGCGGAAAGTGATTCCCAGCCGTGTGAGAATCCCCGCATTTATCGTAATTATAGCTTCATTTGTAACGGCGGTGCAGTTACTTTTACAGGCATATCTGCCGTCTCTGAATGATGCATTGGGTGTATACATTCCTTTGATCGTTGTGAACTGTATTATTTTGGGAAGAGCGGAGAGCTATGCATACTCCAATCCGCCGATTCCTTCTTTGTTTGACGGACTTGGCATGGGACTTGGTTTCTCCCTGGCATTGACCTGTATCGGTGCCGTGAGAGAGATTCTGGCGGCAGGATCTGTCTTCGGATTCCGGATCATGCCGGATTCCTATGTAACGATCAACATCTTCGGACTGGCTCCCGGTGCGTTCTTTGTGCTGGCTGCATTGACTGCTCTGCAGAATTATGTGAAGAACAAGAGAAAACTGGCAGGCAAGGATTATGAGAAAATCCAGTCCGGCTGCGGACATGATTGTCTGCACTGTGGCGAAAGCGGCTGTTCAGAGAGATTTTACGACAATACCGATACTTCGGAGGATGCCGTGATGGACGCGGCTAGAGCGGCAGCAAAGCCTAAGGCTGCAACGGATGACCTTGAGACAATAGACTTGGATAAGGAGGACAAATAAATGGATAGTGTGAAAGATATGCTTCTGTTACTGATCAGTTCCTCCATTGTCAGCAATATCGTCTTAAGCCAGTTCATGGGACTCTGCCCGTTTTTGGGAGTATCCCGTAAGATCAAGACTGCAGGCGGTATGGGAACCGCGGTTATTTTCGTCATAACGCTGGCAAGTGCGGTAGCGGGCGTGATTTATAAATTTATCTTACAGCCGCTGCACATTGAGTATCTGGAGACCATTGTATTTATCCTTGTGATCGCGGCGCTGGTACAGTTTGTGGAGATGTTCCTGAAAAAGGCTATGCCTTCTCTGTATCAGGCACTGGGTGTATATCTGCCCCTGATCACCACCAACTGTGCGGTTTTAGGTGTAGCGATTACCAATGTACAGAAGGAATACGGTATTCTGACCGGTATTGTAAACGGATTTGCCACAGCCCTTGGTTTTACCATTGCCATCGTGATCCTGGCTGGATTGCGTGAAAAAATGGAATACAATGAGGTGCCGGAATCTTTCAAGGGAATGCCCATGGTGCTGCTGACAGCGGGACTGATGGCAATTGCTTTCTGCGGATTCTCCGGTCTGATCTAGGAAGGAGTAACATAGATGAGTATAACAGGAATTCTGATTGCTGCGGCTTGTGTCGGAATCGTCGGCATCTTTGTGGGACTGTTTCTTGGCGTGGCCGGTATAAAATTCAAAGTAGAAGTAGATGAGAAGGAAGAAGCGGTACTTGCCGCCCTTCCCGGTAATAACTGCGGCGGCTGTGGGTTCGCCGGATGTTCCGGACTTGCCGCTGCGATTGCAAAAGGAGAGGCTGCCGTTAATACCTGTCCGGTAGGCGGAGAGGAAGTAGGCAAAAAAATCGCTGCGATCATGGGAGTAGAGGCAGAGGCTTCCGAGAGAAAAGTAGCGTATGTTCACTGCCAGGGTGACTGCGACCGGACGAAGACAGACTATGATTATTACGGAATCAAGGATTGCCGTATGATGAGCTTTGTCCCCGGAGGCGGACCGAAATCCTGTAACAGCGGCTGCCTTGGATATGGAACCTGCACACAGGTATGTCCTTTCGATGCCATTCACGTCAAAAACGGTGTAGCCGTAGTAGACAAAGAGAAGTGTAAGGCCTGCGGAAAATGTGTAGAGGTATGTCCGAAACACCTGATCAGTCTGATCCCATATTCCAATACGGTGCAGGTAGCCTGCAGTTCTACCGACAAGGGACCGGTCACTATGAAAGCCTGTACCACAGGATGCGTTGGCTGCGGAATTTGCGTGAAAAATTGTCAGCATGATGCTGTGAAAGTAGAGAATTTTCATGCGGTCATTGATCCCGAAAAGTGTGTCGGCTGTGGAGCCTGCATGGAAAAATGCCCTAAAAAGTGTATTGTAAAAGCATAAAAGAGGAGAAATAGTATGCGTCTTCCGGACGATTATGAAGATCATGGAAGCGGGTTGACTCCTACCGTGGTCAGTGCGATCGTTGCTGTCACTATTTTTGTGGTGGTGATACTTACGGTTGTGCTGATCATTAACAGGAAACCGGCGTCTCATCAACAGAATAATACAACTGCACAGACGGAGAATGTACAACAGGCAGGAAATCAGCAGACAGCAAAGTATCCGGATACGCAGGATCTGATCACCGGAAGCACATTGACTCCTTCGGATCTGGATTTTTGGGATATGTATCCGGAGACAACGGCTACACCGATGCCTTCAGAGAATCCTTCCGGACAGGATGGGAAAAAAGATACGACGGATACAGATCCTTCCACCGATGGAAAGCATACCCTGGTGACTAATCGGGATGGGAAAGAAGAATGGGTATTGATCAGCCCTTATCTGCCGAAACACGAATACGATTTTACAAAACTGGTGTGTCAGTCGGATTTTATGAAATATTATCAGGATGGAAAGCTTACTTCTTATGTTGGGGTGGATATCTCCAAATATCAGGATTATGTGGACTTCCTGAAATTAAAGAAAGCAGGCATTGATTTCGTGATGCTTCGGGTGGGAGCCAGAGGTTACGGCAGCGGTCAGATCGTTCTGGATGAGTATTTCGCGGATAATCTGAAGAGAGCGACAGATGCCGGACTGCAGATCGGAGTGTATTTTACTTCACAGGCGATCACCGAAGCAGAAGCGGTGGAAGAAGCGAACGTCGTACTGAACAATATTAAAGATTATAAGATTACTTATCCGGTGGCTTTTGATATGGGATTCGTGGATAACGATACGGCCCGCATAGAAGGAGTCAGCAGAGCGGACAAGACAAAGATCACGAAAGCTTTTCTGGATACGATAGCGGCGGCCGGATATAAAACATTATTATATGGCAACAAGGAATGGCTGATCAAGGAGGTGGATCTGTCAAAACTGTCTGCGTATGATGTATGGTTATCCCAGGTGGGAGATGTTCCGGATTATCCGTATCGGTTTACCATGTGGCAATACGCGGACGATATCTCAGTGGACGGGATTGCCGGTTATGCCAACATGAATATCAGCTTCATTGATTATTCGGAGAAATAGCCGGATAATTCAGAATGCCGGGGGCAATGGGCAGAGAAGAATAGATCTCTGCATAGCGACTGGGAGCAATGTCTTCCACGTAGTTGGATAAAAAGTTATTGGTCACTCCTTTGTTTCGGAGAATGTCGATGGCTTTGTTGTAGGCAATGGCGGCTTCCACATCGGTAGCATAACGGCCCACCAGATAATTGCCATGAATATGAATGCGGACAGTATAGAGATGCTGTCCGTTTTTTGTTACTGTTTTGCGGACACCGTGATAAATATTGTGAATCTGCAGATTTTCTCTGCGGAAATCTGTGGGATCACCATTGCGGAAACAATAGTCTCTACCGGGTACGGCATAGTTTTTGATGCCATAGCGGGATGTAAGAGTCAGCTGCATTCCATAATCGGACACAAAATAATGATTACCGCGCCGCATGATTTTGTGTGAAGAATAATAGAACAGATCTTCCAGATCAAATTTCAGTACATGGTGTGGCGTGAGATAATAGTAAAAAAGCTGCTGGCCCATATAGATGGGGTTCCCAAGGTAGATTCCATTATCCCGGAAGTTGAGCAGACAGACCCACTTCTCAAAGGAAAGGGAAGAGGTCTCCCGGTAGGATTTCAGGGAGAGAGAGGAATCATTTAACAGACGAATCCCTTCTTCATAGGCCGAGTGTGCCTGTCCGGCATCCCGGTAGCTACCCAGACTGATGTGCTTCCCACGGTAGGTCAGAGAGGCGCGGTAATACACGGTTCCATCCTTTTTTACGGCACGAAATATCCCTTTATCCAGTTTGCTTTTTCCTGTTTTCTGTTCATTCATAATTTCATAGTATCATTTTTTCCCGGAAAACAACAGATATATTTTTCGGACGAGCTGCATAGAATGAAGTTGGAGTCAAAATCATTTGTAGGTATGTGAGGATCGAAAATGTATAAACGGGCATTGACTGTTCTGTTAACAGCGCATTTGTTATTTCTGGCAGGATTTTTGTGCCTGGGACAAATGGAAGAAATACAGCGGAATCTGCAGATAAAAGTCCCGGTAGCGGCAGACAGTGAGAGCAGAATGATAGGAATTGCTTCCCGGACATCCTCGGGACAGCGGGTAGTCGACTGCAATGAATTGCAGAGGAACAGCAGGTATCATTTGGACATGGCGGAGCTGGAGGTTCTGTTGAAAATTGTGGAAGCGGAAGCAGGATGTGAGGATGAGGAGGGGAAACTTTTGGTGGCAAATGTCATATTGAACCGTCTGAATTCCGATAAATTTCCGGACAGTGTGTCGGAGATCGTGTTCCAGCAGGAGAATGGGATCACGCAGTTTTCCCCGGTGTCCGATGGGAGCTATGACAGAGTACAGATCAGTGAGGAGACCGTAAGGGCAGTGGGACGAGCACTGGATGGAGAGGATATCTCCGAAGGAGCACTTTATTTTGCCGCCAGAGATTATGCGGACAGTAAACGAATGCGTTGGTTTGATGAAAAGCTTACACTGTTATTCCGGCACGGCGGACATGAGTTTTTTAAAGAATAATAAGAATAAGAATGTTGCGTTCAGCTTGGACTTTATCAATTCACCTTGCAACAGTGCTTAAAGTATGCTATACTTTTACGAAATTGAAGATGGATACAATAGATCCATATATATTGATACGGAGGAGAGGAAATGGAAGTAATATATCGTAGCACACGCAGCAACGGCGCACCGGTAACCGCATCACAGGCGATTCTGAAGGGATTATCCGATGACGGAGGATTGTTTGTACCGGATCATATTCCCACACTGGACAAGAGTCTTAAGGAGCTTGCGGGAATGACTTATCAGCAGGTTGCATATGAAGTCATGAAATTATTTCTGACGGATTTTACGGAAGAAGAACTGAAGAATTGTATTAACAGTGCTTACGATTCCAAGTTTGATACAGAAAAAATTGCTCCGCTTGTGAAGGCAGACAATGCGTATTATCTGGAATTGTTCCATGGATCCACCATTGCTTTTAAGGATATGGCACTTTCCATTTTACCTCATCTGATGATCACTTCTGCCCGCAAGAACAATATTAAGAACGAGATCGTGATCCTGACCGCTACCTCCGGCGATACCGGTAAGGCAGCCCTGGCAGGCTTTGCAGATGTAAAAGGCACTCGTATCATTGTATTTTACCCGAAGAACGGTGTCAGCCCGATCCAGGAGAAGCAGATGGTGACCCAGAAGGGTGCCAATACCTTCGTAGTAGGCATTCACGGCAACTTTGACGATGCCCAGACCGGTGTGAAGAAGATCTTCTCCGATAAGGAACTGGCAAAAGAGATGGACGAGAAGGGTTTCCAGTTCTCCTCAGCCAACTCTATCAACATCGGACGTCTGGTACCTCAGATCTGCTATTATGTGTATGCTTATGCACAGTTATGTAAAGACGGTAAGATCGCAGAGGGTGAGAAGATCAATGTCGTAGTTCCCACCGGTAACTTCGGTAACATTCTGGCAGCATTTTATGCGAAGAATATGGGGCTTCCCATTGATAAGCTGATCTGTGCTTCCAATGACAATAAGGTACTGTATGATTTCTTCCGTACCGGAACCTATGACCGCAACAGAGAGTTCGTACTGACGACATCTCCTTCCATGGATATTCTGATCTCCAGCAACTTAGAGCGCCTGATCTACCGTATCGCAGGCAATGATGCGGATAAAAACCGTGAGCTGATGAGTGCGCTGACCGGCAATGGCAAATACGAGATCACCGAAGAAATGAAGGCGCAGCTGGCTGACTTCTATGGTAACTTTGCAAGTGAGGCAGAGACGGCAGCAGAAATCCGTCGTCTGTATGAGAAGTGTGGCTATGTGATCGATACCCATACCGCAGTAGCTTCCGCAGTATACGGAAAATATGTGGCAGAGACCGGGGATCATAAGACCACTGTCATTGCTTCTACCGCAAGTCCCTTCAAATTCACCAGAAGCGTCATGGATGCGATTGACACGAAATATGATGTAATGGGCGATTTTGAACTGGTGGATGAATTATCCAAAATTGCTAAGGTAAAGGTGCCCGGAGCGATCGAAGAGATCCGTACCGCACCCATACTTCATGATACGCAGTGTGATGTGGATAAAATGAAGGATACCGTTAAGAGTTTTCTCGGTATTTAATGTGGAATAAGATCATGATCAGAGAATCCCTCTTTGTGTGAGGGATTCTCTTTTTGTGGAAGGGTTAATTGTCACAGGATTCACAGCGGTCAAAACCGGGGTTAAAGGCATAGAAGTTCTTTGAATTCAGGTGGTCCTGTGTGATACGGAGGGCTTCTCCGAAGCGCTGGTAATGGACGACTTCGCGGGCCCGCAGGAATTTGATGGGTTCGCAGATATCCGGATCCTTGATCAGGCGTAAGATGTTGTCATAGGTGGAGCGGGCTTTCTGCTCTGCAGCCATATCCTCGTGCAGATCGGTGATGATATCTCCCTTTACCTGGAACTCACAGGCATTAAAGGGAACACCGCCCGCTGCCTGGGGCCAGACACCGATGGTATGATCCACGTAATAGTTGGCGAATCCGCTTTTCTCAATCTCTTCCATGGAGAGGTTACGGGTCAGCTGGTGGACGATGGTGGCTACCATTTCCAAATGCCCCAGTTCTTCCGTCCCTATATCAGTAAGCAGTCCGGCTACCTCCTTATAAGGCATGGAATAACGCTGGGACAGGTAGCGCATGCTGGCACCCATTTCACCGTCCGGTCCGCCGTACTGGGAGATGATGACCTGCGCCAGCTTCGCGTTGGGCTCTTTGATATTTACCGGAAATTGCAGTCTTTTTTCATAGTTCCACATCAGTTACAGCCTCCTTCCCAGGGGAGAGGGGCACTGCCCCAGCGCCAGTCCCTGTTACTTTCGGCGAGATCCTTGCGCAGTGGGTAATATTCTCTGGCAAATTCCCGCTCCATCTGTGTTTTGATCCGTGCATAGTGGTTGAAGTATTCCATGGCTTTTTGATCCGAAGGGTGAGTGTCCAGATACAGCATCATATCTGTCAGGACGAAATCAGCGATGCCGATATCATACAGCTTTTTTTCTTCGCTGCTCATTTGACGCATCTCCTTCCTGTAAAGGGTTTGTCAAGTTCGGGGAAAATAGTACCCGCCCGGTAGCCTTTTTCCAGATTTTCATACATTTGGGTAAAATGCTGCCAGGGAACATAAGCCATGGCAAGAGGATATTTTTCAAACGGTTCCTCGAAAGAATAATCTTTCATAGCAATCAGCTGTCCTTTCCGTAAAAATATTTATTATATGGTATGAACTAAGAAGAAAAGAGTGCATAGCTTTGGATGATACAAAATGGATACAATCAGGAGTTAAAGTAATATAAGAATTTATAGAATGAGGGGCAGAAGAAATGTTCAGGATATTAATTGCGGAAGATGAAGAGCCGATCGCTAATCTGATCCGGATGAATCTGACAAGGGCAGGGTATCTGTGTACCTGGGCGCCGGATGGGAAAAGTGCGGCAGATCTTATGGAACAGGAAAAATTTGACCTGGCACTGTTAGACATCATGCTTCCGGGGATCAACGGCTATGAGCTGATGGATTATGCGAAAGCCTGTGAGCTGCCGGTGATCTTCCTGACGGCGCTGGGATCTACAGAACATAAGGTGAAAGGACTCCGAATGGGGGCGGATGATTATCTGCCCAAGCCGTTTGAGATCGTAGAGCTGCTTGCCAGAGTGGAGGCGGTGCTGCGCAGATATCATAAGACGGAGACGGTCATCCGGGCGTGCAATGCCACCATAGACACAGCATCCCACAGAGTGACTCTGGACGGGGAGGAAATCTATCTGACACCGAAGGAATTTGATCTGCTGTTATTATTTGCCAGGAATAAAAACAGGGCGTTGTACAGGGAAACCATATACGAGACTGTATGGGGTGGCGAATATATGGGACAGAGCCGGACGGTGGATCTGCATGTGCAGCGGCTGAAGAAAAAGTTACATTGGGAAAATATTATTATAGCGGTATATAAAGTGGGGTATCGTTTGAATGAAGTTCACACATAAATTATTTTTTTCCATCACAGCACTCCTTACGGCAGCCTTCATGCTGTTTGGAAGCTTTATGCTGTTTTCCTATTTTAACCGTATGTTAGAACGGGAGACGGAGCAGGGAAAACGTGAGAACCTGCTCTTTCAGACCATTTATGATATGGTGTATCAGAACATGGAAAAATACGGAGCAGAATTTGCAGGGATACAGGCTGGAAATTCTGCCACAGAACGGATGACGGATCAGAACGGTACGGAATGTATGATCCTTGAAACGGATGGCACGATCACTCTGGAGGGCAGCCTGAAACTGCCGCAGGATGAGATCAGGAGCCTTGCGGAAGAAATGATCCGCACCATGGATCCCGGTGCAGATCAGGTCTACGGTGTACGCAGGGTAGGAACATGTTATTATCTGCTCAGCATCATCACAGATCAGGCGACGGATTCGGCAGATACGGTATATCTTGGGATTCTGAAGGACCTGAGCGGCATTTATGAAGAACGGAGCAATATGATGCGGCAATATGGTATTGCTCTGGCAGGTCTGCTGGTAATCGGAGGCCTGGCAGCCTTTTTACTGTCCAAATATCTGACCCGCCCCATAGAACAGTTAAACCGCACTGCGGGAAGGATTGCAGGGGGGGATTTTGAGAAGAGGGCTGTCTATCAGGGCACAGACGAGATCGGAGAACTGTCCCGGAGCTTTAACCGGATGACGGACAGACTGGTACGTCAGATGGAGGAAAAAGAGCTGGAAGCAAAACAGAAGGAGGATTTTACGGCGGCGTTTGCCCATGAACTCAAGACACCGCTGACTTCCATCATCGGATATGCGGATATGCTGAACTCCTATGAACTGACAGAGCAGGAGCGGGGCGAAGCCACCTATTATATTTTCAGTCAGGGAAAACGTCTGGAAGGCCTGTCTCACAAATTGCTGGAGCTGGTGGGAATGGACAGACAGGAATTAGAATTCAAGAAGCTTCCGACGAAAGAACTGGAGGAAAATATCCGGGATACGATGCGGATCCCCTTTGAACGCAAAGGGATCCGCGGAAAGATCGATCTGCAAAAGGGTGTGATCTTGGGTGACAGGGATCTGCTTTTGTCACTGTTATATAATCTGCTGGATAATGCGGTAAAGGCTGTGGAAGAAGGCGGATTTATCCTGATGAAAGGAAGTAAGCTCACACAGGGCTATGAGATCAAGGTCGTAGACAACGGCAGGGGGATCCCTAAGGAAGAGATTGCGAGGATCACGGAGGCTTTTTATATGGTGGATAAGTCCAGATCCCGCAAGGAGGGCGGAGCCGGCATCGGAATGGCTCTCTGTCAGAAGATCATCACCCTGCATCAGGGGGAACTGAAGATTGACAGCAAGCTTGGAGAAGGCACGGTAATGCGGTTATATTTTCCCGGGGAAATACAGGCTGTCAACAATAAAAGCAACAGGGGAGCAAAAGGCGGAATATGAAAAAACAGGAGAATAAGAACCGGCGGCATTTCCTGCTATGTATGGGCGGACTGCTTATGATGATCGTATTTGCATTCGCAGGACCGGAAGGAATGTTGCGATTGCAGGACAAAAGCAGGCTGACCAGGTCAGTCAGTATATCGAATACCGGAACGGATTATACCGTCTGGAAGGAAGAGTATGAGACCGACACCGTGCGCAGACTTCAAAATCTGGCAGACGGTATTGCTTTGGGAAAACAGTACTATATCTCTGAACAGGATTATGAAGCTGCAACGGATGGTGAAATATATAGTCTGATAGATGAATATATTTTAAATACGGAATGGAATTACATTTTTCAGGATATGGGAGCAATCCCGGAGAATTATTTTTACAAAAATATGGATACAGATAATATTTCCATCAAAAGATATATTTTGTATGATGAGAAGCTGTCGGATGGAGTTGCGATCATGGCCTATGATATCTGTATGCGAATGAAGGAAGGGGAGGTTACGGGAGTCAGTATAGAGTGTGTCGTGGACTCCGAGACCGGAACACTCTATGCCATGAAGGTTGTGCTGGAAGATGAGACAGAACCGGTTACATGGGATGATATCGGTGCGGATGCCCCTTATTATGCTATCACCGATTATATGCAGTCCTATCTGCATGATTATTATTCCGAAACCTATATGGAAATGGAAGGAGAGGTGCCTTATGATACCAATGCACAGATCATGTGGGATAAAGAGGCTGAAATAAAGGCAGAAATAGAAGCTGAAGCAGAAGTGAAGGAGCAGACAGCCACGGAAAACGAAGACGGTGAGTATACGAGTGACCTGGAATACGGAGAGCATAAACTGCATCTGATCGCAACACTGCTCAATGCTTCCGAAGGACAACTGGAGAAAGGTGTCGGATACCTGTTCGGGATTCGAGAGATCGCAGAAAAAATCCCGGGGTTTCTGCCGGATAGCCAGTAAATAACAGTAATATCACCGGTATAAAACAGAAAAATAAAGAATATAGTTTAGAAAAATAAGTCAGGGAGACAGACTTCTTATGCTCGCAGAGGTAATAGGTTTTTTACAGCAGGCAGACCGGATCATATGGGGACCCTGGCTTATTTTTTTATTATTGGGCTGTGGCTGCTATCTGATGATCAGTCTGCGCTTTTTTCCCTTGAGAAATCTGTTGGCGGCACTTGGTCTGGTATTCCATTCTAAGAGCCGGAAAGGTACAGACGGGGAAGGGGTTTCTTCTTTTTCAGCCCTGACTACGGAACTGGCAGCAACAATAGGTACGGGAAATATCGTAGGCGTGGCTACTGCCATGGTGTTAGGAGGACCGGGAGCACTGTTCTGGATGCTTTTGTCCGGGATCATCGGGCTGTCGACCAAGCTGGTGGAAAGTACGCTGTGTGTCAGGTATCGTGTAAGAGATCACAAGGGGAAACCGGTGGGTGGCCCCATGTATGTTCTTCAAAATGCATTTCCGTATAGACGCATGGGGCGGATCCTTGCGATACTGTTTGCAATATTCGCAGTACTTGCCTCCTTTGGCATGGGGAATATGACGCAGGGGAATTCGATTGCGGAGGCACTGGCAGTGACTTTTGGAGTCGACCGGACAGTGACAGGACTGGTGATTGGTATCTTTACAATTCTGGTGATCCTTGGAGGAATCGATAAAATAGCAAGGGTCACGGAATATCTTGTGCCCTGTATGGCAGTATTTTATTTGTTCGGAACAGGAATGGTGATCTTTACGCATTTCCATAATCTTCCGGCAGGAATTTGGCAGATCCTGTGGGGGGCTTTCAGCCCGGAAGCTATGGCAGGAGGGAGCATTGGATTCTTATGTTCCGGCAGGCAGGCCATGCGCTATGGTGTCTCCCGTGGTGTATTTTCCAACGAAGCGGGACTCGGAGCAGCCGGTATCAGCGCGGCTTGTGCAGATACACCGGATGCGGTACGGCAAGGCTATATCAGCATGACGGGAGTTTTTATCGATACCATTGTGATCTGTTCTCTGACGGGGCTTGCCATAGCATCCAGCGGTATGCTGGGACAGAGGGATGCGCAGGGGGAGTTTTTGAACGGAACAGCGCTTATGATCGCTGTATTTTCCACCACATTTGGCAGGGCGGGGGAATGGATGCTTACGATCTCTATCGCATTGTTTGCGTTTGCTACAATTATTGCATGGGAATATCAGGGAGAGAAAGCTTTTGAATACCTGGCGGGAAATAGTCGTCGGACAGGGTGGTACCGTATGTGCTATGGAATGCTTGCTTTTTTTGGGGCGGTCTGTTCGCTGGAAGCGGTATGGGATTTCTCGGATATCTGTAATGGTCTGATGGCGGTGCCGAATCTTCTGGCGGTAGTGATGCTGTCGAAGGGAATCTGCCGGGAAATAAGAACATATAAGCTCTGAACAATTACCCGGGAAATTCCACCTTAAATTAAATTAAATATTGAAGCGATGCGGTCATCATGATATGATAAATGAAATGCGTTTGTACGGATTTAAGAAAAGTACAAGCCCGGATAAGTTGTATTTGTGTAGAAATGTTAGGAGTGAGATTATGACTAAGACGATAGAGAATTTTTTGCGATATGTGAAGATCGATACCCAGTCCAGTGAAGAGAGCACCACGACCCCCAGCACCATGAAGCAGCATGACCTGGCAGGTCTGCTTGTCAGTGAGCTGGAAGCTATGGGCGCCACAGAGATCACTTATGATAAGGAGCACTGCTATGTCTATGCTACCGTTCCTGCATCCGCAGGCTACGAGAATGCACCGGTACTTGGATTTATCGCCCATATGGATACATCGCCTGCGGTGACGGATACCAATGTGAAGCCCCGGATCGTAGAGCATTATGACGGAAAAGATATCGTACTGAATGCAGCAGAGAACATCGTTATGAAGACAGCGGATTTCCCGGAGCTGTTAAATTATGTGGGAAAAGATCTGATCGTGACAGACGGAACGACGCTGCTTGGCGCAGATGACAAAGCAGGTGTTGCTGAGATCATGACCATGGCGGAAGACTTGTTAAATCATCCTGAGAAAAAGCACGGCAAGATCCGCATTGGTTTCACCCCGGATGAGGAAGTCGGTGCCGGAGCGGATCATTTTGATGTGAAACTGTTTGGTGCAGATTATGCGTATACCGTAGACGGTGGTGCACTGGGCGAACTGGAATATGAGAATTTTAATGCCGCCGGGGCAAAGCTTCATGTATATGGCAGAAGTGTGCATCCCGGTTCCGCCAAAGGCAAAATGAAAAATGCCATTCTGATCGCGCAGGAGTTCCAGAAGCTGCTGCCGGTAGAGCAGAATCCAATGTATACCGAAGGCTATGAGGGCTTCTTCCATCTGGATGCTATAAGCGGCAATGTGGAGGAAGTTACTGCGGACTATATTATCCGTGATCATAACAGACAGCTGTTTGAACAGAAAAAAGAGCTGTTTTTGTCCTGTGCGGATTTCCTGAACCGGAAGTATGGGGAAGGCACCGCTATAGTGGATATGAAAGATTCTTACTATAACATGCGGGAGATCATGGAGCAGCATATGCACCTGATCGACAACGCGAAAGCTGCCATGGAAGAGTTGGGAATCGAGCCCAAAGTATCTCCCATCCGCGGCGGTACCGACGGCGCCAGACTGTCCTTCATGGGACTGCCCTGCCCGAACCTGTGCACCGGCGGAGAAAATTATCACGGCAGATATGAGTATGCCTGTGTACAGTCCATGGAAAAAACGACCGGACTATTGATCGCCATTGCAGCAAAATACGCAGACAGATAATAGATACAGATATTTAGAAAGGCAATATTTTTTATATGACAAATGTAACACAAATGAACGAAACCGACAGACAGTATTATTTTATGGAGAAAGCCTCCGGTCATGTGGCAAAGCTTGGAGAAGAACTGGGCAGAAGGCCTACCTGCTGTGTGACTACTTTCGGGTGTCAGATGAATGCCAGGGATTCGGAAAAACTGGTGGGAATCCTGGAAAAAGTTGGCTATGAGATCATTGAAGATGAGAATGCGGACTTTGTGATCTATAATACCTGTACGGTGAGAGATAACGCCAACCAGCGTGTCTATGGAAGACTGGGAGTATTAAACGGCTATAAAAGGAAAAATCCTCATATGAAGATCGCACTGTGCGGCTGTATGATGCAGGAACCCACCGTGATCGAGAAGATTAAAAACAGTTACCGCTTCGTGGATCTGATCTTCGGAACTCATAATATTTTCAAATTCGCAGAGCTGTTATGCTCCCTGTTTGAAAATGAGGGAATGGTCATTGATATCTGGAAGGATACGGACAAGATCGTGGAAGATCTGCCGGTGGAGAGAAAGTATTCTTTCAAATCAGGTATCAATATTATGTTCGGCTGCAATAATTTCTGCAGCTATTGTATTGTCCCCTATGTCCGCGGCAGAGAGCGAAGCCGTAATCCGAAGGATATCATCCGGGAGATCGAGGGTCTGGTGGCAGACGGCGTTGTAGAGATCATGCTGCTGGGACAGAATGTAAATTCTTACGGTAAAAATCTGGAAGAGCCCATTACCTTTGCACAGCTTTTGCAGGATGTAGAAAGGATCAAAGGATTGGAGCGGATCCGTTTCATGACCTCCCACCCCAAAGATCTGTCGGATGAGCTGATCGAGGTGATGAAGCATTCCAAGAAGATCTGCAGACATCTCCATCTTCCTTTGCAATCCGGTTCCACGAAGATATTAACAGCAATGAACCGCCGTTATACCAAGGAACAGTATCTGGAGCTGGCGGAGAAGATCCGTAAGGAGATTCCGGATATGGCGATCACTACGGATATTATTGTAGGATTCCCAGGAGAGACGAAGGAAGACGTAGACGAGACCATCGATGTGATCCGTCGCGTAAAATATGACAATGCTTTTACCTTTATTTATTCCAAACGAACCGGAACACCGGCGGCAGCCATGGAACAGGTGCCGGAGGAACTGGTAAAGGAGCAGTTTGACCGGGTGCTTAAGACCGTGCAGGAGACAGCCAGAGAACAGGTATCCAGGTATCAGGGACAGATCTGCGATGTGCTGGTAGAAGAGATCAATGAAAATGACAGTTCCTTAGTGACCGGAAGAATGTCAAATAATACGCTGGTACATTTTCCGGGTGATATATCACTGGTGGGAAAGCTTGTGAATGTTTCACTGGATGAATGTCATGGATTTTATTATATGGGACATATGGTTCAGTCATGAATATGACAGGCGAATAAATAGTAAAAGGGAATCGAAATGGAAGAACAAGAGGAGAAAAAGAGAATAGAACTGGAACAGGACATGTCCTGGAAAATGTATCAGATTCTGACGATAACGGCGTGCATTGCAAATCTGATCGGAACAATCTGCAATTTCTGCATTCACGGTATGAAACTGCCGACCATACTTTGCGGGATATGCCTGCTGATGATCGTGACCATCAGTATTGTCGGATGGACTACGAAAAATGTGCAAATACCGGCTGTCCTGATCATATTAATACTTGTATGGTTTGAATTTCCTTATTTGTATTATTGCTACGGGGATGCCTCTATCGTATATCTGGTCCTGGGGGTCGTTGGACTGGCGATATTTTTCCCGAGAAATGTGGTGATCGTTTCTTTTACGGTCACACTGCTGGAATATCTGGTGATCATGATGAGCAGCTTTGAACGGCCTTCCGTATGGAGAAATATGGATGAAGCGGGTAAAATAGGAACTACGCTTGGGTCCTTTGTTATTGTGGGAGTGTCTGTATTTGCCATGATATTTGAATTGCTCAGAAGTTACGAGGAACAACGAAAGCAATTGCTGAGTCTGAGTGAGGATCTGAACTTTGCAGCGAACCATGATCCTCTGACCAGGCTGTATAATCGGCGCTATCTTGTAAATCAGGTGAATGAATGGATATGCAAGCCGGAGAAGAGCTTCTGGATCGTATTGATGGATGTAGATGATTTCAAGGCAGTCAATGATACCTATGGGCATGTATATGGGGATGATGTACTGCGGGAAGCCGGCAGACTGATGCTGGAAGAAATGATGGGAAAAGGAATCGCAGCCCGGTTCGGCGGCGAGGAGTTTATGCTGGTGTTTGAACAGGATGATCGGGAACAAGTGTTACATTCATTCCGGAATATCCAGGAAGGCTTAAGGAGATATTCCCAGAATACCAGACAGATGGATATTACCATCAGCGGTGGAATGGAACGTTATGAGGCTGATAAACAGCTGGATCTATTGTTTACTTCTGTGGACCGGAAATTATATACTGCCAAAAATAACGGTAAAAACCGTATTGTAGAATAGGTTTAAAATAATAAAAAGTCTTGCAAAGCTTAAAAAATAGAGCTATGATAAGACCCGTGTGATTTTATAAAAATTTTATAATTTCACACGGGTCTTTTTACTGAGGAGATTATATTGAGGAGAATGTTATGGAAAAATTGAAACCGAAGCTTTTCTCAGTGATGAAAAGCTACACGAAAGAACAGTTTGTAAAAGATGTGATCGCAGGTATCATTGTGGCGATCATTGCTCTGCCCTTATCCATTGCACTGGCACTGGCTTCCGGAGTAACACCGGAAAAGGGTATCTATACAGCAATCACCGCAGGCTTTGTGATCTCTTTCTTAGGGGGCAGCCGCGTACAGATCGCAGGTCCTACTGCGGCATTTGCCACCATTGTTGCAGGAATTGTAGCGAAGAACGGCATGGACGGTCTGATCATCGCGACATTGTTAGCGGGTGTGATCCTGATCCTGATGGGATTTTTACGACTTGGCAATCTGATCAAGTTTATCCCCTATACGATCACCACCGGTTTTACTTCCGGTATTGCTGTGACGATCTTTATCGGACAGATCAAGGACTTCCTGGGACTGACCATTGTCAGCGAAGAGCCGCTGATCGAGACCATGGATAAACTGAAAGCAGTATTTCAGTTCATCTCCACCACAAATGTGCAGGCACTGCTTGTAGGTGTGATCAGTCTCCTGATCCTGATCCTGTGGCAGTATCTGCCGGGCTTTTGCAAGAAGATTCCCCCTTCTCTGATCGCAGTACTGGTGGGAAGTGCCATGGTTGCACTACTTAACATGAATGTAAATACGATCGGAGATCTGTATGAGATTTCCAATAAGCTTCCGTCAATTTCTCTGCCCGCCTTCAGCCTGAAGACGGTACAGAACGTCCTGCCGGATGCTTTTACCATCGCGATTCTGGCTGCCATTGAGTCATTGCTTTCCTGCGTGGTAGCGGACAGTATGGTGAACAGCAGACATCGTTCCAATATGGAACTGATCGCCCAGGGCGCCGGCAACATTACTTCCGCATTGTTCGGTGGGATCCCCGCCACCGGAGCCATTGCGAGAACTGCTGCCAATGTGAAAAACGGCGGACGTACCCCCATTGCCGGTATGGTGCATTCCGTGACACTTTTGTTGATCCTGGTAGTACTGATGCCTTATGCGGCACTGATTCCCATGCCCACTATTGCAGCCATTCTGTTCATGGTGGCTTACAATATGTGCGACTGGCGTAAATTCATAGGTCTGTGCAAGACCGCACCCAAGAGTGACATTATCGTTCTGGTGACCACATTTGTACTGACTGTCGTATTTGATCTGGTAGTAGCGATAGAGGTAGGTATTTTACTGGCGGCCATTCTGTTCATGAAGCGTATGAGTGATGTGACGGAAGTGGAAGGCTGGAAATATGTGGATGATGAGGATGATGCGGACAGCGTGTCCTTAAGAGTCGTACCTCACAATACCATGGTATATGAAGTGAGCGGTCCCTTATTCTTCGGTGCAGCGGACAAGATCCTGAAGATCACATTAGATGAGAAGATGAACTGCCTGGTACTGCGTATGCGCAGCGTGAGCGCCATCGACGCCACGGCCATGCATAATCTGGAGCAGTTATATGCAGACTGTAAGAAGAAAAACATCCAGATCATTCTGTCCCATGTAGGGGAACAGCCCATGCATGTCATGGAGAAGAGCGGCTTCTTAGATAAGGTGGGCAGAGAAAATGTCTGTGCCCATATTGATGATGCACTGGAACGCGCAGCAAAGCTGCAGTAAGTGTGAAAAACTATCATTTTTCATATGGGTTCTTTAATTTACAACCTCAATATTTTGTGCTAAGATAGATGCGGATACGCAAGCTTTTGCGTGTCCGCTTTGTCGTGGATCCTTTTACAGAACAGGAGAAGATCATGGCTGAATTGACACCAATGATGCAAAAATATATGGAGACCAAGGAGCAGTATAAGGACTGTATCCTTTTTTATCGTCTGGGAGATTTCTATGAAATGTTTTTCGACGATGCTTTGGTGGCTTCCAAGGAACTGGAGATCACACTGACGGGAAAAAGCTGTGGCCTGGAGGAACGTGCGCCCATGTGCGGCATTCCTTATCATGCCGTGGAAGGCTATCTGTCCAAGCTGGTAAGCCGCGGCTATAAAGTGGCTATCTGCGAACAGGTGGAGGATCCGAAGCTTGCCAAGGGATTGGTGAAGAGGGAAGTGATCCGTGTGGTGACTCCCGGTACCAACTTAAACGTACAATCTCTGGAAGCCGGCAAAAATAATTATCTGCTGAGCATTGCCTATACTCCGGATGGCATCGGTATCTCGGCGGCAGATGTAACTACCGGTGATTATTATGTGACTGAAGTCGAAGATCTGAAAAAATTAAATGATGAACTGATGAAGTACGAACCTTCAGAGATCATCTGCAACGAGGCTTTTTTAGTCAGTGGCTTTGATGTGAATGATTTAAAGTCCCGCTTACATATCTCCGTCAATGCGTTGGAATCCCATATGTTCGATGATGACGGCTGCAGACGGATCCTGATGAAACATTTTAAGGTAAATACGCTGATCGGACTTGGTGTCGAAGAATTCCCTACGGGACTTTTAGCGGCGGGAGCACTGTTACAGTATCTGTATGATACCCAGAAGACAGATCTGGAGCATTTTACCCATATTTATCCCTATCTTACCAGCAAATATATGCTGCTGGACAGTTCCACCAGAAGAAATCTGGAACTGACGGAGACTCTCAGAGAGAAGCAGAAGAGAGGCTCTCTTCTGTGGGTGTTAGATAAGACGAAGACCGCCATGGGCGCCAGACTTCTGCGCAATTACATCGAACAGCCGTTGATCGAAAAGGATGAGATGGAGAAGCGTCTGGATGCCATTCAGGAGCTGAATCAGGATTCCATCTCCAGGGATGAGATCCGGGAATACTTAAATCCCATCTACGATCTGGAACGACTGCTCAGTAAGGTGACTTATAAGACGGCAAATCCCAGAGATCTGATCGCATTTCGGAATTCCCTGGAGATGCTGCCGCCGATTAAGACGGTGCTGTCTGTCTTTGAAAAAGAAGAACTGACGGAAATTCGGGAGCAGATTGACGGCCTGGAGGATATTTATCAGCTGATCGATGAAGCAATCATTGACGAACCGCCCCTGTCCATCCGGGAAGGCGGGATGATCAAGGATCAGTTCGATGAGACCATAGACAGACTGCGAAGCGCCAAACATGACGGAAAACAGTGGCTGGCACAGTTGGAGGAAGAAGACAGAGAACGTACCGGAATCAAGAATCTGAAGATCAAATATAACAAGGTCTTCGGTTATTATTTCGAGGTGACCAATTCTTATAAGGATCTGGTGCCGGAGGACTATATCCGCAAGCAGACCCTGGCAAATGCGGAACGATATACCACACCACGATTAAAGGAACTGGAAGACACTATTTTAAATGCGGAGGACAAGTTACAGACACTGGAATACGATGTCTTCTGCAAAATCCGGGATACCATTGCACAGGAACTGGTCCGCATCCAGAACACCGCGAAAGCGATCGCAAAGCTGGATGTGTATGCGTCTTTGTCGTTGGTTTCGGAACGAAATCATTATGTACGTCCGAAGTTAAATGAAAAGGGTGTTATTGACATCAAGGACGGAAGACACCCTGTGGTGGAACAGATGATCACCAATGATATGTTTATTGCCAATGACACTTATCTGGATAATGGAAGCCACTGTATCAGTGTCATTACCGGCCCTAATATGGCGGGTAAGTCCACTTACATGCGTCAGACGGCACTGATCGTACTGATGGCGCAGATCGGGTGCTTCGTGCCGGCCAGAACCGCTAATATCGGTATTGTAGACCGGATCTTTACCCGCGTGGGAGCTTCGGATGATCTGGCCAGCGGTCAGTCCACTTTTATGGTGGAGATGAATGAAGTGGCGAATATCTTACGAAATGCCACATCCAAGAGCCTTCTGATCTTAGACGAGATCGGAAGAGGTACTTCCACTTTTGACGGATTGAGCATTGCCTGGGCAGTGATCGAACATATCAGCAACCGCAAGCTTTTAGGAGCCAAGACACTGTTCGCTACCCATTACCATGAGCTGACCGAGCTGGAAGGCAAAATGAACAATGTGAACAACTATTGCATTGCTGTGAAAGAATGTGGCGACGATATCGTGTTCTTGCGTAAGATCGTAAAAGGAGGTGCGGACAAGAGCTACGGCATCCAGGTAGCGAAGCTGGCAGGTGTGCCGGACATGGTCATCGACCGTGCCAAGGAGATCGTGGAACAACTGTCGGACAATGATATTACGGAAAAGGTGCAGAGCATTGCTATCGATAATAAAAACGATGGTAAGGCAAAAAAACAGCCCAAATACGATGAGGTGGATCTGGCACAGATGTCTCTGTTCGACACTGTGACGGATGAGGATATTCTGAAGGAACTGATGGAGATCGAGGTGACGACGCTGACCCCATTAGATGCACTGAACACTCTGTACCGGTTACAGAATAAGCTGAAGAACCGCTGGAACGGTTAGATATAAGGGAAAGGCATAGGTAGATATATGGGAATACATGTACTGGACTCCCGGACGATTGACAGGATCGCTGCCGGTGAGGTGGTAGAACGACCTGCCAGCGTGGTGAAGGAGCTGGTGGAAAATGCCATAGATGCCGGTTCCACGGCGATTACGGTAGAGGCAAAAGAAGGCGGTATTGAGTTCATCCGTGTGACGGATAACGGCTGCGGCATTGAACGGGAACAGCTTCCCACGGCGTTTCTGCGTCATGCCACGAGCAAAATCGAAGATGCGGATGACTTGAACCATATTGCAAGCCTTGGCTTCCGCGGTGAGGCTCTATCCAGTATCGCTGCGGTATCCCGTGTGGAGATCATCACCAAGAGAAAAGAGAACCTCACCGGAACCCGCATGGTGTTAGAGGGGGCAAAGGAACAGTCCATCGATGAGATCGGCGCGCCGGACGGTACCACATTCCTCATGAGGAATCTGTTCTTCAACACGCCGGTACGCCGGAAATTTTTAAAACAGCCTGCCACGGAGGGTAGTTATATCACGGATCTGATGGAACATCTGGCACTGTCCAGACCGGATATCTCTTTCAAATTCGTACTGGGGAATCAGACCAGATTCCATACCTCCGGAAACGGTGACCTGCGGGAAGTCATCTACCGGATCTACGGCAGAGAGATCGCCGCACAGCTGGTACCGATCCAGATGGAAGAAAACGGCATTAAGGTAGAGGGGTATCTGGGCAAACCGGTACTGGTGCGTTCCAACCGCAATTTTGAGATCTATTTTATCAACGGTCGTTTTATCCGCAGCGGTGTGATTGCCAAAGCCATTGAAGAAGGTTATAAGCAGTATCTGATGCAGCATAAATTTCCGTTGTGCGTGCTGCATATTACGATGGATACGGAGACCGTGGATGTGAACGTACATCCCTCCAAAATGGATGTGCGGTTCTCTGACGGCATGGCATTTGCCAGACTGCTGAGCGAGAAGATAGCAATAACCCTGCGAAACCGGGAAATGATCCCGGATGCTTCCTTAGAGGATGAAAAATCCATTCAGAAAAAGGAGCAGGAAGACAGAAAAGCTTCCTGGAAGGAACACACGCCGGAGGTGTTCGAGAAAAAAAGAGAAGAAAGCTACCGCGTCATGGAGGCTGCCAAATATGAGGCGGTACCGAAAGACCGGAGGGAATTTATACAGAAGCCGATCTGGCAGGAGACACATGCAGGTATACAGACGAGTCTCCGTAAACCGGAACCGGTAAGTGAGCAGACAGAGGTACAATCTATTGCACCTGCGGCAACACCGGAATCGAAAGAGGACGATTTTTTCGTAGAGGCAGCACCGCTGGAGCCAAGGGATGAGACTTCATCAGAGCCTGTTATCTGCCCGGAGACCGCTGAGGTGATGGTGAAGGATGTACAGCAGATAAATCTGTTTGAAGAGAAACTGTTATCTGTGCAGAACCGCAGCCGCTACCGTATCATCGGACAGGTCTTCGATACCTACTGGCTGATCCAGTTCGAGGATAAGCTGTTCATCATTGACCAGCATGCCGCCCATGAGAAGGTGAAATACGAGCGCCTGATGAAACAGTTCCACGAAAAGAGCGTGGTCTCCCAGCGCCTGATGCCTCCCATCATTGTCAGCCTGACGGGGCAGGAGGAAAGTATTCTTCATACTTATGAGGATGCTTTTACACAGCTCGGATTCGAGATCGAAGCCTTCGGCGGCAACGAATATGCCCTGCGCAGTGTCCCGGTAGATCTCTATGGATGCAGTGAGAGAGAACTGTTTTTAGCGGTGCTTGATGAACTGTCCCAGGAGACCGGAGGCCGCGGCAGCTTCCAGGTCATCGAGGAGAAGATCGCATCCATGTCCTGTAAGGCAGCTGTTAAAGGTAACAACCGATTAAGCCTTCAGGAGGCGGAACAGCTGATCGATGAACTTCTGACACTGGATAACCCCTATAATTGTCCCCACGGCAGACCCACCATCATTACTATGACGGAGACTGACCTGGAGAAGAAATTTAAGAGGATCGTATAATGCGTTTACTGATCAAACAACGAGTGTTTTCCTGGACAGATTCTTATGATGTCTATGATGAGAACGAAAATGCAAAATACTTTGTAAAGGCGGAATTTTTCTCCCTGGGACACCAGTTACACATATATGACAGAAACGATCGTGAACTGGGAGTTATCAGGCAGCGGCTGTTTACCCTGCTTCCGGCATTTGAAATCGAAATCAACGGGCAGGTGAAAGGCGAGATCCGCAAACAGTTTTCTTTTTTCAAACCCAGATACGAGATTGATTATAACGGCTGGCGCGTGGAAGGAGATTTTCTGGGATGGGATTATGATGTATACAACGGATGCAGCAGTATCATTCATATCTCCAAGGAACTGTTCCATTGGGGAGATACCTACACGATTAACTTTGTTGATCCTAAGGACGAACTGGAAGGACTGATGTTAGTCATTGCTATCGATGCTGCAAACTGCACCCAGAATAATGGATAATGTGTAAGGAAGAAAAAGTATGTCGGTAACACAATCTATAAAAAGACCGTTAGTCGTACTGACCGGTCCCACCGCAGTTGGTAAGACGAAACTGTCCATTGCCCTGGCGAAAGCTATAGGTGGGGAGATCCTGTCAGCCGATTCCATGCAGGTATATAAACATATGGATATCGGATCCGCCAAGATCCGCCCTGAGGAAATGCAGGGAGTGTCCCATCATCTGATCGACATTCTGGAGCCGTGGGAAGAATTTAATGTGGTGGTATTTCAGAAACGGTGCCTGGAAAGCATGGAACAGATCTATGACAGAGGGCATATCCCAATCCTGGTGGGAGGCACCGGGTTCTATATTCAGGCGGTGCTTCGGGGTATTGATTTTACGGAGAACGAAGAGAACACCGAATACCGGGAAAAAATAGAACAGCTTGCGAAAGAAAAGGGACCGGAAGTACTACATGAGATGCTCAGAAAAATTGATCCGGTTTCAGCAGAGAACATTCATGCAAACAATATCAAGAGAACCATCCGTGCACTGGAATATTATGAACTGACCGGAGAACCCATCTCTGCGCATAATGAAAGGGAAAAAGAGCGCACGAGCCCATACAATTTCAGCTATTTTGTCCTGACGGATGACAGAGAAAATCTGTATGCGCGGATCGAAACCCGTATCGATGAAATGCTGTCGGAAGGACTGGTGGAGGAAGTCAGAAGTCTGAAAAAAATGGGCTGTCACAGAGGAATGGTATCCATGCAGGGGCTGGGCTATAAAGAGATCCTGGAGTACCTGGACGGAGAATGCAGCCTGGAGGAAGCGGTGTATACTCTGAAGCGGGACACCAGGCACTTTGCCAAGAGACAGCTGACCTGGTTCCGTAGGGAGAACGCAGTTACCTGGCTGGATAAACAGCAATTTGACTATGACGAAGAGAAAATTTTAGAATATATGATAAAGGAATTAGGAGAAAAAGGGATCTATGAAAAACAGCAATAACAGTAATGAAGAAATGTATCTTTCCATGGGGATCAGCAAGACGGTATATGACTATGGGTGTGCCATTGAGAAAAGCCTGCGGGAGCGTTTTGACGAGGTGGACCGGAATGCGGAGTATAATCAGTTAAAGGTGGTAAAAGCCATGCAACAGCATCAGGTAAGTGAAGCCTGCCTGCTGGGTACTACCGGCTACGGATATAACGATCTGGGAAGAGATACCTTAGAGGCGGTTTATGCGGCAACGTTCCACACAGAGGATGCTCTGGTGCGTCCCCAGATCACCTGTGGTACCCATGCACTGGCACTGGCTCTGATGAGCAACTTAAGACCCGGAGACGAGCTGCTGTCCCCCGTAGGCAAGCCTTATGATACTTTGGAAGAAGTCATCGGCATCCGCCCTTCTAAAGGGTCTCTGGCAGAATATGGTGTAACCTATCGCCAGGTAGACCTGCTGCCGGACGGAAGCTTTGACTATGATAAGATCCGTGAAAACATTAATGAGAAGACCCATCTGGTAACCATTCAGAGATCCAAGGGATATCAGACCAGACCGACCCTGTCCGTACAGCGGATCGGCGAGCTGATCGCCTTTATCAAAGGCATCAAGCCGGATGTGATCTGTATGGTGGATAACTGCTACGGAGAATTCGTGGAGACGATGGAACCCTCCGATGTGGGTGCGGACATGATCGTGGGATCCCTCATCAAAAACCCCGGTGGCGGACTGGCACCTATTGGCGGTTATATTGCCGGTAAAAAAGAGTGTGTGGAAAATGCTGCATACCGTCTGACATCCCCGGGACTCGGTAAGGAAGTAGGAGCATCTCTTGGCATTCTGAAGGATTTTTATCAGGGATTTTTCCTGGCACCTACTGTGACGGCGGGTGCATTAAAGGGAGCGATCTTTGCAGCTAATGTCTATGAAAAATTAGGTTTTGCGGTAGTACCGAATGGTACGGAGAGCAGACATGATATTATCCAGGCGGTAACGTTTGGACAGCCGGAAGGCATCATCGGCTTCTGCCAGGGAATTCAGGCAGCGGCTCCGGTAGACAGCCATGTGACACCGGAACCCTGGGATATGCCGGGATATGATGCACAGGTCATCATGGCGGCAGGGGCATTCGTATCCGGATCCTCCATTGAACTGTCCGCAGATGGTCCCATTAAGCCACCCTATGCCGTATATTTTCAGGGTGGACTGACCTGGCAGCATGCCAAGTTCGGCATTTTGAAATCCCTGCAGGCGTTGCTGCAGAAGGGAATCGTGACAGAAGAACAGCTAAGGCAGGCAATGTAGAACCTGCCAGGAAATACGAATCCTGTAGAAAAAGCGCAAAATAAAATCCACTAAATTTGTGTACAGAAGAAGCTTTTTGTGATAGTATTAAAAGACGTATGGAAGATGGAGGCTCGCGGGGAGCACCCCATCGGATCCGGAAAGTGTACACGAAGGAAAGAAGAGGAAGTAGTTTGAAGAGAATTAATTGGGTTTTGGTTGTACTGGTGCTGATCGGATTTGTGATCGGCAGATTTATAGGAACTTACTTTGACGGTACCTTTCTGAATTACGGACAAAATTTCGGACTCAGCAGTCCGGTAGAACTGAATCTTGGTTTTATCATTCTTACCTTTGGGCTGGAGTTCAATATTACCATAGCGAGTGTGATCGGTGTGATCATTTCGTTTGTGGTATATCGTTTTATCCGTTAGATATCATACGTCGGAGAAGGCAGAAGGAGACTTATGCCTGCAAAATTAACACAACATGTAACGGATTTACAGCTGCCTTATGAGAGATTCTTAAACTTCGGACCGGAGAACCTTACGGAGGCGGAACTTCTGGCAGTCATCCTGCGGACAGGAACCAAAGATACTTCCGCAGTGGAGCTGGCAGAAAAGGTCCTGGCACTGGCAAAATATCCCAGGGAAGGACTTTTGGGTCTGCACGATGTAAGCGTGGAGGAATTGACACAGATCCGTGGGATCGGCATAGTGAAAGCAGTGAAATTAAAATGCATCGCTGAATTATCCAATCGTATGAGCCGGGCGAGAGCAAGCACCGGGATCTGTTTTACCCGTGCGGATATGGTGGCGGAATATTTCATGGAGAAGCTGCGACATAAGGATACAGAATGTGTGTATCTGCTCTGCCTGGATGCCAAGGGACAGTTGATCCGGGAGAAAAAGCTGTCGGACGGCTGTGTGAACATGGCTCTGATCTCTCCCAGAGAGATATTTTTAGAAGCATTGAAAGACAAAGCGGTGAATATCATCCTTGTGCATAACCATCCCAGCGGTGATCCGACGCCAAGCAGAGCGGACAGAGAACTTACCGACAACGTGGCTGGAGCGGGAGAACAGATGGATATTCCACTGTTAGACCACATTATTATCGGGGATAACAGGTATACTAGCTTTAAAGAACAAAAATTATTGAGATGATATAAGAAAGGAAAACGACAGTGGCAAACAACGCATTCGGTATCGACCTCGGTACCAACAATATAAAGATCTATAATCGCAATGATGACAACATTATGATCGAGAAGAATATGATTGCCATCGAAAACAAAAATACTTTATTTGCTTACGGAAACTCTGCATTTGAAATGTATGAAAAAGCGCCCAGTAATATTCATATTTCTTATCCGCTTTCCAACGGTGTGATCGCGGATATTAAAAATATGGAGACTCTGGTGAAGTATTTTATCGGAGATCTGCAAAAAGGCAATACCAAGCCTTCCGATTTCTTCATTGCGGTGCCGACGGATGTCACTGAGGTGGAAAAAAGGGCGTTCTACGATCTGGTCAAGGGAGCAAACGTAAAAGCTAAAAAGATCATGGTAGTGGAAAAGGCGGTAGCCGACGGCCTGGGACTGGATATCGATGTGAAAAATTCCCAGGGTGTGCTGGTGGTAAATGTCGGTTACGAGACCACGGAGATCTCCATTCTGTCTTTGGGTGGTATCGTATTAAGCCGTCTGATCAAGGTGGGTGGTATGAAATTCGACGATGCCATCCGTGCCGCGGTCAGAAGAGAATTCTCACTGATCATTGGTGGCAAGACAGCGGAAAATGTAAAGATTGCCCTGAAAGAACTGGAAGAAGAGGGCAAGGGTGCCATCGTATACGGCAGAGATATTGTGACCGGTCTTCCGGTAGAACGTGAGATCCCCACAAAAATGGTGGATGAGTCCCTGGAAGAGCATTTCAATACGATTATCGATAATGTAAAGGTGATTTTGGAGAGAACTCCGCCCGAACTGGCAGCGGATATTTATCGTCACGGCATTTATCTGACCGGCGGCGCATCCCAGGTGAACCATTTAGCTGAGAGACTGGCAACCGGCACCGGACTGCATGTTAATGTAGCAGAGAATCCTCTGACCAGCGTGGCAATGGGACTTGCCAAGATCATCAAGGATGATAACTATAAATCTGTAGCTTACGCAATTGAAGGGATGAGTAAATGAGCCCAGTCGTAAAAAGAAAAGGGGAGAGGTTTACTTTACCGAGTAAATATCTCCTTTTTATTTTAACTATCCTGTGTACTGTAATGATGTTGGTGACCTTCGGGACCAATGTGTTTAACCGCCCGTTTAACCGTGTGGTGGGATATGTGATCGTTCCCTTTGAACAGGGCATCGCTAAGGCGGGAGAATGGCTATCAAACCGTTCGGATGAACTGGTGCAGATCCGCACACTTTTAGCGGAGAACAGTGCCCTGAAGGAGCAGGTGGCATCGCTCACGGAGGAAAACACTCTGCTGCAGCAGGACAAATATGAATTGAATGAATTAAGAGGCTTATTGGAGCTGGATGAGGAATACGGTGATTATAATAAGATCGGAGCCCGGATCATCAGCAGAGATTCCGGCAACTGGTATTCTTCCTTTGTTATTGATAAGGGATCCAATGACGGACTGGCGGACGATATGAATGTTATAGCGGGGGGAGGCCTGGTAGGCCGCATTACTTCTGTGGGCCCGAACTGGTCCAGAGTGACTTCGATCATCTCCGATAATTCCAACGTCAGCGGCATGACACTGGCTACCGGGGATAACCTGATCGTATCGGGAGACCTGCAGCTTATGGCGCAGGGAGTCATTTCCTTTAGCAAACTGGTGGACAGTCAGGATGCGGTTGTGGAGGGAGATAAGGTAGTCACTTCCGATATCAGTGACAAATATCTTCCGAATATCCTGATCGGTTATATCAGCACGATCAATAAGGATACCAACAATCTGACCAAGTCGGGATATTTAACTCCGGTGGTGGATTTTGAACATCTGAGTGAAGTCCTGGTGATCACAGATAAAAAGCAACAGATTCCAAGCGGAGGAAACACGGATGGAAAATAATAGCAGTATCCTGCGAAAAGTGATTGTGACTCTGTTTGTTGTCCTGTGCTTCATTTTACAATGCAGTGTATTTAACAGCCTTGCGCTGGGAGGGATCATTCCTAATCTGATGATCATTCTGACTTCTTCTTTCGGATTTATGAGAGGGGAAAAGGAAGGACTTCTGATCGGTTTTTTCAGCGGGCTGTTATGCGATATCTTTTTTGGCAGTTTTTTAGGTTTCTATGCCATGATCATGATGTACATAGGATTTATAAACGGGAAATTCTGCAGAATCTTTTATCCGGAGGATATTAAATTGCCGTTGGCACTCATTGTGGTGAGCGATATTTCCTATGGACTGTTGTGCTATATTCTGATGTTTCTTCTGAGAGGGCGTTTTCATTTCCCGTATTATTTTACAAGAGTGATCCTGCCGGAAGCACTCTATACCATTGTTGTAACGATCGTGTTATATCCTCTGATTCTGAAAGTGAACCAGAAGCTGGAGGAAAAGGAAAAAAGGAGCGCACAGAAATTTGTTTCATGAAATAAGAGATCACATCATAAATATTGTGACCAGCAGACTGACTGTACTTACCATAATGTTTTTCTTTTTTGCCGGAGTACTGGTCTATCGCTGTTTTAATCTGCAGATCATCAATGGAGAAGAGTACCTGAATGATTTTATTCTGCAGATTGAGAAGACGAGAGATATTACCAGCACCAGAGGCCGGATCCTGGATCGTAACGGTAATGTACTGGCGGAAAATGAACTGGCTTATTCCGTGAAGATCGAGGATGTATTTGAGTCAAGCCGGAATAAAAATGCCGAGGTGAATGATGTTGTGTACCGACTGATCAAGCTGATTGAGAAAAACGGTGACAGCGTCATCACGGATTTTAAAATTGTCATTGATGAGGATGGGGATTATGTCTATTCTGTAGATGGAACCGCATTGCTGCGTTTCCAGGCGGATGTGCTTGGTTATAAGACGGTAGACAAGCTCTCTGAAGAAGAGAAGGCTATGACAGCCCAGGAACTAATGGAATACTTAAGCCGGGCAAAAGGTTTTGCCATCGGACAGTATGAGGATCCGGAAGATCGTACTTCACCTTTTATTGTCGGAAAAGGTTATACGAAGGAAGAATGGCTGCAGATGGTGACCATCCGGTATGCCATGAATCTGACCTCCTTCCGAAAATATGTGGGAACTACCGTGGCAACGAATGTCAGCGAGAAAACAGTTGCTGTCATTATGGAGAATTCCGACCAGTTAGACGGTGTTTCCATTGTGGAAGATACGGTGAGACATTACATAGACAGCAAGTATTTCGCACATATACTCGGTTATACCGGCAAAATCTCTTCCGATGAACTGACGGATCTGAATGAACAGGTGGTGGCAGAAGGCGGAAACGAGGATGCCTATACCATTAATGATGTCGTAGGAAAAAGTGGCATTGAGTCCTATATGGAGACCACTCTGCAGGGGACCAAGGGCAGTGAAAAAGTGGTGGTAGATAATACCGGTAAGGTAATTACCATCCTGGAGCGGAAAGAGGCCCAGCCGGGAGCGGACGTCTACCTGACCATTGACAAGGATCTTACGGAAGCAGTCTACAATATTGTGGAGCAAAAACTGGCAGGCCTGGTATCCAGCAAGATTATCAATGCCAAAGAGTTTAATCTGCCGGAAAATGCGAAAAGCTCCTCAATTAAGATTCCGATCTATGATGTATATTTTACAATGATCAATAATAATATTCTGGATCGCAAACACTTTGAGGCAGAGGATGCCGGTGAAACGGAACGGGCGGTATATGCGGCATATCTGGAGTACAAGCAGGGTGTCTATGATAAACTGAATTATGAACTGACAGAAGGCGGAACTCCTTATAACAAGCTTTCCAAAGAATATCAGGTATACCAGAGCAATATCGTAAGTCTCTTAAGAGACGACGGCGTGATCATGAAGGAACTTGTAGATGACAATGATGCCACCCAGATCGCATGGGCCAAGGATGAAGTCATCTCGCTGAAGGAATATCTCCAGTATTGCATTGCCATGAACTGGATCGATGTAAGCAGGCTGGATCTGAATGAAAAGTATTCGGATTCTGCGGAGGTGTATAACAAGCTTCAGGAGTATATCATAGAGACAATTGAGCATACTACAGAATTCCAAAAACGGTTTTACAAATATATGCTTTTAAATGATAAGATCACCGGAAGACAGATCTGCATGCTGTTGTGTGAACAACGTGTGGTAGATATTCCCGCAGAGGATGAAGAGGCATTGTATGCCGGTAAAATGTCGGCATATCAGTTCATGATGAACCGGATCACCAATCTGGAGATTACGCCGGCACAGCTGGCGCTGGATCCCTGCAATGCTTCGGTGGTCATAACGGATGTCAATACCGGTGATGTACTGGCCATGGTGTCTTATCCGGGATATGACAATAACAAAATGGCAAATACTGTGGATGCGGAATATTATGCCCGTCTGAACGCGGACAAATCCAGTCCGCAGCTGAATTTTGCCACACAGTATAAGGCGGCACCCGGATCAACCTTCAAGATCGTATCCGCTACGGCGGGACTGATGGAGAACGTGATCAATCTGCAGACCAAGGTGAATTGTGTCGGAACCTTCACTGAGATCACTCCGTCTCCCAGATGTTGGAAGATATCTGGACATGGGTATGAAAATGTGACTTCAGCGATCAAGGATTCCTGTAACTATTTCTTCTATAATGTGGGTTACCAGCTGGCAACGAGCAGCGGTAGTTACAATGAGGAAGCAGGTTTGGAGACATTGAGCAAATATGCGGATCTATACGGTCTGACCGATAAGTCCGGGGTAGAGATCGGCGAGTATGCGCCGGATGTATCTACCAAGGACCCGGTGCGTTCCGCCATCGGCCAGGGCAGTAACAGTTATACTACGGTAGGTCTGGCCAGATATGTTACCACGATTGCCAACAGCGGAACCTGTTATAATCTGACTTTGTTGGATAAAACAACGGATTCCCGGGGAAATCTTCTGAAAGAATATCATGCGGAAGTGAGAAATCAGATCGATCTGCCGCAGGAGTATTGGAATGCGTTCCATCTGGGAATGCGACAGGTAGTGGAAAATAAGAAATATTTCAGCGATCTGGCGGTAAATGTTGCAGGTAAGACCGGTACGGCAGAGCAGACGGCATCCAGACCCAACCATGCACTTTTCATCTGCTATGCCCCCTATGAGAATCCGGAGATCGCCATCGCAACGAGAATTCCTTTTGGATATTCTTCTGATTATGCAGCACAGTTTACCAGAGATATTATTAAGTATTATTATGGACTGGCAGAGGAAGATGATCTGATCACCGGCACCGCAGATTCACTGGATAATGCAGTATCCAACGAGATGTAACTATCCGGAGTCAGGTAAACACGGGCAGATGAACGTCGAATGCTGGCATTCGTAAGAGAATCTGACAGGGTTTATATGACGAAGTAACCACATTCGCAAAAGGAAAGCTTTAAAGAAGCGATTATGCGAATGTGGGACTCCGGATAGATAAATTAAAAAGACAGGTACAAGAAAATGAAAGATGCAGTATTGATCAAAAGCTTTACCAACGGAATCACGCTTTTAATGAGAGAAGATGCTTCCCTGGAGGAAATCCTGCAGGAACTTGCAGTGAAATTCACCGAGGCAAAGAATTTCTTCGGAACGTCCACCATGGCATTGTCCATGGAGGGACGTGAAGTCAGTGAAGTGGAGGAGATTCGTATTCTGGATACCATTCGGGAAAACAGTAATGTCAGGATCGCCTGTATCGTCGGTCATGATGAAGCCACGAACAAAAACTTTATTAAGGCACTCCAGCATATGGAGAAAAAGCTTTCCGGCGGTGATGAGGGGCAGTTCTATAAAGGAACTCTGAAAAACCGTGAAGTGATAGAGACGGAGAACAGCATTGTGGTCCTGGGGGATGTATACCCCGGAAGTGCTGTGATGTCAGGCGGAAATATCATTATTTTAGGAGGACTGTACGGGGAAGCTTATGCGGGCGGAACCGGCAGGGAAGACTGCTATATCGTAGCGCTTGAAATGGAGCCGGAAAGATTAAAAATCGGCGATTTCAAATATAAAACCAATGCGAAACAGTCGAAATGGGGTATACGCCCCAAAGTACAACCGAAAATTGCACACCTGAAGAATGGGAAGATAGTATTTGATCCCCTTACAAAAGAATTACTGGGTTCTTTTTAAAGAATTCAGGGGACGACAAAATCAAACAGGAGGAATCCCATATGGAACAAAATGTTTCCACGGAGAAGAAAAGCTCCGAAGTCATTGTCGTCACTTCAGGAAAAGGCGGTGTAGGTAAGACCACTACATCCGCAAACGTCGGTACAGGTCTTGCGAAGGCAGGCTGTAAAGTCTGTCTCATTGATACGGATATCGGTTTACGTAACCTGGATGTGGTTATGGGTCTGGAGAACCGTATCGTATACAATCTGGTAGATGTAGTGGAGGGAAATTGCCGGATCAAGCAGGCACTGATCCGGGATAAGAGACATCCCGGACTTTATCTGATGCCCTCGGCGCAGACCAGAGATAAAACGGCGGTAACACCCGGACAGATGATCAAAGTGATCGATCATCTCAGAGAACAGTTTGATTATATTATTCTCGATTGCCCGGCCGGGATCGAACAGGGTTTCCAAAATGCCATTGCCGGAGCGGACAGAGCACTGGTAGTCACCACACCGGAAGTCTCGGCAATCCGTGATGCGGATCGGATCATAGGCTTGCTGGAGGCAAACGGTTTTAAACAAATGGATCTGATCATTAACAGACTACGAATGGATATGGTACGCAGGGGAGATATGATGTCCGCGGATGATGTGGTGGATATTCTGGCAATACCTCTCATCGGAATCATTCCGGATGATGAAAATGTGGTCATTGCCACCAATCAGGGCGAACCTTTAGTGGGAACCGATACCCCCGCAGGAAAAGCTTATTTTAATGTGGTCGAACGACTGAGGGGAAGAGAGATTCCCTTTCTGGATTTCGAAAAGGGAGTATCTTTTTGGACGAAAGTAACCGGTATTTTTCGAAAAGCATAGGAAGGGGAAGGATGAATATGAAGCATTTTTTTCGCAGGAAAAGTTCCTGCCAGGTTGCAAAAGACCGTTTGAAGATCCTTCTGATATCGGACCGGGTAAATTGTTCCCCCGAAATGATGGAACTGATCAAGGCGGACATTACCAAAGTGATTTCCAAATACATGAGAATCGATACCGACCATATGGAGATAGAGATACAGGCAAAAGGCGGCAACAAAAGCGGGAGAAATAAATCCCCCAGCCTGATTGCAAATATACCGATTCTTGATCTGCAGAAGACTGCGAAAATACCGTAAGTACATAAGAGAGAAAGGCCGGATAAATGTTTAAGAACTATAGATTGCGGGATTATGATTTTAAATTAATAATACTGGTGCTGGCCCTGTCTGCCGTGGGAATTATGACCATCGGCAGCGCGGAGCCTGCCCAGCAGAGCAGGCAGATGGCAGGAGTTGCTGCCGGCGTGGTGATTATGATCGCCCTTTCTTTTTTTAATTATTCTGTGATACTAAAATTGTACTGGCTGATGTATATCGGCAATCTGGTACTGTTGGGACTGGTCATTATAATGGGTGAGGAAGGCAACGGTGCGCAGAGATGGCTGAAGATCGGCGGACTACAGTTTCAACCTTCAGAACTTGCAAAAATTTTATTGATTTTATTCTTTGCACAGTTTATTATGAAATATAAGGAAAAGCTGAATACTTTTCGTGTGATCGCTTCAATTGCTGTACTGATGGGAGTGCCGTGGATCATGGTACTGAAACAGCCGGCACTGTCTACCAGTATTGTACTGATCTTTATCTTCTGTGTGATCCTGTATGTCGGAGGCATCAGTTATAAGCTTGTCTTCGGAGCATTGGCGGTAGCGATACCGGCGGTGGTGATACTGGTATCTCTGGCGATGCAGCCGGATAGTACCATATTGGAAACTTACCAGAAAAATCGTATCCTTGCCTTTGTAAATCCGGAAGAATATTCCACGGATCTGGCGTACCAGCAGCTGAACTCCGTGATGGCAATTGGTTCCGGCGAACTGGATGGCAAGGGATATAAAAACAATGAGATCACATCTGTGAAGAACGGCAATTTCCTGTCGGAAGCGGAAACCGATTTCATATTTGCGGTAATCGGTGAAGAGTTCGGATTTAAGGGAAGTATAGCAGTCATTATTCTTCTGTTGCTTACGGCAATGGAGTGTATTTCCGTAGCAGTAAGGGCTAAGGATGTCGCAGGGACTATTATTGCGGCGGCCATGGGGGGACTGATCGCATTCCAGAGTTTTGTAAACATAGGAGTGGCTACATTTATTCTCCCCAATACGGGACTTCCTTTACCGTTTGTAAGTTACGGACTGACATCTTTGCTCAGTCTGTATATAGGAATGGGTATTGTACTGAATATTCGACTGCAGGCAAGGAAAAGCTGAGAATAATAGAAGAAAAGAAGGGGTATAGAATATGAACATTGCACTGATCGCACATGATGCCAAAAAGAAATTGATGCAGAACTTTTGCATTGCATATCGTGGAATCCTGAGTAAAAATGAATTATATGCAACCGGTACCACCGGACGACTGATCGAAGAGGTTACGAATCTCAATGTTCACAAATACCTGGCCGGACACTTGGGCGGAGAACAGCAGATTGGTGCACAGATTGAGCATAATGAAATTGATCTGGTAATTTTTTTGCGGGATCCGCTGGCACCGAAGGCACATGAACCGGACGTGAGCAATGTAATGCGTCTCTGTGATATGCATAATATTCCACTGGCAACAAATCTGGCAAGTGCTGAACTGTTGATCAAGTCCTTAGACAGAGGAGATTTAGAGTGGCGTGAAATGTATAAATAGATTTTGCAGAATACGATTTTCCTGCATAGCTGCGTTACTTTGCGTGTTTCTGCTGACAGGCTGCGGCAATATTTCCTATACATTTCCGTACAATGTAAATTCCAATGTCAGCAGCTTTAATGTGCTGGCGGGAACCGGCACCGGGAAAGCAGATGCGTTTGCATCGGATCTCTGTGTGGTTACGGAAGACCGAATGGGGGATGGAAGCGTGGATATGACGCAGGCATCCGCGGCAGTGCTGTTTGATGTGAACAACCGTGAAGTGTTGTATTCCAAAAATGCACATGAAAGATTATATCCGGCCAGCCTTACCAAAGTGATGACTGCACTGGTGGCTCTGAAAAACGCATCCCTGGATACGGTGCTTACAGCTACGGATTCCGTGAAGATCAATGAATCCGGGGCCCAGCTGTGCGGACTGAAGTCCGGAGATACTATGACACTTGATCAGGCATTACATATTCTTTTAATGTATTCGGCCAATGATGCAGCTATGCTGATTGCGGAAAATGTTGGCGGAAGTGTGGATCATTTTGTGGAAATGATGAACGAAGAGGCTATGCGGCTTGGGGCGACTAACACCAGCTTTGCCAATCCCCATGGACTTTCGGATGACAATCATTTTACCACCGCATATGACCTTTACCTGATTTTCAATGAAGCTATCAAATATGATTCTTTTAATGAAATCATTCATATGACTTCTTATCAGACAACCTTCTACGACAAGGACGGCAAGGCAAAAGAACTTACGGTGAATAATACCAACCGTTTTTTGAAAGGTGACTTCAATGCACCGGAAAATATTACCGTCATCGGCGGTAAAACCGGTACGACCAATGCGGCCGGACATTGCCTGATTCTGCTGTCCAGAGATGTGAACGGCGCACCGTATATATCCGTTATATTGAATTCATCAGCCAGCGATGTCCTATATCCTGAGATGGTACAATTACTGGAGCAAATCAACAAATAGATGTTGTTTTTTAAGGGTATATAAACTATAATAAAGTAAATAGGTTGCGTGAATTCCTATAAATTTTACGACAGGAGGGTTACACCAATGGTTCAGTTGATTGTAGGCAAAAAGGGTAAGGGCAAGACAAAGCAGCTGTTGGACAAAGTAAACAGCGAGGTAAAGGATATTTCGGGCAGTATCGTATATCTGGACAAAAGTACGAAACATATGTATGAACTGAACAACAAGGTGCGTCTGATCGACGTTTCCCGTTATATGATCGAGAATGCGGACGAATTTTTAGGGTTCGTGTGCGGTATCATTTCTCAGGATCATGATCTGGAACAGATGTATTTTGACAGCTTTCTGAAGATTGCAGTACTGGAAGGCAAAGATATTTCAGCTGTGATTGAGAAACTGGACAAAATGAGCGATTTCTTCCAGGTAGATTTTATCCTCAGCGTATCGATGGATGAATCCGAATTACCGGAGACTGTTAAGGATAAGATCATCGTATCTTTGTAAGAAAACGTATTATAATTTTCACGTATGAGAAGCCTCGGATGCCAACCGGGGCTTCTCAAGTGTAAAGGAGGTTTCCTGATGGCAGAACGACAGAATAAAGTAAAAAAATACAGAAAACCTCTGAACCTTAATATCGGCATGCTTATTTTTGGTGCCATTTTTATTTATGTGATCATTTGTGTGATCATGTATTTTCAGACAGATCACATTGTCCGTTATGAAGTAACAGAAGGCTCTCTTGCTACAAATAATATTTACAAAGGAATTGCCATCCGCAAAGAAGAGGTAGTCAGCACGGATACTGCAGGGTATGTGAATTTTTATGCGCGAGAGGGAGAGCGTGTCGCTAAGGGAGATACGGTATATATTGTTGATGAGACCGGACGGCTGAGTCAGGAATTAGAAGATGCCAGCCTTGGGGAAAACACCCTGAGTAATCAGGAACTTTCCGAGTTCCGAAATGAAATTGTGAATTTTATGCATGGGTATGATGATGTTACTTATGAAAGTACCTATGATTTTAAATATTCTTTAAAAAATACGGTATTAAAACTGGCAAATGTAAATATGCTGCAAAGCATAAAAAATGAAAACGGCGGTTCAACAGCCAATATTGTCAATTTTTGCTATGCACCCACCACGGGAATCGTAGCTTATTGGACGGATGGCTATGAAGGCCTGACGGTAGAAGGTGTGACGGAGGCTGTTTTTGATCATAAGGACTACGAGAAAAAACAGATGCTGGGTAATGAACTGATGGCAGTGGGAGATCCAGTGTACAAGCTGTCTACCGATGAGAACTGGTCTGTGGTGATCCCCATAGATGCGGAACGTGGTGCCCAGATCCAGCAGGAAGATTATGTAAAGGTCCGTTTTCTGAAGAACCAGTATGAATCCTGGGGGCAGGCAAAGCTGTTCACCGGAAGTGACGGGAACACTTTTTTGTCTCTTACCTTTACCAATTCTATGGTAACATTTGTATCCGATCGTTTCCTGGATATTGAGCTGATCTTAAACGATGAGACGGGACTGAAGATCCCGAATTCCTCTATTGTGGAGAAAGAATTTTTCCTGATCGACGAAGACTTCGTTTCGATGGATGAAAACACGGGGACCCAGGGTGTCATCAGACAGTGCTATCTGGAAAACGGCAATATATCCAGTGAATTCGTGGAGACGGATGCCTATAGCTATGATGAGACGGAAGGCGTGTATTACATGGATACTTCCGTGCTTAAGGCGGGAGATGTTCTGTATAAGACGGACAGTCAGGATACCTATACGGTGAGCAAACGTGCAACGCTGATCGGCGTGTATAATGTCAACAAGGGATATGCGGATTTCAAACAGATCAATATTCTGTATCAGAATGATGAGTATTCCATTGTGAGGGCAAACACAACCTATGGTCTGAATGTATATGACTATATAGTCCTGGACGGTTCGGCGGTATCGGATGATCAGATCATTACGAATATTAAGAAGACCGGTACCAATAAGGATACTACGGTCAGTGGTGATGATATGGCCCCGGAGAACAGTCCGGTGCCGGAAGGGTAAGATAAGCTGGAAAGGACGGCGGATATTTAAAATGCAGACGACTGAGCAGAGCAAAACACTGGCAAAAAATTATAATGCCGTAAAGGAAAATATAAAAAAAGCCTGCGAACAGGCAGGCAGATCACAAGAGGAAGTTACTTTATTGGCGGTAAGCAAGACAAAGCCGGTGGATATGCTTATGGATGTCTACCATGCGGGTGCCAGGGACTTCGGAGAGAATAAAGTACAGGAACTGGTGGACAAGATACCACAGCTGCCTTCGGATATCAGATGGCACCTGATCGGACACTTACAGCGTAATAAAGTAAAATATATTGTGGACAAGGTCTACCTGATCCACAGTGTGGACAGTCTCAGACTGGCAGAGGAGATCAGCAGGGAAGCTGTGAAGAAACAGGTGGAAGTTAATATTCTGATTGAAGTCAATGTGGCACAGGAAGAGAGCAAGTTTGGTACCACAACAGAAGAGACCGAAAAACTGGTTCGCGATATTTCGTTTTTACCAGGTGTACATATTAAGGGACTTATGACTATCGCTCCTTTTGTTGAAGACCCGGAGGAAAACAGGATATATTTTCGGAAACTTAGGCAATTAGCTGTTGACATCGGAAATAAAAACATTGATAATGTTTCTATGAGCATACTTTCCATGGGAATGACTGGAGATTATACGGTGGCAGTACAGGAAGGTTCTGCAATCGTCAGAGTCGGAACCGGTATTTTCGGAGAGCGAGATTACAGTAAGACGATATAAAGAATATTCTAAGAAGATTTTAATAAAGGAGACTCGTAAACATGGGTGTAATGGATAAGTTTCTGAATTATATGAAACTGAACGATGAAGAAGATGAAGGTTTCTATGATGACGATTATCTGGATGATGAGGAAGAAGTAGAGCCTGTGAAAAAGTTCGGCGCTGCCAAGAACAGACAGCAGGCACAGGATGAGGAGACTCTGGATGATAAGGGAAAGCGTACTTCACAGCCCAAGGTTACTCCGATCCATCGTACCGTTACCAAGAAAATGCCCGGAACCGGCATGGAAGTCTGTGTGATCAAACCTACTTCTGTAGAGGATGCACGGGAGATTACGGAGACACTTCTGGCGAACCGGACAGTAGTACTGAACCTGGAAGGTCTGGATGTGGATATCGCACAGAGGATCATTGATTTTACTTCCGGATCCTGTTTTGCAATCTCAGGTAATTTACAGAAAATATCGCATTATATATTTATCATCACACCGGCAAGCGTAGATATCTCCGGTGATTTCCAGGATATTTTCGGTGGCGCCGGATCCTTTGAAATGCCTATTAACAACGGAATGTCATAAAATGTCATAAACGGATAACTTCCTGCAGCTGGCTGTAGGAAGTTTTTTAAAAGAAAAAGAATGAAAACACAGAAAGAACGGTTTGGAATCAAACCGGAGGGTGAAAATATGGCACAGAGATTACCGGTGCTTTACAACAAAAAGCCTTGCTACGATATTGTATTTCAGCAGTCTTTTGACGGCTTATGGGAAGAACTGGAGGAACTGGGCGCTGCCGAGAAGAAATTATGCATCGTCACAGATTCCAGAGTGGATGAACTGTACGGAGCGCAGGTTTCAGAACTTTTGGAAGGAAAATGCCGTAAGATCGTAAAATATGCATTTCCTGCAGGAGAGGAAAATAAGAATCTGGAGACGGTAAAGGATGTATATCGTTATCTGATCGAAGAGGGCTTTGACAGAAAGGATATGCTGTTGGCACTCGGCGGCGGCGTGACCGGCGATCTGACTGGTTTCGTTGCGGCAACGTATTTAAGAGGCATTGATTTCGTACAGATTCCCACCACATTATTAGCGCAGGTTGATAGTTCCATCGGCGGTAAGACAGGTGTGGATTTTGACAGTTATAAGAATATGGTCGGCGCTTTTAAAATGCCCAGATTGGTATATATGAATCTTTCGGTACTTAAGACACTGGAAGAGAGACAGTTCTATTCCGGTTTTGCGGAAGTTATGAAGTCTGCTTTGATCAAGGATGCTTTATTTTATGAGTGGCTGATCGAGAACATGTATGAGATCTGCGAGAGAGAGCCTGCCACTTTGGAAGAGATGGTGATCCGTACCTGTTCCATTAAAAAGATGGTGGTAGAGAAGGATCCTACCGAACAGGGAGACCGGGCACTCCTTAATCTGGGTCATACGATCGGACATGCCATTGAAAAATACAAGAATTTTGAGCTGTATCACGGCGAATGTGTTGCCCTTGGTACGGTGGCAGCGGCATATATTTCCTGGAAAAAGGAAATGCTCAGCATGGAAGAATTCTATGAGATCCGCGATATGTTCGTACCGTTTTATCTTCCGATCTCCGTGGACGATATTGATCCGCAGGAGATTCTGAAGCTTACCAAATCCGATAAAAAGATGGAAGCCGGTAAGATTAAATTTATTCTGCTTAAAAAGATCGGTAAAGCAGTCATTGACAGAACCGTTACAGATGACGAGATTCTGGCTGCGATCGAAGAAATCAACTTTAGTGAAGAGGATGCCCATGAATAAAGAAAAAAAGAGTCGTATTATTATGTTACTTATAGATGTACTGATCTCGGTGGTACTTTTGGTATTCGATCAATTTACGAAACATCTGGCTGTCGTACATCTGAAGGGGCAGGCGCCCTATGTACTTATTGACGGTGTACTAGAACTGCAGTATCTGGAGAACAGAGGCTCTGCTTTCGGAATGTTACAGAACCAGAAAGTGTTTATTCTGTTCGTGGGGATCGTATTTCTGGCAGTGCTTTTGTTTTTCCTGCTCAAGCTTCCCGAACAGAAGAAATTCCGCATTGTTCATATTCTGCTCGCAGTGATCATTGCCGGTGGCATCGGAAACATGATCGACAGATTCCGCCTGGATTATGTGGTGGATTTTATTTCTTTTGTATTGATCAATTACCCGATCTTTAATGTGGCGGATATCTATGTGGTAGTCGCTACGATCGGTCTGTTTATTCTGTTTTTGTTTGTCTATAAGGAAAAGGATCTGGAGTTCCTTAATTTTAAGCAGAACCGCTATCGGGAGATGAAATAATGGAAGAACTCCGATTTGAGATTGCTGAGGACATGGAGGACGAACGGATCGACAAGTGCATCAGTCTGTTGGTGGAGGATCTGTCCCGGTCCTTTATTCAGAAGCTGATCAAAGATGGAAATGTTCTGGTCAATGGGAAACCCGTAAAAGGCAGCTTTCGTGTCAAGTGTGAAGATGAAGTGGTGTTTTCCGTTCCGGAATCGGTGGAACCGGACATTGAACCGGAAAATATTCCGCTGGATATCCTGTATGAGGATGCGGATCTGATCGTGGTAAATAAACCGAAAGGGATGGTGGTACATCCGGCAGCGGGACATTATACCGGTACACTGGTGAATGCACTGATGTATCATTGTGGGAACGATCTGTCGGGAATCAACGGTGTGCTGCGCCCGGGAATCGTGCATCGCATTGACAGAGATACCACGGGATCCGTGATCGCCTGCAAAAATGATAAAGCACACAGATGCATTGCGGAGCAGCTAAAGGAACATTCCATTAACCGGAGATATCGGGCTATTTGTTTCGGGGAATTGGAGCAGGAGGAAGGAACCATAGATCAGCCCATCGGCAGACATCCGAATGACCGGAAGAAGATGGCGATCAATCATCAGAACGGAAAACGTGCAGTGACCCATTACCGGGTATTACAGAGATTCAAGGGATATACTTATATAGAGTGCGTATTAGAGACCGGGAGGACCCATCAGATCCGTGTGCATATGGCAAGCATCGGACACCCGCTTTTGGGAGATGAGGTGTATTCCAACCGGAAGAGCCCCTTTAAATTACAGGGACAGACTTTGCATGCCAAAACATTGGGATTTATACATCCTACGACCGGAGAATATCTGGAGATCGATGCACCTCTGCCGGAATATTTTGAACATCTTCTGACAGTATTGGTGTGAGAAATGAGGTGTTTATGAATCTGTTTGACATTTTAGGACCCGTGATGGTCGGCCCCAGCAGTTCCCATACTGCGGGAGCTGTCAGGATCGGATATATTTCGGAAAAATTACTTCAGGACCATGTGAGGAAGGCTGAGATCCTTCTGCATGGTTCCTTTGCTACCACGGGAATCGGACACGGTACAGACAAGGCATTGATTGCCGGACTTTTGGGGATGCATCCGGACGATATCCGGATTCCGGCAAGCTTTGATCTGGCAAAAAAGGTCGGAATGGAGTTTACTTTTTCTACGGTTACCCTAAAAGATGCCCATCCGAATACTGCGGTTCTGCGGCTGTCCGGAGAACACGGTCGGAAGATAGAGGTTCAGGCAGCATCCATCGGCGGCGGTCGAATCCTGATCGCAAAATTAGACGGCATCGAAGTGAATTTCACTGCGGAAAAGCCCACACTGATCGTACACAACGTGGATCAGCCCGGACATGTGGCACAGGTGACAAGCATGCTGGCTGAGAGAAATGTCAATATCGCGACCTTGCAGCTGTACCGGGATAAAAGAGGCGGTTATGCAGTTATGGTCATAGAGACGGATCAGGAGGTGCCACAAGATTCCGTGGAATGGCTTGAGCAACTGAATGGCATCATTAAGGTGACATATATCAATGTGGAGGATTAAGCATGTCTTATCAGTCGTTTGAGCAGGTATTGCAAAAATGTCATACAGAAGAAAAGGAATTCTGGAGGGTGATCTTAGAGGACGATATGGCGGAGCGGAATGTATCCGAAGAGGACAGCATGGAACACATGCGGGTCACCTGGGATGCCATGTTACTTGCGGCAGCCACTTACGAAGGAAATCTGAATTCTTCCAGCGGGCTTGTGGGCGGTGATGGCAGACGAATGGAGGAATATATTCATAGTGCCGTGACTGAGTCACTGTGTGGGGAGTATGTGGACACCTGCATTGCAGGAGCTTTGCAGATGGGTGAATCCAATGCCTGCATGAAACGTATTGTAGCGGCACCTACGGCGGGAGCCTGCGGAGTATTGCCTGCGGTGTTGGTGCCTTATTTTCAGAAGCGGTGCAAAGATACCGATAAAATCCTAAAAGCCATGTACGTGGCGGCGGGAATCGGGCAGATCATAGCCACCCGTTCTTCCATCAGCGGAGCTGCGGGCGGATGTCAGGCAGAAATCGGATCGGCCAGTTCTATGGCGGCCGGAGCACTGACATACCTGCAGGGCGGTAATTGCGAACAGATTGCCACGGCGGCAGCCATGGCGATGAAAAACCTGTTGGGACTGGTATGTGATCCGGTGGCGGGACTGGTGGAGGTCCCCTGTGTAAAGCGCAATGTGATCGGCACTGTGAATGCTATGTCTTGTGCAGATATGGCTATGGCGGGAATTACAAGCCGTATTCCTCCGGATCAGGTCATGGATGCCATGAAAGAAGTGGGAGATAAAATGGATACGTCCCTGCGGGAAACAGCGCTTGGTGGATTGGCGCGTACGGAAGAAGGCATGAAAATAGCAGAAAAAATGCACTCATCACATAAAAATTGTTGAATTGCGACTAAAAAATCTGATAATTAGTTGATTTTTTGTTAAATATCACGTATAATAAAACTACAAAAAATGCTAGTTATCAAGTTCAGCAGAAAGTGGGTGTGTGTATGAATACTATTATTACCATTGGACGTCAGTTTGGTTCTGCAGGCCGTGAGATCGGGGAAAAGGTTGCAGAGTATTTCGGAATCAAATGCTACGATAAGGAACTCCTTACCAGAGCAGCACAGGAAAGTGGTTTCTGTGAGGAAATGATTCAGAATCATGATGAGAGACCAACAAATTCCTTCCTGTATAATCTGGTTATGGATACTTATTCTTTCGGCTACAATGCATCCTCTTTTGTAGATATGCCTATCAGCCACAAGGTGTTCCTGGCACAGTTCGACACGATCAAGAAGATTGCTGATGAAGGTCCCTGCGTTATCGTTGGCCGTTGCGCAGACTATGCACTGGCAGATTACAAGAACTGCATTAACCTGTTCATCTTCGGTGATGATGATGTGAAGACCAAGCGTATCATGGTCAGATATGATCTGACAGAGGCCAAGGCAAAGGAAATGATCACGAAGAAGGATAAGCAGCGTCAGAGTTATTACAACTATTATTCTTCCAAGAAATGGGGCAGAGCTGACAGCTACGATTTGTGTATCAACAGTAGCATTCTGGGAATCGAAGGAACCGTAAAACTGATCATCCAGTATGTGGAAGATTTCGAGAAGAAAAACAACGCCGACATTATGGAAAAGTAAGTATTTGAAATTTTGAAATTTTTTCAAAAAATATTACAATTATATCTTGACGAATCAGGGCACCTCATGCTATTATACTACGGTATGCCGCATAACTAGGTATAAGTGTGTTGGATTTTAAGGTCTTACACCACCAAAGTTAGCGAGTAAATAATAGGAGGTGCCTTATTATGTACGCAATTATTGCAACAGGTGGAAAGCAGTACAAAGTTTCTGAGGGTGATGTGATCAAAGTTGAGAAGATCGATGCAGAAGCTGGTAATACTGTTACTTTTGACCAGGTGATCGCAGTAAGTGACAATACCCTCAAGGTTGGTGCTGACGTTGCTAATGCAACTGTTACCGCAACTGTTATGGAGCAGGGTAGAGGTAAGAAGGTTATTGTATACAAGTACAAGAGAAAAACCGGTTACCATAAGAAGAATGGTCATAGACAAGCATACACTCAGGTTAAGATCGATAAGATTAACGCGTAATCGTTATGACAACTATTATCATTCGTAAGGACCATGAGGGAATCTATCGTGGATTCTACTGCATGGGACATGCAGGATATGCCAAGAAAAGATTATTTGGTACGGAACCGGATATCCTCTGTGCGGCGATTTCCGTACTGGTGCAAAGTACCATCGGATCGCTTTCACAACTGGCGGGCGAAGAACTCAAGCTGACCCAGAACGAGGAGACGGGCTTTATCAAATGTGATTTTCAGGATGTTCTGCAGGACAAATCCGTATTTCTGATGGATTCCATGGTGTTCTCACTACAGAATCTCAGCAGACAGTATGGGGAACAGTATTTGCAAGTAAAAATCGAGGAGGTGTAGACCATGTTTAACTTTAACCTTCAATTTTTTGCACATAAAAAGGGAGTTGGTTCTACCAAGAACGGTAGAGACTCCGAATCCAAGAGATTAGGTGCGAAGAGAGCTGATGGCCAGTTTGTAAAAGCTGGAAATATTCTTTACAGACAGCGCGGTACAAAGATCCATCCCGGTGTCAATGTTGGTATCGGTGGAGATGATACTCTGTTTGCTTTAGTTGATGGCGTTCTCCGTTTCGAGAGAAAGGGCAGAGACAAGAAGCAGGCTTCCGTATATCCTGTAGAGAAATAAGTTGATTTAACCAGGGCTTCAAACATACTGATTGTTTGAAGCCCTTTTAGTCCGTAAAGGATTTTGTCGGAAAGGAGAACAAAATGTTTGCTGACAGAGCTAAAATTTACGTAAGAAGCGGTAAAGGCGGAGATGGTCATGTGTCCTTTCGCCGCGAAAAATATGTTCCCAGTGGCGGCCCTGACGGTGGAGACGGTGGTCACGGCGGAGACGTGATCTTTGTTGTGGATGAGGGACTGAATACCCTGATCGATTTCCGGCACATCCGTAAGTACAAGGCCGGAGACGGGGAAGAAGGCGGCAAAAAGAATTGCCGTGGTAAGGACGGAGAAGATATTATTATCAAAGTCCCCGCGGGAACCGTGATCAAAGAAGCACAGAGTGGGCAGGTAATTACGGATATGTCGGGGGACAACAAACGGGTTGTTCTTCTAAAAGGCGGTAAGGGCGGCAACGGTAACCAACATTATGCCACCAGCACCATGCAGGCTCCGAAGTATGCACAGCCGGGACAGGCAGCGCAGGAACTGGAGCTTTTGTTGGAGCTAAAGGTCATCGCCGATGTAGGACTGGTGGGATTCCCCAATGTGGGTAAGTCCACTTTTCTGTCCAGAGTAACCAATGCCAGACCCAAGATTGCCAACTATCATTTCACTACTCTGAATCCAAATTTGGGTGTGGTGGATCTGGAAGGAACCGGTGGTTTCGTTATTGCGGATATCCCCGGACTGATCGAAGGTGCTTCCGAAGGTGTGGGACTGGGACATGAGTTCCTGCGCCATATTGAGCGTACCAAGGTGATCATCCATATCGTGGATGCGGCAGGTACGGAAGGCAGAGATCCCATTCAGGATATTTATGCCATCAATAAGGAACTGGAAGCCTATAATCCGGAGATTGCTGCACGCCCCCAGGTCATTGCAGCGAATAAGATCGATGCTATTTACACCGAGGACGGCTCCGACCCCGTGGAGGCGATCCGTGCAGAGTTTGAGCCGAAGGGGATAAAGGTATTCCCTATGTCTGCAGTAACCGGTCAGGGTGTAAAGGAGCTTTTATATGAAGTAAATGAAATGCTTCAGGGAATTGGAGAAGAGACTACGGTCTTCGCACAGGAGTACTTCCCGGATAGCATGACAGGATCTGTGGACGATGCCTATACCGTAACCTATGATGAGGAAGAGGACGAGTATGTAGTAGAAGGACCTAAGATCGAGAAGATGTTAGGTTATACGAATCTGGACAGCGAGAAGGGATTTACCTTCTTCCAGAATTTCCTGAAGGATGCCGGAATCCTGGAAGAATTGGAAAGCTTAGGTATCCAGGAGGGTGATACGGTCCGTATGTATGGTCTGTCCTTTGATTACTATAAGTAAAACACGGAAACGTTTGAGAAAGGAATAAATTATGACAAGCAAACAGAGAGCCTATTTGATGAGTCTGGCAAGCAATCTGAATCCGATTTTCCAGGTGGGAAAATCCAGCCTGACTCCGGAACTTACCGCAGCCATTGGTGAGTCTTTCAACAATAACGAACTGATCAAGATCGGCGTGCTGAAGAATTGTTTCGATGACCCCAGAGCGATCGCAGAGATGGTGGCAGAACGTACCCACTCCCAGGTGGTACAGGTCATCGGCAAAAAAATCGTACTGTATAAGCCGGACAAGGACAAGCCGAAGATCGAACTGCCCCGTTAACCGTTATATTGCAATCGGAATCTGTACAGAGGGATGAAGCATGAGCAGAATAGGCATTATGGGTGGCACCTTTAACCCAATCCACATAGGACACCTGATGCTGGCTGAACAGGCGTTGGAGTCGACACACTTAGATCAGGTTTGGATGATACCGACAGGTTGTTCTTATCTGAAGACAAAAGAGGGCATTACAATTCTGCCCGGGACAGAACGTTATGACATGGTACAGCGTGCTATCGCAGATAACGACAGATTCCGCTGCCTGGACATTGAGATAAAACGTCCCGGAGACTCTTACAGCTATGAGACCATGGAGCAGCTGCACAGAGAATATCCGGAACATCTTTTTTATTTCATCTGCGGAGCTGACTGTCTATTTACGATGGAACACTGGAAATGCGCAGACCGCCTGTTTGCTGCCTGTGAGATTATAGCTGCGGTACGGGGAGATGCGGATATGAAGGGAATGCAGGAGAAGATCAGTCAGTTGGAGGAACATTTTTCTGCGAAGATACAGTTGCTCTCTTTTCGAAGAATTGAGATATCTTCTTCGGAAATCCGTGCAAGAAGATCCGAAGGTCTTTCCGTGCGCTATCTTGTGCCGGAAGCAGTGAGGGAATATATGGAAGAAAAGGGGCTTTACCTGGATGAGTGATATCTTAAAAAAACTGACCAAAGAGATGCAAAAAGTACAGGATCCCAAGCGTTTTACCCATACATTAGGTGTGGAATACACGGCAGCGGCCCTTGCCATGCGATACGGTGAAGATGTGGAGCGTGCACAGATCGCAGGTCTGCTTCATGATTGTGCTAAATGCATGGAAAATGATAAACTTTTGTCTGCCTGCGAAAAGTATCATCTTCCCGCGACGGATGTGGAAAAGCGCAATCCCTATCTTTTACATGCCAGAGTGGGAAGCTATCTGGCGAAAAAGGAATATAAAATCGAAGATCCTGAGATCTTAAGTGCAATTTTGTATCATACTACAGGGCGTCCGGGCATGACTCTTCTGGAGCAGATCATTTTTACTGCAGATTATATTGAACCGGGTCGAAAGCAGGCACCGAACCTTACCCAGATCCGCCACCTGGCATTTACGGATCTGGATGCTGCCGTGACGAAGATTTTAGAGGATACGCTGGAATACCTGAAATCGGGAGACGGTGAGATGGATCCCATGACAGAAGAAACCTATAACTATTATAAGAAGAATGAATCAATAAAATAGAAAGTGTGAGGAGTAAGCATGAGCGAAGAATCCAGAAAAATGGCAAAGCTTGCCGTAGAAGCATTAGATGATAAAAAAGCAGAAGATATTAAAGTAATAGACATCAGTAATGTATCTGTGATCGCAGATTATTTTATTATTGCCGGTGGTAATAATTCCAGTCAGATTCAGGCATTATGCGATAATGTGGAAGAGAAAATGGGAAGAGCCGGTTTCCCTGCCAGACAGACCGAAGGCTATGAGACAGCCAACTGGGTACTGTTAGACTTTGGCGACGTGATCGTACATGTCTTTGACAAGGAAAACCGTCTGCTCTATGATCTGGAACGTATCTGGAGAGATGGCGTACAGATTCCCGTAGAGGAACTTTAAGCTTCGTCGTCTCCCAGATGGAGAAAGAAGCTGACGAGATAGAGCCCGCTGATTCCCACCAGCACATATACAATTCTGGAAAGCCAGGACATGTCACCGAACAGGAAGGCTACAAGATCAAAGCGGAAAAGTCCGATCAGTCCCCAGTTCACGGCACCGATTATGGCAATGGTGAGAGCGGTTCCGTCCAAATATTTATTACCCATAAAATCTCCTTATCCTGTCTGTATGAAATTTGCTGTTGCAAAATCCATACAGGCATTTTTTGAAGTTTCTATTAAATGATTGTTTCGTAGATAGTCTTTCCCCCGGAATAAAAAATATACTATATTTATATTAAAATATGATTTGATTGATCTATTTTAATGTCAAAAAACATCAAATTAGAAAATAAAATCCATTGACAAAGGAAATAGAAGCGAGTAATATACAAAAATAACAATTATACATTGTATATTTGTATACATTGTTAAAAAGGAGGAAGATATTATGAAGAAATTTAACAAGTTTTTAAGTGTTGCCGTAGCATCTGCTATGGTAATGACTATGGCTGGCTGTGGTAATACAGACAATGGTTCTGCAGCAACCGGTACAAATGCAGCAACTGAGAGTGCAGCAGCATCCGACAGTGCAGCATCCGGCAGCGTATTTAAGATCGGTGGTATCGGACCTACTACCGGTGGCGCAGCAGTTTATGGACTGGCTGTACAGCACGGTGCAGAGATTGCAGTAGAAGAGATCAATGCAGCAGGCGGTATCAACGGTTATCAGGTTGAATTCAAGTTCCAGGATGACGAGGCAGATGCTGAGAAATCCGTAAATGCTTATAATGCATTAAAGGACTGGGGCGCTCAGATCATTGATGGTTCTACCACCAGTGGTGCATGTATTGCAGTTACCGACAAGACCAAAGAAGACAATATGTTCCAGATTACTCCTTCCGGTTCTGCAGTAGAATGTGTTCAGTATGATAACAACTTCCGCGTATGCTTCTCCGATCCTAACCAGGGTCTTGCATCCGCACAGTATATTGGTGAGAACGGTCTGGCTGAGAAGATTGCCGTTATTTATGACAGCTCCGATGTATATTCTTCCGGTATTTACGAGAAGTTTGCAAAAGAAGCTGAGAATCAGCCGTTTGAAATCGTAGCAGCAGAAGCTTTTACCGCTGATAACAAGACGGATTTCTCCGTACAATTACAGAAGGCAAAGGATGCCGGAGCAGACATGGTATTCCTTCCCATTTATTATCAGGAATCCGCACTTATCCTGACACAGGCAGCTGCTATGGGTTATGCTCCCAAGTGGTTCTCATGTGACGGTATGGATGGTATTCTCGGTGGTGTAGATAACTTTGATGTATCTCTGACCGAAGGCGTTATGCTGTTAACTCCTTTCGCAGCTGATGCAACCGATGATCTGACCCAGTCTTTCGTAACTAAGTATAAGGAAAAATACGGTGATACTCCCAACCAGTTCGCAGCAGACAGCTATGATGCTATCTATGTGATCAAGGCTGCTATCGAGAAGAGCGGTGTTACTCCTGATATGAGTGTTTCTGATATTTGTGATGCTATGAAGGCTGCCATGACAGAGATCACTGTAGATGGTCTGACCGGTAGCGGCATGACCTGGACCGCAGACGGTGAGGCTAACAAGGCTCCTAAGGCTGTTGTGATCGAGAATGGTGCTTACAAGGCTATGTAATTTTGCTGACAAAGTTTCCAAAGAGGGTTACCGCAGGGTAGCCCTCTTTACTTAATGTCAAATACTTTGCAATAATAGGGGAGCAGTTGTTTTTCCCGGTATGTTCTGTTATACTTTATTTTAGATGATAATTTGTGCATTCGCATGAATGGAGGTAGTTCACATGAGTTTTATCAGTTATCTGATCAACGGTATCAGCCTTGGAAGTGTCTATGCGCTGATCGCATTAGGTTATACCATGGTATATGGTATTGCTAAAATGCTGAATTTCGCACATGGTGATGTTATTATGGTCGGTGCATTTATTACTTATACAATGTGCAGTACCATGGGGCTTTCTCCTGTGATTGGTGTTCTGGCAGCTGTTGTTGCTTGTACTCTGCTTGGAATGGCTATTGAAAAGGTAGCCTACAAGCCTTTGAGAAAGGCAACCTCCCCTTTGGCGGTACTGATCACTGCCATTGGTGTCAGCTATCTGCTGCAGAATGTGGCACTTTTGATCTTTGGTGCCAATGCGAAGGCATTTACCTCTGTAGTATCTGTTCCGGCGCTGAAGCTGGCAGACGGACAGATCAATATTACTGGTGAGACGATCGTAACGATTGTTTCCTGTCTGATCATTATGGCCGGTCTGATGCTATTTATTAATAAGACGAAAGCAGGTCAGGCTATGCTGGCAGTATCCGAGGATAAGGGAGCAGCACAGCTGATGGGAATTAATGTGGACGGAACCATTGCACTTACCTTTGCAATCGGATCCGGTCTGGCTGCAGTGGCAGGCGTGCTGCTATGTTCCGCATATCCTTCCCTGACACCTTATACCGGTTCCATGCCGGGTATCAAAGCTTTCGTAGCTGCTGTATTCGGTGGTATCGGCTCCATCCCCGGCGCCTTGGTCGGCGGTATCCTGCTCGGTATTATTGAAATCTTCGGCAAAGCCTACATATCTTCCCAGATGGCAGACGCCATTGTATTTGCAGTATTGATTGTTGTACTTTTGGTAAGACCTGCCGGACTGTTTGGCAAAAATATTCAGGAAAAAGTATAAGGGAAGAGGCAGGTGTATAATATGAAGAAATTATCAAATAAGAAAATGAATAAAACCTTCCGTGATAACCTTATTACTTACGGAATGGTGATCGCAGCCTATGTGATCATGCAGATCCTTGTATCTGCAGGAGTGGTAAGCAGTCTGCTTCAGGGCTTATTGGTTCCTCTGTGTACTTATGCGATTCTGGCGGTATCTCTGAACCTTACGGTAGGCATCCTGGGAGAGTTGAGCCTCGGTCATGCCGGATTTATGTGTATCGGTGCCTTTACCAGTGCCTTTTTCTCCAAAGTCATGGAAAATACCGCAATGCCTTCCGGGCTTCGCTTTTTCGTCGCGTTATTGATCGGCGCAGCATTTGCGGGTATTTTCGGCCTGCTGATCGGCATTCCCGTACTTCGCCTGAAGGGTGACTATCTTGCCATCGTAACGCTGGCATTTGGCGAGATCATTAAGAATCTGGTCAATATTCTGTTTGTGGGACTGGATGAGAATGGTTTCCACATTTCCTTTACCAACACTATGGATCTGAATATGGCAGAGGATGGGCAGGTCATTATTAAAGGTGCGCAGGGTATCACCGGAACCCCTCATGACTCCAATTTTACCATTGGTATTGTATTATTACTGGTTACACTGTTCATTGTATTGAACCTGATCCATTCCAGAGACGGTCGTGCGATCATGGCTATTCGTGATAATACCATTGCAGCGGAATCCGTGGGAATTCATATTACCAAATATAAGCTGATGGCTTTCTCTATCTCCGCAGCTCTTGCAGGCGTGGCAGGAGTATTGTATGCACACAATCTGTCTACCCTGACAGCACTGCCTAAGAACTTCGGATACAATATGTCTATTATGATTTTGGTGTTCGTTGTACTGGGCGGTATCGGTAACATCCGCGGTTCCATTATTGCTTCTGTAATTCTGACGTTATTGCCGGAACTTTTACGTGGACTGAACGATTATCGTATGTTGATCTATTCCATCGTACTGATCGTTATGATGCTGTTTAACTGGGCTCCGAAGTGTATTGAATGGAGAGAGAAAGTAGCAGCCGGATTTAAGAGTAAGAAGTCTGTGAAAAAGGAGGCTGAATAATCATGGCATTATTAGAGGCGAAAAAATTAGGCATTTCTTTTGGCGGACTTCGTGCGGTAGATGATTTTAATATCAGTATTGAAAAAGGTGAACTGTATGGACTGATCGGTCCCAATGGTGCCGGAAAAACCACCGTATTTAATCTGCTGACCGGCGTATATAAACCCACAGAGGGAATTATTACCCTGGATGGCAAGGATATCACCGGCAAAAAGACCATCGACATCAATCAGGCAGGTATCGCAAGAACCTTCCAGAATATCCGGCTTTTCAAGGATCTGTCCGTAATCGATAATGTAAAAGTAGGACTACACAACCACATGGGTTACAGTACCATTACCGGAATTTTACGTCTGCCCAAATATTATAAAGTAGAAAAGCAGATGACGGAGGAAGCCATGGAACTTCTGAAAGTATTCGGACTGGAAGCGGAAGCAGATACACTGGCTGATAATCTTCCCTACGGTAAACAGAGAAAGTTAGAGATTGCCAGAGCACTGGCTACCAAACCGAAGCTTCTTCTGTTAGATGAGCCTGCTGCAGGCATGAATCCCAACGAGACGCAGGAACTGATGGATACCATTCGTTTTGTCAGAGAGCATTTTGATATGACGATCCTTCTGATCGAGCATGACATGAAACTGGTAAGCGGAATCTGTGAGGAACTTACGGTGTTGAATTTCGGCCGTGTGCTGTGTCAGGGTAAGACCAGTGATGTGCTGAACAATCCGGAAGTCATCAAGGCTTATCTGGGCGAATAGGAGGATAGATGGCTATGGCAATGTTAGAAGTAAATGATATCAAAGTATATTACGGCATGATACAGGCCATAAAGGGTGTGTCCTTCCATGTAAATGAGGGTGAGGTCATTGCACTGATCGGCGCCAACGGTGCCGGTAAGACGACGATTCTGCACACCGTATCCGGACTGTTGACACCGAAGGAAGGTTCCATTACTTTTGAAGGTCAGGATCTGGTTAAGATCCCCGGGCACAAGATCGTATCCATGGGTATGGCGCATGTACCGGAGGGAAGACGAGTATTTGCACAGCTTTCCGTATTACAGAATCTGATGATGGGTGCTTACACTAGAAAAGATAAAGAAGAGATCGCTCAGACCTTAGAGACAGTATTTGATCGTTTTCCCCGTTTAAAAGAACGTCAGAACCAGATGGCAGGAACCTTAAGCGGTGGCGAACAGCAGATGCTGGCAATGGGCAGAGCCTTGATGTCTCATCCCAAGATCATTTTAATGGATGAACCGTCCATGGGATTGTCTCCGATCTTCGTAAATGAGATCTTTGATATTATCCAGGAGGTAAGCAAGAGCGGTACTACGGTTCTGTTAGTAGAGCAGAATGCGAAGAAGGCATTGTCCATCGCAGACAGAGCGTATGTATTAGAGACCGGTAAGATCGTTCTGGAGGGCAAAGCAAGTGACCTTCTGAATAATGATTCCATTAAGAAAGCATATCTGGGTGAATAACCCTTGATGTAAGTCGCTGCGGGTGGAAGCAGCAGAGACAGAAAGGTATGGTGATTGGGATGAATAATGTAGTTATTACCATTGCAAGACAGTATGGAAGCGGAGGAAGAACCATTGGCGAGATGCTGGCAAAGAAGCTGAATGTCCATTATTATGACAAAGAGCTGATGAAGCTTGCCAGCGATGACAGCGGAATCAATGAGGCTCTGTTCGTGAATGCGGACGAAAAAGTGAAAAACACCAGTCTGTTCCATATTGCCAGAAAAGAATATCACGGAGAACTGATCCCTCCGGAAAGCGATGATTTCACATCTACAAATAACCTGTTTAACTATCAGGCGAAGATCATCCGTGACCTGGCAAAGGAGGAATCCTGCGTCATTATCGGTCGTTGTGCGGATTATGTGTTGAAGGATTACCCAAATGTCCTCAGCGTATTTATTCATGCCCCGAAGGAATATTGTCTGGAAGGCGCAGCGAAGAAGCATAGCATGAGCCCGAAGGAATTGGAGCGCTTTATCAACAAGACGGATAAGCACCGTGCGGAGTACTATAAGTATCATACCGGACGGGAATGGACAGATGCAAGAAATTACGATCTGTGTCTGGACAGCTCTAAGCTGGGATATGAGAGATGCGTAGATGAGATCATTTCTTATATGAAGGTAAGATTCCCAGAGAACTAAATGTAAAATATAGTTAAAAACAGCCTGCAGCAAATCACGCTGCAGGCTGTTTTGCTATCTGTAAAAGCGGAATACACCGAACACAGTGCCAAGGATCTGGCAGTCATCGACGATGATGGGATCCATGGTGTCGTTCTCCGGCTGGAGACGGATATGTCCCTTCTCCTTGTAGAATGTCTTGACCGTAGCGGAATCATCAATCAAAGCTACGACAATCTCGCCGTTATGTGCTGTGTTCTGAGCATGTACGAAGACACGGTCGCCGTTAAAAATACCGGCATTGATCATGGATTCTCCACGAACATTCAGAATGAAGGATTCTCCCTTGGGAACTACATCGGCGGGAACGGGGAAGTAGTCCTGAATATTCTCCTCAGCGAGGATCGGCTGTCCGGCAGCAACATTGCCGATGACAGGGAGGCTTACCATCTCGGTACGTACCATCTGGAAACTGTCATCACAGATCTCAATGGCACGGGGCTTGGTCGGGTCTCTGCGGATGTAGCCGTTCTTCTCCAGAGTCTCTAAATGAGAATGCACGGAAGAAGTAGACTTTAGATTCACCGTCTCACAGATTTCACGGACGGTAGGGGGATAACCTCTCTTCAAAATTTCATCCTTGATATAATCTAATATTTCCTGCTGCTTGGCAGTGATCTTTCCATAACCCATAAATGACCTCCGATAAATGCTGGTTCTTGTTGTTAATTTATATAATGATTATAGCATAGCAAAAATTAAAAAGCAAACATATATTCCAAAAATATGTTCGATTTTTGACTTGACATCAGAATACATGTTCGATATAATACAAACATAAAGAACAAATGTTCCCGAACACGTTTTCTTATATGAGGTGAAATGCGTTATGAGAGTACAGAAGAGTGTATACTATATGACAGACAGAGAGTTAAGAATATATAAGAGACAGCTGAGACGGAGACGTCAGCTGCAGCGCAGAATAGTTACCATGCTTGCTACCATCTGTGTGATTGCATTCTGTGCAGTGTCCTATCACGGAATCCGTTCCCTGGCAAGCTCTGGGGAAGATCAGCTGAAGTTCAAATATTATACACAGGTAACCGTTGCCTACGGAGAGACCTTGTGGGATCTGTCCGATGATTACATCGATTATGATGAATATAAGAATAAGAAAGAATATATTGCAGAAGTACAGAGTATCAATCATCTGACGGAAGAGGATAGCATCCGTGCCGGACAGACACTGATCGTACCCTATTATTCCTATGATTTTGTGAAGTAATTAGTGTGAAAAAAAGCATGATAGCTTATTTTTCACACGGTTATTAGTTGTCCGGATGCTCCGAATGTCTGTCAGAGTGTTCCCGCAGGTGAAAGGCATTAGCTGCCTGCTTACGGCGTTGTTCTTCCAACGCTGCGTAGTGTTTTCTTGTGGTATTGACATCCTTATGTCCCAGAACATCCGCTACCAGATAGATATCGCCGGTCTCTTTATATAGTTCGGTACCGTATGTACTGCGTAGTTTGTGGGGCGTGATTTTCTTCAGGGTGGTAACGCGGGAAGCGTATTTTTTTACCAGATTCTCTACGGAACGGACTGCCATACGACGATTCTGTAAGGACAAAAACAATGCATTTTCATGTCCCTCCGCGGCGATGATATGTTCCCGCTGTTCCAGATAGTCGAGCAGAGCGGTTTCTACTTCATCTCCGAAGTAGACGATTGCCTCATACCCACCTTTTCTCCGGATCTTGATGCCACCGTTATCGAAATCCACATCGTTAATATCCAGTCCCACACATTCCGATACACGAATACCGGTTCCCAATAAAAGGGTCAGAAGTGCCACATCGCGGAGCTTGGTTTTCTTATGATATTCCAGTTCCTTTTTGGTCAGCTTGGTGCCGTCCTCCACCTGATCCAGCAGAATCGCCACTTCGTTGGGCTCTAACCGGATGATCTCTTTTTCGTGGCGTTTCGGCAGAGGAACCAGTGCCGCGGTATTTTTCTCAATGCGTTCACTCTGAAAATAGTAATTATAGAAACTCCGAAGAGCGGCAAGTTTTCTTGCCTTGCCGCGTTCCTCGTTGGTGATATCTTTTCCGTCCTTCTGATACAGGCTCATATAGTCCAGATATTCTTCGATATCCGTCCGTTGTACCATATCCAGAACGGACAAAGGCAGCTCGGTAATCTCTCTTTTTTTACAAAAGCTGTTCGTCTCATGAAGAAATTCAAAAAAGAGACGAATGTCATAAGCGTAGGCAAGCCTGGTTCTGGTGGATGTATAGGGTTCAATCCCACGAAAGAAATCCCTGCAGAACGGTGGAAGCGTATCCAGTACCTTACGAAGCTTCAGAATATTGTTCTTATTTTGTTCATCGTGGTAATTTTCTTCTTTAATGACTGCCAAAGTAATCGGTCCATCCTTCCATATTTCCTTTTTGAATTGCCGTAAATATACGATCCTTGACACCTGGATTCTCTCTGTTAAGCTTCCCAAGCAGTTCTTTGACATATTCTCGCCTGGTATGTCCGTCGGCGGGACAGGGACTTTTTACGACAGGAATCTGATATTTGTGCACAAAGCCGATGACTTCCGATTCCCTCATGTAGATCAGAGGTCTTATCACGGTCAAGTCTGTTTTATCCAGATGAGTTACCGGAGAGAATGTATGCAGACGACCCTCATAGAAGAGGGACAGCATCATAGTCTCCACCACGTCATCTTCATGGTGTGCGTATGCAATCTTGTTACATCCAGCCGCCTTGATGGCATCGTTCAGAGCACCTTTTCGCATTTTGGCACATAGGGAACAGGGATTGTCTTCCTTACGATCTTCAAATACGATTTGGGCAATAGAAGTATCCACTATAGTATAAGGGATGTTTCTGTCAGCACAAAGAGTACGGATTTCATCCAAATTCAGATTGAGAAATCCAAGATCGACTGTTACTGCAATAAGCGTAAAATGCTTCGGATAAAATTTGCTGAGTTCATTTAAAGCCAGCAGGAGAGTAAGACTATCCTTGCCGCCGGAGATTCCCACGGCGATCCGGTCACCTTCTTCGATCATATGATAATCATCCACAGCCTGTCTGACACGGCTCAATACTTTTTGTAATGTCATTGTTAACTCCATTCTTTTACTGGTATCTATTTTATACTGCCGGGAATTCTTTTTCAACAAAAACGACAGATTTCTTCTTGTGGTGAGTGCAAAACCATAGTATATTAAAAGGGATAAGATTTTATGAAGAAAGGTGTAGTTGAATGAAATACGACTTAAAAAACAATAAGTATTTTCGCTGGGGGCTGACCGCATTTTTGACCATTGCAGCCAGTATCTGTTTCTATTATCTGTTATTCCATGGAAACAGTATCAAAGCAGGATTCCATACGATCACAGGAATTCTTATGCCCGTGTTATATGGTCTGGTGACGGCATATCTGTTGACTCCGGTATTGAATTATATAGAGACAAAGCTGTTATTCCCTTTGTGCCGGAAGCTGAAGGTGAAGGAAAATAAGAAGCGCAATTCCATTGTCCGTGGAATCGGCATTCTGATCACCGCATTTTTGTTTATTGCCCTGATCTACAGTCTGGTTGCCATGATGCTTTCTCAGATTGTTCCCAGTATTGTAAACATTGCATCTAATTTTGATACCTATATCAGCAATTTTACAAAATGGATCAGTAAGATCATGGATGATAATCCGGAATTGGGCAGTCAGATTACTTTTCTGATTGATAAATATTCCGTAGAGCTGGAGAATTGGTTAAATGATACAGTATTGACCAAGACCAGTCAGGTGATCATGACAGTATCCTTAAGTGTGATAAATATTCTGAAAGGTCTGTGGGATTTTATTATAGGATTTGTTATTTCTATTTATGTTCTGGCAAGCAAGGAAAAGTTTGCCGGACAGGCAAAGAAAATGGCATATGCTTTCTTTGAACAGAAGTCCGCCAACCGACTGATCAAAAGTTTTCGTTTTACTCACAATACTTTTATCGGATTCATTGGTGGTAAAATCGTAGATTCCTTTATTATCGGATGTCTCTGCTTTATCGGAACCACCTTACTTCAGACTCCTTATGCAGCTCTGGTCAGTGTAATCGTAGGTGTAACGAATATTATTCCTTTCTTCGGTCCTTATCTTGGAGCGATTCCCAGTGCTATTCTGATCCTGGTGGTCGACCCGATGCATCCGCTAAACTGTGTTTATTTTGTACTGTTTATTCTGGTATTACAGCAGTTTGACGGGAATTTCTTAGGCCCTAAGATCCTTGGCAATTCCACAGGACTTACGGGATTTTGGGTTATTTTTGCGATCACGGTATTCGGAGGATTATTTGGAATCCTTGGTATGATCGTCGGTGTGCCCATTTTTGCGGTAATTTATGCGGCGATTAAGGCAGTAGTCAATACCTTCCTTCGGAAAAAGGATCTGCCGGTAGAGACTGTAAAGTACTCATATCTGAAGAATATTGATGAGGAAGGATTCCATCAGCTGGATTCCAGGCTGCAAAGGGATCATGAGATCAAAGATCAAGTTGATTTCGAACAGAATAAAAAAGATCAAGAAGAGAAAAACGTAGGAGAGAAGTAGACAGATGCGATTTGTAATACAGCGGGTACAGCATGCAGAGGTAAAGGTAGACGGTGAGGTAACCGGCAGCATCGGCAAAGGCTTTCTGGTGCTGATCGGTGTGGCTGAGACAGACACCAGGGAAATTGCCGATAAAATGATTAAAAAGCTTCTTGGTCTGCGGATCTTTGAAGATGCCCAGGGCAAGACCAATCTGGATCTGCATGCTGTGGGCGGTGAATTGTTGCTGGTATCACAATTTACACTGTACGCAGATTGCAAAAAAGGAAATCGTCCGTCCTTTATCAACGCCGGTAAACCGGATATGGCGAATGAACTGTACGAATATATCATAAGTAAATGCCGTGAAGACATTCCCAAAGTAGAAAAAGGAATCTTTGGAGCTGATATGAAAGTGTCCCTGCTAAATGACGGCCCATTCACCATATTGCTGGATTCCACGGAAATCTGCTAAAACAGCCAAAACAAGCTTTAAGAATCGTTGCAGAGTCTTTTTTTATAGAACTATTCGTTAAACTTGTCTTTTGCGCATAGTTGGTTCTGCATCCTCATCTATTTGACACCTGACCTGGCAACTCCTCGACAAACTTGAATTTATCGAAGAGCATCCCCTAATTGAAACAAGCCACTACGGATACTTTCTCCAGCTCCACCAATAGCCTGCGCTATAATGATTGCGGCAACTATAATTGCCATTGCGACAATAATCTTTCCAATCAAATATTGATATTCCTTCATTTTGATTACCTCCATCTACAAGTATCGATTTTCTCAATTCTCCAAACTTGAAGTTAACTCACACTTCCTTAGTATTCCTACAACTGAATTTTATAATATAAGTAATCTCCCGAAAAAGCTGCCTCATCATTATTTTCTTTTTTATCATATAAAACAAATCCTACACTTTCGTAATTTTTCGGTGCTATTAGATTACTATTTGTCCACACTCGTATCTCCTTTAATCCTTCATATTCTTTTATTCGTCGAACAGCCTCACTTAACTGAGCTTTCCCAAATCCTTTTCCTTTATATTTTGTTTTTATACCATTATGTCCTATTTCTACATATTCAGGTCTGTTTCTCGGGTCCCAACATATGAATCCTATAGGTTCGCCTTTATAACAAGTTATAAATCCATATTTGTCAGCAATATCTGGATTATCAAAGAAAAATGCATCCGATTGTTTCCAATTTTCGTCCCAACAAATAGCGCATCTTTCATCAAATGAATATGCGTCTTTAAGAATTTCGTACATAATACCCCTATTGTAATCAGTAAACTTTCTAAATTCAATATCCATATCATCCTCCACAAATCCCGATTTCTCAGTTTCAAAAACTGGAATTTAGCGATTTCTTTTTCCGGTATTCTCTGTCCCACGGATTTCCTCATGATAGAAATAATCTACGATCACCGGATGCCCCTGCGGGACTCTGCCATAAGGCATTTCATTATCCACAAAGGCACAATCATACTTTTTAGCCATTTTCTCAGCTTTTACTTCAAGTGCTTCAAAGTAGCTACGGTTATGCTTGTTATAGATCTCGTCGTAAAGTGGTATAAGATCAGGATATTTTCCGGCGATATAATCCATAATTGTCTTTTTGAAACCGCCTCGAAGATTGAGATTTTCGAGCCAGAACAGATCGCACTGATCCTTTACCCGCTCAAAGATCGCTTCAAAGTCCGTGATACCGGGAAATACCGGGGATACGAAACAGACTGTACGGATCCCTGCTTCATATACCTGCTTCATAGCAGCGATACGACGCTCAATGCTTGAAGCAGAGTCCATATCGTTCTTGAAATTTTCATCCAGTGTGTTGATCGACCATGAAACGGTCACTCGTCCAAGCTTTTTCAGCAGATCAATATCCCGTACCACAAGATCAGACTTTGTGCAGATCAGAATATCTGCGTCACTGCCGATCAGCTGCTCCAGAAGTTTTCTGGTATTCCCGAATTGCTCCTCCTGTGGATTGTAGCCATCTGTCACAGAACCGATGACCACCCGCTGTCCGGCATATTTCTTCGGATTTTTAATTTCCGGCCAATGCTTCACATCAAGGAAAGTGCCCCATTCCTCCTTGTGCCCGGTAAAGCGCTTCATAAAAGAAGCATAGCAATACTTGCAGGCATGTGTACAGCCCACATAGGGATTGACCGAGTAACCGCCTACCGGCAGACTAGACTTAGTCATGATGTTCTTTGTTTCCACCTCACGAATGAGGATTCCATTTATTACTTCTTCCATGATTTCTGTACCTCTAACACTTTATTAAATTCTTCCGGCATTTCCTGAATCATATTTTCATCCCCTATGATAGGGACAAGGTCTTCCTTCATAAACACCGGAATGCCGAGCTTATGTGCCTGGTCCGCCAGAGACCATGCCCATTCCGGCTCCGTATGAATCTTCCTGTTCTGAGCTCCGGTCATGGTGCCGACAACGATCCAATTGATTCCGGAAAGGTCAACTGTGCCGGGATCGTCGAATAACGGCTCAAAGGTAACATGGTAATGTTTTGCTCTGACGTTTTTCCGAAGGGCGTCGATACGCCACAGTTCTGCTTTCCTCGTCACCGTAACGCCAAACCATGCGTTTTCCAGATCGGTATCAAAATCCAGCAAATCAGGTCGCTTGGTAAGGAACAGGAACTGATGCTGCGGATTTTCACGGATCTTTGCAAGTACCTCGTCTCTCCATTCCGGCTTCCATCCGGAGAGATCGCTCATCCCGGTAAGAAGAAAGTTCTGCGGACGTTTCTTTTCCATCATCTTGAGCTTACCCGGAAAGAATTCAGGGTTAGCGAAGTCATCAATCATATGCCAGCGTTTCACGTTGTTGCGGGCATAGCAATATGTACACCCCACTGTGCAGCCGATGACAATATTCATGTTCTGAATCTGATCTTTGATACAAATACTCATGACTTCTGCCACTCCTCAAGATTCTTTCTGATGCGGTCGAGGCATTCCTCAAACCAGGTAATTTCTTCCTCTGAAAAATCTTTGTAGTAAATACTGCCCATCTCATCAGATACAGAATCGTACTCACCCTTTAAGGCATATGCTTTCTCAGTCAGAAACAGGAGTGTTTTCCTTTTATCCGTTTCAGACTGAACACGGCTTATCAGCCCTTGATTTTCCATTCTTTCCAGCATCGTAGTAAGAGATGTTATCGCTAATCCGCATTTAGTCGAGAGTGACCTGATTGAGATACCATCCTCCTGCCACAGCACATAAAGAATACGCCCCTGGGCTCCATTAAACGCATCAATATTCTTTTCACTGAGAATCTTCTCGAAAATCCGGTCTCCAAGCTGTTTTATTTTGGTGACAAGAAATCCTCCATTCATTTCCATACAAAAGCTCCTATATAGTAGTTTACCAAAAACATACTATATAGGAGCTTTATTGTCAACAGTTTATATGTCCTAATAGGTAAATTCCATTTTTTCAATTCTCCAAACTAGAATTTAAGGTTCTCTTTTATTTTCAAAATAAGCTTCAATCTTTTTATCTACAACAATTCCTACAGGTGTCAAAACCAATAAAATAATTACCATTATTATCAATGTAAAAACCATCGCCCCATCAAAACATTTATCAGCAATAAGTTATTTTTCTTCTATAGATTCTGTTACATTAGTTCTATATTTCTCTTCACATGCTTTTAAGTAATCAAAGCATAATCCTCCATCACATCTATAGAAAAATGGATCTTTACAAATTGTATTATCACTATTGAGAATAAATACAGGTATGATATCTTTATCGTTGCTGTTTATATAACTAATTTTAAAACTGTATCCCATTCTTCCAAGTGAAATGCCATCTCTTTTCATTGAAATACCTTGAATATTCGCCACTATATATTCGATATCTTCTGAATCAGTGATAGTAAAACCAGTTCCTGTATTTCCATCGAACACATTTATATGGTCTACCTCAGAAGGATTTACATTCTTACCGAATTTCTTTGGCATGAAATAGTAACCTACTGTTCCTACCAATAACACAGCAATTAAAATAACCAGAATACGCAGTTCCTTTTTCATACACTCTTTACCTCCACAAATTTCGATTTTTCGTTCTCTGCGCCTTCCCAATAAACTGGAATTTTTCTATTTTTTCTTCTCCTTTTTTAAAAAATAAACAGCAATAGCTCCAACTAATAGTGGAAAGATAACCCTCCCATAATTTACACCACCTATTCCTCTTGCACTAATACCTGAAATCAAATAACTAATACCATTCAATAACCCTGTAATTGCTAAAATCAAAATTACTATACATACTATCTTTTTCATACAATCACTCCTTTATCAAATTCTAATTTAGTTATCTTTCTTAAAATACTCAATTGCCATTAAAACAATCCCTAAAACCACCATTGCAATAGAAACACCAAATCACACGGTAAGGTTTGATTCTGTTATCTGCATCAAAAGTTTTCCAGGTGGAGTTGACCACCCGTCGATAGGATAATTGTTTGCAGATATAATAACAGCCAATGTCCAAATGCTTCCGATTAGCGAAATAAACCCGCCAATAATTGCTCGCTTCAAGAATATCACCTCCAATATTAAATGTTTCTTTTCAGTCTGACAATTCAAAGTTTCTGTTCCTTACAAACTTCGATTTGTTAAGCTATCTATATAATATACAATATCATCTCTCTCTGATTATTACAATACCGACCGCCCTCGTTAGTTTTCAGGTCTAACGAAAGTGGTCGGTACATAAAAAAGCATTATTATTTTATTCCACTGCTTCCATAAAGTAAATTCGGGAGGAAAAATCCGGGAACAGTCGGGTGTCGGAATTATATCCGGTACCGGCGAAAGCGGGTTTCAGGGCAATTCCCGCACGCATCAGGGTATCTCCATAAGCAGTCAGGTCTTCTTTTTCCCCATCCATATTTACAAATCGCGAAAGAATCTCCTGCAATGCAGATCCCTGCTTGATATGAATCGGAGAAACGGTGTTCACAAGGTCTCCGAAGTCTTTCAGATTGTATTTGATATTCCTACCGTAGAAATGATATTTCACATCCGGAAGTAACCCCACCGGGCGATACCAGTCATGGGATTGGTTCGGAACTGTCAGGCGCCGGAAGAACAGCCCCACTGCTCTTCTGCCATCCGGGGACACGCAGGTCCAGGATAAGGTTTCCGAGTCGGAAGCTTCGTTTTCTGCTCCACGATAAAAGGATCCAAACTGGAAAACATCCCGCCATTTTTTATAAAGTGCAATCTGCTCCCGGATTGCGTTGAGATCACTTCCGGACAGATCCTTTAAATTACATTCATATCCTAAGACACCGAAGGAAGCCACCTGAAAACGGGTCTCAAGGGGCGTGATCCTTAAGGTCTGATGATTTGGACAAGATGACACATGTGCTGTAAATACCGATAAGGGATATCCATAGCTGTAACTGTTCTGAATCCCGGTACGGCACAGTGCGTCAGTATTATCGCTCGCCCAGATCTGCGGGAAATAACTTAATATTCCCAGATCAAAACGATTTCCACCTGAACTGCAGCCTTCAAACAAAATTTCAGGGAAACGTGTGGTCAGCTCATTCATAATGTGATAAAGCCCCAGCACATAACGATGTGCCGTCTCTCCCTGTTTCGCAGCAGGCAGATAAGGGGAATAAATATCACTGAAATTACGGTTCATATCCCACTTCACATAACGGATGTCTCCGGAGGAAAATACCTTCGTCATGGAATCTATTACATATTGCTGTACTTCGGGATTGCACAGATCCAAAAGGCGCTGATTGCGCCCCTCAGAGTGGGGATGTTCCGGAATCATCATTGCCCAGTCGGGATGCTCTTGATAGAGACGGCTGTTTTCACTGATCATCTCCGGCTCTACCCAGAGACCGAAATCCACCCCCAGGGCTTTGATTTTTTTACTGAGGGAAGCAATTCCTCCGGGCAGCTTCTTCGGATCCGGTTCCCAGTCTCCCAGGGAGGAGGTGTCATCATTTCGCCCGGAAAACCACCCGTCATCCATGACGAACAGTTCGATGCCGACATCTGCTCCCGCTTTTGCCAGCTGCAACAGCTTTCTCTCATCAATCTTAAAATAACAGGCTTCCCAGCTGTTTAACAGAACCGGACGAGGTCTTCTCTTCCACACTCCTCGGACAATATGCTCTCTGATAAAGGAATGTAACTGTCGGCTGAGTCTTCCATACCCCTTCGAAGAATAACTTAAAACAGCCTCCGGTGTATCAAAGTGCGCTTCCGGAGTCAGCTCCCGGGAAAAACTTTGTGGATTGATCCCACTTACAAAGCGTAGCTTCCCATAAGAGTCTTTCTCAAGGGCTTCATAATGATTTCCACTGTAGATCAGATTGCAGCCGATACAGGAGCCAAAAGTCTCACAGGTGTTCTTATGTCCCAGGATCATAAAAGGATTCGAGCGGTTCGAAGAGGTTCCTGTATAAGAAGCATTTACAAATTTGCCGGAACGTAAGGAAATCTGTTCTCTGTGCATTTCTCTTGCCCAGGCACCACTGAAATGAGTGATCATGGAATAATCCTCTGTCAGATCTAATTGTGCGCTGAGGCATCGATTCAAGGTGACAGATGCGTCACTATGATTGATCAACCGTGCGCTTCTGGTAATGACATCACATTCTTCGAATACGGTATAAAACAGCTGCAACTCCAAATGATTCGTAACATCCTGCAAAACAATCTGAAGGCATTCCGCGGAATCAGTTCCCACTTCCGAATAGCTGTGAGGAAGTCCGGAATCCTGCAGGCACTGCTCTCTTTCCTTTAAAGTAATAATTTCATAGGAATCAAAAGTAAAGTCAGAGGTGACACTTCCGTCGGCAAATCTGACTTCCAGAAAAGGTTCTCTGATATCTCCCTTTCCCAACGTACCAACCTCCAAGCAGACATCTTCCATGGAGATCTGCGGATGTTCCCTGTCGTAGGTACAGGTGTTTCCCGGAGCGAAAGCTCTCTGTATGACAAGGGGCGCACAGGAGGAAGGATCCTGTGAATCCACAGTGATCCGCTCCCCGTAATACAGATGTTCTAAATGTCCGGTCTCCATGACCCTCATTCCGTAAGTTGTGTGGGCTGTCTGTAAAAAGAACCATGGTCTTGTATCGGAATCTTTTACAATCTGAATCATGCTTTAAGCCTCCTGAATCTCTTTTAATCGTTCCTCGGTCAGCTGATACTTCTTATGAAAGAAAATGACACCGATGACAAGGAGCAGAATGGGGAACAGTGTCATCGTCATACGAAGTCCCACCACAGAGCTTCCGGAAGCTCCTGCAGCTGCCACAGCATCGCTGGTATCAGAGCTTAAGTTGCAGAGGTTCAGGCACAGAGAAGCCACTAACGCAGCAACACCGGAAGCCAGTTTTACCACGAAGGTCTGCATGGAGAAAATGACACTCTCGTCTCTGCGATGATTTTTCCATTGACCGTAATCTACGGTATTGGCTAAAAATACGGTGGTCAGTACGGTCAGCATGCCATTGGCGGCAAAGATTAAGAAGCCGGGAATGAATAGTAAAAATACATTACTCATATTCGTAAAACATAAAAGAAGCAATACAGCATATCCGGCAATTGCCATCAGAAAGCTGACGTAGAAGATCCGGATGGTACTCATAAACTTACGAAATAACGGGAACAGAAGCATCATGGCGAGAATCTGTACCGCTCCACCGAAGGTGTTGAATAGTGTATAGGAATTATACCAGGTATCTCCGCCAAAATCGTATTTGAAGAAATAAATTACCAGGTTGGAGGTGGTATAGACCGCGCAGTTGATCAGTACAATGGTAATTACCACTGCCATCGCCTGATCGTTCTGAATTAACGCCTTGAACATCTGACCGATGGAAGGTGCGTCCACATCTACCGTAGATTTTTCCTTGATATTAATACAGGTAATGGCAATAAATATCACGAACAGCACAGCAATGATCAGGGTGAACCGGGAAAATCCGACACGCTCTTCTCCTCCGCCCAGGGCATTGACACAAAGCATGGTGATCACGGTGATGATGGCAGAGCCGACACCGGCGCAGGAACGTCCCAGCGTAGACAATCCTTCACGTTCTTTTCCGCTGTGAGTAAATGCCGGTATCATGGACCAGAAGGGAATATCCATCATGGTATAGGTCACGCCCCAGAGAATGTAAGTGACTGCCGCATAAGCTACCAGTCCATTGCCATCCAGTGCAGGTGGTGCCGAGAACATCAGATACAGAACAACGGCATTGGTCACTGTGCCGATCATCAGCCAGGGGCGGAACTTCCCCCATCTGGTCCTGGTCTTTGCCACGATGACACCCATGAAGGGATCGTTAAACGCATCGAATACTCTTGCAACCAGCAGAATGATACCCATGGCTACGGCGTTCACGCCTAAAATATCCTGATAATAATACAAAATATAGCTGGCAGACAGCATGTATACCATATCCTTGCCTACCGCACCCAGTCCATAAGAAAATTTTTCTTTTCCACTTAAACCCATAATGTAACCCTGATCCTTTCTTTTGAAATCCTTTGAAATCCTTTGAAATCTTTCTCTCAAATGAAACCATTAAATCGTTATATCATAAGCTCACGAATTCGTGCTATCGCACTCTACATCCTGCTTCGCAGGATATTCGTTCGCTAATGAGCCCAGAAAAACAAATGTCTGCTTTGCAGCCACTTGTTTTTCCTTGAGGCTCATTAAATCTTAATCTGAAAAGGTATCCGTATTTCCCCTGCCGTCTGTGACTGCAACAGCAAAGCTCCCCGACCGGATCTTCCCGTACTCTTAACATAAGTTCCACCCATGCCTCCCTGTAAAGCAATGGTGTCAGGTCCGATGATGGAGATGTCACCTTCCGTAATCAGACGAACCGGCTCCTGATAAAAGGGAAGCACATTTCCATGGTCATCCACTGCACGGATCCGCACCAGTGCCACATCATAGCTGTGCTGTTCCGTCAGAATGGTATGATCCGCTTCTGCTTCCAGCCGGATTTCGCGAACCGGTTCTTTGGTGACGGATTTTACGACTTTGCCGTCTTTGATAGCGTCAAACCGGTATATGGTAGCCGTACCGCCCCAGTCACCGATGTACTTCGTATACAGTCTGGTCACTTCCGCAAAATCGATATGATAGATCAGAAGCAGTTTTAAAGCCGTAAGATATAATCTCTTTGGAATGTGGTTCAGGCTTCCTCGCGCTACGAGATTCATGGCATCCGTGATCTCCTTGGCATGTTTCGGACGGAATCTTTCGTTCTGTGCAAGAGAATCTCCGATAAAATCATCGATCAGGATGGGACCGTGCTTTAAGTGCTTATAAGGTGACATTCCCGGCAGATATTCCTTGATAAAACGGTCGTTTTTGTACATCTTCACGCTGTCTGCATTGGACAGAATGTAGATGTTGCCGCGGTTACAGCCGGGATGCTCTCCGATATCCATGGAGGAAGTGATCTCCAATACAGGAGTCTGTTCCTGCTCACAGGCATAGATATTTGCTGCCAGCTTCGGATTCCGGAACATATCCATGACACCATGATAACAGATCCGGTCACCGCTTCCGAAGTCTTTGTGGGTGTTGTAGTCGAACATGCACCAGCCGAAGCTTCCGGCGATATCGGACTGACCTGCCACAGCATCCAGTACATTGGCGTGGCGGATGGCATGCTCACTGCGGCGCTCTTCGTTGTCAAAGGCCTTTGTGGGATACATATGCCCGTTGTACTCACTGATCAGATAAGGCTTCTCCATATCGGATGTGACTTTTTTCTTTGGATCACAGCCGGGCATCTCACCGTCGTGCAGAAAATCATTATACGTATAGACATCTTCTAACAGATGACTTTTTTTCATGGCACGGACACCACCGGTAGGTCTTGATGGATCCAGCTTATGTGCCACGGCATTGGTCTTTTCGTAAAAAGCATCGTCATCCGGTGACTCATTGATGCGTATTCCCCATAAAATGATGGATGGATGATTACGGTACTGTCGGATCATGTCTTCGGCATTTGCAACCGCCTGTGCTTTCCAGACATCATCTCCGATATGCTGCCAGCCGGGGAATTCTGTGAATACTAAAAGTCCAAGCTCATCACAGCGCTCTAAAAAATAATGGCTCTGGGGATAATGGGAAGTCCTTACGGCATTTAAACCCAGCTCCTTTTTCAGAAGATCCGCATCCAGCTTCTGCATACTCTCCGGCATTGCATATCCCACGTAAGGGTAGCTCTGGTGGCGGTTTAAACCGCGGATCCGCAACTTCCTGCCATTAAGATAAAAGCCGTCCTTTTTAAATACTGCTTCCCGGATACCAAACGTGGTCTCTGTCTCATCCAGGAGCGTATTGTCCTGATATAGCTGTGTCTTTAAAATATAGAGATTGGCTTCTTCAGTGTCCCATAACAGAGGATCGGTAATTGCTGCCGTAAGAGCAATCTCCTTGTCACAGTTAGTATCTGCAGAAACGGTTTGTTCGCACAAAAAATTCCAGGATCCCTGGCCGGCTGCGGTACTTTTCGGCATGTAATACTGTCGGATGGTCACGTTCCCATTACTTTCCGTAAGCGTGATCTCAGAGGTGATCTGCGCTGTCACGGGAGACGATCTGAAATCTATCGCTGTATGGACGAAGATATCCGAAAGGGAGACTTTTTCCTTTACTTCCAACCGGACATCCCGGTAGATACCGCCATAGGTCATATAATCGATCACATAGCCAAAAGGCGGAACGTTTAAATTCTCTCTGCTGTCTAAGCGGACACAGAGCAGATTATCCTGTCCATAGAGTACATTGTCTGTTAAATCTACAGTAAATGCAGTGTAACCGCAGTGATGCTCGCCCACCTTTTTCCCATTACAAAATACAGTACTGTCATGGGCAGCTCCCTCAAAAGTAAGCAGGATCCGTTTTCCCTGCCAGTCCTTTGGAATCAGGAGATGGCGCCTGTATCCGCTGACCATCTGGTAGAGGGATTCGTCAAAATAATGAAACGGGGTTTCCTTACAGGTATGCGGCAGACGTATCGGCTGCAGCGTGTTTTCAGGATATTCCGGTGCCATTAAACTGTCCTCAAACTGTTCAGTGAACAGCCAGTCGTCGTTTAAGTAAAGTCTATGTGTCATAAGTTCATCTCCCTTTTTGTCTGCGTATTTACTGCCTCTGTGTGATTCCGTACATGAGAATATTTACGACCTCGTTTAAGGCGTCCACGTAAGTCAGATGATTCTGTGCGAGGATATCTCTTTGGAAAAACTGCTCAATGGAGGCTTCCAGCATCATTTTCACCAGGCAGATGGGAACCGGGCGGATACTGCCCTCTGCCATGCCTGTCTCGATCAGCTGGATCGTAGGCTCCCAGCCGGTCTCTAAGCGAAGCTCCACTTTATGGTAGATCTTAGGATATTTGTCCCGGAGGGAATAGAGCTTTCTGAGGTCAATATTCTGATAGCCTTCCGGCAGGACGCCTAAGATGCGCTGTAGCTTTTCGATGGTTCCCAGCGCAGGATCCGTCAGGATCATCTGCTCGCTTTCCTTGATCGAATCAAAAATATAATCTACCATGGCAAGAAACAATGCTTCCTTATCGTCATAGACGGTGTAGATGGTTTTTTTGCTGATGGAAAGTTCCTTTGCCAGGTCATCCATCGTGAACTTCAGCCCTTTCCGATCGAAGACACGAAGGGTGGCATCCAAAATGTTTTTTTGCAGAGCATCTGTGGTATCCATAGGTTTTCCTCCGTCTTTAGATTAGAATTGTTTCTGTACTTCTTTGGAAACTCAAATACAAAATCGCGTTTCCTGTGATAAAAGAGTAGCATTTTAACAGGGAATATTCAAGAAACGTTTTTACCAAAAAGAGTTTCCTAAAATTGTGAAATATAACAAAAAACCAGCCAAACGAGTGTTGACTGGTTTAAGAAGGTCTCATATTTTTTTCCATTGTTCTGCCAGGGTGGGATGGGACTTTTTACGGGTGATCTCCACTAGACCAAGTGGTGTCATATCCACGATCCGGGGATGCTGAGGATCCTGTGCGGTCAGCATTTTCAGGTATTCCAAAAGTTTTTGACGATTTTCCTTTTCTGCTATATTGATGAAGTCTACAATAATGATACCGGACAGATTCCGCAGACGCAACTGTCTTGCAACCTCTTCTGCCGCTTCGGCATTGACCTGATAATAGGTCTCTTCTCCCATCTTCTTAGATTCATTTTTGCCGGAATTGACATCGATGACTGTCATGGCTTCCGTGGGCTCAATGACCAGATATCCGCCGCATTTCAGCCAGACTCTCGTATCCAGTGCCTCATCCATCCCCTTTTCGAGAGAATATAAAAGACGCAGGGAAATGGCAGGATCATCATACAACCGGAGGTTCTTCTGCTGTAAAAGCGGATGACTGCTTTCAGAAAGCTTGTGGAAGATCTCAGGGTCGTCCGTAAGGACTTCACTGTATTCCGATGGATCTGCCAACTGTTCCAATGCCTCGTAGATGGCTTCAGAAGGCGCAAGAAGACAGGTGAGGCATACTTTATGGATTGCCTGATTTAAAAGGCTCTGAAGGGCTTCAGATGCGCTCTCAGGGGTGGCTCCGTTTTTAACAAGCTGTTGCTTCATCCGGGAAGGATCTGTGGTAACGGAAGCCCGCTTTGTCTTCTGGGCATCTCTGGTGACCATGACCACCAGTTCATCTCCGGCTTTTAAGCTTCCGTCCGGCTGTCTGTTGGTTAGATATGCCGTACCTGCTTCCCGCATTGGCAGAAAGCATAGTTCCCCGGGGGCAATCTCCACGAAGCAGGCATCGATGTTTTTCGCCACATTCTGTATTTTTCCAAGGTAGATTCCGCCAAGCTTACTGGCATTCGAACGAAGCACCCGCACAGCGGCAATTCCGCCAGAGTTCACAAGTAATGCCACATTTTTATCCCGAAGCTTCGTAAAGATCATTTTCCCGGTAGTACAGTCAGTGCTCTTACGGATCTCGTTTATTTCTTTTTCTCTTGCCGGTCTGCCGCCGGTGAGACTGCGGCTCATTCGGTATCTCCGGAAGCCGCGTTGTAAGCTTCTTCGCTGTCATAACCGATGGCGTCTAAGGGAAGCAGTTCTCCGGCATCGCTTCTTAAATAGGTCTCTTCTCTGTTGACCATAAGGGCATTCTCAGGGAGGGGGTCTCCATTTTCCGCAAATAATGCCTCCACTACCTGAATGGGCTTGATATTGCCGGCGCTGGATGCATCTACCAACAGATACAGGCTGTTACCATCCACGGCTTTCAGCTCATAGATGCCTTCTTTTAAATTGATTTCCCGGCTGCCTTTTTTGGTCTCCTTGGTGATCAGGATCTCGTCCTTTTTAAGGAAGCGTTCCACTGCAGGTGCCAGATCAAAATGAGGACCTCTGCCCTCCCGGAAGGTTACGGTATATCCGGCGGCAGCCACACTTGCCATGGCATTGCCCGCCTTATCCGGCAGGATCTTCACGGAAGTGATCTCAATGCCGGGTACAGATGCGGCATTGAGCCGTGTCTTAACATCCTCGCAGGAAGTCAGGGAATGCACCTCCAGATCCATATATTCTCCGTTGCTGGTCAGTCCCACGCCTAAGGGTGCGGCAAAGGACATGATCTGATGGGGGCTGAAGCCTCCGGTATAGGCTACGTCCAGTTCTGCTCTGCGATTGGCTTTCTGGAAAAAGCGCATTACATCCAGATGACCGATAAAACGTACCGGTCCGTATTTTTTGAATTTAATTCTTAATTTCATAATTTCTGTCAGATTTCTATGCGGTCTTTCTTGAAAGACCTGCAATTCCCTTTCTTCTTATTCTTCAACATTCAATAACGTGCCATAAGGGTGTGTCTCGTACGATCAGTCTCTGGGCTCTACGCAGATACCGCAGCCGAATCTGGCGGCACCGCAGCCCTGACATGCCTGTTTGCAGTTCGGTGAGATCGTCTCGTTTTTCGCCTTCTGCCATTCTCTCTCCAGGAAAGAACGGGAGACACCGCAGTTCAGGAAATCCCAGGGCAGGATCTCGTCTAAAGGACGTTCTCTGTGGGAATAGAAATCCGGATCCAGACCGCAGGCAGCGAAGGCTTCCATCCAGACATCATTGTGAAAGTATTCGCTCCAGGCATCGTAGAAGCATCCCTTGTGATAAACATATAAAAGCACCTGGGACAATCTTCTGTCGCCTCTGGCCAGCACACCTTCTAAGACGCTGACATCCGCTTCGTGCCAGTTGTACTTGATACTCTTCTGGTTCAACTGCTCGGAGATGGCTTTTCTGGTCAGATACGCCTTTTCCACGAATTCTTCCTTGGTGCACTGGGGTGCCCACTGGAATGGTGTAAAGGGCTTCGGTACGAAGAAGGAAGTACTGGTAACGATCTGTACTCTGCCGTTGACACGTTTCTCCTTTGGCACCGTATCGAAGAAAGTGGCTGCGATCTTATTGGACAGCTCGGCGATGCCGCGGATATCCTCCTCGGTCTCGGTGGGATGTCCCAGCATGAAATACAGCTTGACTCTGGTCCAGCCGCCCTCGAAAGCCAGCGCAGAACCCTGAAGGATCACTTCCTCAGTGAGTCCTTTATTGATGACATCCCGCAGTCTCTGGCTGCCGGCCTCCGGAGCAAAGGTCAGACTGGATTTTTTCACATCCTGCACCTTACTCATGACATCCAGGGAAAAGGCATCAATACGTAAGGACGGCAGGGAGATATTGATATGTCTCTTGTCACATTCTTCCATCAGGAAATCGATCAGCTCCGGCAGTTTGCTATAATCACTGGAGCTTAAGGAACTTAAGGAGATCTCCTCGTGACCGGTATTTTTCAGCATTTCCATGGCGTATTTTTTCAATACTTCCACATCGCGCTCTCTGACCGGACGGTACAGCTGCCCAGCCTGGCAGAAACGGCATCCGCGGATACAGCCTCTCTGAATCTCTAAGACCACTCTGTCCTGCGTGACCTTAATGTAAGGTACCACGGGCTTCATAGGATAAAAGCTGTCGGTCATATCCGTCACCAGTTCCTTGCGGATCGTAGCGGGAATCCCTTCTTCCGTAGGCCGGAAGGAAGCAATGGTGCCGTCCTCGTGATAGGTGGTCTCATAGAATCTGGGAACATACATACCTGGCAGCTTCGCAGCACGGCGTAAGAATTCCTCTCTTCCCACCTTCTCTTCTCTGCACTTTTTATACAGATCGATCAGTGGACGATACTGGGTCTCGCCTTCACCAATATAGAAGATATCGAAAAAGTCTGCAATGGGTTCCGGATTATAGGTGCAGGGACCGCCACCGATGACAATGGGACAATCATCCCCACGTTCCTTTGCAAGCAGCGGGATCTTCGCCAGATCCAGAACCTGCAATATATTCGTATAACACATTTCGTACTGGATGGTGATTCCCAGAAAATCAAAATCCTTTACCGGATCCTGGCTCTCCAGGGCAAACAGAGGGATATTTTCCTTACGCATGATGGCATCTAAATCCACCCAGGGAGAATAGACTCTCTCACACCAGACATCGTCCCAGGAGTTGAGCATGCCGTACAGGATCTGAATGCCCAGATGGGACATGCCGATCTCGTAGACATCGGGGAAGCACATACAAAAACGGACATCTATATTATTTAAGTCCTTCACCACCGCGTTTACTTCGTTGCCGATGTAACGGGCAGGTTTTTCAATCTTCATCAGAATATCATCGCTTAATGCTAATTTTTCGTTCATAACTACCTCAAATGATTATTATAATGATCTCTCTCAAGTTGCTAATAACTATTCAATACATCATTATACCTTAAAAAAAACAGTTCTGCCAGTACCAAAAGGTACATAAATATAAACTGCAAAGCATGGTCATGTAGGGAGGGATATTTTTGGAAACATTGGATGATAAGAATACAGCACAACTGCTGCAGCAAATGCGCAGACAGACAGAAATAAGGCCGGAGCAGGAAGAATCCAGTGGTTCCGGTTGTTCTCATACCGGGACTTTCAGAATCCGTCTTGCTCTGGCCGGAGTATTACTGCTTACAGTGATATTGCTGGACCGGGAAAATAAAAGCTTTGCCGGTCTGTCCATGGATCAGGTGCTGTCTTACGTTACGGAGGTAGATTACGGAACATATATCGCGACCTGGATGGAAAATGCGGTTAACGATTTGCAAGCTCTGTAGTGATTTCTTCCCAGGTGACATCTTTTTCTGCCATCAGGACCATCATATGATACAGGAAATCACTGATCTCATATTTGACCTCATTGGGGTTGGGATTTTTGGCAGCGATCACAATCTCAGTCGCCTCCTCGCCCAGTTTCTTGAGAATCTTGTCAATGCCCTTGTCGAACAGGTAATTGGTATAGGAACCCTCCTTGGGGTGGACCTTGCGATCCTTGATCACATCGAATACTTCCTCGAATACCTGTAAGGGGTTGCTGCTTTCTTCGTAATCCTTTTTTGTGATCTCGTTAAAGAAACAGCTCTTGCTGCCGGTATGACAGGCAGCACCGATCTGTGATACCTTAGCAAGGATTGTGTCCATATCACAGTCAGCCACCAGTTCCTTCACATACTGGTAATGTCCGCTGGTGAGACCCTTCAGCCATAGTTCCTGTCTGCTCCTGCTGTAGTAAGTCATTTTACCAAGCTTCAGAGTCTGTTCATAAGCTTCCTCATTCATGTAAGCCATCATCAGAACTTCCTGGGTACGGTAATCCTGCACGATAACAGGTACCATGCCGTCACTGTTTTTCTTGAAATCTTCCCACTTGTAAGCAGCCTGGAAGGATTCAATGGGAATATCATTTTCCCGGCACAGATCCTTCAAGGCAACGATTTCTTTCACATTGTCATTGATGGTATTACCGGTGACACCACATACATTTTCATATGCGAAGATCTCTAACAGCTTGTTTAATGCTACCTGATTGATCTGCACAAAAAAGGGAAGGGACAGAATACTCTGCGTCTCCCGGATCTGGTGAGGATTCATCAGGATCATGGCAGAGATATACTTTTCAATTTTATCTTTATGTAATTCCAGAACGGCGGGATCATTATAGGAGATCAGTATCTTTTCCTTGCCAAATTTCAGGGAGACTTCTTCCGTGATCTCAATATTACTCTCTTTCTCATAGTCGAGAACCGCTTTTTTACATCCGGCATAAAGTAATTTCTTAATGTCCTCCATGCGCTTTACATTGCCGGCACCGATGACATCCACTTCCGCTTTGGCGCAGATTTCCTTGATGATGTCCAACGCTGCCTCATGCTCGGCGTCTACTTCGGACATATCGAATACGATCAATTCATCTGCATTGTGTTCACAATAATAATCTGCCAGACGTACCGGGTCGGTATCCACGATGGTGGTATCCGTAAGATTTCTTACCGCATGCTCATGATATAAATAAATACAGGGAACAAATTTCTTGATGATCATAGTAATCCTCACGTTTTCTATGCCTGCAGGGTACGGACCACAGGCACGTATTTTTTACAGACTTCCTTTGGTACTTAATACATCCGTTACCTTCGGATTATAGGAAACGGCCTGATCCAGTGCTTTGGCAAAGGCCTTGAATATTGCCTCGATCATGTGATGATTGTTACCGGAGGACAACATTTTGATATGTAGATTCATTCCGGCACTATAAGATACAGCATAGAAAAATTCTTTCACCAGTTCGGTATCCAGTTCACCTACCTTGGGCACCGTGAATTCACATTCAAAATTAAGATAAGGGCGACCACTTAAGTCAATGGCACACAAGGCAAGCACTTCATCCATGGGCAGGATAAAATAACCGTAACGGTTGATTCCTTTCTTATCTCCCACTGCCTTTTTGATGGCTTCGCCTAAGACGATACCGGTGTCCTCCACCGTATGGTGGCCATCCACCTGTAAGTCTCCCTTTACCTTGCAGTTCAGATCAAAAAAGCCGTGTCTCGCAAAGCCATCCAGCATATGGTCAAAAAATCCGATGCCGGTAGACAGATCTGCTTTTCCGCTGCCATCCAGATTCAGGGTAATGGCAATATCGGTCTCTTTTGTTGTTCGGTTCACAGATGCTTTTCGTTCCATAGTATCTCCTAATCTTCAAATCTCACTTTAATACTGTTTGCGTGTGCGGTCAAGCCTTCGCTTTTTGCAAAGGTCTCGATCTCGTTATGTACTTTCTCCAGAGCCTGTCTGGAATAAGAAATGATACTGGTTTTCTTGATGAAATCATCTACATTTACCGGTGAGAAAAATCTTGCGGTACCGTTGGTAGGCAGGATGTGGTTCGGACCTGCAAAATAATCTCCTAAAGGCTCGGAAGCATACTCTCCTAAGAAAATGGCACCGGCGTTGCGGATACGTGTCATGGTGTCAAAAGGATTTTTCGTAATGATCTCAAGGTGCTCGGAAGCAATGGCATTTGCTGCATCAATGGCATCTTCCATACTTTCAGCCAGTAATATATATCCGTAGTTATCCAGTGATTTCTGAATAATGGGCGCACGTTCCAGTACTTTCACAAAACCATCCACCTCTTCAGATACCTTCTCAGCAAGCTCCTTAGAAGTCGTGATCAGAATAGCACTTGCAAGTTCGTCATGCTCTGCCTGGGACAGAAGATCTGCCGCAACATATCTGGGAGTTGCGGTCTCATCCGCCAGCACCAGAATTTCACTTGGGCCGGCAATGGAATCAATGCTGACATAGCCGTACACCGCTTTTTTGGCAAGTGCTACGAAGATGTTACCGGGGCCAGTGATCTTGTCTACCTTTGGAACAGACTCTGTGCCGAAAGCCATGGCTGCGATGGCCTGTGCTCCGCCAACCTTATAGATGGTATCCACACCGGCAATATCTGCGGCTACCAGAGTCCCGGGATTGACTTTTCCATCTTTTCCGGGAGGGGTGGTCATAATGATCTCATCTACACCGGCTACTTTCGCAGGGATCACATTCATCAATACACTGGAAGGATAAGCGGCTTTTCCACCGGGAACATAGACACCCGCCCTCTCAATGGCGGTGATCTTCATACCTAAGATTGTACCGTCGGGCTTGGCATCGAACCAGCTGTTACGAAGCTGCTTCTGGTGAAAAGCGCGGATGTTCTCTGCGGATTGACGGATCACATCGATCAGGTTTTCATCCATCTGCGTATAAGCCTCCGCAATCTCCTCCTTCGTGACACGAATGTTTTCTGCGGTTAAAGTAAACTTATCGAACTGCAGGGTATAATCGAATAAAGCACTGTCACCCTCGGCACGAACTCTGTCAATGATCTGATTCACGGTGCTTTCGTACTGAGAGTAGTTATTCGGACTTCTCTTTAAGAGGTCGTTCAAAATACTCTGTTTTGATTCTTTATCCAATGCTACGATTCTCATAACGGTACTCTCCTAATCAATATGCTGTGATTTATCTGCTCTATTTTCTGATTAATCTGGTTACGACTGTATTTTTAACTGCTCGCGGATTGCCCCCACCAGTTTGCGGATACGGTCGGCTTCCATCTGCATGCTTACCGGATTGACGATCATGCGGGCGGACAAAGGACATACCTCTTCCAAAACTTCCAAACCGTTTTCTTTTAAGGTGGAACCGGTCTCCACAATATCCACGATGACATCGGATAACTCTACCAGAGGACCTAACTCCACAGAGCCATTTAACTTGATAATGTCTACTGTCTGATGCTTTTTATTGTAAAAATATTCTCTGGCGATATTAGGGTATTTGCTGGCTACCCGGATCCTCTCATGATGCTTTAAAAGTTCTCCTGCGGAAGAGGGACCGCAGACACACATACGGCATTTGCCAAAACCAAGATCCAGGACTTCATAAACATTACGATTTTCTTCCAAAATCGTATCTTTACCGACCACACCGATATCCGCAGCACCGTATTCGACATAAGTGGGAACATCGGGGCTTTTAGCCAGGAAAAAGCGCAATTTGTATTCTTCATTGACAAATATCAGTTTTCTGGTGTCTTTATCTTTCATTTCGTCGCAGGTAATACCGATCTGCTCGAAAAGTTCCAGTGTCTTTTTTGCAAGTCTGCCCTTTCCCAGAGCAAACGTAAGATATCTTTCTTCACTCATTACTGGTCTGCCTCCTCGTTCTCGGTGATTTCGGGGGAAAGTACGGTGGGAATGCCTTCTTTACGTAATTTTGCAGCCTCAGCAAGCTTTACCAGATAATCCGTCTCGTCTCCTGCCCGGTAATACATAATTTTGCCGGAAGCGGGAACATCAATAACTACTTTCTGACGGGATAAAGCCTCCAGCAGATCATCAATAACGATGACAAAACCGATGGCTGCCGTATCTTTACCGAACTTTCTAAGCAGGTTGTCATAACGACCGCCTTTTACCACGGCATCACCGATGCCATAGGTATAAGCCTTAAAAACAACACCGGTATAATACTGATATTTGCTCAACATTCCGAGATCAAAGGTAATATATTCCGCTACACCATATTGCTCCAGGCGTTTTTTTAATTTCTCGAGTCTTGCGATCGCCTGTAAGGAACGTTCATTTTTCACCAGTGATTTGGCATCCTCCAGAGATTCTATGTTTTCAAACATATCCGCCAGCTTTAATAAAATGCTGTGATAAGGTTCCGGAATCTGCTTCTGTTCCAGAAGTTCCTGCGCAGCGAAAAAATTCTTGCCGGAGATGCAGGAACGGAGTTCTTTTTCCGTATCTTCATCCAGACCTGCTTCTTCACAGAGGCCACGGAAATAGTCCACTTCTCCTATGGTTACCTGAAATCTTGTCAGTCCTGTGCTCTTCAGCGCTTCGATCACCATACTGATGACTTCCGCATCTGCCTCCACCGAAGGATCACCGATGAGTTCCGCTCCCATCTGGGTCACTTCTTTTAATTTACCCTGCAGATTGGATGTGTTGGTAAAAGTATTGCCGTTATAACTGAAGCGAAGAGGAACCTTCTCTTCCATGAAATATTTGGCTGCACAACGGGCAATGGACGGGGTAAAGTCCGGTCTCAACACCAATGTATTTCCTTCCTTGTCAAAAAACTTATAAAGCTCTTTGCTGGGAGTGGTTCCGATCTCCTTGGAAAATACATCGAAAAATTCAATGGAGGGTGTCTGAATATCTTCATATCCAAAACAATGAATAGCATTCTGCAGCTTCTGCTCCACAGCCAGTTTCCTGGCATATTCTTTTCCGTAAATATCCCGGACACCTTCCGGGGTATGTAAAAGTCTGTTGTTCATAATAACATCCTCTGCTTTATATGCTTTTATATACTTTAGTAAGCTAACGTGCTACCATAGTAGTACGTGAAACTATTTGTAGTATACTAGGTGGCTTCTCCGATGTCAAGAAATTTATTCTTCCCGATCTTCCAGATCTTTTTTCAAAATGTCCAGATAGGGAACCAGAATTCCCTGATGCTTCGGAAGAACATATTCCGGATTTAATTCTTCGAACCGAAAGCTTTTCCGACCGCCTTCCTGTGCTCTATCCCAGAAAAACCGGAGCATTTCATAAGGCAGATAGTATAACAGGTCCTTATGACTGTAGAAAATCAGAAAAAAAGCAATGCCACCCTGTTTTTCAAACTGCCGCATAAATTCTACCTGGTGAGGATGAATATTCTGCAGGGAAAAAGTATCCACGGCACATTCCTTGGCATCAAAGCATACAGGGATTCCCTGCACGGCACCGATGTAGTCTACGGTACTCTTCTGTTCGAAAAAAGCCAGTGTGATCTGCCGGCTGTTTTTATCCATTTTGATGGGGGTAATAGGAGTAGGAATCTTCTGTATCAACGCCAGTCCGGCCTCCGCGTATTTTTCATTGGTACGGTTGACCATGTCTTCCAGTGTGGATCCCCGGAGTCCTCTCGTATTCCATGTTGCCATTTGTTAGGGCTCCTTTCTAACAGGCACTGTCAGGAGCCAGATTCAGAGCCTGTAAGATTTCTGCAAATTTATGGGGAAGTGGTGCGGTAAAAGTCTGTCCGCTTACTTTGGCAAGAGGTCCTTCTGCCTCTTTCGGAAAACAGATCCTTCCGGCATGCAGAAGCTGATGATGCAGAGAGTATTCCGACTGCATTCTCCTGTTTAATTTGTTGTCTCCGTATTTGGTATCTCCTAACAACGGATGCCCGGTGCCGGCCAGGTGGGCACGGATCTGGTGTGTCTTGCCGGTGAGCAGTTCTACGGTTAACAGCGTGAAATCTCCTGCCACGGCATTTGGCATATAAATGGTACGGATATAGGAAGCCTCAGCGGGAGCCTCCGACGGATCAGCATAAACCTTTACGGTATTGGTACTTTCCTCTTTATACAGATAACCCTCCAGGGTACTCTCCTGTACGATTTTGCCCTTGCAGATTGTCTGATAATATTTTTTTACCGTACGATCCTTGATGATACGGCTGAGAGCCTGGGAACCGGATAACGTCTTACCACATAATACGATTCCGCTGGTATTGCGGTCCAGGCGGTTACAGACGGATGGATGAAAAGTGGCGAGATCGGCCTCAGTGATGGCATCCGTAGCCAGCAGATGTCCGATCAGCCATTCATTCAGGGATAGATCCTCCGGTTTCGCCTTCTGCGTCAGAACCCCGGCGGGTTTATTCAGCAACAGAATATCTTCATCCTCATAGAGAACACTGATATCCTTTAGGGAACGGTAAGCTTTACGGTAGTCAGAAGTGGTTTCTCTATTCTCGGTGCCGGACAGCGAGGCAAACGTTTCCTCCGAGAAAAAGCATTTTATCTCGTCTCCTTGGGCAAGAATTTCTTTTCCTTCTGCTTTTTTCCCATTCAATGTAATATTTTTTTTGCGTAACATCTTATATAAAAATCCGGTACCGGCGTTTGGAAATGCTTTTTTCAGAAATTTGTCCAGACGTTGGCCAGCCTGATTTTTACCAATGGTGAGTTGCTGCATAAAAATCCCTCTTTTCAAAAGTATTTTACAGAGATACGCTTTTTAATGTCTGACAGATTCCGCCTGTCAGTTCCGGCTGTGCGGGAAGGTCTTTTAACTGTTCACATCTCTTCAGATACTTGTCAAGATCATGAAAAATTTTTACAGTGACTTCTCTGTAATTATCCTTTTTCAGGATATCCTGAATGTGTTTATAAAAAGCCTGTTCTGCGAACTTCGGATCGGACGTGTATCCGCAGAGAGTGTTGCCGCAGATGGTCATGTGATGAATCTCATAATTTTTCTCATAGGAGGTAAACACCATATCATAGAGTCCGGTAAGGCCGTCGGTATGTGCGGCAATCTGCGCAGCATCCTGTTCGTTACATCCCTTATAGCGTAAGAACATAAACATCTCCACCAGACTTTTGCATGCCGGAAGACATCCCAGTACCGCTACGATGGTCAGAAGATTCTCCCGACTGCCGGTAGTGACCCATCCGGCAATAAACAGAGACAGGGAAATGGCAAAATAAAGCACCGTTCGTAAAATTTCATAATTTTTCTGGGTGCGGAGATATCCGCTGGTCCCTTTGTAGGCATCTGTGGAAAACATTCTTTTGAATTGCATTAAAATTTACTCCTTTATTCGTAAGTGTTTGATTTCTTCTTCAGTCAACGCCCGGTAATCTCCTCTGGAAAGAGCAGGATCCAGGGACAGCGAGCCGAAACGGATACGTTCTAAAGTAAGTACCTGATTACCTATGGCCTGCAACATGCGTTTTACCTGATGAAAACGCCCCTCGTGAATGGTCAGCAACAGGTCTCCGTCTTCGGTAAGTACGGCTTTCGCCGGAGACGTCGGTTTGTCGTCTCCGATTTCAAGACCGGATTCCAGACGGTGGATATCTTCTGCGGAAAGCGGCTTTTCCGGCCTTACACGATATGTTTTATCCACATGCTTTTTCGGCGACAACAGATCATGGGCCAGAGCACCGTCATTGGTTAAGAGCAACAACCCGGTAGTATCTTTATCCAGACGTCCTACCGGGAACAGCTCCTTCTGCTCCGGTACCGTCAGGAGACTCACCACGGTGGGTGCAGTATTGTCATTGGTGGCGGATACGACGCCCTCCGGTTTATTTAACATGTAATAGACATATTTTTGATAATGGATTTCTTTCCCCTGACAAATGACAATGTCGGTATCTTCATTGACCTTTGTCTCCGGTTTTTTGACTATCTGACCGTTTATCGCCACTTGTCCCTTTTTGATGTATTCCTTTACCTGGCTTCTGGTGCCTATATTATTATCACATAAAAATTTATCCAATCGCATGGACACTGGTCTCTTTCTTAAGACTTAAAATTCTTTTTCCGGCATATAGTATACAAACTCTGCAAGGCAGTCTGCTATGAAAAAAATATCCGGAATCTGTTTTTTTGTTGTAATGACCTGCTGCATCCTGACACATTCTTCCTTAAGCCTTGCATATGCTGCCTTGGGCCTGGAACTTTGGTATGAAAAAATGGTGCCGGTGCTTCTTCCGTTTATGATCCTGTCGGGAACATTGATCCGCATGGGACTGGTAAATAGTCTGATCCGACCGGTACAACCTTTGTTTGAAAAAATATTTCGTCTGTCCGGACCTGGAACCTATGTGATCCTGATGGGATTTCTGTGCGGATTTCCCATGGGAGCCCGTACCATTGCTGATTTTCGCGACAGACAGGAACTTTCTGTAACGGAAGGACAATATCTGCTGTCCTTCTGTAACAATCTTGGACCGGTATATTTTCTTGGATTTGTTCTGCCTCTGCTGCACCGGGAATCAATACTGCCCTATTTATTCGGAATGTATGGTATTCCACTGGGGTACGGTATCCTTCTGCGTTATACAGTATATCGCAGGAAAATACCGATGTCACAGACAATTTTCACAGTGTCAGCCGGTGGAACACCTGTTATGCCGTTATTGGAAGCATTGGATGAAGCAGTGTATGCTGCCGGCAGAAATATTTTACAGCTGGGAGGTTATATGATCTTCTTCAATCTGCTGAATCTGCTGCCGGGGATCTTTCTTCCGGATGGTCGTGTCTGTGCTCCGCTTTTGGAGATCAGCGGAGGGTTAAGCATATTGGGGGATCGATGGCCTCTTTATACGTTATTGCTGCTACCTGCCGGAGGACTTTGCTGCCTGGCCCAGACCGGAAGCTGTATCCGAAATACCGGTTTATCTCTGACCGGATATTTTTTTCATAAAATGTTTCTTACCGGACTTACAGCACTTTATTATCTGGGATGGTTCCTGTTGCGCCCGGACACATTTCTGCGCTGAGCCTTCCGTCTGCGTTTCCGGTGCCTGCTCTGTTGGATCTGATACAGTAGAAAGACCATCAGAAGTAATACCACCAGAACGATACATATGACCAGAAACACTCCGAAATTTACTTCCTTTTTGCCTTCAGAGGATGCTCCTGTATTCCCGGCGGCATCAGCCATGGTGATCACCGAACCGTAAGCGTCGGTCACCTGGGGGTCCGATATGCGGGAAGCCGCTGCCTCTTCTGCAGCCAGGCTTTCCTGTCTTGCTTCTTCCGCAGCCTTCTCCTGATCGACAAAAGGCTTGGCAAAAGTAATCGGTTCACTTTCGGTAAACAGATCCGCCTGGTTATATCCACGCACCGTGATTACCGGGGTTTCTCCCTTAGTGAAGGACAGGGAAAAGGTAAAAGTATCTGGATAAGTGCCGGCCATGATATCCAGATCCGGCCAGGGGATCAGTTCGGAATAAGTCTTCCCTCCATCGGTACTGTAATCATAATACATCATGGGACAATCGTAGTCCGTCGCGGTCACTTCCAATGTGACCTCTCCGGTGTCGTAATCCGCATTTTGCAATGTCAGTACACAGACATCCGGTTCAGTCTGATCACGGATCGTAGCGGGAAGAATGGATTGCAGAGATACTTCCGGAAGATTATTCGCTTCATTGCTGTAATCTACCCCCAGACTTGTGCTGGATAATCCAAAATATCTGGCAACGGATAATGCATCCTCTCTGCCGAAACGTTTCCAATCCTCTTCGGTCTGGCAATAAGGGGTATCACGACTTTCGTCGACATGACAGTGCTCAATGATAGCGGAAGGAATTGATCGGGCGGTGCACTCCCGGATGATTCCGTAATAATCGTCTCCATTATTTTTTAATTTTGTCTTGACGCCGCGGAGGAACAGTCCCATATCTTTCATCTGTTGCATCTGTTCCCAGCCGAATTGATAGCCGTAGGCATTGTATGGCTGTACGGAAGAGATCCATACTTCGGAACCGAACAGGTCATGATCCACGGATGCATTGTAATGAATACTGAATAAAAAATCCGCATTCCGCTCTTCAGCGAACTGTGCCCGGTCTGCCAGAGAAAGATTGACATCTTCCGTATGGGTCAGGTAGACATCCACATTATCATATTTCAGTAATTCTTCATACATTGCCATGGCGGTAACCATGGTCATTTTTTTCTCCTGGACAATGCCTTCCAGGGTTCCTTCATTTTCACCACCGTGTCCGGGATCGATGACAATGGTAACCCTCTCTCCGGTCTCCTGTGCTCTCGGAGCCGCAGCAGCTTCCAGCGAACTGCAAAAAAAACAGGCTGTGACAAGACTGACCGTACAGATCATTGTCCTGACAAACAGCCTTTTTTGTTTTTTACTAACTTTCATTATGTCAATTCCTTTATTTTTAAAAAACCAGCTTTCGGCAGAAAACTGGTTTTATGATTACATTACATTTAAATCATCACTGGCCTTGTCAGCGTTGTCTATACCCTCTAAGTCTTCATCTACCGGATGGAGTTCACTACGGTTAGACTGGATAATATCCCGATACTGATTCAGATTGCCGATCAGGGTATCATAATTGGAACTGGCCTGCTGTGTGGAAGCGGATATGATATTTTCCAGATGAGCCAGCATATCATCCATATACTGCATTGCCTGGGATTTTAATTCATTGGCTTCAATGGTGGCATTGTCCAAAATCTCCTGTGCCTGTTTACTGGCCATGGTGACCACCTCGTTGGCCTGGGCATATGCCTGCTGCATAATTTCATGTTCATTGATCAGTTCGTTGGTATGAACGGTTGCTTCATTGATCAGAGCTTCTGCCTTGGCCTTGGCATCGTTCAGAATTGCCTCTTTGTTGCTGATGATCTTCTGATAACGTTTGATCTCATCCGGTGTCTTCATGCGCAGTTCCCGCAACAATTCATCGATTTCATCCTTATTAACAATGATCTCGGTACTGGACATGAACTTAGGCTTACAGCTCTCAATATAATCTTCTATTTCGTCAATTAATTGTTCGATTCGACTGCTCATGAAACTCTCCTTATTTACACATTGCGATTGTCTGAAAGCTTTTTCTGACGATATTTTTCGTAAATCAGATCAGCTACAAAATCCGGAACACAGGGTGTGATGTCTCCGTCAAAGCTTGCAATCTGCTTGATGGCAGAGGAACTTAAATAAGCGTATTCCAGACTGGTTGTTAAAAAAACGGTATCGATTTTGCCGTGGGAAAGCATCCGGTTGGTCTGGGCCATCTGCAGTTCGTACTCAAAATCCGTAATGGCACGCAACCCCCGCACAATGACATGCAGATCCTTTTCCTGTGCATAATCTACTAATAGGCCGCTGAAACTGTCAATCTGCACATTAGGCAGATCTTTTGTGGCTTCTTCTAGTATCTTAACACGTTCCTCTACAGAAAACAACGGTGTCTTTTCTTTATTATTCAAAACACTGACAATTAAAACATCAAATATTTCCGAGGCCCGGCGGATGATATCCATATGTCCGTTGGTAATAGGATCAAAGCTTCCGGTATAAACAGCCCTTTTCATAAAATCTCCGTTCTGCAATTATTTCCTGCGAAGAAATACATGCTTGTTGGTTTTGTATTTTTTTTCACGGGTTACTTCAAACCCAAGCTCCTCTACATAAGAAAAATCCGTATGCAGAGAGGCCTCCACGAGGATCAGTGTTTCCTCTGATACATATTTTGCATAACGCAGCTGTTCCAGAACTCTGCGTTCCTGCTCCTGATCGTAGGGTGGATCCATGAAGATCACATCTACATGTTTTTCGTAGATGCCGGTCAGCCCGGCACAGGCATCCTGCTTTAATACGATAGCACGATCTTTCATTTTCGTAAATGCCAGATTATCCTCGATACATGCTAATGCCTTCGGGGCATTTTCGATAAAATATGCTTTTCTGGCACCGCGGCTCAATGCCTCAATACCAATGCCGCCGCTTCCGCTGAAAATATCCACGAACACACAGTCCGGAATATAAGTCTGCAGCATATTAAAAAGAGTTTCTTTGATCCGGTCGGTTGTGGGTCTGGTATCCATGCCCTCCGGGGTCTTTAACGGCAGACTTCTTGCGGTTCCTGCAATTACTCTCATATGTTTTCTTCTCCGTTTCTCTATACTCTGACCTTGGTTCCCTTGCTGTCACGCTTGCCGAGCTTCAGATTGTTTAAGACAAGTTCTTTTCCCTTGTATTCAATGGTGGTTTCCACGGCGTTTTTGGTGTAATACACATTTTCCACCAGATCGCCGTCGGATAATTTCATACCGCGGACACCGATGGCCCCTTTCTTTTTCTCAGGAATCTCATCTACAGCAAAACGAAGGAAAAATCCGCCCTTTGTCTGCAGCACAATGTTCCGCTGGTCCGTGAGTGCTGTTACACTTACGAGGGTATCTCCTTCCGCCAGTTTGGTGGCTGCAACCGTACGCTTGGTTACGTCAAACTCTCCGCCGTCCACTACTTTTAGCATGGATTCAGCAGTGGCGAAAATTACCTGACATAAGTTCAGTTCCTTCTGACTGGTGATATAGATTAGCTCTTCTTTGGCCTGACTGAAGTTACTTACATTATCGATAGGCACACCTTTGTCACGGAATTTGCCGTAAGGCAGATCCAGTACCTTGACGGTATGCATCTGACCGGTATTGGTAAACAGACAGATACGTCCGGTGTTTTTACAGGTGAAGACGTATTTATTCTCTGCATCCGCGGCTTCTTTATTCCGTTCATAAGTAGACAGGTCGATGGTTTTTGCGTAACCAAAACGGTCCATCAGGAAGACCACGTCCATCTCTTCCAGTTCTTTTTCTTTATAAACAGCTTCTTGGCCGTTCTCGATGACCGTCTTACGAGGATGGCTGTATTCCTTTTTGAATCCATCCAGTTCATTCATGATGACCTGTGCCATGGAATCTCTGCGATCCAGTATGTCTTCGTAGCGATAGATATTCGCCATGGTCTCTTCGTGCTCGTTGATCAATGCTTCCAGTTCCAGACCGATCAGCTTATACAGACGCATCTCTAAGATAGCGTTCGCCTGTTTCTCGGTGAACATCAGCTGGGCTGCCATGATCTTTGACTCTTTGGACTTAAACTTGATCCCGTCCACCTTGCCTTCTACGAGGCAGGCCTTCGCCATGGCTCGGTCTTTGGAACCACGTAAGATTTCGATGACAAGATCGATCACATTGCAGGCCTTGATCAGTCCTTCCTGAATCTCCTTGCGCTCCATTTCTTTGGCAAGCAGATTGGTATATTTTCTGGTGGCTACTTCAAACTGGAAATCCACATTCGACTTGATGATCTGCTTTAAGCCCATGGTCTCCGGTCTGCCGTTTGCAATAGCCAGCATGTTCACACCGAAGGTATCTTCCAGGCGGGTTTTTTTATAAAGCATATTTACAAAGTTCTCGGGATCTGCATCCTTACGTAATTCAATTACGATACGAATGCCCTCCTTGGAGGACTGGTTGGAAATATCTACAATATCCTGGGTCTTTTTGGTCTCGGACAGAGCTGCTACATCGGATAAAAATTTTGCAATATTGGCTCCGATCATGGTATAGGGAATCTCAGTGATCACCACGTTGGTCTTGCCGGCTTTTCCTTTCTGGAATTCTACCTTGCCACGCAGCTTGATCTTACCGGTTCCGGTCTCGTAGATCTCTTCCAGTTCATCCTTATTAATAACGATACCACCTGTGGGAAAATCCGGTCCTTTCAGATAACGCATCAGTTCTTTTGTCGTGATCTCGTTATTCAGCATATACGCTTTTACAGCATCAATAACTTCACCCAGATTGTGAGGTGGAATGCTGGTCGCCATACCTACGGCAATACCCTCCGAGCCATTGACTAAAAGGTTGGGAATTTTTACGGGCAGTACGGAAGGTTCCTTTTCCGTTTCGTCAAAATTCGGTACAAAATCTACGACATCCTTATCCAGGTCAGCCAAAAATGCTTCCTGGGTGACTTTCTGCAGTCTTGCCTCGGTATAACGCATGGCAGCGGCTCCGTCTCCTTCGATGTTGCCGAAGTTGCCGTGACCGTCGATCAGAGGCATGCCCTTTTTGAAATCCTGGCTCATGACTACCAGTGCCTCATAGATGGAACTGTCGCCGTGGGGATGATATTTACCCATGGTATCACCTACGATACGGGCACTTTTACGGTAGGGACGGTCATAACGGATCCCCAGCTCGTGCATATCGTAGAGAGTTCTACGCTGTACCGGCTTCAGACCGTCTCTGACATCCGGCAGGGCTCTGGCAATGATAACGCTCATGGCATAGTCGATGAAGGATTTCTGCATCTCCTCGGAGTATTCTGTTTTTATAATTCTGCTGTCGTCCATTTCTGGTCCTCGTCTTTCTGACATTACATTTCAGGATCTTATGATACTAGATGTCTAATTCCGCATCTGTAGCGTGATCATAAATAAAGGCTTTTCTGGGTGGTACATCCGTACCCATGAGAAGCTCTGTCATCTCGGAAGCCATGCGTGCATCCTCAATCTCCACTAATTTTAACAGTCTGCGTTCCGGATCCAGTGTGGTCTCCCACAACTGTTCGGCATCCATCTCACCCAGACCTTTGTATCGTTGTAAGGTAAAGGGCCCTTTATGGGTCTTACGGTATTTTTCCAGTGCCTTGTCATCGTATAGATATTTTTCTTCTCCCTTGGAGGGCATTGCTTTGTATAAGGGAGGCATTGCTATGTACACATGCCCTTCGAAGATCAGGTCAGGCATGAAACGGTAAAATAAGGTAAGCAACAATGTGGAAATATGGGCACCATCCACATCGGCATCCGCCATGATGATGATCTTGTCATAGCGCAGCCTGGTAATATCAAAATCATTGCCGTAACCCTCGGAAAATCCGCAGCCGAATGCGTTGATCATGGTCTTGATCTCTGCATTTGCCAGGACCTTATCGATGCTGGCTTTCTCCACATTCAGAATCTTACCTCGGATAGGCAGGATCGCCTGATACATACGATTTCTCGCTGTCTTGGCACTGCCGCCCGCAGAATCACCCTCTACGATGAAGATCTCACATTTGGAAGGATCTCTGGACTCACAGTTTGCCAGTTTCCCGTTGGAATCAAAGGAGAACTTCTGCTTTGTCAGCATATTGGTCTTTGCCTTTTCCTCGGTCTTACGGATCTTGGCTGCCTTTTCCGCACAGCCGATAATGCTTTTCAGGGTCTCTAAATTACGGTCAAAAAATCTTATGATTTCTTCTCCGGTTACTTTTGCCACAACTTTTGCGGCATCCTGGTTGTCCAGCTTGGTCTTGGTCTGTCCTTCGAACCGGGGATCCGGATGTTTGATGGATACGACGGCAGTCATACCGTTACGAACATCCGCACCGGTAAAGTTGGCATCTTTTTCTTTTAAAATGTTCAACTCACGGGCATAGGTATTGATCACATTGGTGAACTGGGTCTTGAAACCCGTCAGGTGGGTACCGCCCTCGGAGTTGTAAATATTGTTACAAAAACCCAGGACATTTTCATGGAATTCATTTACATACTGAAATGCCACTTCCACAGAGATCCCGTCACTCTCACCGGAGAAATAGATCACATCATGAACCGTCTCTTTGGAACGGTTCATGTCTTTGATAAAGCCGATGATTCCCTCAGGCTCATGGAATGTGACTTTTTCAGGTTCTTCTTTTCTCTTATCTTCAAAAATGATCGTAAGCTTCGGATTCAGATAAGCGGTCTCATGCAGACGACTCTTTACTTCATCTTCCTTGAAACGTGTTTTATCGAAGATAGTATCGTCCGGCAGAAAGTTAATGGTGGTACCGGTCTCCCTTGTCTTACCTACGATGGGAAGCAGACCGTCTACCAGATCCAGAACGGGATTCCCCCGTTCATAGCGGTCTTCGTAAATACAGCCACCGGTCTTGACTCTTACTGTCAGTCGTGTAGACAGAGCATTTACTACAGAGGAACCTACGCCGTGCAGACCGCCGCTGGTCTTATATGCGGAATTGTCGAATTTACCGCCGGCATGCAGAGTCGTAAATACCAGACGCTCCGCGCTGATCCCTTTTTCGTGCATACCCACGGGAATACCACGTCCGTTATCTTCTACCGTGGCGGAGCCGTCCGCTTCTAATGTTACTTTTATCGTATCGCAGTATCCGGCCAGATGCTCGTCCACAGAGTTATCTACGATCTCGTAGATCAGGTGGTTCAGACCCTTGGTGGAGACACTGCCGATATACATTCCGGGTCTCTTTCTTACCGCTTCCAGTCCTTCCAGGACGGTAATACTTGAGGCGTCATAATTATTGTCTTTTGCCATGAAATGGAACTCCTTATCAACACATTATTGTCTTAAGTATACCATAGATTTTGTGTTTGGAAAAGTAAAAAATACAAGGGATGGGGGAAACAGATAAGATAATGAAAACTCCCGGAATACTACTTTCCGGGAGTAACAGAATCATTGAAAAATTACACGTTGATTTTTTTACAGCATGCCAGTGCAAGGGAACCGGGGCCGATATGGCAGGCAACGCTTAAGGACAGCGGATCGATATGGATGTCATAGCCGGGGAATTCCGCTTCCACTTCCGTGCGGAACTGCTCTGCGGCTGCTCGGTCATGAGTATAGGCAATCTGCAGCCAGATGTGCTTGTCCTCCGTCATGCCGCCAAAACGCTCGTTGATGTCCTTTTTAATAGCATTGATCATCATGCTCTTGCCCTGTGAGGTGGTTCTGGCCTTTGCAAAGGCATCCAGCTTTTCACCCTGAATGGTCAGCACCGGTTTCAGGCGAAGCATGGTACCGATGGCTGCGGCCGCCGGAGTGATCCGTCCGCCTTTTTTCAGGTAATACAGGGTGTCAAGCATGATATAGATACTGCTGTTGAATTTATCGTTTTCCAGAAATTCTTTGATCTCTGCCGCATTTTTACCGGCTGCTGCAAGCTGCAGGGCATCCAGTGCGGACTGACGCTGGGTGACGGAAATTCTCTGATTGTTCACGACCTGGACTCTGCCATCATAATCTGCCGCAAATGCCATGGCACTCTGGCAGGAACCGGACAGACCGCTGCTCATGGGAATGTGTACGATCTCGTCATATTCCTGTAAAAGCTTGTCCCACAGGCTGGTGACACTGTCAGGAGACGGCTGGCTGGTGGCAATATTCGCACCTGATTTTAACTTTTCATAGAACTGCTCCTGTGTCAGGTCAATATCTTCATAGTATGTGACTTCATCGATCATAAAAGGCATGGGCAGAACATGGATTCCGCGACGTGCTCCTTCTGCCTGTGTAATGCCACTGTTACTGTCGGTTACGATTGCAATTTTTGACATTCTGGTATCTAAACCTTCCCTTTACATGAATTAACATAAATTATATGATCCTAAGTATAAAGCTTTGAACCTAAAAGTAATTTTACTGTCAGATGGTCCGAAAGTCAACAACATTTACTGCGGTATGTTCTTTGAAATAGTTCACCAATGCCAGACTGTCGTCATCTGTCAGCTCCGGATCGGATACAAGCAACTGTTCCACGGCATCGGAAGCTTCTTTTAAAATATTTGCATCTGTATATATATCACCCAGTACAAATGCAAATTCACCGCTCTGCCGGATTCCGAAGATATCTCCCGGACCTCGCAGTTTCAGATCCTCGGAAGCAATATGGAAACCGTCGTTGGAATGGTTCAGGATCTGTAATCGTTCCATGGTCTCTTTGGCTTCGGAAGTGCTGATAAAAATGCAATAGCTTTGAAATTCCCCACGTCCCACACGCCCACGCAGCTGATGCAGCTGTGCCAGACCGAAGCGCTCCGCATTTTCCACCATCATTACTGTGGCATTGGGAACATTGATGCCTACTTCAATTACCGTGGTGGAGACTAAGACATCAATCTCCTTAGCAGCGAACTCTTCCATAATACGGTTCTTATCTGACGGGCGCATTTTCCCATGAAGATAAGCCACCTGTACGGAAGGAGGCAGAGCTGCCCGGAGCTTCTCTGTATAATCCACTACATTCTCCAGGTCTTCCGATTCCCCTTCTTCCACCATAGGACAGATGACATAAGCCTGTCTGCCGGCAGCCACCTCTTTTGCAATAAATTCATAGGCTTTGGGGCGATAAGATGTGCCTACTACACAGTTCTTGATCGGCAGACGGTTCGCAGGAAGTTCATCAATGACCGAGACCTTCAGATCCCCATATAGGATAATGGCCAATGTCCTGGGAATTGGCGTAGCACTCATAACTAACACATGAGGCTCACTTCCTTTGGCGGCTAATGTCTCCCTCTGCCTTACACCAAAGCGGTGCTGTTCATCCGTTACTACCAGTGCCAGGGAAGAATATTCCACTTTTTCCTGGATCAGCGCATGGGTTCCGATGATCAGGTTAGCTTCTCCGGAAGCAATTTTCGCATAAGCCTCCCGTTTCTCCTTCGCCGTCATAGAGCCTGTCAGAAGCACAGGACGGAAAGCAATGCCGTATTTTTTTACATAGCCTGAAATGGTCTCAAAATGTTGGACTGCCAGTACTTCAGTAGGAGCCATCATTGCTCCCTGATAACCATTAGCCGCACACATAAGAAGTGCCAGCACAGCCAGGATCGTCTTACCGGAGCCTACATCTCCCTGAATCAGTCGGTTCATGGCATAAGGACTTCCCATATCCTCCCTGAGCTCACCCCAGACTTTTTTTTGGGCTTTTGTCAGCGGGAACGGCAACTGTTCTAAAAACCGCACTGTATCCGCAGTCTCGTACATGGGAAAATGGTTTTCTGTCTTCGCCGCCAATTCCTTATTTTTGCGAAGTACCAGTAAAAAGGAGAAGAATTCTTCGAATACCATACGGTTTCTGGCAGTTAACAGTTCCTCTCTGCTCTCAGGAAAATGCAGGGCGTAGATAGCTTCTCTGTGGGAAAGCATGGGATATTTTTGTAATATCATCTGCGGCAGATATTCTTTTTCCGGTGGATAGTATTCCAGCGCCTGTGCCACAGATTTCTGCACCGTCTGATTGGTCAGACCTTTGGTCAGGGCGTATCTTGGCAGGAGTCTCCCGGTCTTTTTCTGATACTCGTCCCAGGTAAACATCCTGGGCTGCTCCATGATCTTATGAATTCCCCGCTGCTGTATGAGACCCCGGAACAGATAGAATCCGCCGGGCTTTAATACTTTTTTTAAAAAAGGCATATTGAAAAAAGTAAGCTGGATGGATTCCCCGTTGCTGTCCTTCAATACAGCGTTCAGGATCGACAGGTTGCGCACTTTTTTTATGTTGGGAATTGCTGTGATCTGACCGTAGATGGTCTGAAGTTTACCGGGAACTGCTTCACGGACAGATACCGGAGCATCATAAGTCTCATAATCCCTGGGATAATGGCGGATCAGATCGTCTATGGTATAGACATTGATCTTGCCGAACAGCGCCGCCGTCTTCTCTCCCACGCCCTTTATTCTGTTCACAGGAATTGCATCACTCATAGATGATTCTCCTTACAAGTTGTTTATATCTTCTTTTTTTACTATTTTAGTTTCCGCTTTTTGCAAATAACGCTGTCTCTTTTGTTATGCATCCTAAATTCTACTATTTAAGGCATGACTAGACAAAATAGTGGACGAATTTATCTTTTTAAGAAGTATATTCCACTATGCAGTGCAAAATCAATATTTTTTCAAAAATCCACTTATTTACAGATGCATTTTTCTTCTATTTTGGCTGATTTTGGTATAAATAGTAGAATTTTTAAGAACTTGCTAACTTGAGAGTTACGAAAGAATAGCCGCGCATAGGCAAAATAAGAACCGTGATTGGGTGCTTGCTCACAAGTCGCTGTTTTTGTTTTTGACTTTATACTGTGTGTTAAGAGGCAAGCTTTTTTGTATTAAAATCGCTATTTTGGGCTGAAAAAATACAAAAACAGGAGATTTTAGGCTTATATAAGAGGTTATTTTCGCTGAAATGGAAAAAATCACAAAATCCGTACAAAAATGTTTGATTTAGAAGTTTTTTTGTACGGATTTTGCTATTTTGATACGATTTCCACCAAAGCAATAGAAAGATGGCTACTGGTTTTTTGAAAGCTTTTCAAAACGCAGAACTCCCGTAATATGCAGTGCCATGTCGAAGATGTTTGTCGGAGGATGTTGATATTTTCTAGAAAAGTGCTGAAAGACAGGGGGAAAGCGGACACGATGTCCGCGTCAGCCGATTGTCGACATGGATGTCGACTGTAGGCGGCTCCGTCATGTTGAGAACCACTCATCACTTTTCGTAGAAAATTCACATCCGGAGACCTTACATCGAGACATGTGTATCGCCTGTTCCGGGAGTTCGTGGATTTTATGGCAACCCTACGTTACGAGCCATGCACTCAATTCATAAATGTGTCGCAAAGGGCGCTCCACATTTATTGGCTGTTCTCCGCAATGAGCCACGCCATTCATAAGATTGTCAGCAAAAAAAGCTGCCAATCTTATTTCATATCGCGGCCTTCGCCGCATCACGGCATAAGTAAAGACAGCGATTTGTGCGCAAGCGCCCATCGCTGTCCTCACTATGCCTATGCGCGGCTCATTGCTCGCGTAAACTCTCAATTTACTCTACAGAAACAGTATAGTAATAAATAGGTTGTCCACCATACTGTAATTCAATATCGCAGGCGGGATAAGCCTCCTCCAGATCGGTACGCAGCGCTTCCGCTGCATCCTCTGCCACGTCACAGCCGTAGTATATGCTGATCAGTTCGGAATCTTCATCCACAAGTTCAGCGATCATATCACGGGTTACTTTTACCATGTCGGTACCGACGGCTACGATGCCCTGGTCGCCGATGCCCATGAAGTCGTCTTTCTTGATCTCTTTGTCATCGATCACGGTATCACGCACCGCATAGGTCACCTGACCGGTCTTGACATTTTTGATCTCGCGGAGCATGGTCTCTTCGTTCTCTTCCACAGACAACTCCGGCACAAAGTTGATCACAGCAGTGATACCCTGAGGAATGGTCTTGGTAGGAATGACTAAAAGCTCCTTATCTGTCATCAGTTCCGCTGCCTGGTTTGCTGCCAGAATGATGTTTTTATTATTCGGAAGGACAAAAATGGTCTTTGCATTTACCTTGTCCACTGCGTCTAAAATATCTGCCGTACTGGGGTTCATGGTCTGACCGCCTTCGATAATATAATCTACACCTAGGCTCTTGAACAGTTCGCTCAAACCGTCACCTACGGAAACTGCCAGAAATCCTACCTCCTTGGCAGGCTGTGCAGCCTTCTCTTCTTCCGCTTTTTTCTGTGCAGCTTCTTTCTCGGAGAGCTTGAACAGCTTTTCCTGATGCTCCAAACGCATGTTGTCGATCTTCATATTGGATAATGCACCATACTTCAATGCCTTCTGGATTGCCAGACCGGGATCATTGGTATGTACATGTACTTTGACAACATCTTCATCCGCAACACATACAATAGAATCACCTATGGACTCTAAGAATGCCTTGAAATCCATCTCTGCTTTTACATTGAAGGGCTTATTCAACAGAATAATGAATTCGGTGCAATAGCCGAACTTGATCTCTGCTTCTGCCTGTACTTCCAGAGAACTCTTGGTGTCTTCTGCTTTCGCAGCAGCGGGAGCTACGGTCAGATCAATCTCCTTACCTAAAAAGGCATCATAAGCACCGCTCAATACTTCTACCAGACCCTGTCCGCCGGAATCTACAACGCCGGCCTGCTTTAATACCGGCAACATTTCGGGAGTCTGACTGAGCACATAACGTGCGTGTTCAATGACAGTACCTAAAAACTGCTCCAGATCATCCGCACCGTCCTCACAAAGTTCCTTTGCCTTATCGGAAGCACCTTTTGCTACAGTCAGAATCGTGCCCTCTTTCGGCTTCATAACAGCCTTGTATGCAGTTTCTACCGCTTTTTCGAATGCATGGGTCAGAACAGGAATATCCAGAACCTGCTCTTCCTTAATACTTTTGGTAAATCCACGGAACAACTGAGATAAAATAACACCGGAATTACCTCTCGCCCCGCGAAGGGAACCGCTGGAGATTGCCTTACATAAAGCAGCCATATCGGCATCGTCTCCCAGTGCGGAAACTTCTCTTGCCGCAGACATGATCGTCATAGTCATATTGGTACCGGTATCTCCGTCGGGTACGGGAAATACGTTTAACTCGTTAATCCATTCTTTCTTGTTCTCTAAATTCTTGGCGCCGGCTAAGAACATCTTGGAAAGCATCTTAGCGTCGATTTGCTGTAAAGCCACAATTACTTCCTCCTTAATCAATCACTCTTACACCTTCAACATAGATGTTGATCTTTTTGATCTCAATACCGGTAAACTCTTCCACCTTATACTTTACGTTGCTGATCAGATTGTCGGTGACAGCCAGGATGCTGACGCCGTAAGCTACGATCACATGGAAGTCCAGAACCAGTTTATTGTTGTCCAGGGACACGTTGATACCTCTGGTGATGCTGTCCTTTTTCAGCAGCTTTACCAGGCCATCTTTCATGCTGACTCCGGCCATACCTACGATACCAAAGCACTCTACCGCCACACTGCCGGCATACTGTGCAATGACTTCATTATCAATGACAATATTTCCCATATGGGTATTCATAGAAGAACCTTTCATACAGAACCTCCTTTATATTCGGATCAATTGTTTCTTCCGATATCTCCGGCCGGATTTTCCCGGACTCAGACATATATAAATGTATTTTAACAGCTTTGCCATGAAAAAGAAACATAAAAATAAAAAAAATAAATATTTTTTGCTTGCTTTTATTTTGTTTTTCTGTTAATATATCAATGTTGTGAGCATTTCACATATGTTTTATTAAAAATTTTGATTAAAAGTAAGCGTAAGATGCGCGTTAGATCGAGGAGGTGTCAAGATGGCTAAATGTGATATTTGCGGTAAGGGCGTTCATTTCGGTAACAACGTAAGCCATTCTCATAGAAGAAGCAACGCAATTTGGAACTCTAATGTTAAGAGCGTTAAGTGCAAGGTTAACGGCGGAGCTAGAAGAATGCATGTCTGCACCAGCTGCTTAAAATCTGGTAAAGTTGAAAGAGCTTAATCTTCTACGATAATATTGGATTTTAGAAAGCCAGAAATGATAAATTTCATTTCTGGCTTATTTTTTTACCAAAACCGCTCTTCCTGTTTCCTTTTTAAATACTCTTTGTTGATTTGTCCAGCCAGCTCTCCGTCACCGAAAAGGTTGTCCGGGTGAAAGATTTTGATCAGATCCCGATATCTCTTCCGTAATGCCAATGGATTATTGACACCGCGAAATAAAAGCTGTACTACGGTAAGGGTATTCTCAGTGCCGTCTTCGTCAGAAGCTTTTGGACTGACCGCTTCTTCCCGGAGAAGTCGTCTCTCTTTTTCCAGCTTTTTCCGATCCTCTTCCAACTGGCGGAAGCCGTCCTGCAGAATTGCCATTTTTTTCTCAAAAAACAGACTTTCTTCTTTCAGACGTTTTCGTTCCATAACCGTACGACGGTTCAAAGCATCCAGTTCATCCCGAAGTGTTACACGTTCCTCGAGGAATTTGTCCTTTGCCTGTTCTAATTCGGTACGCTCCTGCTGCAAACGCATATTCTCCTGAAACAGCCAGAGCTTGGCTTCTTTCAGTTCCTCTGTACTTTCTGTCCTGATGATTTCTTCCCAATCAATCATGCTCAACCCTCTTACTCACAACTGCTGAAAAGATAATACCCTGCAAACAACAGAAGTGCCAATATGATCAATCCGATGAGTCGATTGTGGATCACCATCATCAACAACATGCCGATAGCTACAAAAAATAGAATCAGGCCAATGATTTTTTTCATAAAAGACCCGCTATTCATATTCTCATCTTATTATATGCAGAGTATAAAAATTATTACTTATCTTCGGAAGGCTTTTCTCCGTCTTCGGGGAATGCAATATCGACAACTTCGGCATCCGACATTCCTTCTTTTTCTTTCGGCTGGGTAAATTTATCTACAATATCGGGAATCATATCCAGAATCTTGGTAACAGTATCCTGATTTTTGATATTGACCAGCTTGGTGGAACCGTTTTTGATCACCAGTACAGCACTGGGAGTCATTTTACCGCCCAGACCACCGGCTCCGGATGCGGATCTTTTCTCGGAATTATTCCCCGCACCGGCTCCGACACCGAAAGTAACATCTACTAACGGTAATATAATGGTATCTCCGATCTTGGTAGCTTCGCCTACTACCGTCTTTGTGGAGAGCACGGTATCCATTCCTTTTAAAAGAGATTCCACAACCCCCTGAAACTGATTATCTTTTTCTGCCATATTAAACCTCCTGTTTTTAATCTGTTATTCTTTTTCTTTATTTTGAAATTGTCTGATTTTATGCTGCAATAGCTTAAGCCGCTTATCCATAAGCAGGCAAATGGTATGGAACAATACACACGCTAAGGTAAAATGGCCGGATGTTTTAAAATTACCCTCTAAAATTGCCTGTTCAAAATCCGGAGTGATACAGATGTCTTTTCCCAATTGAGGAAGTATCATACCGTAGATTCCGTACAGGTAGCCTGTGGTATCCGGTGATCCGGTGCCGATGCGGGCCGTAAGTTCCAGTTTTCGCGGACGTAATGATTTCAGAATATGACCGATACGGTTTCCGGCATGCCGGAGTAATCCTCTGGTCTCCGGGTCATTCCATAAATCTTTATAAAAAGTAATGTTATTCAGAATATGTTTGATTTTATCACATATTTTACCGACTGTGTACCGGATTTTATTAAAAAAGCCTCTTTCTTTCGTGCTTTTTTGCTCCGGAATCGGTTCTTTCACAGATGGCTGCGAATCGGAAGCGGAAGGCACAGCTTCCTGTGGTATTTCCGTTGTGGGAGGAACCACTGCTTTTTTTGAGGACTTCCCGGTGGAAACGTTCTTTTTCTCTTTTCTCTCGTTCGAGGAATCATATACGGTAAAAAAAAGGACCTTTGCCAAAAGCTTTCCCGGCTGCGGATAATCGTAAAAGATTCGCACCAGACCAAATAACCATCGGACTTTTACGGAAAAACGCATTTCATCGGCACTCTTCTGTCCGGATGCCTTATAACAAAGAGGGAAAAACAATACCAAAAGTATTACCGTAAGTGCAATCCCCAGAAGTACCAGCAACAGAATTCCTAAAATGCCCAATATTTTAAAAAGAATCGTTAACATAGTAAATACTCCCGAAGATTACAGTCGCCTCTGGCGTCCAGACATTCTCCTGTGATCTGTTCGATCAGCTGCAATGCCTCCTCATATCCCGCTGCAATACCAAGAATCAGAAATTCTTCTTTTTTGTAATGAGGCTGTATGAGTTGCCTGGCATCAAAAATATCTAGCTGATCGGCCGGGTTCTTCGCCGGAGTAATGAGATAGACATTTGCCAAAAGAGGTTTTTTTTCCAGTCTCTTTTTTAGTTTATCCAGTTTTTCAGATGCAATGCTTTCTCCCAGATAGAGATTGGGAGCAAACGTAAGCTTTCCTGCCATAAATAAATTCCTTTTTGTTAACCTGCCCTGCAGCATAGGTTATTACTGCCAAGATGAGCTTATTATAGCATAGATTCTTCTATATTACAATTTTTGTCGCTTGACTTTTCCGGATGATATTTTATACTGTAATCAGTACTAATGAGGAGGAAAAACCATTGAAAGTTATAACGAAGATGGAGCTTCAGTCGGATATGGTTCTTGGAGAAGACATTCAGGATCAGAATCATGTCATTTATCCTGCCGGTACCACAGTAACTCCGCAGATCATAGAAAAATTAAAGCGATACAATCTGGTATGCGTTACGATTATGGAGGATATTGATTTCGCCACGACCCATTATGAGAAAATTCGCTTTGATTCCAATTTTAAGGCATTTGAACGTGCTTATCCGATTTTTCTGGCTGAGTATAAACTGGCCATGAAACAATTATTGGTCATGGGAAGAAAGCCGGCGGATATTTTTCTACTTACCATATATCAAGAATTATACTATTATATTACTTCCGGATCCGTATTGCTGGATTATCTGTATAACCTTATGCCAAGTGAGGATGAACTGACGTATACGCAGGGCCTGAATGCTGCACTGCTGGCAGGTACGTTCGCCGACTGGCTCTCTATGTCAGAAGAAGAAAAAAACACTTTGATTCTTTGCGGATTCTATTATGATATCGGAAAGCTGCAGCTTCCTTATGAATTGTTGTGGAAGCCGGGAAAACTCACAGAGGAAGAATTCAAGATCATCAAAACGCATCCGGTGGTAGGCTATACTTCCGTACGTAACCAGGATTTAAACGAACATGTTAAAAATGCAGTGATCATGCATCACGAACGTCTGGATGGCAGCGGTTATCCTTATCATATGTCGGGGCAGAAAATTGATGTCTATGCCAGATATATGGCGATCATTGACGCTTATATTGCAATGGCATCGCCGAGAACTTACCGCAACGCACTTACACCGTTACAGATTTTGGGGAATTTCGAAAAGAGTCTGGACAAGTATGATGTGGAATTGTTAATGCCGATCATGAAACGGATCGCAGACGCACAAATCGGTACCAATGTGCAGTTGAATGACGGAAGTGTCTGGGAAGTCCTGATCATTCATCCCAATAAGTTCTCCCGCCCGATTCTGAAAAATGAAAAAAATGAATTTGTGGATCTTTTGCAGAGAACCGATCTGGAAATCGTTAAAAACGTATAAATATAATAAATAAAAATAAGAAGCGGGAATAATCAATTCATCCATTGATTATTCCTTTTTCTTTCCTGGTATTCCGCATAAGCTTTTTCCAAAATCTGTTTTTCGTTGGCAAACTTCAGTAAATGATATGCTTCATGATATTTATAAAAACCGGAATCCGCAAAATATTCTTCTCTCTGCGGTTTACTGTAATAACTGTCGGTACTCATAAGATACCAGTGAACCTCTTTTGCTACCACATCCTCCGGTACGGTAAATGAATATTCACTTCTACCGACGTAGTCCACGATAAATGCCCGGGAACCGCTCTCTTCCAATACTTCTCTCAATGCGGTCTCTTCATGGGTCTCACCGGGTTCCACCGTTCCTTTCGGAAGAACCCAGCCTTCGTATTTGTTTTTGATATTCTTATAGAGCAGTAAAATCTTTCCGCGAAATATTACGACTCCGCCGCAGCTGATAGCCTCAATCATGTTCCTTAACCTCCGATTACTGTTTTTCGCTGAAGTACGCGTCAAAAATACGTCTTGCAATGGGCACGGCATAATCTCCGCCGCTGCCGGCACCTTCCACAATAATGGTTACACACACTTCCGGATCTTCTGCAGGAGCAAATCCGGTAAACCATGCATGACTGTCACCTTTAATATTATTATATTCCGCGGAACCTGTTTTTCCGGCTGCGGTATAGTCAAGTCCTTTTAACTTGGAAGCGGTACCCTCCTGGACCACATCAGTCATCAGTTGTCTGAGGATCGCAGACTCTTCTTCTGACATCAGACTGCCGTATTCGCTGGGTTTGAAACTTTTAATGACAGTTCCTTCATCATTCTCCACGTGATCGATCGCGTACGGTTTCATGAGGACTCCGTTGTTGGCTATGGCACAGGTGATCATGTTTAGATGCATGGGAGTAATCTGTGTCTTACCCTGACCGATGGAGGTCTGCATCATTTCCGCCGGAGGAGTATCATCGGATACCAGCGCTGAACTTCTGGCATAATTCAGTGTCAATGGCAGCTCTTTGTTAAACAGAAGATCATTTAATGTCTCCTGAAAAGCAGTCCGGTCCAGGCTCATTCCTATATTAGCAAAGGACGAGTTACAGGATTTTGCAAAAGATCTGGTAAAATCCACCGTCCCATGACTGGAGCCGTGATAACAGCTGATCTTGCTATTGCCCAGGCGAAAAGCTCCGTTGCAGGTATAAGAATAATTTTGGTAGGTATTCGGATTTTCCCGAATATATTCCAATGCCGTCACAATTTTAAAGGTAGAACCCGGAGGATACAATCCCTGTGTAGCCCGGTTGACCAGTACGGTACTGGAATCGTTATCTACCAGATCCTCCCATATTTCTTCGATGGAATTGGGATCAAAATCCGGATGGGATACCATGGCAAGAATCTTCCCGGTAGACACTTCGGTTACAATAATGGCACCGCGATAGATATCCAGCTGATCATTTGCCACCTGTTGAATTTTAACATCCAGTGTAGTGTAAACATTATCCCCGGGATTCTTTTTTCCGGCAGTATCGTTTTTCACCTTGTTACTCAAGGAAGTATTTGTATTGATCAAATAATAATTGGCCAGCGCTTCTACACCCATTCTGCCCTGTGTGGAATAGCCAACAATGTGAGAAAACAGATTTTTGTAAGGGTAGTTACGGCTCTCTTCTTCCTCATCATTCAAGATTGTCTCCGCAAGTACCTCTCCATCTCTGGAATAGATGGATCCCCGATAATTTCTCGACAACAGTATCTGCTGTCTTGAATTATAGCTGTTGTTGATCATGTCCTGTTCACTCGTGGCTACAAAATGTCCCAGATAGAGAAACAGACACAGAAACAGCACACCGACTGCACCTGCAGAGATCCAGATCTCCCGCTGGTTTCCCATACGTTTGTGATTTTGCGTTTTTTTATTTTCTGCCACTTCTGCGCTCACCTTCCTTTTGAAGCCGGATGTAAATTCCCTGTATAATGAAAAACATGATCATCGTAGTCATAACGGAACTTCCGCCGTAACTGATAAACGGCAACGTTACACCTGTCAGAGGGATAAACTTGGTTCCTCCGCCAACCGTCAGAAAAATCTGAAAAATATACATAATACCGATGCCATATACAATCAGCTGATAAAAGCGGTCGTGAATTTGTACCGAAATCCGCATCATTTCCAAAAAACTGCTGATACAGATCAGAATCAGGCACATTCCAAAGATAACTCCCAGTTCCTCACAAATGGATGAAAAAATGAAATCCGCTTCCACATATGGAATCGCGGTAGGATTACCTTTTAATAATCCCATGCCGAACCAGCTTCCGCTTCCGATGGCAAACAGCGACTGTGTGATCTGATATCCTTTACTGTCGATGTATTTCCAGGGATCCTGCCATGCCAGAACTCTGACCCGTACATGATCAAACAACAGATATGCCAGATAAGAGGCTGCGCCTCCGCCGATCATTCCGGCCGCCAGATAGAGATAATTTTTCGTTGCGGCAAAAACAACGAATACAAAACCGATGAAAAAGATCAGCGCACTTCCCAAATCCTTGGATACGACCAGGACAACTACATGAGCTCCTGCAATCACAGCAGTCAGTAACACCCGCTGAAAGGACACATTTTCCCATAATGCACCCGCCAGGAAGAAAAGGAACAGGATCTTCACAAATTCCGAAGGCTGAAATGTAATTCCTCCCATGGTAAAAGATATTTTGGACCCATGGGTTACCTCTCCGAGAATCAATACCGTACTGAGCAGACCAATTCCCAGTGTTGCGTATAACCAGGTGATTTTTTTGAAAAAGTGAATTCTGCCAAGTAAAAAAGGTATAAAAAGCGACATGATCAGTGATACCAGAACAATCACATACTGTCGGATCGCTTTATCAAAAGAAAGTCTGGATACCATACATAAGCCGATGCCCAAAAGCATGCACATGTTATTGAGCAAAAGCCTATTGATATTCTCGTAGATCAGAGAAACCATAGTAATCGTTGCGAACAGAAAAATCAGTATAAATGCAAAGAAAAATAAATACTGAAGATCTCCGCCGGTAAGAGACAGATCCAAAAAACAAAGGACCTGTACCAGAAACATTAAAATATTCTGCAATATAAAGATTCCTTTGGAATATTCGCCAACCGGGTAGCGGAAAGTATAAAAACAGCTGCCGGTATAGAGCACCATAAAAAGGGCTATGAAATATTTAGATAATTCTATTACATATTCCTGCATGAATTAGGGATCCCTTTCTCTATTCTACGCCACGTTTTTCATGACCGGTGGTATATTCCGTATAAGGCAGATCCGTTCTGCTTCCGTAAAAATACTCCAGTACATTAAAAGTCTCATTTTCCGATTCTGTCGTAAATTCCAGACGACAGCAAAAACTGTCCTTCCATTTTGCAGCTGTTTTATGCAGGGAGAAAGGAACACTGTTATAGATAATATTATAGCAATGCGTACAGTTTCGCATTACCGGAAACACTTTATGGTAACGATCTGTCAGTTCTGTGATTCCGAAACCTTCCTCGCGGCGACAATGATCGGTAGTCTTCGTCACACAGTTAGCCGTCACCATCATAGGAATCCGACCGTACAAAAATTTCTCAGCAGGAAGAATCCCATTCACGAGCTGCCTCTGCTCCGCATAATTCAGTTCTAACGGCAGGCAGAATCCGTCCAGATAATCCGTCCAGAATTCTATACTGCGGCAATTCCAAAGATACAGACTATGATCTCCGTACCTCTTTTTTGACTGTAAAAAATGCCACTGTTGCAGAAGGCCAACGTGTTCCAGGGAACTTATCAAAAATCCGTCAACAGCTTCTAAATTGTCACGAATGCTTTTCTCCAACAATTTCAGATACCGACTGTCGAGTAAGCGAATGATTTTAGGCAGAGCGAGCACTGTCTCTGCTGGAATTTTTTTTAATATTTGTAAGTGCTCTGCGATAGTATCCCCCCAGGTAAGGAACAGATCACTGTCAACATAAATTCGTAACGAAGTATGTTCTTTCGGTTTTTTAAGAAAAGACGATCTCAGAAACCCGTTCCATTGCTCTGCAGTTCGGAGATATAACGAAAATCCACTTTGTTTCTGCATATGTCCGTTATGTGCTCCGGTAATGTCAAAAGGTTTCTGTACCTCTCTGGTATAAGGGAAGCCGTTTGCTGTAATCAGTTTCTGCTCTAACAGCGACAGCCCTTTTCTCCGGAGCTCATTCATTGTCTTCAGAGGATAGAATGCATTTTCACTTACCAGGATATCCATGGTGCCATCTAAATGGAAATTACTTCCTCCCAATTTTCCCAATTGTTTGGAAATATTTTCCACAGTAATCGGCTGTTTTGCTGCTTCCTGGACGGTCTCTCCGGTAACGGTTACCTCTGTCTGATCACAACGAAGAGTCAGTTTAGCAACGGTTCCGGTGAGAAAAGAAGCCTTCATTTGTACCGGAAGTGTCAGATGTTTGTATAAATATTTTTCGCGAATCTGCTCCAAAACCTGCTCATCACTGCCACTGTAGGCAGGATTATTCAGAGTCACCATTTCTTTGCCGTTATGTTTATGATAATAGCCGTTCTGCCGTTCGCTGCGAATATAAAGGCAGGATAACCGATGAAGGTCTTCCCCTGAAATGGAAAGCTTTTCCCCGGGCTTCTCATAATATTTATCAATATATTTCCGATAAACAGCGGTTACACCGGCGGCATATTCTGGTTTCTTCATACGGCCTTCTATTTTAAAAGAATCGATTCCGGCATCTATCAGTTCCGGAATATTCTCAATGGTACACATATCCTTCAGACTTAAAGGATAACATTCACGGCGGTTACCACCTACGGTATACGGCAGTCGGCATGGTTGGGCACATCTGCCGCGGTTGCCGCTTCGCCCGCCCAGGATACTGCTGAAGAGGCATTGACCGGAATAACAGTAACACATGGCACCATGGATAAAACATTCTATTTCCATTCCGGTTACTTCTTTGATACGACGAATCTCTTCCAGACTCAGTTCTCTGGCGGGTACCACTCTGCAGGCACCCTGCTTTTTCAGAAATTCTGCACCATATTCACCGGTGATCGTCATTTGGGTACTTCCATGTAGTTCCATCTGCGGAAAGACATCACGGATAAAGGCAAATACACCCATATCCTGAATGATGACACCGTCCAGGCCAGCGCGATAATAAGGCATCAAATATTCATAAAGCTCAGAGAACTCGGATTCTTTTACCAGGGTATTTACGGTAAGATATACTTTTCTGCCCAACAGGTGAGCATATCGGATACAGTCCACCAGTTCATCTTCCGAAAAATTCTCAGCATATGCACGTGCGCCAAATCGATTTCCTCCCAGATAGATTGCATCTGCTCCCGCGTGTACGGCTCCGTAAAATGCTTCCGCATTCCCGGCGGGAGCAAGTAATTCCACTTTTTTATTTCTCATAGACATCCTCTGTTGCGTATGATACACGCTTATACAAATAGCTGCCCGAAAACGGACAGCTATCAATTTATTTATCCTTTAGTTCTGTCTCCAGACGAACAATTTTTCTGGCATCTTCGTTCAACTGCTTCTGTAGCTCTTTTCCCTGTTTTTCCGCATTTTCCAGCTTGATCTGCGCGGAAATCAGCTCATGCTTCAGATCATAGAGTTCCTTTTCTTTCCCCTGCAGTTCTTCCTCCAAAATGGAAATCTGCTTTTTGGCTTTGAAATAATCATCTGCAATGTTCAGCTGAAGCAGAACGCTCTGTCTGTCCAAAGACTGTCTTCGAAAGCTGTCCAGTTTCCCATACTCAGTCATTTTATTATTGATGTAGGAAGCAATCTTCTGCATGTAATCTTCGCTTTCATAGCCGCTTAAAGTAAATACTTTACCACCTATGAGCACTTCAGTATCTGTTTTCGGAGACATTGTCAACACCCCTCTTAACAATCTTTTGGAAACACAATATGTGCCATCTTGTAAAAAATATAATACGAGATTTATTATATATCAGATTATATCGAGTGGCAAGCAAAAAATAACCAATTATGCGTCCTGATTTTCTAAAGCTTTATCCCCAGGTGACGATAAGTCAGGTCTGTTACCACACGGCCCTTGGGTGTTCTGCTCAGGAACCCATTCTTGATCAGATAAGGTTCGTAGACATCTTCTATAGTGCCGGCATCTTCTCCGATGGCAGCTGCAAGGGTATCCAGTCCCACAGGACCACCGTTAAATTTCTCGATGATCGTCACGAGGATATTCCTGTCGATATGATCTAAGCCCATCTTGTCCACATCCATAAGATCCAGTGCGGTTCTGGCTACTTCTTCTGTAATGACTCCGTCGTATTTGACCTGCGCGAAATCGCGTACACGCTTCAGGATACGGTTGGCAAGTCTGGGCGTTCCACGGCTTCGTCTAGCCATCTCTTTTGCTCCGGCAGGTTCGATCTCCACATCCAGGATCCCCGCGGAGTGCATGATGATCTGCTGCAATTCCTCTATGGTATAGAATTCCAGATGATGGATCATTCCGAAGCGATCCCGCAGAGGTGCCGTCAAAAGTCCCGCCCGGGTCGTCGCTCCTACCAGCGTGAACTTTGGCAATTCCAGACGGACAGACCTGGCACTGGAGCCCTTACCGATCATAATGTCAATACAATAATCTTCCATGGCGGGATACAGGACTTCCTCCACCTGGCGATTCAGACGGTGTATCTCATCCACGAACAACAGATCTCCTTCTTCCAGATTGTTTAAGATGGCAGCCATCTCTCCCGGCTTCTCGATCGCCGGTCCGCTGGTCACCTTCATATGGACTCCCATCTCATTGGCAATGATCCCGGCAAGGGTGGTCTTACCAAGTCCGGGGGGGCCGTAGAACAGCACATGATCCAGTGCGTCCCCACGCTGTTTTGCTGCGGTAATATAGACCTTCAGGTTCTCCTTTATCTTGGACTGACCGATATAATCGTCCAGCGTCTGGGGACGTAAGGAGCCTTCCAGTTTAATATCTTCTTCTGTGATATTTGTCTCTATCATTCTTCTGGACATAGTCGTTGCTCTCATTCCTTAAAACAATTTTTTCAGGGCAGCCTTTAAGATTGCTCCGGAATCCATAGCCTCCACATCTTCGATGGCATTGACAGCCTTTAAACTCTCTGCCTGTCCGTAACCCAATGCCACCAGGGCTTCCACAGCTTCCTTTTTCTTCTCACTGTCAATATGCAGACTTCCTGCGGTCAGGATGCCTTCCGCACCGCCTGCTGCAATCTCTCTGGAGATCAGCGTATCGTCAATGGATATCTTATCCTTTAATTCCAGGATCAGCCGCTGCGCCGTTCTGGTGCCTACGCCCGGTGCCTTCGATATCGCTTTGGCATCCCCGGACATAATGGCAAACCGCAGAGAATCCGCATCCATAACAGATAATATGGCCAGTGCTCCCTTAGGTCCGATACCACTGACCGTAATACAGAGCTTGAACATCTCCAGATCGCTCCTTGAGAGAAATCCATATAATAAAAAGGCGTCTTCCTTCACATAGGTATATGTATAGAGTCGTACCTGCTCTCCGATTCCGGGAAGTTTCGATGCTGTGTCCGCGGAGATCCGGACATTGATTCCGAAGCCGTTGACATCGATCACCGCGTTATCTACCGTAACATCTTCCAAAAAGCCATTTATATATGCAAACATGTATGTTAAATCCTCGTCTTTCCTGGCTTGCCAAATCATAGCACATAAAATTCGGCTACGATATGTTTATCATACCATAGCCGAACATATGTTTCAAGTAGTTTTAACTCTGGATCTGTTTTAACTGGTAGAACTCTCCCTTCAGAGCCATCAGCTCATCATAGGTACCATATTCCGTACAATGTCCGTCGGCGATTACTGCAATCCTGTCGGCATCCCGGATCGTTGACAGTCTGTGTGCCACAATAAACGTTGTCCGCCCCTCCGTCAGATTGTTTAACGCCTGCTGGATCAGTTTTTCGGAGATACTGTCCAATGCCGAGGTTGCTTCATCCAGCACGATAACCTTCGGATCCCGGATCAGTGCTCTGGCAATAGAAATACGCTGTCTCTGGCCGCCGGATAGCTTGCCGCCGTGTTCTCCCACCATAGTGTCGAGACCTTTTGGAAGGGATGCAATCAGGTCTGACAGATTCGCAGCCTTGATCACATTCTGTAATTGTTCTTCTGAGACATTTTCACAGCCGTAGGTAATATTATCGCGGATCGTTCCGGAGAACAGAATGGATGTCTGAGGTACTACCGCTAAATGTTTTCTGTATGTTCTAAGATCGATTTTGCTTAAATCTTTGCCGTCGATCAGGACTTTTCCACTCTCCGCCTGATGGAAACCGATGACCAGGTTTAAGATCGTGGATTTTCCGGCACCGGACTCGCCTACCAGTGCAATGGTCTCTCCCGCTTTCACATGAAGATTTAAGTGGTTCAATACGTTATGCTCGTTGTTTTTGTAATGGAAACATACATCTTCAAAGTCAAAAGTACCGGTCACCTGCTCCAGTTTTTCCTTGCCTTCATTGTTTTCGATATCCTCAGACAGCAATACCTCACCGATGGAATTCACGGATTCGATACCTTTTGCAATAGTGGGCAGCAGGGTAACGATAGAAGATACCTGATTGACCACTGTAGCAAAATAACTCTGATACAGTGTGATATCACCGGCCTGGATCTTCCCACCGATGGCGAGATATCCGGTAAATGCCAGGCAGATCACCTGAAAGATCTGGAATACCGCCCAACCCACCGATCCAAACAGTGCCTGGATCAGATCCAGCTTATAGCCCTTCTCCGCCACAGCAAACAGCTGCCCGCTCATTTTGGATACTTCTTCATCCTCCAGGGCATGGGCTCTGGTCACGGGTACCAGTTCCACCATTTCCATGACTCTGGCGGAGGTCTCTTCCATTTCCTTACGGAACTCCGTATTTCTCTTCTTCATAATATTCCGGAAGGTAACCATGGTAATTGCCGCCACCGGTGTGGTCAACAGGAAAAATATAAATACGATGCGGCTCTTACTGATAGTGACCACCAGTGCAACGCCGATATTCAGGGCAATATTTAAAATACTTAAAAATAACTGTGTGGAAAGGCCTTCCACTGCTTCCACATCGCGCATGATCTTGGACTGCAGTCGTCCGGACTGGGTCTCCACATGATAGGAAATGGACAGCTGCTGCAATTTCCGGATCAGTGCTTTCCGAAGTCCTGTCTCCGCATAGCGGGTCGCCAGGCTCTTATAGGAAGTGTACAGATAATTCATGGGAATATTTAGCAGGATCAGTCCCGCTTCCAAAATACTGTAAAATAGAATATTCCGGAAAGTATCCGGATTGTGCGCCGTCACATCGTTAATAATATTCGCTGTGATGATGGGCAACACCCAGACACAGGCATGCTTTGCGAAGAAGCAGATCACTGCCATGACAAATTTATGATAATTCCCCTTATACAGATGCATCAGTGTCCGCAGGGGATGTCCCTGATTATTCCGATAGCATTCAATAAACCAGCTCTCGGTGTCCATCTTTTTTTTCGGAGATGTTTTTGCTTCAAAATCTTTCATATTTGCAGGATACCTTTCCTATTTGTTCGTTCCTTTCATTTTAGCGCAATTAATATGCGTTTTCCAGTCCGTTTTTGCGCTCTTCACCTATAAACAACTGTTTTTTTGCGAAAAAATAGGGCTGTGACAGAACTTTTACATTCCTCACACAGCCCTTTTCATAGCATTATTTTTTACAATCGATTAGTTGTTGATCAGCTTATCGTTCTCATTGTTCCAGCTGTAAAGCTTACGGATCTCTTCGCCGACCTTCTCGGAAGGATGCTCAGAAGCCAGTTTTCTCATAGCCTTGAAGTGAACCTGCTTGCCTGCGGGAGACATATCTAACAGGAACTCCTTAGCGAAAGTACCATCCTGAATATCGGACAGGATCTTTTTCATGGTCTTCTTGGTCTCCTCGGTGATCAGCTTGGGTCCGGTAATGTAGTCACCATACTCAGCGGTATTGGAGATGGAATATCTCATTCCTGCAAATCCACTCTGGTAGATCAGATCTACGATCAGCTTCATCTCATGGATGCACTCGAAGTATGCATTTCTGGGATCGTAACCAGCCTCAACCAGTGTCTCGAAACCAGCCTGCATCAGAGCACAGACACCACCGCACAGAACAGCCTGTTCACCAAACAGATCCGTCTCGGTCTCAGTTCTGAAAGTAGTCTCCAGAACACCTGCTCTTGCGCCGCCGATACCCAGTGCATAAGCCAGTGCCAGATCCTGAGCCTTACCGGTTGCATCCTGCTCTACGGCGATCAGACAGGGAACACCCTTACCTGCCTGGTACTCACTTCTTACAGTATGTCCGGGTCCCTTGGGAGCGATCATGGTAACATCAACGTTCTTGGGAGGTACGATACATCCGAAGTGAATATTGAAACCATGAGCGAACATCAGCATATTGCCCTCTTCCAGGTTGGGCTCGATGTCATTCTTGTACAGATCAGCCTGCTTCTCATCATTGATCAGGATCATGATGATGTCAGCACGCTTTGCAGCTTCTGCAGCGGTAAATACTTCAAATCCCTGTGCCTCAGCCTTTGCCCAGGACTTGGAGCCCTCGTACAGACCGATGATAACATGACATCCGGAATCCTTCAGGTTCAGTGCGTGTGCATGACCCTGGCTGCCGTAGCCGATAATTGCGATAGTCTTACCCTCTAATAAAGAGAGATTACAATCTTCCTGATAAAAAATTTTAGCCATTTTCTTCTCCTCCGTTATGAGACTAAAGATTTATAACTGATAGGGATATTCCCTAGAGCTAACGTAAACGTGTGCCTAATCCTCGATATAAGTTACGTTCTCAATACCTCTGCCCAGACCTGTAATACCGGTTCTTGCGAGCTCCAGTACTTCGTACTCTTCTGTAAAACGCTGGATCAGTGCATTAACCTTACTGTGATTACCGGTGAACTCCACGATCAGGTTCTCGGCACCGACATCAATGATCTTCGCGCGGAAATTATTGGCAAGAAATTCCACTCCCTGTCGTGTCTCCAGGCGCTTCTTGGGGTCAACCTTTACTTTGACCAGTACCAGTTCCCGATAAACGCTGTCTTCCGGATCCAGTTCCTTGATATCCCGGACATCCACCAGCTTCCCTACCTGCTTCTCGATCTGTTCCAGAATATCTTCATCACCGGATGTCACAATGGTAATTCTGGTAAAGCGGGGATCTGCTGTTACTCCTGCCGTAATACTTTCGATATTGTAACCGCGTCTGGAAAATAATCCGGAAATACGGCTGAGTACACCCGATGTATTATCTACCAATAACTGAAATACTCTCTTCTGCATGCGTAAAATACCATACCTTTCGTATTTCTTCTTTCTTCAATCATGTGCTTCCATCATGAAACAGCGATTGTATTCTTAATATAGCAAGATGATTACAGAATGTCAATTAGTGAATTTAACATTATGATTGATGTATTTTAATCATCGTTTTCTGCACATTTTGATAATGCAAGGGTTCCGGTTCTGGCTACTTCGACGATACTGATCGATTGAAGCATCTTGATCAGAGTATCGATTTTCTCCGGTGAATCACATATTTGCAACATCATAAAATGTTTTGACATATCTACGATCTCTGTTTTCATAATGTCGCAAATTTCTATGATATCCCTACGATTATTCTTGTTATATTTAACTTTTAATAACATTAGTTCCCTGGTATAACACTGTTCCTGGGATAGTGTTTTTACTTTAATGACATCTAGCTTTTTATTCAGCTGCTTTTCAATCTGTTCCAAAGTACGTTCATCACCGGAACTCACGATCGTCATACAGGAAACCGCATGATCATCCGTCTCTCCCACTGCGAGACTGTCAATGTTAAAGCATCTTCTGGAAAACAGTCCGGCCACCTTGCACAGTACACCGGAACGGTTTTCAACCAGTACGGAATATATTCTCTTCATCTCAGTACAGCCCCCTTTGTTATTTCACCAGATCCATAGGATCGATCAGACATTCTAACAGCATCGTATTGTCTTCAGCCAAAAAAGTATCCAGCACTTCGTCCACATGCTCCATATTATTCAACCGCAGATAAGGAATATCATAAGCTGCGGATAATTTCTCCAGATCGGGACTTCCCGACAGATCTACCACAGAATAATGATCTTTGTAGGTATAGTGCTGATATTCGCGAACCATACCGAGATAATTGTTTTTCAATACAATGATCTTGACCGGGATCCGATGCTGTCTGATGGTGGCCAGTTCCATCATAGACATCTGGAAAGATCCGTCACCGCATACGGCAATGACCTGCTTGTTCATCGCGGCTGTTTTGGCACCCATAGCCGCAGGAATGGAATATCCCATGGTTCCCATGCCGCCGGATGTTAAGAATTTCCCTTTTTTCACGATATGATAACCGCAGGACCAGATCTGGTTCTGTCCCACATCTGCGACATAGATGCCGTCTTCCTGCATTTTCTCGGAAAGTCTGGTAATGAACGCAGCCGGATCTACAAAATCGGGATTCGGGGTTCTCTTTTTCTCCATTGTGGAACGATACTCATTTAAGGTAGTAAGCCATTCCTCATAGTCACAACTGAATTCTTCCTTCTGGAAATCCTGAAAAATGTGTTTTGCATCGCCGACCAATGGGATGGAGGGACCGGCATTTTTACCGATCTCTGCGGGATCTACATCGATATGTACCAATACCTTATTCCGGGTAATCAGATCCGGCTGACTGACCGCACGATCTGCTACACGGGCTCCCACCATAATCAACAGATCCGATTCATTCATGGCACGGTTTGCATATGCCTTGCCATTATTGCCCACCATTCCATAATACAGAGGATGTTCGGTGGGCATGACACCGATTCCCATCATGGTAGACACTACGGGAATTCTGTGTTCTTCCGCAAATGCCCGAAGCTCCTCTTCCGCCTCACTGAGCAATACACCGCCTCCGGCACAGATAATAGGCCTCTTTGCCTTTTCCAATTCTCGGATCACCTTTTTGATCTGTACGGCATGTCCCTTGACCGTTGGTTTATAAGTGCGGAGGTTTACCTCTTCCGGATAATGAAAATTCTTGATCGTGGCATTCTGAATATCAATGGGAATATCGATCAGCACCGGTCCTTTTCTACCGGTATTGGCAATATAAAACGCTTCCCTGAATACTCTGGGAATATCATTTACATTTTTTACCAGATAGCTGTATTTCACAAAAGATTCCACAGCGCCGGTGATGTCCGCCTCCTGGAATACATCGCTTCCCAGCAGTTCGCTGTTCACCTGACCGGTGATACAGATCAGTGGAATACTGTCCGCAAATGCTGTAGCAATACCCGTGATGACATTCGTAGCGCCCGGTCCGGAGGTTACCGCACAGACTCCGGGTCTTCCGGTCATTCGTGCCACACCGCTGGCAGCATGTGCTGCATTCTGTTCGGTACGGATCAATACTGTCTTAATATCGGAATCCAGAATACTGTTGAAAAAAGGACATATCGCCACTCCGGGATATCCGAATACTGTACTTACACCTTCTTCTTCCAGACATTTAATAATCGCATCTGCTCCAATCATGTCATTCCACTCCTTTATCTATACTCCATAATTTTCCGCTGTTTATTTTATTCCATCAGGCTTTTGGCCAGCTTCACAGCATCTGCTGCATCCTTGGAATAGCCGTCCGCTCCGATCTCATCCGCATATTCCTGGGTGATCACGGCTCCGCCGATAATGATTTTGGCGGTGATACCTTCCTGTTTCGCAGCGGCTACGATCTCCCGCATTCTCTGCATGGTGGTGGTCATCAACGCTGACAGGGCGATAAACTCAGCGTGATGTTCCTTTGCCGTTTCCAAAATTTTGGCCTGAGGAACATCCTTTCCCAGATCTATCACATGGAAACCATGATTTTTCAACATCAACGCTACAAGATTTTTACCAATGTCATGAATATCGCCTTCTACGGTAGCAATAACGACTACCGGCATTTCTTCCCCACTGTTTCCGGTCTGTAATAAAGGCTCCAGTACTTCAATAGAATTCTTCATTGCTTCTGCACTGGCAATCAGCTGCGGCAGGAAATACTTGCCCTGATCAAAATATTCTCCCACCAGATTAATAGCGGGAAGCAGAACCTGATTCAATAATTCCACAGGTTTTTCTCCACTCTCCAGTGCTTCGTTTGTTATTTTTACAATACCGTTACGATTCCCCTTCAGAACTGCTGTTTTCAGTTTTTCCTGCATTTCATTGATCTGAGGGGTATCTTTCGAAGCAGTTACAGCAGATGGCACTTCTGTATTGTCCGTGGAATCTGCCTTCGTTCCCTGTTGCTCCAAAAGAGCAAGTTTTCTGGATAATTCCGCTTCTTTTTCTTCTCTGCGCTCTTTGACGCCTCCGGCATATTCAATATAACGGAGTGCAGCCTCTTCTTTATTCAGGAGAAGATCGGTTGCCAGCGCACAGCTCATCAGCATCTCCTGAGAGGGATTGGCAATCGCCATCGTCAGTCCCGACTGAATCGCCAGCGTCAGAAAAGCGGTATTTACAAAACCTCTCTCCGGCATGGCAAATGAAATATTGGATAAGCCGCAAATTGTGGCGAAGCCGTTGCTCTTGCAGTAACGGATCGTTTCCAGCGTCTCCAGTGCAGCCTTTGGATTTGCTCCGACGGTTGCCACCAGACCGTCTACTACAATATCTTCCTTTCGCATTCCAAGTGAAAGTGCACGATCATAAATTTTATGTATAATCTCTTTTTTCTCTTCAATGTCCTTAGGCAGACCTGCATCCGATAAAGGAAGCAGGATGAACATTGCACCATATTTAGCTACAATAGGAAGCAGCTTTTCGAATTTTTCCGTTTCCAGAGACACCGAATTGACCAAAGCACGTCCCGGGTAATTACGAAGGGCAGCTTCCAGTACTTCCACATAACTGGAATCCAGTGACAGCGGAAGATTCGTCACACCGCTTACCTCCTCCAGCGCCCGGAGCATACATAGCTTTTCATCAATACCGCTCATCCCCATATTGATATCCAGTACCTTTGCGCCACAGGTTTCCTGCTCTTCGGCGAACTGGATCACCTTTTCAAAATTGCCTTCCCGCAGTTGTGCCTGAAGTGCCTTTTTGCCCGTAGGGTTAATTCTCTCTCCCACGACAAAAAAACCATCCTCCAGCCCGAAGCTGTGGGTAATGCGTTCGGAGGTCAGATACCGGATGTCCTCCGGTCGTCTGGCTGCCGTTACCCTTGTCTCTGTACCAAAGCGGTCATGGATCTGTCGGATAAATTCCGGAGTGGTGCCGCAGCATCCCCCAAGTATGGTTGCGCCGGCATTCACCAGTACTTGCATTTCTTCGGTAAACTCTTCTGCTTCCATGTTATAGCAGGTGGTTCCGTTTTCATCTAGAAAAGGCAGTCCGGCATTTGGCTTTGCAATGATAGGTATCATGGTAACGGATACCATGTCGGAGATGATGCCTTCCATCTGTGCCGGACCGGTGGAACAGTTCGCACCGATAGCGCTCGCACCCAGGCTTTCCAGTACGACTGCCGCCGTTTTGGCATCTGTGCCGAATAAAGTTCTGCCATCCGCTTCAAAAGTAAGTGTAGCGATCACCGGAAGATCACAGACTTCTTTTGCAGCGATCAATGCCGCTCTGGTCTCTGCCAGGCTCATCATCGTTTCGACTACCAGCAGATCTGCTCCGGCATCCACCAGGCAGAGAATCTGCTCTTTATAGATAGCGATCAGATCTTCCAGCTCCATTTTTCCCATAGGGCGCAGCTGCTCGCCGGTCATGGTGATATCTCCGGCCACATAGACCGGATGTCCCGGAGTACTTGCTGCAGCTTCTTTGGATATCGCCACCAGGTCATGGATCATAGAGGACATATTTTTCTCTAAATGATATTCTGCCAGTTTTACACGGTTTGCTGTAAAGGTAGGTGCGTACAGAATATTGGTTCCCGCCTGCACGTATTCCTTCTGTAGCTGTAGCATTACCTCTCTATGTTCCAGAATCCACTGCTCCGGGCAGACTCCGGAGGGCATTCCGGCCTTTACCAGATTGGAGCCGGTGGCACCATCCAGATATATGATATGATCTTTTGTGAAATCAATAAATTTTTCTCGTGTCATGTTTCTCTTCCCTGTTTCTTAATTCTTTTAATCATACCACATTGTGCTTTTATTCGTAAAGGGGACGATTTAACATTATATGGTTGCGCAAAGTCTCAGAATATGATAAATTTTATGTGGATTAAATGATTTGGAGGATGATTATCTTGAAGAAAAAAATACTTGCCATTACCGCAGGACTTCTTACTGCCATGGCACTTACCGCTTGTGGAAAAGATCCTAAGCTGACACAGTTCAAGGGTGAAATAGATGCCTTCTGCACAGAAATCTCCGATATCGATACTGCCATCAATAACGTAGATGCGGAATCGGATACAGCAACTGATGAATTGCTGGGATATCTGGATCAACTGGATACCTCTTTTCAGAATTTTGCGGAATTGGATTTTCCCACGGAATTTGATTATCTGGAATCTCTGGCAGATGAAGCCAGCGCGTACATGACACAGGCAGTGGAAAGTTATCATGAAGCCTACAGCAACGGCGGCTACAATCAATTGACTGCCGATTATGCAAAAGAAAACTACGCAAGAGCTTATAAACGTATTCAGATCATTATTACGTTCCTGCATGGTGAACAACCGGAAAATGTAAATCTGACCACTGCAGAGGAAACAGCAGATGCTGCTTCTACTACTGCAGAATAATACGTAAGAACAAGAAAATCCCCGATGCTGATGCACCGGGGATTTTCTTGTTCTTTTTTCTGATAGATGATTATTTTAAAATTTTAATCTGACCGATCAGGGGAACTTCCTTCTCCTGCTCCTGGCAAGCATAGATCAGACCCATGATCCAGCATACAAACAGGAAAATACTCAGGATAGAACCTACAAATCCACCTACTTTAGGAATAAAATTGACAGCGCTTGCAATGATCTGACCGATCAGAATTACCAGCGCCTGATTCAGATGAAACTTAGCGCCCTCTTTATCACCTGCGCAAAACGCAACGATCCAGCCGATCCAAGTGATGTAAGCAATGATACCTGTAGTTTTTTTATTCATTTTTTCTCCCTCCGCACTCTTGTGCTTAAAAAATTCTGTATATGTAAAAATTGCAAATACAGTCATAGTGAAATATGAAAACCCAAAAGCAAAATGTTTTTCAAAATAAAATTTCCGATCATGATTGCGACAGCTGCATACAGATGCCACTCATGGAACTTCCATCCTTTGATCCCACCGATATGTAATCTGGCAAGAGTCTGTGTCAGCATAAAACCTCCAAAGATAACAACGGTATAAGTTACCAGTGGATGATACCAGGTTGCTGACAGAGGATGTCCTGCAAGCAGTGCACTTACCGCTCTGGTTCCGCCGCAGCCGGGACAATAAAATCCAAACAATCGGTAGACCACGCAGGTATATCCCTGCAGATTCGGAATAACTATATGAAGATACAGATAGATTCCAATGCTGCCGGTCAGAAGAAATATCCATCCTGTCAGATAAAGATAATCTTCCAGACTTCTGCTATTCTTAGTACATACTTTCAAAGCCGTAACCTACCATAGCCATAGAAAATACTACTGCAAGAACGGTGATCAGGATTCCCAATACAATACCGACGATGGAGCAGATCAGTCCACCCTTTGCCAGTCCGGTCTTACCCTGCTTATTGGCAAATACTGCACAGATAATACCACCGATACCAAACAAAGCACCAATCCATCCGGTACAGCATCCGAGAACAATAGAAAGAATACCCAGTACCAGACTGATGATAGCCAGCACATTGGTATCTTTGTTCTCAGGTTGTACAGGTGTTGTTACAGCTACCTGAGGCTGTACATTAGTAGTATAGTCTTGATAATTGTTTGCAGGCTGTTCTGCTGCAGGTGTCTCCTGTGCGGGTTCTGCTGTAGAACTTACTTCTGTTGCGGTAGTATCTACCGTTACATTGTTTTCATTTTCAAAATTCTGTCCGTCCATTTTTTCCTCTTTCCGATCCTTTCAGGATCTTAGTTTATTTAATCTGCCAGCGGGTTACCTTTACCATCTACATTGATCTTGCCTGTCAGGATCATAATAGCCTCTACCAGACTCCAGATCCATATACCTATAACCAGGAAAACACCAACTACAACACAGCAAAGAATATATCCAACAATGGTAAGCACAAGCTGTGTGATTGCTTTTCCGGTGTAGCCAAGATAAAAATTATGAACACCGAATGTACCCAGAAAAATACCCAGGAGACCGGCAACCAGTTTGGATTTTGCATCCGGTGCAGGAGCCTGTTTATTAGCTACGCCGCAGTTTAAGCATACTGCTGCATCCGGAGCTAACGGCTTACCGCAGTTATGGCAATAATTATTGCCCTGTCCCTTAGCTACGCCACACTTTATGCACATTACAGCTTCATCCGTCATATAAGGTTCGCCACAATTCTTACAATAGTACATTAATTCTTCCTCCCTCTTATTATTTCCTATTTTATAAAATAATTTGAACTAACAATGTACATTATACAAGATGCTTGTATTTTTTACCAGTGGTATTTTCACATTATAAAAGCGGATAACGTGCATTTTTTATATAATAAATATCTTATTGCCGCTTTTTGTCAAACATCAGGAAGCATTTACGATATATTCCGCACCATCCAAGAACTGCCATTGTTGAAAAGACCGGGATCATATTATAAAGATACCGCGCCCTGGCTTCAAACAACATAACAAATAAAAACATACCGATAAAAATAACGATCATGGTAACAGAAATATTCAACAGTTCGGACGACTCCTCCCTGACAGACATACCATACTTTCGAAATCCCGCAATTGCGTTCACCAGAAGCAATACCGCTTCTGCCAGAATTCCCAGCAGCACAAAAATCCACAGACCCTGACTTACCGTCGTGAACCAGATATAATTACTGCCATCCTGCCAGAAGAAATTCCGCAGCGGCTCCATAAAGGAGCTATCGGTAAGCTCCGGATATTCCCAGGCCTGGAAATATCCCTCCTGATACCAGCTGAAGGTGCCATCATTAAAATTCATGACCTGCTTACGTAACCAGAAATTTAAAGTCCCCCGTAGTCCCCGTTCCTGCATTCTTCTGCGGATTCCTGCAAGTTCATATTGCATCCGGGAAGCCTTATCGGAACCGGCAAAAGACCGTACGATCTCAAGGCCCTCTCCGGAACAGGCTCCCGTGGTGTCCTCATTGAGACCGTTATACATATAATTACTCCAACCGATTTCCAACTCCGGATTGTATCCGTAGTGTAATGTCTGATACATTCCCTGCCTGCACCATGATGCAAGACAAAAGGCAATTATCAGCAGTAACATCTTCCCTCCCAGTCCGTATAACCGGGAACGAACATCTCTCTCCTCCGAAGCGGTCCAAAAAATATCAATTATGACGATCGCAATTACCGCCACGTAACAGGTCGCTTTCATAATGCCGCTCAGGCATCCGAGAAACATAAGCAGGAACCAGAGAGCATAACTCCACCTGCTTTTGCGGCCTCGCACCATGGAATATAAGAAAAGGATCATAACAGGCATCGCTATGGTGCAGCCATCCGTATACGGAATGATTTTCCAGGGAGAAATTCCCAGAATGGCAATATTGAAAATCAGTGCTATAATAGATGTTCCCAGGTTTTTACTGACTCTGAGCACCAAAAGTACAGAACATAATACCGCCAGTGAAAGCATTACGCATTGGAACTGGATCCATATAAACTCCGGGTTATACGGATACGCTTTCATACCGGAAGAAAAGCAATACAGCTTATACAAAAGCCATGTAATGGGAATATTGTTGCTGTAGATCGTATAATAATCGTCATATCCCAGTTCGCCGCCTTCGAAGATCCAGCGTGCCGAATTGGCCACCATTCCGCAGTCCCAGCCGCCGTAGAACGCTATACATTTGGAAATATTGACATTGATCATATAAAAAAGGACACAGACCGCCACGGTAACGGCCGTAAATACAGTTATTGTACGGGGCGTGGTTGGAAGTTTTCTGAGAAAATAATAAAGAATTCCAAGTACCGCGGCTCCCACGATCGCACATAAAAATAAGACCCTGTTTCCTTCCACGGTAACAATTTTGTGCATTGCATTATAATCTACGTTATTTCCGTAATAAATAACATAAAAGAAAACCGGAAGAAATAACAACAGTAAAAGAAGAGAGAAAAAAACTGTACCGATATATTTTTTCTTCATTCCGAAAGATTCCTTTCCAAACTTTTCAGTAATGTCTGCCGGGCAATATTGTAGCATTTTCTATAAATATTTACAATGTTGCCCGGATAAAATCTATCTGATAGATTTTATCTACCAATATCTCCGTTCCCTGTATCCGGAGGCTTTTGCTATTTTCGTCAATTTTTTGCACGCATCCTTCCAGAGTGTTGTAGGCACCGCCGTTTTTCCGAGTGTCCGGTACGAAATAAGTGATCTTTACCGTAAGTTCCTCTCTCATGTGCTGTTGCAGATAACCGATCTGCCGGTCAATCTCCTGCTTCCTGTCTTCATCCAGTTCGACAAAATGATCCGTCAGACGGGCCGTTTCCTTCAGAGCATCTTCGTATCCTGTCAATGCCGCAAAGGGAGAAAACTGTGCCGCCCGGTCCTGCAACGACATTCTGGGGTGGGTGGCGGACACAGGATGCGGAAGCCGGAGCATGTCCTTATATTTCTCGTTCATTTTTTACCCTTTTTCTATGATTATTTATTATGCTTTGTGACCACCGATCTGACGATTCCTGTCTATTGTGGTAGCGCCCTCTTGTAAGTCGGCTGCCTTCAAAATGGCATTTTTTCCGTATTTGGATTTCACCCGGAGCATTGCTTCCTGCAAATGTTTTTCCTTTTCCAGACGTTCTTTTTCCTGCTGCGTCGTATCCTGTGCAGGCTCCTGCCCAGCATACAAAAGGTCTCCGGAGAACAGATCCAGCTGTTCGTAGACCGGCTCGTCCTTCACTTTGTCCGCATCTTTTAAATGATTGGCTGTCAGAGTGATCCTTCGTGTTAAAAGTGATGGATTCACGATCCGTTCATATAATCCCATCGTCGTCTCCGTGATCTTACTTAAAGATGCAGTCATTGTCGTAAGATTGCCGGTGCCGTGGGCATGTTTTGGTACGCTCCTGCCATAACGGTCTACCGTGATCTCCCCATGATAATGATCGGCAATCTCCGGTATCTTCAGATTATCAATGTCATAACCCACAGTCAGTACGATCTGATCTGTCACCAGCTTTTTCGTCATCAGATCCATGGCCAACTGTTCAGCCATCTCCCGGACTATGATCTTCGTCTTCGTAAAATCCATGGCACAATGCAATACCTGCCCGGAACTGATACAGTTGGTCTCCGGCCGATAGGACTTGATCAGATCCATGGTCACCGGTTCATATCCCCAGGCATGATCGATCAGAAGCTCCGCATTGATTCCGAACATTTTATAGAGTAAATCTTCATTATAGTAATCCTGAGTGCTGCCGATAGAACATCTGGCCACATCACCCATGGTAAACATTCCGGCTGCTTCCAGTTTTCGACGGTATCCAGTGCCAACTCTCCAGAAATCCGTCAGTGGTTTATGATCCCACAAAAGTTCCCGGTAACTGATCTCATCCAGTTCGGCGATCCGGACACCGTTTTCATCCGGCTCCATATGTTTGGCTACGATGTCCATGGCAATCTTACACAGATACAGATTGGTTCCGATTCCGGCTGTGGCAGTCAGCCCCTTTTTCTCGAGAATCTCCATTGCAATTTTGGACGCCAGTTCTCTCGCTGTCATGCCATAGGTTTTCAGATATTGTGTCACATCCAGGAATACCTCATCAATAGAATAGACGTGAATATCTTCCGGTGCAATGTACTTCAGATAAATATCATAAATCTGTGTACTGTATTCTAAATATCTCGCCATACGTGGTGTGGCTGTGACAAAAGCTACCTCTAATTCGGAATGTTCCTGCAATTCATCCGCAAAAGAAGATTTTCCGGTAAACGCTCCTCCGGGAGCTCTTACCTTCCGCAGTGCATTTACTTCCCGTACTTTGGAGATTACCTCAAACAGTCTTGCTCTTCCGGAAATCCCATAGGCTTTCAGGGAGGGTGACACTGCCAGGCAGATGGTCTTCTGCGTCCGGGAGGCATCCGCTACCACCAGGTTGGTGTTCAGTGGATCCAAGCCTCTGTCCACGCACTCCACGGAGGCATAAAAGGACTTCAGATCCATAGCAATATACGTATGTGATGATGTTTCCATAAATGCCTCCTTTCTGTGCTGCGGTTACTCATTACATCATGATTCGCACCTATGGTGCTTACCGTTGCTTCACAACGATCATGATCAAATTCGCCGTTCGCCAATTATGCAAGCATATTGGCTCCCTTGCGCTCATTATATTATAGCAGAATGTATGTTCGATTGCAAAAATAATTTTATGAAAAAAGACTCCCGAAAAAATCGGGAGTCTCAGAATTCTGAAAATCAGATTTATTAGAACTTGCCAGCCTTAGCAGCTTCTTCGATGGATACTGCAACAGCTACGGTAGCACCTACCATAGGGTTGTTACCCATACCGATCAGACCCATCATCTCAACATGTGCAGGTACAGAGGAAGAACCAGCGAACTGCGCATCAGAGTGCATACGGCCCAGAGTATCGGTGAAACCATAAGAAGCGGGACCTGCAGCCATGTTATCGGGATGCAGAGTACGTCCGGTACCGCCGCCGGATGCAACGGAGAAGTACTTCTTGCCTGCTTCCAGTCTCTCCTTCTTGTAAGTACCGGCTACGGGATGCTGGAATCTGGTAGGATTGGTAGAGTTACCGGTGATGGATACGTCTACGTTCTCCTTCCACATGATAGCTACACCTTCGGGAACGCTGTTAGCGCCGTAGCAGTTAACCTTAGCACGAAGTCCCTCAGAGTAAGCAATTCTCTCTACCTCGGTAACGGTATTGGTGTAAGGATCATAAGAGGTCTCTACGAAAGTAAATCCGTTGATACGGGAAATGATCTTTGCAGCATCCTTACCAAGACCGTTCAGGATAACACGTAAAGGCTTCTGACGAACTTTGTTAGCCTTCTCTGCAATACCGATCGCACCTTCTGCTGCTGCGAAGGACTCATGTCCAGCCAGGAAACAGAAGCAGTCGGTATCCTCTTCCAGTAACATCTTGCCCAGGTTACCATGACCAAGACCTACCTTACGGGTATCCGCAACGGAACCGGGAATACAGAATGACTGTAAGCCTTCACCGATTGCTGCTGCTGCTTCAGATGCCTTTCTGCAGCCTTTCTTGATTGCAATTGCAGCGCCTACAGTGTAAGCCCAGCAAGCATTTTCAAAACAGATGGGCTGGATCTTCTTAACCTGATCGTATACATCCAGACCAGCATCTTTCGTGATCTTCTCTGCTTCTTCGATAGAGGAGATACCATAGCTGTTCAGTACAGCGTTGATCTTATCAATACGTCTTTCATATGATTCAAATAAAGCCATTTTTTCTGTCCTCCTGTATCTTATTGTTTTCTGGGATCGATGATCTTAACTGCATCATCTACACGACCGTACTGGCCCTTAGCCTTTTCCCATGCAGTGTTAGCATCGTCACCCTTCTTGATGAAGTCAGTCATCTTACCAAGGTTAACGAACTGGTAACCGATGATCTGATCATCCTTGTCCAGAGCGATACCGGTTACATAACCTTCTGCCATCTCCAGATAACGGGGACCCTTCTTCAGAGTACCGTACATAGTACCAACCTGGCTTCTTAAGCCCTTACCGAGGTCTTCCAGACCTGCACCGACAGGCAGACCTTCCTCAGAGAATGCACTCTGGGTACGTCCGTATACGATCTGTAAGAACAGCTCTCTCATAGCGGTATTGATTGCATCACATACAAGGTCAGTATTTAAAGCTTCCATAACGGTCAGACCGGGCAGAATCTCAGCAGCCATAGCTGCGGAGTGGGTCATACCGGAACATCCAACGGTCTCAACCAGAGCCTCCTGGATGATGCCTTCCTTAACGTTCAGGGTAAGCTTACATGCACCCTGCTGAGGTGCACACCAGCCCACACCGTGAGTCAGACCGGAAATATCCTTAACTTCTTTTGCCTGCACCCATTTTGCCTCTTCGGGAATGGGAGCACAACCATGATGTACGCCCTGTGCAACGGGACACATTTCTTCAACTTCTTTTGAATAAATCATGTGAAATCTCCTTTCAATATGTACTTATAATACTATTGATAAAATAATATCATAATGGTCGTGTTCATTCTCTCATATTTCCCCAAAAAAATCTAGTGGGTTTTGACATTTTTTTCATTAGTTCCTATGAAAAACACCATATTCTTACGTTGCAGCATTTACCAGCTCTTGATAAAGGTATCAATGTAGTTATCGAGACATTTCTTAATGACTTCGATGGCTTCTTCTCTGTTACCCTTTTCATTGACTGCGGTGGTCTTGTTCTCCAGTGCTTTATATACTGTGAAGAAATGCTCCATCTCGTCCACCACATGACTGGGCAGCTCGGAAATATCATGATAGCAGTTATAATTAGGATCATTGAAAGGTACTGCAATGATCTTCTCATCGTTTTTGCCGTTATCCAGCATGGAGATCACACCGATCGGATACGCTCTTACCAGAGTCATAGGCTGTACCGGCTCGGAACACAGTAACAATACATCCAGAGGGTCACCGTCATCACCGTAGGTTCTGGGAATGAAACCATAGTTTGCGGGATAATGGGTGGATGTATGCAGGATACGATCCAGGATCAGAAGACCAGTCTCCTTGTCCAGTTCATACTTGTTCTTGCTACCCTTGGAAATCTCAATAACACAGACAAAATCTGTGGGAGTCACTCTCTGAGTGCTCATGGTGTGCCAAATACTTCCGTTTACTTCTTTCATAATCTCTCTCCTCTACTCTATAGTTATTTCCGGACAAAAGATCCAGAGAATACACAGGTCATTATCCGCGGATCTGACCGTTTCCGTGGATCTTGTATTTATAGGAGGTCAGCTCCTTCAGACCCATGGGGCCTCTTGCGTGCAGCTTCTGTGTGCTGATGCCGATCTCGGCACCAAATCCAAATTCAAATCCATCCGTAAAGCGTGTGGATGCATTGACATAGACACAGGCAGCATCCACTTCGTTTAAGAACTTTTCCGCCGTCTGCACATTTTCCGTCACGATACATTCGGAATGCTTCGTATTATATCGGTTAATATGAGCGATCGCCTCGTCCACACTGTCAACCGTTTTAATAGATAAAATATAGTCCAGATACTCGGTAGCGTAATCTTCTTCCGTTGCCGGAATACAGTCCGGCAGGATTTCACGGGTACTTTCGTCCCCTCGCAGTTCCACATTTTTGGTTTTCAGGGTCTCCGCCATTTTGGGAAGGAACCTGTCACGGATCGCCCGATGTACCACCAGCGACTCACAGGCATTGCAGACGCCGATCCTCTGGGTCTTAGCATTCATCAGAATTTTTACTGCCATATCCACATCTGCGTCCCGATCTACGTAAACATGACAATTACCGGTGCCGGTTTCGATCACGGGGATCGTACTGTTCTCCACCACGCTGCGGATCAGTCCCGCACCACCTCTGGGAATCAGTACATCCACATATTCTTTCATCTTCATGAACTGTGCGGTAACCGCCCGATCGGTATCCTCAATCAGTTGTACCGCTGTCCGGGGCATTTTGCAGACATCCAGGGCATCCTGCAATACCCTTACAATTGCAATATTGGAATGAATGGCATCACTGCCGCCCTTTAAGATCACAGCATTACCGGTTTTAAAGCACAATCCGAAGGCATCCGCAGTAACATTGGGACGCGCTTCATAGATAATGCCGATGACACCTAACGGAACCCGCACCTTATCGATCTTTAATCCGTTGGGACGCTCGAAATGTTCCATAACCTCTCCGATACAGTCGGGAAGCTCGGAAATCTGGCGAAGTCCCTCCGCAATCTGGGCAATTCGATCGGATGTCAGTTTTAAACGATCCAAAAGTCCGGGATTCATTCCGTTTCTTCGGCCGTTCTCCAGATCAGACTCATTGGCAGCAAGAATCTCCGCCTGCCTGTCACACAGATAGTTTGCCGCAGTGTCCAGTGCCTTATTTTTTTCTTCAGTAGTCAGTTTCTGCAATATATATTTCGCAGCACATGCATTTTTTCCCAATTCCGTTAACTCTGCCATAGCTATCCCCTACTTTCTATCCGATATTTATAATTTAAACCAGAATCACCTGATACGGCTTCACATCTGTCACTTCCACAGGTACCTGTTCTACCTGCTGGCAGCGGAAACCGATACCGATGCTCCGCAGTCTTAAGCTTTCTTTGTCCGCAAGATATCTGTCGTAAAATCCACCGCCGTATCCCATACGGTTTCCCAGCGGGTCAAAGGCGCTTCCCGGCATCAGAAGTAAGGTTTTGTCTGCATGCTCCGGTTCAAACACATACCGGTCCGTATCCCCTGCCGGTTCCGGGATTTTCTTGTAACCGTTTTTCAACTCTGACAGAGAGAACATCCGATAAAACTCCATTTTTCCATCTTCCACTTTGGGAACGTAGACATTTTTTCCGTCTTGCAGAGCACTTTCGAGAATCTCCGTCGTACAGATCTCACTGCCGTAGCTTACAAAACCTAAAATCGTATCCGACAGATAATACCACTGGTGTCCCAGAATCCGCTCCGTGATCAGCAGTTTTCCCCGTTCCCTCTCCGGTTCGGTAAGCGCATTTCTGCAGGCAAGCGCTTTTCTTCGAATCTGTTTTTTCTGTTCTTTGATCATTTTTTCTTTTTATAAACCGGCTTTAATTTCTCAATGGTGCCGTCCGGTCTCTCAATCTCTATATTATCCAGCTGAGCTTTCATATTACGTTTGATACTGTCCACATATTCCTGACGTAAAATGGTCTGTTCCAGTTTTTCTTCGTCGGTCAGTCCCTCATTCTGAGATTTATGATAAAGCTCATTGATGCGCTTTATTCTTTCATCCATATTCATAATGTATTCTCCTTTTTGCCGGATCAATTTTTATGCAGATTCTGTACAAATTCCGGCAGATCAAAGCTTTCATCCCTGTGTGCTACGAACAGAGTACCTTCATTCTCTCCTTCTAACAACCGATGCAGCACGCCGATGTCTCTGCTGTTGGCAATGAGCATATCCACGTCGGAACTGGTGGCAATTTTAGCTGCGATCATCTTGGTATTCATGCCGCCGGTACCTACATTACTGCCGGTGGAAGCCTTGCCCATATTCATGAATTCATCCGTAAGTTCATCCACTTGTTCGATAAATTCTGCATCCGGATTCTGTCTGGGATCATCGGTATAGAGTCCGTCGATATCCGACAGCAGGATCAACAGGTCTGCATCGATCAGGGCTGCCACGATTGCGGACAGCGTATCGTTATCACCAATTTCGATCTCGTAGGTAGCTACGGTATCATTTTCATTCACAATGGGGATCACCCCCATTTTTAATAGTTGTGTAAAGGTGTTATGAGCATTATAACGATTCAGATTATCCACAATGGTATTTTTAGTCATCAAAATCTGTGCCGCTACATGATTGTATTCCGAAAACAGTTTCTGATACGCCATCATCAGACGGGCCTGACCGATTGCCGAGCATGCCTGTTTTACAGCCATGGCCTCTGCCTGGGTCTGTCCCTCAATTGTCTTCAGATTCACTGCTTTTTTGCCCACGGCAATGGCACCGGAAGTCACCAGTACAACTTTCTTTCCCTGATTGCTGATATCACAGAGTTCTCTCACCAGCTTTTCCAGCCGGATATAATCCAGATCTCCTGTTTCGTTATGTTGTAAAGAAGAGGAACCGATCTTAACGACGATTTTCTTCTTATCTTTTATCTGTTCCCTTATGTTATTCACGTGACTGCCTCTCTGACTATAAAATAAAAACTTTCGAATATCTGAATGATATACTATTTTGCTCTGTACGTCAACGCTGTGATGGAGCAAACTGTGATGCAATCATCTCCGCCACACGGATACCGTCCATCGCCGCCGAAGTAATTCCGCCGGCATACCCTGCCCCTTCTCCGCAGGGATAGCATCCGCGGATCGCGGATTGCAATTTTTCATCCCGATCAATTCTCACCGGTGACGAGGTGCGGCTTTCTACTCCGGTCAGAATCGCATGCGGAGAATCAAATTCCCGGATCTGTCTGCCAAAACTGTCCATTCCTTCCACAAAAGCATGATTGCATTCCTCCGGAAGGATCCCCGTCAGATCAGCCCATTCATAAGCTCCTTTGCACTGTGGTTCCATTCTGTCCCATTCGTCGGAATCTATTTCTTTTTCCGGTAGATCTTCTCCCGTCACTTTTTTGCGGAAATCTCCATAGTGCTGTACCGGAAGTTTTCCATTACAGAGATCATATGCCTTTTTCTCGAGTACCCGTTGAAATTCGATTCCGGCTAACGGATGCTCCGATCCATAATCCTCCGGCGTCACCGATACAATAATGGCGCTGTTGGCATTTTGACCGTCACGTCCACTGTAACTCATGCCGTTGACAGCCAGTCTTCCGGGTTCTGAAGACGCATTGACCACATATCCTCCGGGGCACATGCAGAAAGAATATACCCCTCTGCCGGTACCGGTCTTCGCCGTCACCTTATAGGCAGCTGCACCCAGTCCCTTAACCTGCTCCGCACCGTATTGACTCCGGTTGATCAAAGCCTGCGGATGTTCCACACGAAATCCTACGGCAAAAGGTTTTGCCGACATTGGGAACTGATTTTCATAAAGCATGGAAAAAGTATCTCTGGCGCTGTGTCCGGGAGCCAGAACCAGCTGCTCACACGGGAGTTCTTCGGCAGCGTTTATTTTCACTCCCGTAACATGATCACCCTCAGTCAATATTTCCGTCACCTGACTGTGAAAATGAACTTCGCCTCCCAGACGCAGGATCTCTTCCCGCATACTTTTCACGATCCGGCTCAGTACATCGGTCCCGATATGGGGCTTTGCCTGATATAAAATAGCAGGATCCGCACCGTGCCTTACAAAAGTCCTGAGAACTTCTGTGTTTCTACCGTATTTATCCTTAACCAATGTATTTAATTTACCGTCCGAAAAAGTTCCGGCACCCCCTTCTCCGAACTGAACGTTGGAATCGGGTTGCAGTTTCCCTGTCTTCCAGAACCGCTCCACATCCGCCTGTCTCGTGTCCACATCCGCGCCCCGCTCTAAAATCACGGGACGATATCCGTGTAGTGCGAGATAATATCCGCAGAATAATCCAGCCGGTCCGCATCCGACGATCACCGTTGGATGCTTTTGCGTCTGTGTGCCGCCTGCAGGGAAATGATATTTCCTTTTCTCCGTTTGCAGAACATTTGCCTTACCGAGTCTGCGACAGGCATCCTTGTATACTTTCTCTTCTTTTTTCACGCTGACATCGATACTGTAACTGTAAAAAAGTTCCGGCTTCTTCCTTGCATCCAGAGACTGTCTTACGACCTCCAGTTCCAGAATATCTTCTGTAGGGATCCGCAGGCTTTGTGCCGTCTTATGTACAAGTTGTTCCTCCGTATGATTTACCGGAAGTTTCAACTGGTTTAATCTGATCATAATAACTCCTTATTCTGTCTTGATTGCAGCAGAACACCCCGCAATAAACCCGCTGCTCCAGGCCCATTGCAGATTATAGCCGCCGCATCTTCCGTCCACATCCAGAATCTCTCCTGCGAAATACAGCCCGGGGCAGAGTTTTGATTCCATGTCTTCCGTCACTTCCGTTACTGCAATTCCTCCGGCCGATACCTGAGCATTCTCATAGGGATTGCTCTCCGTAATATGTAACCGGAAACATCTGCACAGTTCATAAAAAGTGTTTATTTTATCTTCCGGAATTTCCACTGCCGGAGTTGTCGGTTTTATGCCTGCAATTTTCAAAAATACAGACATCAGCTTTTTATTCAGGATTCCCGTAAAAAACTCTTCTGCCGTCCGCTTTTCCTGCAGCATCCGGCGGGTTTTCTTCATATTTTCATAGGATTCTTCCGTCATATCCGGCAGAAAATCAATCTCGGCCATTACAGTTTTCCGGTCCCTGAGTAAATAATTCACATCACGGCTCAACTGAAATATGGGAATTCCGGAGATGCCGTATTCCGTCAGCTGCAATTCTCCGCGCTCAACATCTGTTTCACGTCCGTCACACAAAATACGCACTCTGCTGTCAGCACGAACACCGGCTATTCCCTTCAGAAGATCTGTCTCCAGACACCGGAGCTGCACCAGCGCAGGTACGGGAGCAATACAGGTATGACCAGCTTTTTTGGCAATTTTCCATCCGCTTCCGTCAGAGCCGGTACCGGGGGCAGCCTTTCCGCCGCAGGTCAGGATCACCGCATCGAATTGCCATTCTCTGTCACCATCGTTTACCACAAGTTTCCCGGATCGTGTTCGTTCCACTTTCTGCACTTTACATCCATAGATGATTTCAACTCCAAGCGTCTGCAGTTCGTAGCGAAGCACATCCAGTACCGACGCTGCCTGTTCACTGACCGGATACAGATATCCGTTTTTTTCCTTGATCAGAAGCCCTATTTTTTGAAAAAAGCAAACGGTGTCCTCCGTACCGAAGCGTTCCAGCGCCTGCTTTATCCATGCAGCATCTCCTCCATGGTAACATTCCACCGTGAGATTTTTGTTGCCCAGATTGCATTTTCCGTTTCCTGTCTGTAATATTTTTTTCCCGATTCGATCATTTCGTTCCAAAATCGTAACTTTGGTACCTTTTCGGGCAGCTGTGACCGCAGCCATCATACCTGCTGCACCGCCGCCGATGATTCCAATGTGTTTTTTCATTTCTGTTTCACCTGTTTCTTTCTTCAGGAAGAATATGTCTCCAGAAAATCATACAGTGTTTCCTCATCAGGAATGGACAGCATGTCCATAATCTGCATCTGTATTTTCTCTGGAAGACTGTCCAGGGCAATCCCTGTATTGATATATATGGTAGACCGATCCTCCAGGTATACCACAACTTCGTTGTCACATACTGCCAGATAAAAGCCATCGCTTGGCTGCAGATAGCGATAATCCATACGAACCACAACTTTTTCCCTGGAAAAGGATAATACCTCTAAACCCACAAAACCTCTTTCGAGCTCTGACAGCGGAGGATGTTCCGCATACAGATTCATCGTTTCCAGAAACCTCTCCCTGGTCATGCCAATATATTTATGTGGAATCTGCCAGGAAGTCTCTACGGAGGTATTTCTGAGAATGTCCGTCTCTTTCAATACATATTCCGTATCCGCACATAAGGTTTCTTCTGACACGGTAACCGCAACATTTTCCGGTACCTCCGAAGTGTCTGCTCTATCCGCAGGGACTTCGGAATACCGTCCGGGATACGATCCCGGATAGAAAAAACGGATTCCCCACACCCCGATAAAAATACCAAGACTCAAAAAGAAAATGGGAATTACAAAAAAGTAACTGATACGTTTTACAAGTTTCATACTGCCTCACATCTGTGGTGTCAATGTTCATTCTTTGTATCAGTATCAGTTATTTTTGGAATAATATACATCTGACGCAAATTTTACAGCCGGAACATTTTCCCCAGCATACGCATCAGCCTGCCGCCGGGAATATATTGAAAATCCTGTCCCCGCAGACAGCGTAACAATAATAGAAGGAACCAATACAACAACAGCGTAATGATCAGTTCCGAAATCACCGTTACCACTGCTCCCACATGGGGGAACAACAGTTTTTCCAGACCGAATGCCAGCAGACCGCAGGCACAACAGCAGCCGGCCGGAATTGCCAGTCCTCTGAGTGCGTCGGGCCGGGTCTTCCTCTGCAGACATAATATAACACACAGACACACAGCGCCGGCAGCCATTCCGATGACACTCCCGAGGACGATGCTCAGAATCCCGGCATTTTCCATTCTGAAAAGAATAGTCGACGTTATGACAAATACGAGATCCATCACACCGTATCCCAACAGGAGCAAATGGTTTTTTCCCGATAATTTTAAAATTTGTGAGCAATAAAAGAGCAAGAGCGCCCACAGGACCACGGAGGATCCTGTGGTGAACATTTCTCCCAGCAGGATTCCGACAGAGTTATCGATTGTCTGCGCCAGGGGTACCGCCAGAACGGCAAGCCATACGGTGAAAAACATTCCATGTAGAAATACACCCTGGATTCCCGACTGTATTGCATTTTGGACATAGCGTTCTTCTTTTTTCCGGATATGTGCGCCGGCTTTGGCTACTCCCGGTAGGATTCCCATGCATAAAAGAACCACAACCAGAAGCATTGTATCCAGATATCTTCCGATAAACACGCCATAGCTGTCTGCAGCTGCATAAATATCCGACGCATTTTTCTCAAATAAAACGAGCCCTGTCCATAACGGCAGATACAAAAGTAAATCGCCGATGATATCACCGCCCATACTGAAAAGCAGAACCCGGACCTGACTGAAAAAAGTATCGGTCCCCTTCATGCCTATTTCCGACTCTCTTCTTCCGGATGCGCTTCCCTGATAAATCACAAATACAAAAATCAGAACCAATACCTCGGAGATCACAATTCCCAATGCGACACCCATGGCACCGTACATAGCAGTAAAGTCATCCTTTTTCAGGAGAAGACTGACTTTTTCCCCATAGGTTCGAAAAATACCCAAAAACAAAAGGCCCAGTCCAAAATAAAATACCTGTCGCAGGATAGCGGATACCGCAGAAGGCATTTCCGATCCTTCACTCTGAAAAATTCCCAGGAGTACCGACTGCATACATCTAAGTATCAGCGCAGGACACAGAATCCACAGGATCATACTTCCGTAGGGAATCCGAAACGCTTTTTCCAGCACAAAATATCCAAGTGCCGCACAGAGCACCGCACCGACCAGCCCGGCAGCAATCTGGAAAATCATCATATTCCTTCGCATTTTGGATACGTTTTTATATTGTCCTTTGGCATTTCTGCTCCTAAGAAGCCGGCCAAGACGATCCGGGACATTTTTACCGGTAAGTATCCAAAAAAACAAAAAAACCAAAAAAGCGGCCGCCAAATAAGCCAGGCCATTATTTCCAAGCTGTTTTCCGAACACCCAGACATTTATCCCTGCCAGACAATAAGAAAAAAACTGTATCTGTTTTCTTTTTATCTCTACCTGATTCATTTCGGTTACCTATACGTGTATCCACGCCCTTTTTAATCTCTTGTAATTCCAAGGGATGCGAGGACTTGCTCCTGCTTTGCCTCCATTACCTCTGCTTCTTCCGGCTCCATGTGGTCATATCCGCACAGATGCAGCATGCTGTGAGCCACGAGGAATGCGAATTCCCTTTTTCTGCTGTGACCGTAACTTTCCGCCTGTTCCCTGACTCGGTCCACGGAAATAATAATATCTCCGAGAATCAGTTCTCCGGTATCCGGATCAAAATAATCAGCCTCTCTGTCCTCCGGAATATCAAAATCACCGGGGGCAGCAAAGTCCAGATTGGGGAAAGAAAGGACATCCGTCTCTCTGTCTATATTACGATATTCCTTATTGTAGGCATGGATCCCATCATTGTCGGTAAGCAGGACATTCAGCTGGACCTCATAAGGACAGCCTTCCATTTCCAGCACAGCGTTTGCAACCTTCTCCACGGTATCCTCCACAGAAAAAGAAACCTCACCCTCCGCAAATGTTTCCTCTGTTTCATTTTCAACGTAAAAAGTCATAATATAGTTTTTCCTCCTTAAATATCTTCTGCATTCTGTTCCAGTCCCGCAGACTCAGATCACATTCATTCACAAATCCTTTGACCCGGATCCGTTCGAAAATTTTATCGATCACCTGATCATAGTCCGGTTTTTTATCCGGCTCCTTTTGCGATAAAAGTAAAATGGCGCTGACAACGGCATCCGAACAGTAGAGAACCACTGTTTCCTTCCGTCGATATTTTTGATCTTCCTTATACTCTTCCAAAATCTCCTTCGCGCCCTTCGGAAAGCTTTCGCCCTGAAGATTCATAAGCTCCCAGCCTTTTTTGTGGTACAGCCCCGCACATTTTAAAGCATCTTTGTCCAATCCAAGTTTTAAGGCGATCCGTTCACAGAAATATGCGGTATGAATACACTGAAAATACTCTGTGCGATCCGTCTGCCGATATTTCGCCAGTATCTGATTCTCCGTATCGTTCAGGTCCAGATAGCGTACTCTGTCCCGGAATACCACTGCACCGGAAAAAAACTTCAGGATACCAAGCAATAAGATACCGGAGACGACCAGATTAGCTGCCGGCACTAAAAACTGCTCCAGGCTCAGATGCTCATTGGTCAATAACACAATATTGGCCGTCTCACATAAAAACAGGCAGAACAAAGACAAGAACAAAGGTATACCGATTGCAAATTCCTGCTCGAGATGCTGAAAAAGGCAGGCAGCAAAAATACCGCTGATAAAATACAGGAAGAAAATTCCCTGAGTCTGACCTTCAAATGAAGCAATCATAAGAAACACTGAGGAGAAAAGAATTCCGACCGGCAGATTGCTGAACAGAGATAATACCACAAAAACAGGTAAAAAGGGCCAGCCTCCTACCGGAAGAAATGTACAAGCCAGTGAAAGTAGCAGACAGCTCCATACTGCTATCCAAAAACGCATCAGGTGTTCATCGTTGTCATAATCCAGTTGAGAATCCAATTGTTCTCTTCTGAGAAAAAAACCGGCTACAGCCAGGCCCATTGCGGTCATTACTGCGTTTCGCAGAGCATTTTCAACGGAGAGCTGTTTGCCGAAAATACCCATAGCATATACTGCCGTACTTCCCGCGATCACGGTAAAAATCTCCGGCAGTAAAAAAAGCAGGAAGTCGTTTTTATCTTCGTTTCGTTCGTGCTTCATAATCATCATACGCCTTTACAATCTTCTGCACCAGCGGATGTCTTACCACATCTTTGTTCGTCAGGTTGCAGAACGCGATATCATCAATATTTTTCAATACCCTGGCAGCAACATCCAGACCGGATTTTGCTCCCACCGGAAGGTCCTTTTGGGAAGAATCCCCGGTTACGATTACTTTAGAACCGAAACCGATTCGTGTCAGGAACATTTTCATCTGAGCCGGAGTGGTATTTTGCGCTTCATCCAAAATAATATAGGCATTATCCAGGGTTCGTCCTCTCATATATGCAAGAGGTGCCACTTCAATCAGTCCTTTTTCCATATTTTTGGCAAAACTTTCCGCCCCCATGATCTGATACAGGGCATCATACAAAGGCCGCAGGTACGGATCTACTTTACTCTGCAGATCACCCGGTAAAAATCCCAGCTTCTCCCCGGCTTCGATCGCCGGTCTGGTCAGTATGATCCGGCTGACTTCGTTATTTTTAAATGCAGTGATGGCCATAGCCATGGCCAAATAAGTCTTACCGGTACCTGCAGGTCCCAGTCCGAACACGATCATATTCTTGCGGATCGCATCCACATAGGCTTTCTGTCCCAGTGTCTTGGGTTTGATGGGTTTACCGTTGATCGTATGACAGATACAGTCGGCATCCATTTCCATGAGTCTGTCTTCCTGATCCTCCTTGCCCATCTCAATGGCATAATCCACGCTCTGCTCTTCTATGTCATTTCCGCGATCCGACAGTGCCGTCAATTGCCTTAATACCCGGGAAGCCTTTCCGGCATTTTCCTCTTCTCCGGTAATGATAATACTCCCATTACGATCTACGATCGTTACCTGAAAATCCTGCTCCAGCTTTTTTATATAAGCATCCTGCATCCCGAAGATCTTCCGCATCTGCTCTGTATCCATTTCCAGATTGATTGTTGTCACGCTCATGAATGTCTTAATCCTCTTTCTGCGTAGTATCCACCTGTGTTCCGACTTTTTCCTGCACCACGAGTTCCCCATGCGCCACCCAGCCATTGCACTTTGTTTCTATTTTAACATCTTTCGAGATTATTTGTACCCCTTTTTCACCTAAACTTTCAAGAAAATCCGATATTTTTTCCTGCAGTATTTCCTTTGCCTCACTGTCATCATGGAGATACTCTGTTTTTTGATACTCTCTGTATGTAATTTTGCCAAATGTACCGTTGATTCCAAACATTTTTAATATTTTCATACTATGGGTATTCAGAATACTGTCATATTGCAGAAACGAAACCTTTCGATCCTGTTTCCATTCTCTGTCACCCAGACGCATAAAATATCCTGTTTTTTCCCTGCCGGTATATTTTTTTAAAATATAATCCGCCGGTAAAAAAATTCGAAAGTGACCAGAATGCTCCATCCGGATATCCGCGTCAGCAGTGACCATACGATATTCCCGTATCGTACCGTCTTCGGCATAGATAGGCACCTTTCCATCCACCAACAGATCTCCCTTGGCCACCTGACTGCCAATTGTCACTTGGGGAATGCCGCTTCGCACGATCATATCGGTGATGACACCGTCATACTCTGCCACAAGATCCCTGCCAATGATAGCATCCGCACCCTGCGTATCTTCCGGAATCGGTGCATCATTTTCCTTTAATTCCAGTAGTAGTCTGGTACCCATCAGCCTTCCGGAAGTCCATGTGACCTGTGGGAACTGCCTGCGGATCTGCTTTTCCAGTTCTCCGATATCCAGCTTACTTTTTCGCATTCCCATCTGTATTCCTTCCTGTTCCAGGAATTGAAATATCATGTCATCCGTGATGACACAATTGCCGGATATTTGGATATCCCATACAAACATGGAAGAAACGATCCAAAACATGACCGTCAGCACCAGTCCGGCCAGGAATGCTTTTCTCCGTTGCAGATGCGGCAGAAAAAAAGGTAGTCCATATCTTTCTGATATGACTACCCTTACTTTTGTTTTTCTGGCAATGGGACGAAGCCGGTAAAAAGACTCCAGGCTGACACACATGATATATACATCATCCTGCTTTTCAATATTCCATAACAATATTCCCTTATTACTGCATAAATTGATAAAACGCTGTGGTGCAAATCCCCACACTCGAATTTTCACATATCCCCGAAGCCGTTTCAGCCATTCTGTCATCTTCCATCGTTCCCCCATTGTTATATATAAGTCAGCGATACAATGTTACCACTGATTTTCATGTCTTCATTGGTATAATAGTCGATGGAAAGTCTGCTTCCTTCCAGACATACCTGGCAGGTCCTGGCTTGTAACAGGATCCGCTCTCCGGTGTACTCCAGGATACCACGATAATTTTCAATCCAGACTTCCGAATTGCCGGTGAGCGTAACCCTCAGTGCTCCCATACAGACATCTTTCGGAAGCTGCAAAGAATTGATCCATTTTTCCTTTTGGTACGGCTGTGTTCTCTTTTTCATATAAAACTATATGAACGGAATCCGCAGAATATGTTATTGCAGGATCCCTTTGATCAGCGGCTCTGTCTCCGGCCGGCTGTCAGTGATAGCATAGGCATTTAAGAACTTATCTTTCGCCGCTTCCAGGCGCTGTTCGTCATTTGCATGCAGATATCCGAGCACATCGCCTTTTTTTACAGCATCCCCTTTTTTCTTTTCTAAAAGAATACCTACAGACAAGTCAATTTTGCTTTCCTTGGTCTCTCTTCCGCCGCCCAACAACAGAGAACAGATTCCGACATCCTCACAGGCGATCCGTCCCACAAAACCATCCCTGTCCGCACAGACCGGCACTACCATGGATGCCTTCGGGAGTAAGGAAGGATCTGTTACCGCTGTCGGATCACCACCCTGTGCTTCCACGAACTCGGACAGTTTCCGTAAGGCACTGCCATCTTCAATGACTTTTGTAAGTGCCTCTCTTGCCTGTTCTACACTCAGTGCCTTTCCGCCGGCCATCAGCATCTGGCTTCCAAGAACCATGCAAAGCTCGGTAAAATCTTTCGGACCTTCGCCCCGCAATGTTGCGATTGCTTCTTTTACCTCCAGGGCATTTCCCACTGCCATTCCTAAAGGCTGATCCATATCCGAAATTACGGCAATGGTCCTGCGGCCTGCATTTTTGCCGATCTTAACCATTTCTTCCGCCAGGGCAAAAGCATCCTCCCTGCTCTTCATAAATGCCCCGCTTCCGGTCTTCACATCCAGTACAATGGCATCTGCACCGGCAGCCAGTTTCTTACTCATAATGGAGCTGGCGATCAGCGACATATTGTCTACCGTAGCGGTCACATCCCGCAGGGCGTACAGCTTTTTATCCGCCGGTGCCAGATCTGCGGTCTGTCCCATAATGGCAATACCGATTTTGTTCACATTTTCAATAAACTGTTCCGTAGTCAGTGAAGTAGAAAATCCGGGGAAGCTTTCCAGCTTATCAATGGTTCCGCCGGTGTGTCCCAGACCCCGACCGCTCATTTTGGCTACGGGAATTCCGCAGGCCGCCACCATGGGTGTCAATGCCAGAGAAGTCTTATCTCCCACACCTCCGGTGCTGTGTTTGTCTACCTTGCGACCATGGATGGATGACAGATCCAGCATCTCCCCGCTGTGTGCCATGGCCATGGTCAGTTCGTAAGTCTCCCTCTCTGTCATCTTCTGAAAATAAATTGCCATCATCAGAGCAGACACCTGATAATCCGGTATCTCTCCCTTCGTGTAGCCTTCAATAAAAAAGCGAATCTCTTCTTTGGATAACGCTCCGCCGTTTCTCTTTTTCATGATAATATCATACATTCTCATAGGCTTCCTCCTGTCTGCGGCAACATTACCACCAGCTCTTATACACCGACTTTTTTACAGATATCACTGATACAGCATTTTTCGCAATAAGGATGGGTTCTGGCAGTACATACCTCTCTTCCGTGATATACCAGTCTGTGGCAGAAATCGCTGCCTTCCTCCGGCGGAATGATCTTCCAAAGCTCCTTTTCCACCTTGGCAGGCTCCTTGATACCGTCCACCAGTCCCATGCGGTTCACCAGGCGGATACAGTGAGTGTCCGTCACGATGGCGGGCTTACCGAAGACATCTCCCATGACCAGATTCGCACTTTTTCTTCCAACACCCGGCAGAGATAACAGTTCGTCAAAGTCATCCGGCACTTTCCCCTGATATTTATCCCTAAGGATCTTCATGCAGGCGCTGATATCTCTCGCCTTGCTGTGACCTAAGCCACAGGGTTTTACGATTGCCTCGATCTCTTCCACCGGTGCATCCGCCAGGGCATCCACATCCGGGAATTTCTCGTAAAGCTTCTCCACCACGATATTTACCCGGGCATCGGTACACTGGGCCGCCAGGCGGACGCTGACAAGCAGCTTCCATGCCTGATCGTAATCCAGAGTGCATCCGGCATCCGGGTATTCTTTTTTCAGACGTTCTATGATTTCTAATGCTCGTTGTTTTTTTGTCATATTTTCGCCACTTTTATTTAAATCACAATACTTTTACTTATGGTAAGGCTCGTGCTGAATGATCCGGAACGCCCGATAGATCTGTTCGCACAGGATCACACGCATCAGCTGGTGCGGGAATGTCATTTTGGAAAAGCTGAGTGCCAGGTCCGCCCTTTTGCAGACGCTATTGTGCAGTCCTAAGGAGCCGCCAATGACAAAGCAGATGTGGCTTTTTCCACGGACACTGCAGTCCTCGATCCACGCAGCAAATTCTTCGGAAGAATAATTTCTGCCGGCGATCTCCAGTGTCACGATCAGGGCATCCTGGGGTAGCTTTGCAAGAATGCGGACTCCCTCTTTTTCACGGATCTGATCTTCCCAAACGGCGCTTGCTCCATCCGGTGTCATCTCATCCGCCACTTCGATAATGTTCAACTTCGAGTAACGACTCAGCCGTTTACTGTATTCATCAATGGCATCACGGAAAAATTTCTCCTTGATCTTCCCTACACATACGATGGATATTTTGATCATTCTTCCGCTGCTCCGTCAGTATCCGGGAAGATCTGTTCGTAGATCTTCGTGTCGATGAGATTCTCCAGCATCTGCTGGTCCAGATTCATAAACTGATGATTCATCTGGCTGCGGATCACTTCAAATCTCTTGTAATACAAGGCTTCTTCGGGAGTATCTGCAGCATTTTCAATCTGCGCATCGATTTTTTCTGCAGTCAGGTTTTCCTCGCTCCATTTAAGCAAGGTATCTACCAGAGAGTTCTCGGACTCTGCCTTTTTCTCGAAAAGCTTTGCATTACGCATGGACACCACGCCCATAACGATGAAGAGGATAAATACAGCACTCATGACCCCGTAGAACATGTACGGATTCCCAATGTTAAAGGGTAGTACCCCTGTAATTCCAAGAGCCATCACCAGTATTCCTAAAGCACCCACAATCAACAGTACCCAGGCAGAGGATCTGTTTTCCTCTGCTTTAGCACCACTGTTCATATAAGTCAGTCCTCCCTGTGTGGATGCGGCTTTCAATAGTTCCCCGGAATGTGGCTTTTCTTCCGATGTGTCATCTCCGTCCGGCATCAGGAATTCGTCTACCGCTGCTTCTTCCTCAGCGGCATTCTCCTTGTGCTCCTTTTCCTGCTGCTCTAAGAAAACTCTGGCGATGGTCTTCGCCTTTTTTTCGTCCTTGGCATCTACAAACAGTTCATAGACCTGCTCTGTCTCATCATAGACAAGTTTACTTTTTCCCACTCCATTATATGTAAGGAAGTCTTTTAACTTCTCCATCTCGTCCTGTTCACCGAACAGCACGGAAACCCAGTCCGTCAGTTCTTCCTCACTTACCAGTGCTTCTCCGCAATCGGGACATACGGTGATTCCTTCCCGATATTCATTTTTACATTTCGGACACCATGCCATATGCTAACACCATCCTTAATATTCGCAACACTTTATTTTGCACTCAGATATTCATCAATACCCTTGGCAGCAGCCTTTCCTGCTCCCATTGCCAGAATTACGGTAGCTGCTCCTGTTACCGCATCTCCACCGGCATAGACACCTTCCTTGGTGGTTTTGCCGTTATTTTCATCCGCAATAATGCACTTCCACTTATTGGTATCCAGTCCCTTGGTGGTAGAAGAGATCAGAGGATTCGGGGAGGTACCTAATGACATGATCACGGTATCTAACTCCATCACGAATTCGGATCCGGGTACTTCCACGGGACGACGTCTGCCGCTCTCATCGGGCTCGCCCAGTTCCATATGGATGCACTTCATGCCGGTCACCCATCCCTTATCGTCGGACAGGATTTCTATAGGATTGGTCAGCAGATCAAAAATGATGCCTTCCTCTTTTGCATGATGTACTTCTTCCACTCTGGCAGGAAGCTCCTCTTCACTTCTGCGGTATACGATATGTACCTCAGCGCCCAGACGAAGTGCGGTTCTTGCAGCATCCATAGCCACGTTACCGCCGCCTACCACAGCTACCTTTTTACCGTGCATGATAGGTGTTCTGGAATCGGGATCAAACGCCTTCATCAGATTGCTTCTGGTCAGATACTCATTGGCAGAGAATACACCGTTGGCATTCTCACCGGGGATACCCATGAACTTCGGAAGTCCTGCACCGGAACCGATAAATACGGCATGGAAGCCCTCTTCATCCATCAGCTGATCGATGGTCACGGATTTACCTACCACTACGTTGGTTTCAATATGAACACCGAGAGATTTAACATTCTCGATCTCTTTTGCCACAACGCCGCTCTTGGGAAGACGGAACTCCGGAATACCGTATACCAGTACACCGCCTGCCTCATGCAGTGCCTCGAAGATGGTGACATCATAACCCATTTTTGCCAGATCTCCGGCACAGGTCAGACCCGCGGGGCCGGAACCGATGACAGCTACCTTTTTGCCGTTCTTCTGTGCTGCCGGTGTGGGTTTGATACCGTTTTCTCTTGCCCAGTCTGCAACGAAACGCTCCAGTTTACCGATGGAGATGGGATCCCCCTTGAAACCGCGGATACATTTTCCTTCACACTGGCTCTCCTGCGGGCATACACGACCGCAGACAGCGGGAAGTGCGCTGGATTCGCTGATGATACGATAAGCCTCTTCGATATTGCCGTTCTTCACCTGTTCAATGAACTGAGGGATCTGGATGGCTACGGGACAGCCTTTTACGCACTGTGCGTTTTTACAGTTAATGCAGCGGGAAGCCTCTTCCATTGCTTCCTCTTTATTATATCCGAGACATACCTCCTTGAAGTTGGTAGCACGTTCCTTTGCATCCTGTTCTCTGACAGGAATTCTCTTTAATACATCCATTTTATTTAACCATGCCTTTCTGTTTTATCGTGTTCAGACTTTCCGTCTAAAAGCTTACTGGCAGTTGCCACAGCCGCCGTGATGGGTCTCGCCCTCTTCCAGGGCCAGCATTGCACGTCCCTCTGCGGTCTTGTAGATCTGCTGACGTCTCATTGCCTCGTCGAAGTTCACTTCATGTCCGTCAAACTCGGGGCCGTCCACGCAGGCAAATTTCACCTTGCCACCGACCGTTACACGACAGGCACCACACATTCCCGTTCCATCTACCATAATGGGGTTCAGGCTGACAACGGTCGGAATCTCCAGTTCTTTGGTTAATAAACATACAAACTTCATCATGATCATGGGGCCAATAGCAATACACAAATCGTATTTTTTGCCTTCTGCTACCAGATCTTTTATCGTCTGGGTTACCATACCACTTCTTCCGTAGGAACCGTCATCCGTGGTCACATAAAGATTTCCGGCTACAGATTCCATTTCCTTTTCCAGGATCAGAAGATCCTTGGTCTTGCTTCCTACGATAACATCTGCAGCGATTCCATGCTCATGCAGCCATTTCACCTGGGGATATACCGGTGCTGCTCCTACACCACCTGCAACGAAGAGGATCTTTTTGGATTTTACTTCTTCCAGAGGCTGCTCCACAAGTTCGGAAGGACGTCCTAAAGGGCCTACAAAATCATGGAAATATTCCCCTTCTTCTAACTGTGCCATCATTTTGGTTCCCGCGCCTACCGTCTGGAACACAATTGTGATGGTTCCTTTTTCTCTGTTGTAATCACAGATAGTCAGAGGGATTCTCTCTCCTTCACTGTCCATTCTTACGATGACAAACTGACCGGGTTCACAGGTCTTCGCCACTCTTTTTGCCTCTACCTCCATCAGATAGATGTTGGTTGTCAGCTCCTGTTTTTTTACGATCTTATACATTTCTCTTTTCCGTCCCTTCTGTTAGGATTTATATAGGATTTTATATATCTGAAACAGCCACCAGAGTATAACGGCGACCACTTTCGTCCACCTGCAGTTTATACAGTTCCTGATTATAGGCATTTACGGCAAACAGATTTCCTGTCTTTGTGTCGGTTCCGTCTTCACCTCTGTAGATTTCTGCGATGACATAAAAATCATCTATTTTATTTATGTTGGTCACATACTGATATTGATACAGATATGCTGCTCCGGACTCATCAAAGCTGCCGGACTCCTCTGATATTTTACCACTCTGTATTGCATGGTTCACAACTTTTTTAACGGCATCTTCCGGCATGAAGTCTGTATTCATAACCAGATTATAACTTTTTTCAACGATATCGCTTTTTCTTCCTTCTGCGATCCGTATGAAACGAAAAGTCGATTTTCCCAAAGGCATGGGAATCGGTCCGGAATATACGGCAGAATTCTGCGTAGGATCGGAACCGTCCGTCGTATAATAGACATCATTTCCATCTGTCACTTCAATGTTGATCGGGAACTCATAGTCACCGCTGACAGTCGTGACCTCCGGTGCGCTCAATTCATCAATCTCAATATGATAATTTTTGGTCACCACCGGACTTTCAATTCCGTTCTCATTGATGTATATTGCTTTAATACAATAATCCCCATTTTCCAGCAAAATAGGTGCGGTATACAGGGAACTGTTCTCTCCGGGTTTGCTTCCGTCCATGGTATAATAAATTTTCCCGCTTCCGAAAGTAGTCAATTTCAGCGGCTGAATACTGGTATAATATCCCTCCTGAAGATTGAATTCCGGTTCCATGGCCATATAACTCTGGTACTTACTCATAATGTTTACATTACCGCAGCTTTGCAGAAGATCATTTATGGTTTTATAATCTTCTCTGGCCGCATATATGGCAATCAGTTTTCCGTAAGCAGTCTCCAGCTGTTCGGAATTAGCCTCGGGATCTGCCACGATTTCCCTGAGTAAATATTCGTACTCTATCTTATTGTTTTTCCGGAAGTAAATATCTGCCAGTTCAAATTTAAAAGTAATGTTTTCGGGTTCCAGTTCCAGTGCTCTTTCATAACAGGCGACCGCCTGATCATATTCCTCTAATGAAACATAATCTTTGGCGCATTTTGCCTGATAGTCTGCGGAATGATAATGGGAATAAGAAATTCCAAAACCGGTACATACCACAGCAACCACCAGCAGAACCAGTACAAGGACAATAAATTTCCATCGAAATGGGTGCTGTGAAACATGGCTTTCCGGGAATTCATCCCAATCCTGTGATTCGGGATGAACAGGTTCTCCCTCCTCCGCAGGTTCCGGCTCCATTTCCTTCGCGATGTCACTCAGCGTCTGTTCCATATTGTATTCTACTTCCGGCTCAAAATCAGGGACTATATGGATATCTTCACCGCAATGCTCACAGTAAAGCTTTCCTTCCTCCATCTCTGCCCCGCAATTCGGACACTTCATACGATTATCCTCTTATTGCCTGCAAAGAAACAGATTCCAGACAATTATTCATCAGCATGGCTATGGTCATGGGTCCTACGCCACCGGGAACCGGGGTGATCGCTCCGCATACAGGCTCCACACTGTCGAAATCCACATCGCCACATAATTTATTCTGTTCGTTCCGGTGAATGCCGACATCGATCACAACAGCACCCTCTTTGACATAATCAGCGGTGATCATTTTCGGTCTGCCTACGGCAACTACCAGAATATCCGCCCGCTTTGTCACTTCTTTCAGATCCTTTGTGCGACTGTGAGCAACGGTAACCGTACCGTTCTCCCGCAACAATAAAAGTGCCATCGGTTTGCCTACAATGTTGCTTCTGCCAACAACAACACATTCCTTACCGGCAATCTCAATGCCGGATCTCTTAAGGAGCTGGATCACACCGGCAGGTGTACAGGATACAAATCCCGGTTTTCCGATACAGAGCGCACCGACATTCTGCGGATGGAATCCGTCCACATCCTTTAAAGGAGAAATGGCATCCAGTACCTTTTCCTCATCAATGTGTTTGGGTAACGGCAGTTGCACCAGAATGCCGTTCACATCCGTTCTGTCATTCATTTCTCGGATCAGCTCCAGAAGCTTTTCTTCTGTGGTCTCCTCCGGAAGTTCATACGCCAGAGAACGAACCCCCACGTATTCACATGCTTTTTTCTTATTTCGAACATATACGGAAGAAGCCGGATCGGCTCCTACCTGAATCACAGCCAGAGTCACTTCACGCCCCTGCTCTTTTAAAGCTGCAACTTTTTCTTTTACTTCCTCTTTGATCTGTGCGGAAATAGCTTTTCCATCTATCAACTGTGTCATGGGACACCAGTCCTCCTTACTAGAATAATCCTGTGATCTTCCCATTGTTATCCACATCAATATTGTAGGCAGCAGGTGCCTTGGGCAGTCCCGGCATGGTCATGACCGCACCGGTGAGTACTACGACAAAACCAGCGCCGGCAGATACATAAGCCTCTCTTACGTTTAATTCAAATCCGGATGGTCTTCCTAACAGTGTGGGATCATCCGACAGGGAATATTGATTCTTCGCCATACATACCGGCAGATTACCGAAGCCCAGCTCCGTCAGTCGTTTTAACTGCTTTACAGCAGCAGGTGCAAAGTTTACGCCGGATGCACCGTAGATTTCCTTCGCAATTTTTGTGATCTTATCCGCAAGAGGCATTTCATCCTCATAGAGGACATGGAAATCATTCTCTTTCTCTTCCATTGCCTTTAATACTTTTTCAGCCAGAGCGATTCCGCCTTCGCCACCCTTCTCCCATACTTCCGAGAGTGCAAACTCACAACCTCTTGCTTCACAGAAATCTCTGACATAAGCAGTCTCTGCCGCACTGTCCGTGATGAAGGAATTCAGGGTCACAACTACGGGTACACCATATTTCTGCAGATTCTCAATATGTTTCTCCAGGTTGACAATACCCTTTTTCAGGGCATCCAGATTCTCTGCACCCAGATCCGCTTTTGCTACACCGCCATTGTATTTCAATGCGCGAATCGTTGCTACCAGTACAACCGCATCAGGGGTAAGTCCGGCTTTACGGCACTTGATATCAAAGAACTTCTCCGCACCCAGATCGGCGCCGAAACCGGCTTCCGTAATACAATAATCCGCCATCTTCATGGCAGCTTTGGTCGCTCTGACAGAATTACATCCATGTGCAATATTGGCAAACGGTCCGCCGTGTACCAGAGCAGGGGTATGCTCCAGTGTCTGGATCAGATTCGGTTTTATAGCATCCTTTAACAAAGCTGCCATAGCGCCTACTGCCTTCAGCTGACCTGCCGTTACCGGTTCTCCCTGATAGTTATAGGCCACCACGATACGGGACAGACGATCCTTCAGATCCTTCATATCGTCAGCCAGGCACAGAATTGCCATAATTTCACTGGCCACAGTGATGACAAAATGATCCTCTCTGACATAGCCGTCTGTCTTATTGCCCAGCCCCACTACGATATTACGCAGGACACGATCATTCATGTCTTCACAGCGCTTCCAGATAATCTGTCTGGTATCAATGCCAAGTTCATTGCCCTGCTGGATATGGTTGTCCAAAAGTGCTGCCAGCAGATTGTTTGCAGAAGTAATTGCATGGAAATCTCCGGTAAAATGAAGATTCAGTTCCTCCATAGGTACTACCTGGGCATATCCACCGCCGGCTGCACCGCCTTTGATACCGAAACAGGGACCAAGAGATGGCTCTCTGAGAGCGATCACTGCTTTTTTCCCCATTCGTCCGAAAGCTTCTCCCAATCCTACCGTGGTGGTCGTCTTGCCCTCTCCGGCGGGTGTCGGGTTGATTGCTGTTACCAGAATCAATTTTCCATTGGGACGAGCTTGTATTTTTTCCAGAAATTCCTCAGAAAGTTTTGCTTTGTACTTGCCGTAAAGCTCCAGGTCATCTGCATCGATGCCAATACCTGCCGCAACGTTCGTGATCGGTTCCATGACCGCTTCCTGTGCGATTTCAATATCTGTTTTCATATTTTCCCTCCGTTTATTCAGACAGTTCTCCATGTCAGATTTCCTCTAACAACTGTTCAAACTGTTCCATACTCATAAGTACCTTTCTGGGCTTTGTGCCTTCTTCTTCGCCGACCACGCCGTACTCACACAATTGATCCATGATCCTGGCGGCACGGTTAAAGCCGATCTTAAGCACACGCTGCAGCATTCCGATGGATGCCTTATCCTTGTCTATAATAAAACGCGCGGCTTCCTCAAAATATTCGTCTCTGTCGTTGCCACCGCCGGATCCGCTTCCGGAAGAGCCTCCCGATGAGCCGATATTTTTAATCTTTTCTTCTATATCCTCGGCATAGCTGTTATAGACATTGCCAAGGGTCTGATTTTTCAGATAATCCACCACATCGGATACTTCCTTATCCGATACGAAAGCTCCCTGTACACGGGCCGGCTTCGAATAGCCCTGAGGGTAGAACAGCATATCTCCTTTTCCCAAAAGTTTTTCGGCTCCGTTCATATCCAGGATTGTACGGGAATCCACGCCACTGGATACGGAGAACGCCACACGGCTGGGCATGTTCGCCTTTATCAGACCGGTGATGACATCCACGCTGGGTCGCTGGGTAGCAATGATCAGATGGATCCCTGCCGCTCTGGCAAGCTGTGCCAGACGACAGATGGATTCTTCTACCTCGCCGGGACATACCATCATCAGATCCGCAAGTTCGTCCACGATAATAACAATCTGCGGCATCTTCTTAGGCCGTTCCTCTCCATCGCAAACAGGCATGGTCTCTATCTTTTTATTATAGCCCTTCAGATCACGGACATTATAATCCGCGAACTTCCGGTAACGGTCCTCCATCTCACTGACACCCCAATGCAATGCAGCAGATGCCTTCTTGGGATCTGTCACTACAGGGATCAGCAGATGAGGAATGCCGTTATACACACTCAGTTCTACAACCTTAGGGTCTACCATGATCAGTTTTACATCATCCGGATGTGCCTTGTACAAAATACTCATGATCAGAGTATTAATACATACGGATTTACCGGAACCGGTAGCTCCGGCGATCAGCATATGGGGCATCTTGGCAATATCCGCTACTACCGTCTTGCCAGCAATATCCTTACCTACGGCAAAAGCTATGTTGGAATTAAATTCCCGGAATTCGTTACTCTCTAAAAGATCACGGAGTGCTACTGTCATATTTTCTTTGTTCGGGACTTCGATACCGATGGCTGCCTTGCCTGGAATTGGTGCCTCGATACGTATATCCGTGGCTGCCAGATTCAATTTGATATCGTCTGCCAGACCTACGATCTTAGATACCTTTACCCCCTGCTCCGGTTGTAATTCATACCGGGTAACACTGGGACCCTGACTGATATCGGTGATCGTTACCTTCACACCGAAAGTATTCAGTGTCTGTTGCAAGCGCATGGCAGTCTCTTTTAATTCTCTGGAAGAATCTCCCGTAGACGCCTTTCCCTTCTGTAACAGACTCAAAGGAGGGATCCGGTATTCTGCCGCGGGCTGTTTGGCTGCCTTTGCAATATCCTTATGTATCTGGTCTTCCGCCAGGGAATTCCCCTTAGGAGGCTCCGGTGCCGTGATCTTCGGGCGTACAGGGTTCTCAGCCGGTTCTGCAGGTGTCTCCTCATGCTCCGGAATGTCTTCCTTATGGATCCGGATAGCTTCCGCCTGGGGTGTCAGAAGCGCCGCTTCCTCCTGCCAGGACTCTCTGCGTTCAAAAGGCTTTTTAAACGTAGCTACGCTGCTTACTTCCTCCACCGGTATATCTTCATAAGAAGCCTCCCCCACTGCTTCCTGCATCGTCACCTGATGCATATCCGTCACATTGATTTTATCAAAATCACTGGAAGTCACCCGGGTCTCTTCCACTTCAGGAGCTTCCTGTGCATCCTCTTCGTATACGATCTCATGGATATCATCCCGTCTACCGGCAGGCTGTGTATCCTGCTTTTTCAAGGAGGTATCCATCATAACTCCTGTCACCTTTTTCTCTCTGCGGGGGACAGCATTCAGGATCTGTTCGTTCTCTTTCTCCTCAGCGCGAAGTCTTCGCTCTTCTTCACGGATCCGACGCTCTTCTTCGCGGATGCGGCGTGCTTCCTCTCTTTGGGAAGTACGCTCTTCCTGCTCCTGCCTGCGGATTTCGGCATTCTCTCGTCTACGCGCAGCGTCTTCCCTGGACATTTCACGGATCCTGTCGCCACTGTTACGCATACTGTTTAAGAAGGATCGCTCTGTTACCAGGATCAGACTGATCAATGAACACAAAAGCACTACCAGCACTGTTCCTACGGTCTCCAGATAATGTAACAACAGATAACAGATACTGCCTGCGAAAATACCGCCGCCTTTTTTGCCGGTGCTGCAGTTCGTATATAACAGCTTGATATCGTACTGTTCCATGGAACCGGCAGTCTTCGTGATCAGATCGCATACTACACCGATCATTAAAAACAATACGACACCGGCAATCATTTTCCGCACAGCAGTTGGGTTCCCCTCATTGGCGAACCAGAAAGCCACCGCCAGAAATATTACAATAGGCGCAATATACGCAGTGAATCCGAAAATGCCAAATAAGACCCCACTGATTGCATTGCCAACCGGACCGATAATACCAAAATTGCAACAAAATAATATCAACATCGCAACAAACAGGACGATCAGACCAATCTCGTGAAAAAGTTCACTGTCCTGTGCAGATCTCTGCGCCTGCCTGTTGCGGCTGCTCGTCGTACTTTTTCTTGTCCTGCCGGAAGATGATGTTCTTTTGCCTGATGAAGATGCCATGTCATCATACCCCTAACTTTAATGTTAATACGAATATAACTATTCAGAACCGCATTAGTAAAATCGCATCTACGATGCTTTTCTTTTACGTTAGCCTAATAGTCATAATTAGAAGTATATCATTTTTCCACTGCCTTGTCATCCTTTTTTATATTGCTGTCCATCATCTCCCGAAGCTTTCGGATTGCGCGGTCAATCCCGCCCACTTCATCAAGGATACCGTGTTTCACAGCATCTTCTCCTACCAGGATACTGCCAACATCTTTCGTCAGGAATCCGGTCTCCATCATGAGATCTTCCAGCTTCTGCCGGCTGATCCTGCAATGTTGACACACAAATCCCGTAATTCTGTCCTGGATCAGCTTAAAATATTCAAAAGTCTGTGGAACACCGATCACCATACCGTTCGTCCGTACCGGATGTATCACCATAGTTCCCGTTGGGACAATAAAAGAATATTTACAGCTGACTGCTATGGGAACGCCTATGGAATGGCTGCCTCCCAGGACCAGAGATACCGTAGGTTTACTCAACGACGCCAGCATTTCAGCAATGGCAAGTCCCGCTTCCACATCTCCACCCATAGTATTTAACAGCACCAGCACACCGCCGATTTCTTCACTGTCTTCGATTGCCGCAAGCTGAGGAAGAATGTGTTCATATTTCGTCGTCTTGGAATTCCCTGCAAGATTCTCATGCCCTTCCACTTCTCCGATGATCGTAAGCAAATGTATCTTCTGTTCCCCCACATGATCCTGCAGGGTGATCTGTCCGGTTTTTTCGATCCGTTCATCTCTGTGTTCTTCCGCTTCCGCTTTTTCTTTTTCACTTTTCATATCACTCATACTTTTACCGGCCTTTCTTAAAAATAAAAAAGACGATACCTTTTTTAAAGTATCGCCTTTAGTGTGTCCGTTTTTCTGCTTTTCATCACACAATTTTAATGGTCAAAATCATCATCATCCGCTACAGGATAATCAAAATCGGAGACATCATCATTCAATTTATAATCCAACACTTTGGGAACATGTTTTTTCGGAACCGGAAGCGGATTCTCGATCAATTGCACTTTATTGTCCGTTTCTGCAGGAAGCCCTTCTTCCTCCAGATCCTGTATCTTAAGCTGTCGTTTCTTTGGCTTGGTTTCCGCCGTAGGTTCTTCGACTGCTCCCCGGACTTGCTGCAATGCATTCTGTTGTGTAAGCTCATACGGCAGGACAGCCTGTACTCCTGCACCGGCCACCACAGCTATGATCAGATACAGCAAAGTAAATCCCTGCATTTCCGCACTCGTCATTCCATAACAGATCATCCCACCCAGGGAAAGGGCAATTACCAGCCACACGGATTGTCTTTCCAGGCTCTTCCGGCACCAAAATCCAAAAACTCCGATTCCGAGAATCGCAACTACTGCAATGGTTATCGCATTATCGTTTTCAATGGTTACCGGTAATACAAAATTTTCCGGAAGATAGACCTTTCCCCATGCTGCCAGTACATTTTCCATCATTTTACCGCTGCCTACGGCATCTAAAGCTATGGAAAGCAGAAAGCCCGCCAGGCTTCCCACAATTCCAAGGATAGCCGCACCGATTTTACGAGCCAGTCGAATCTTCTCCTGTGTTACCAAAAAAATCACAGAAAATATCGGTAGCAATAATAAAAAACCCATAACATCCAGATATCCCAGAACGCCCGTAGCTACCCCGGCAAAAAAGAAACCGATTACGGAGCGGATCCCCGGTTCAGCTCCCGACTGTACAAAATGATCCAGGGACTCTGCTGTTATGCACAACCCAATCATCCACAGAAGTATGTACAGCGTTTCCGGTCCCAGAATAACCACCTCTGAGATCACCGGGCACAGCATCCAATATGCGAATGTCACCACTGCTGTTACCGCACCCGACATTTTTCTTAATGCAAAATAGAGAAAAATTCCGGACAGGATCTGCAATATCACCTGAAGGATCAGAGCCGCTGTCATTTTATTGCCCAGAAAAACCAGCAGACCATGTAATACCTGCAGATAAAAATATACCGCTCCATGCACCACCTGCGGAATTTGTGTATTCTCAGTAACCATGACGGTATCAAACCAGATATTCCCGCCCCCTGCGGACAGATCATACCGCATGATTTCTCCGGTACGAAGTACAATGCCAGCTGCGATCAGCGCAACCACCAACAGGCTTTCCGCGATCAGTTTTATCTGTTGTCTGTCCTCCGAAAATGGGTGCTTTGTTTTCTCCAAAAATCTATGTAGCAGAAACACAGCCAGTCCTGTCACCGCAAGCCAAACCCCTGTGATAATAAGGGCACCGTACGCAGGCAGGGTCACGGCCATAGCCGTGCCTACCATTCCGGTGCCCACTATTATTGCATAAATGAACCACAATACAACACTTAAAATGCTTTTTTTATAATTCATTATTTCAGTACCTTTTCGATGTTATATCTGGGACGATGTTTTACTTCAATGTAGATTTTGCCGATATACTGACCTACCAGTCCGACGGCCATCAGCTGAATACCACCCAAGAACCAGATGGACAGAATCAAAGAAGTCCATCCCGGTACCACATGTCCGGTGCAATAAGAGATCAGTGCATAGATTGCCGCAAGAATGCTTAATATTACAATGATCACACCGGCTCCCAGGATCATGCTGATTGGCTTCACACTGAAAGAAGAAATCCCGTTAAATGCCAATGCCAGCATTTTCTTTAACGGATACTTGGATTCCCCGGCCACTCTTTCCTTACGATCATAATATACACAGTCGGTCTGGTAACCGATCAGAGGCATCATACCTCTTAAGAACAGGTTCGTTTCCTGATATTTGGAGAACTGTTCTACCGCACGCTTGGACATCAGTCGGAAATCCGCATGATTGTAAACCGTCTTGACGCCCATCATCTCCATAACCTTATAGAACCCCTGCGCAGTGGTACGTTTGAAGAAAGTGTCGGTCTTACGTTCCTTACGGACACCGTATACGATGTCACAGCCGTTATGGAACTTATCGATCATCTCTTCGATCACAGCCACATCATCCTGCAGATCCGCATCGATGGAAACCGTCACATCGGACAGATCCATCGCCGTGATCAGTCCGGCGGTCAGTGCGAACTGATGTCCCACATTGCCTGCCAGCTTCACGCCGCATACCTGTACCGGATGCGCCTGATGTTCTTCTTCGATCAGCTCCCATGTGCGATCCTTACTTCCATCATTAACAAACAGGATAAAACTGTCTTCCGCAATCTTCCCTTTGCGGATCAGATCATCCAGTACCCCCCTCAGTGCTTCGGAAGCGATCTTCAGCACCTCTTCTTCGTTATAACAAGGAACTACAATAGCAAGTTTCTCCATGCTGCTACCCCTACCCTTTCGAATTATTCGTCCCAGTTGTGATAAACTGCCTGAACGTCATCATCGTCTTCTAACAGATCCAGTGTTCTCTGTAAATTCTTCACTGCAGTCTCATCGGTCAGAGTTACATAATTCTGAGGAATCATTGTGACTTCCGCACTGATCATGGGAATTCCGGCATCCTCCAGTGCTTTACGTACCTCTTCGAAACTATCGGGATCGGTCAGGATCTCGAAGCTATCCTCCTCTTCGGAGAAGTCTTCCGCACCGGCATCCAGTGCTGTCATCATCAGATCATCCGCTTCCATATCACACTCTTCCTTGTCCACGATGATCTGGCCCTTTTTATCGAACATAAAGGATACGCATCCGGGAGTACCTACGTTACCCTGTCCCTTGGTGAATGCGCTTCTGACATTTGCAGCGGTACGGTTGGTATTGTCGGTAAGTGCATCTACGATGATGGCGATACCGTTGGGACCGTAACCTTCGTAAGTCACGTACTTGTAGTTCACATTGCCTACATCGCCGGCTGCCTTCTTAATACCGCGATCGATAGTATCATTTGGCATGTTGTTAGCCTTAGCTTTGGCGATAACGGTAGCCAGTTTAAAGTTGTTAGCAGGATCGGGACCGCCCTCTTTTACAGCGACTGCAATTTCACGTCCGATAATCGTGAAAATCTTACCCTTTGCTGCATCGTTTTTCTCTTTTTTATGCTTAATATTAGCAAATTTTGAATGTCCTGACATCTTTGTTACTCCTTTGAACTTAAAGTTTCTTTCTCTTTGTATGCGCAACGCCTGCGCAATAACGCTTTTTTTATCATAGCATTATTTTTGTTTTTCTTCAAGCACTGATTGTCCGTCTTCTGCATTCTCCTGTGTTTTTATCTCCGGAAGCTTTTTGACGAGGACACTTCCGATCATTTTTTTGACCACGGAAAGGATCTTGAAATTATATCCCTTATAGTCCACATCAAACTGCTCGTCCGGCTCCGGGATTCTGTCCAGTCTGGAGATCAAAAAGCCGTTTAACGTCTCGAATTCCTCCTCATCAAAGGTAATGTCTAAAAGCTCTTCCACTTCCTTAAGCGGTGTCTTACCTTCCATGACATATTCGCCTTTACCGCGGTTCTTGATATATTCCTGGTCTTCATCGTATTCATCCATGATATTGCCGACGATCTCCTCCAGGATGTCCTCCATGGCGATCAAGCCGTCGGTCTGACCGTATTCGTCTACAACAATGACCATCTGAAGTTTTTGGGACTGCATCTCTTTGAACAGTTCATCAATATTTTTGGTCTGAGGCACAAAATAAGGCTCTCTGAGCAACCCATCCAGCTTCGCAATGGGCACATCCAGCTTGTCATCGCTGATGTGGAACCTCATGGCATCCTTCAGATGTAAGATACCGATGATATGGTCAATATTCTCTTCATACACCGGATAGCGGCTGTTCTTACCTCCCAGCATGGATGCAATGGCATCCTTTAACTTTGTCTCGCCGTCGATAGCTACGATACTTCCGCGGTGTGTCATGATGTCCTGGGCTTCCTTGTCCCCGTATTCAAAAATATTTGAGATCATCTCTGCTTCACTTGCCTGGATGACACCCTGCTCATGACCTTCCTGTACCATGTTGATGATTTCTTCCTCGGTCACATCATTTTCATCTGTGTTATTGCGGACACCAAAGAGGAATAATATTCCCTTTGCAGTCAGATTTACCAGCCCCGTCAAAGGAGATAAGAGTCTCGTAATCCAAAAGATCGGATCAATGCAGGCATATGCCCACTTTTCCGGTTTTCTGGATGCCATTTTTCTCGGGATCAGTACTCCGAAGGTCAGCAGAATATAAATCATGGCAACAAAAGACAATACCGTTGCAATCCCGGAGATCACTCCCGTGGGAACATTTTGAAGCGACAATCCGCCGACATTGATCACATGCAGGCTGTCGTCGATCGTCTGCAGCCAGATATTCAGGTAAAAGGCACCCATTAGAATATTGATCAGCGTAATGACTAACTGTACCGTATTGATATAGATCCCCGGACGGCTGACCATCTCAGAAAGCCGCACCGACCGGCGATCCTTTTCTTCCTCTGCTTTATGTAAGATCTCTTTTTCATTGAGGTTGTCAATGGCAGCATCAAATCCGTAAAAAAACATATCTACCAATAGCAGCAGGAAAAAGAGAAATATGGCCACAGGCCCACTGATATCCATCGTTCATTTCATCCTTTCGTATTTTAATTCTTTTATATATCCTCTGGATACGCAGGGTATCAGACTATGTATCCAGTTCCAGACTTACCTTCAGTGCCCGGTTCACTCTCCGCATAATGTCACCGTCGAGATGACATACTTTATCCTTTAATCTCTTCTTGTCAATGGTGCGCAGTTGTTCCAGAAGCACTACCGAATCCTTATCCATATCATAAAGACGGGCATTTAATTCAATGTGTGTAGGCAGCTTCGCCTTATTCATCTTTGAGGTGATTGCAGCGCAGATCACGGTAGGACTGTGTTTGTTGCCAACATCATTCTGGATGATGAGCACCGGTCTGATCCCGCCCTGTTCCGAGCCGATCACCGGCCGCAGATCCGCGTAATAGACATCTCCTCTTCTCATTTCTACTCCTTATATCAGCGATTTAGGATAAGTATTGCCGATTCTTACGGAGTTATACGAACACTTTTGATCCGTCAGAAATTTTCAAAATAGTCTCTTACTTCTGTAATCTCACCATGCTGTATGTAGACCCTGGGAATTCTTTTCCCCAGATCACAGACAAATTCATAATTAAATCTGCCGGAAAGTTCTCCCAATTCTTCCGCGGTGATCCGCTCTGTACCGTCCACACCGAGAAGCGTTACTTTGTCGCCATCCATTGCTTCCGGAATCTCCGAAACATCTACCATGAACTGATCCATACAGACTCTTCCGAGGATCGGTGCCTTCTTCCCCCGGATCAGTACATAGCCTTTTCCGGACAGACTTCTGGGATAACCGTCTCCGTAACCTACAGGGATCGTGGCTACTCTGGTATCCTTCTGTGCCGTAAACAGCCCGCCGTAGCTGACGCTCTGTCCCGCATGAATCGTCTTACAGTATACAATATGACTGTAGAGAGACATGGCTGCCCGTAAGGGTACAATATCCTTGCTCACTTCTTCGGAAGGATACAGACCGTAAGTAGTGATACCAGCACGGACCATATCCATATTCGCCTGGGGCATTTCCAAGATTGCCGCACTGTTGGAGCAGTGCTTGACGGGAATAGTAAGCCCCAGCTCTGTCTGTATTCTATCGATAAAATTCTGAAAAAGTTCCAGCTGATGGTATGCAGAAGTCTTATCTTCTTCATCGGATTTGGCAAAATGGGTGAAGATGCCCTCCACTTCCAGCTCCGGATGTCCCATAAGGAATCTGACGAACTCCAGTCCTTCCTCATCCGGCGTAATGCCGATTCTTCCCATGCCGGTATCTACCTTGATATGAACCTTTGCCTTCTGTCCGACCTTTGCCGCTGCTGCGACCAGCTCTTCCACCGTATCCCTGCGGTAGACTGCCGGGCGGATCTCCTCCCGGATCAATTCTTCGTAGCAATAGGGAAAAGTATATCCCAGGATCAGGATCGGTTTCTTCACGCCTGCTTCTCTGAGTACATGTGCCTCTTCATAAGTGGCTGCCGCATAGCCGAACATGAAGTCCAGCTGCTCTAACATTTTCGCGATGGGAACACCACCATGACCATATCCGTCCGTCTTAATGACAGCCAGTATTTTCGTCTTCTCCGCAATGTTTTCTTTCATATGGACCATATTTTCCCAGATGGCATCCAGATCCACTTCCGCCCATACCCGTTGATAGGACTCTAATTTTTCCTGCAGTTCTCTCGTCATATTTTCACGCTTTCTTATTTTGATTTTTTATCAGACATTCGGCGATATCTCCCGCCATCACACCATATTCGGTATGAAGTCCGGCCGCCAGATCTCCTGCCATGCCGTGCAGATATACGCCACAGGTCGCAGCCTCCGGGGCATCCATTCCCTGCGCCAGCAATCCCAGGATCACGCCGGTCAGCACATCTCCGCTGCCTGCCGTAGCCATTCCGCTGTTGCCCGTGGTATTCAGATAGCAGGCTCCCTGTTCCTTACATACCACAGTCCTCGCATCCTTGGCAACTGCTACGGCATGAAATCGTTTGGCCAGTATTTTCGCACATGCGGGGAGGTCGTCCTTGCACTCTGAGGTCGTCCGTTTTAGAAGTCTTGACAATTCCCCCACGTGAGGTGTCAGAAGGATCACTCTGCCTTCCGCACCCTGGGCGCGCAGTTCTTCTGCCAGCATCCTGCCGTTCTCCTCTGCCAGGAGGTTTAGGGCATCTGCATCCAGCACCAGCGGCTTCCTGCTTCTCTCCACCACGGTCTTCAGACATTGCAGTGCCTGTTCTTCTCTGCCGATGCCGGGACCAATGGCGATGACATCCGCCCAGTCTAAGCTCTCTGTCAGCTGTCTGCAGGAGCCATACAACGCTTCCGGAATCCCCTGCTGTATGATCTGTCTGTTCTCTTCCGCGGTAATCACCTTTACCATGCCGGCTCCGGTACGATAGGCTGCTTTCGCCGCCAAAATGGCTGCACCCGCCATGCCGTTACTTCCTGCAACGAGCAGTGCTTTGCCGAAGGTTCCTTTGTTCCCCGCAGCGTTTCTCTTAAGTAACTGTACGGAGCCTTTCTCATAAGTGTACATTTCTGGTTCCTGTCCTAAGAAGCTCTCCTGTCCGATCCCCACATTCGCAGTCCGGACTTCTCCGGCGTATTCCGCACCGGGATACAGTACCAGTCCTCTCTTACAGAAACCAAAGGTAACCGTGACATCCGCCAAAAATGCACAACCCAGCACTCTGCCGGTATCTGAGCAGATACCGCTTGGCACATCCAGTGCCAGCTTAAATCCTTCTGCCTTGTTCATCTCTTTTACGGCATCCGCATAGTTTCCCTCCACAGGGCGGCTTAATCCCACGCCGAAGAGGGCGTCTACAATTACATTATATTCATCCACCGCAATATTACTGTCTGTCTTCACCGGAAAATGTTGCAAAGTCTGCCACTGCGATTTCCACTGCTTGGTAGCTCTCTGCATATCTCCCACGCATTTTACCGCGACTGCGTATCCGTCCGCCGCAAGAAGTCTTGCTAACGCCAGGCCATCGCCGCCATTGTTCCCCATACCAGCAAAAATGAGCACTTTCGTCCGTTCTTTCACGGCATCAAAGCGCTCTTTTAGAAAATCCTCCGCTGCCAGAGCCGCTCTCTCCATCAGGACCGGCCCCGGTATGCCGAGGTACTCTATGGTATTCTTATCGTATTGCTTCATTTCCTGTGCAGTTACCAGATATTTCATACTATTTTTGCTCCGGATTATATTTCATGTCAAACAGATTGACCACCTCTGCACCAAAGATGTCATGCATGTAGTTATAGATCTCCTGATTCTGCTGTTCCATCTGCTGTTTCTCGATCAGACGTTTTTTCAGTTCAATGCGGATCGCGCCCACCCACTCTGCAGTCTCATTGATCTGTTTGTCATTATCCTTCATAATATCATAGCAGCACTCCATAGTAAACATCATAAGCTGAAGATTTAATCTTTCGATCTCCCGGGGGAGATCTTTCAGCTCATCTTCATAAGCATCCAGCTTCTCGTTGCACTCCTCGATCAGGCGCTTATGCTCTTCAATCTTCTTGTTTATCTTGCTGTTCTCTCCCTGCTGTTCCGCCTCATCCACCATAGGCACGATTTCTTTCATCAGCTTCTTTTTCAGATTACGGATGTCCTTCGACTCCGTATTAAGCTTTCCCTGTCTTTTTAACAGCTGGTTCAAGGCATCCTCTGTCTCTTTTAACGGAACAGAACCGGTCTTATTCAGCAGCTTGTACCACTTATTATCCAGGGTGAGTACGGGCAGACGCTTTCCGGCAAGTGCACTTTTGAAGGCTTCCTGCCGGTTCCTTGCATTTTCTCCTGCGTTATCGTTGCCCATAATATCACTCCCTTTATGCCTTACTCTCTCGTAAGCTCACGAATTCGTGCTATCGCACTCTTCATCCCGCTTCGCAGCCGCTTGTTTTTCCCTGAGGCTCATTATTTTATATCTGAACTGTAACGGTTAATGTTATACGAAAGTTTCATTAAACTGTCTGACAGATGTACATTCTCTACCTGTATTCCCTCCGGAACATTCAGATCCACATGCGCAAAGTTCCAGATGGCACGGATCCCGTTCGCCACCAGCTTGTCAGCCACTTCTACAGCGCTGGTCTTGGGAATCGTCAGTACTGCAATATCAATGTCATTCTCCCGGATAAAAGATTCCAGCTGCTCCATGGGCATAACCTTCACACCACGGACATCCTTCCCCACAAGCTCCGGATTCGCATCGAACATTCCCTTGAAAATAAAACCACGACGCTCGAAGTTCAAATAATTACCCAGGGCTCTGCCCAGGTTACCGGCTCCGATAATAACGAAATTATGCTGCTTATCCAGCCCTAATATCTTACCGATCTCACGGTACAGATATTCTACATTATATCCATATCCCTGCTGACCGAAACCACCGAAATTATTAAAATCCTGACGTATCTGGGATGCGGTCACTTTCATCAGTCCGGAAAGCTCCTGCGAAGAGATACGTTCTACACCTTCATCCTTAAGTTCCCCCAAATATCGAAAGTATCTGGGCAGTCTGCCAATCACAGCCTGTGAAATTTCTTTTGCTTCCAATACTTTCACCTCCGATTTTTTTAAGTATACACCATATGTTAAAAACTTGTCAATGAATTGACAGGTTTTCTTCTTTTCGTTACAATAAAATTTAAAAAGCCCGGTCTCCGTGAGCTGGAAATACTGGAAATAAAGGATACATACTACCATGATATTATCTTGTCAGAATATTTCAAAAGCATTTGTAGAAAATCAAGTATTGAAAAATGTCTCTTTTCATATAGAGGATCATGAAAAAGCTGCCATTGTGGGCATCAACGGTGCCGGAAAAACAACGCTACTCCGCATCATCGTAGGAGAAATGACTCCCGACGACGGACAGGTGGTTCTGGCAAAGGACAAGACACTTGGGTATCTTGCCCAGAACAGCACCGTGGATACCTCTCATACCATTTACGAGGAGCTGTTATCCGTCAAGGCGGATCTGTTACGCCTGGAGGAAAAGATCCGAGAATGCGAAAACAATATGAAGCATGCTGATGGGGACGCTCTGGAAGACCTGATGAAGCAGTACACCTCTCTCACCCACGCTTTCGAGACCGGCGGCGGCTATCTCTACCGCAGTGAGCTGGTCGGAGTGTTAAAGGGTCTTGGCTTTACCGAAGATGAATTCTCCAAGCCGGTTACCACACTCTCCGGCGGTCAAAAGACCCGTGTGGCGTTAGGACGGCTTCTGTTGCAGAATCCTGATCTCATTATCTTAGACGAGCCGACGAACCATCTGGATATGAACTCTATCGCCTGGCTGGAGACCTACTTGCTTAATTATAAGGGAGCCGTTCTCATTGTCTCCCACGACCGGTATTTTCTGGACCGGATCGCCGGAAAAGTCATCGAGATCGACCAGTCCAAGGCTACAACCTTTATGGGCAATTATTCCGATTATGCCGTAAAAAAGGAACAGCTGCGCGTCGCTGCCTGGAATGCCTATATGAACCAGCAACGCGAGATCAAGCATCAGGAAGAAGTCATCGAAAAATTAAAGTCCTTCAACCGGGAAAAGTCCATCAAGCGGGCGGAAAGCCGGGAGAAAATGCTGGATAGGATCGAGGTCATCGAAAAGCCCTCCGAGGTACGCACGGATATGAAGCTGACTCTGACGCCCCGGATCTTAAGCGGCAATGATGTGCTGACTGTGGAGCACCTGTCCAAAAGCTTTGACTCCCATAAGCTTTTTGCCGATGTCAATTTCGAGATCAAGCGCGGCGAACACGTGGCGATCATCGGTGATAACGGCAGCGGCAAGACCACTTTGCTTAAGATCTTAAACGGTCTCGTTCCCGCCGATCAAGGCACCTTCCGCTTAGGTTCCAATGTAGAGATTGGCTATTACGATCAGGAACATCATGTGCTCCACAGCGAGAAGACATTGTTCGAAGAGATCTCAGACGATTATCCGTACCTGAACAATACCCAGATCCGTAATGTACTGGCGGCTTTCCTCTTTACCGGGGAGGATGTGTTCAAGCGTATCAGTGATCTGAGTGGCGGTGAGCGCGGACGTGTCTCTCTTGCCAAGCTGGTACTCTCCAACGCAAACTTCCTCATCCTGGATGAGCCGACGAACCACTTAGATATCATGTCCAAGGAGATACTGGAGGACGCCCTGAACGGTTACGAAGGGACCATATTGTATGTCTCCCACGACCGTTACTTCATCAACCGTACCGCCCACAGGATCCTGGATCTGACAGAGGGACAATTCGTAAGTTATGTTGGAAATTATGACTACTATCTGGAAAAACACGACACCGTGATGGCTGCCATAGAGGCTAATGCACCGCGGAATGCGGATGCAGATAGTGCTGTTGCTGCTAAGGCTGCAGAATCCGAAGTCAAATTGGACTGGAAAGCCCAGAAAGAAGAACAGGCGAGACTCCGCAAGAAAGAAAACGACCTGAAAAAATGCGAGGAAAAGATTGCCGAGCTGGAAGAGCGCATCTCCGAGATCGACACCGAAATGTCCGATCCCGCCATTGGCACCCAGGTGGCGAAATTGCAGGAGCTGACTAAAGAGCAGGCAGCCTGCCAGGAACAGCTGGAAAAATTATATGAACAGTGGGAAGAACTGGCAGAGTAAATTGAAAGTTACGAGCCATGCAAAGTCAAAACGAAAACAGCGATCTGGGAGCTTGCTCACAAGACGCTGTTTTTGTTTTTGACTTTATACGGCGACAGCCGTCAATGAAATAAATGTGGAGCGTCCTTTGCGACACATTTATGAATTGAGTGCATGGCTCGTAACGTAGGGCTGCCGTAGACCGGACAAGTTCCGCCTGTGCCCCTTCTTTCGCCTCAGCGTGGGCACAGGAGACAGAAACAAGCTAGTCTGTACCCTTCTTCCGCCTCAACGTGGGCACAGGAGACAGGAGCAAGCTAGTCTGTACCCTTCTTCCGCCTCAACGTGGGCACAGGAGACAGGAGCAAGCTTCTCTGTACCCTTCTTCCACCTCAACGTGGGCACAGGAGACAGGAGCAAGCTTCTCTGTACCCTTCTTCCGCCTCAGCGTGGGCACAGGAGACAGGAGCAAGCTTCTCTGTACCCTTCTTCCGCCTCAGCGTGAATAGTTTATGGGTATGGGAAGCTTGTTTCGTTGCCGATACCCACAAACTTTTCATAGTGTGGGTATGGGAAGCTTGTTTTATTGCTGATACCCACACTATGAAAGTTTGTGGGTATCAGAAGTTTGTTTTGTTGCTGATACCCAAATTGTGAAAACTGGAAGGTATAACAAGGGAATTATATATTCCAGAATGCATGCGGCAAGCATTCGTGGGGTCTACGGCAGCCCTACGTTACGAGCCATGCACTCAATTCATAAATGTGTCGCAAAGGACGCTCCACATTTATTTCATTGACGGCTGTCGCCGTATAAAAATAGAACGAAACAACCTCTTGTGTGAGCAAGCTCCCACCGAGGTATTCCGTTCTATTTTTGCATGGCTCGTAACTTTCAATTTACTCAGTTCACTAATCACTTCATCATAAGTGTATCTTACCTTTTTAATATTTTGAGCAGCCTCTGCTTCTGCTTGAAAATAAGCCTCCGTCAACTGCTCATACTGTTCTTTCGTCACCCGGAAATAATAAAGTCCGGTGTCTTTTACATAGTATGCCTGGTCTTGCATCATTTCCCGTTTTTCTGCGGAATCTGTATTTTCCTCATAGTATGGCATCGAAACGACGTATGCAGTTTCCCCGGTTTGCGTTTCTTTATTAAGGAATTCTTTTTCCATAAATCCTGTCATTCGGAATAATTCTCCGTTCGGCTCAAACTCATAATAAATCTGATTTATTCCCTCCCGGTTCCACCTGGCTGCGCATGTACCGTTTAATTTCATCCATGTGGAATCAAAGCCATTCCATAAATTCAGTCGTTTCTTTTCCTCATCATAACTTATTACATAGATAAATTCTCTCTCATCTGAAATACACAAGTCCGTAATTCCGTCACCCGTCATATCGAATAAGTAATAATATAGCTCCTTCATATCTTTGGTGCAATATTTCGTTACGAAATGCCCTGTTGCATCAATAGTAATTTCTTTTCCTTCAAAAATCTCATCAAAATGAATATCGTTTTTCAAAAGTCCCAAAAAATAATTTTTGTACTTACATTCCCCTGCCGGGAAGCGGTATTCAAACGAAATATCTCCATACTCGTTTTGCAACATCTCTACGGTGTCTTCCTGCGCGTAGGTCATTTCAGAAAATGGCAACTCCCAATATCCTTCATACACTTTTTCTATAACCGGCCAAAGTTCACCACTGTACGAGCCGACATTGCACACCCAATATTCCTTATCTATTCCTCCCGAGTCATTCATTATTAACGTCATCACATTGCAATACTTGTAGACGGTCATACCTATCACTTGTTCATTTTTCTCTATTAATGTTATCATGTAATTTTCATTTTCCCAATTTACAAAATATGGCTGTGTATCCGTCTGCCCTCCTTGTCGTATTGCCAGACCATAATACTGCCATCCCTCATTAAAAAAGACTAAATTTGTTACATTTTCTGCCTTTTCCGTATGACTGCCCGATTTATCTACATGACTTATTACAATGTCTGTATCTGACAAGGCAGTATGTACTTCGGGATACAAATTGATTTGATACCAAGTATCCCATATTGATCCTTCATCACAATAATATTTCAAAAATATATTATCTTTGCTGTTCATAATAACTTTTATCTTTTCAATAACGTTCAATTTCCTATAGTTTGCTGCTATTTCGTGTAGTCGATCGTCTACTTCATTTGACAAAAGCGAATTGCTTAGATATTCCGTCATTTCACTACCAAAAAAATCTTCCAAATAGGGCGCCGCTTCATATGTATAATTACTTTCCCATACGTTATCCGCGTATCCTTTCGGCATATTCGCAATGTAATAAATTAAGTTATTTTTTTGTAAAATAAGAATTGTACAGAATATTATAATTATTGCATACACCTTCCATGTACGCCTTATTTTCCTCATACTAATCCCCCTAGTAATCTGAAAAGGATTAATTAGCTCATAAATAAATCCAGTGTTTTCTATATCCAATTCTTTCAAAGTTTATTTTTTCTTCTTCCAGAGGCCCATCTCCATCATAAAGAATGCAATCTCTAATTTTTGTAGTCCTATTAACAATACTCTCCAAAATTGTATCTAATTGTGATGAAATTTCTTTTTCTTTCTGATTCTTTAGTATTGCACTCATCATATCATTCATATCCAATTTACTTATTACATATTCCATATTATTGGAAATCTTTATTATATTTCCGTCTTCGTGACAATAAGCTGTTCCTTAGCATCCCTCCACAGCCACCATACGGTATCATTCTGATAATAATCAAATACCATTTCATAACCGGCGTCCAAATATTTTTGTTCTATAATTTCATACTCCTGTAAGGGAGAGGTCCACACTACTTCTCCCCGAATCCGTAAGTCCTTCACAGGGCATGTCTCTTTCTGGCATTCATACAAAGCCGCTCTGTTCCCTTCCCGTACCAGTATTCCTTGCGGAAGTTCCAAATTATTCTGCGTACAATTGTCTCTGATCCGAAATAGTTCCCCGTTCTCTGTCAGGCGGGCATTTTCTTCTCCTGTGTAGTACTCTATAAAAAGATACAACCCACTGTCATCAAATCTGTTAAACATTTCTTTGGCATACAGCTTTCTGTTTGGAATGGCATCATGAATTTTTTTCACATTTCCTTCGGTATCTATTATAAAGAAACCGCTTCCTTCCTCGCCAAATATAATCATTCCATCCGCCCTTACCATCATAGAGTTCAAATAGTTTTCTGTGGAATACAGCGTATGTGAAGTAAAATCGTTACAATCCAGATATTCCAGTGAATAGTAGCCCGTTTCTTCATCCATCGCCTTGTAATATGCTCTATTATCATAGACAGCACATATTTCCTCCTGCAAAATACAGCTGCCCCTTACTTTTCCTGTAGGGAAATCAATTACTACCGTTCTATATTCATCCACTTCCTTATCATAAAGTGAATATATTATACAATTCTTATTCTGTAATACATGTGCACTATGGTCTCTGAAAAGATCATTCATACTTTCTCTGTCTTCCACGGGTATATAGTCCGTCAGTTTCTTTCCTGTCAATTTATATTCCCCGTCTTTATATCGATACTCTGTATTTCTTAAAAAAATCACATCATCAAAAATAAGCAGATTACAGTCTCTTCTATTCATATAATTTGTCTGTGCCATAATTTTCTCTGATTTTAAACTATATTCTTCAATATATGCGATTCTTTGCTTATATTCCTGCGAATTTCTCCATTCATCCAATGAATATAATTTTGCATCTACAATGTCATACCACATGACTTCTTGCAAATTTTCATCAACATAAAAGTAATCCCAATTAACCCTATAATCTTCCCGTTGCACTCCCACATATATTACATAATAATTTGTATTATCTTTTTCTGTTTTTACAAAATTAATATCTATTGTAAGATTAGCATTTCCTCCACTTTTCTGTTCAATGAATGCACTATATTTTTCTATTTCCGGAATGGAATCCATAACAAACTTTTCAGCAGCTTCTTGATTCACTTTGGAAAGTGCCAAATTTTCATTTGTTTTATAGGTATTCTCACAAGCTGTCAACATAATTACTATAAGAATTATTGTTATGCATACTTTTTTCACTTACATTTCTCCTTTATGCATAAATCGCCAAATGTTCTCTCTACTATGTTTTCTACTATGTTTTCTACAATGGATTGCATAAATGACGACTGGCATATCGCTAAATTAATGTTTTTTCTGCCCAAAATACTTCTTCCATTTTTACCACTGGATGCTCTATCAAGAGCATCCAGCAATAAGTTCAAATATGTAGATAACGGTTATGATTATCCAAACATTTTTCTATTTTATATCCTTTTCTAAATCTTTATATTTTTTTTCACAAATTTTTAAAACATCGGAAGCATATCCCTCAGTTCCGACATTATATAATCGTATTGCCTCCTCCAAACTGTCTGTTTTGTTCATTTTGCGCCTTAGTGTATCTACTCCTATCGCAATACTTAAAAATGGAGTCACATTTTCATATTGATAATAATAAATAGTTTTTGATGTATAATCCCCATCATAACTATTTCCATTACCATCCTCTTGTGTATTGAAAAGCGATTTCAATATAGCATATTCTTCCCGATTTTTCATAGCATTTATATCAATTTCAGAAAGATTTAATTTTCTACGCTCCCCCCAAGTTGTTTTCTCCCCGCTTTCATCTATATCTGTTACTATTTTAATATATCTAGTATCAATTTTAACATATTCATATATGTTTGGATTTCTTACATCTAAAGCTTGAAGCACATCCCTTGAAATATTTGCATTAGGACTAGTGTACTGACATATTGATATTTAGTTAAATATTTCTGGCTGTTATTGCCGTTTTATGGTACAATAAAAGAAACGGCGGTGATATCCTATGGCAAGACCAAAAAAGTACAAAATCAAACTTACGGATGATGAATTAAAAGAATTTAAATCTGTCATCCGAAAAAATAAAACATCCAAAACAATCCGATGCAGATGCCAGATTATTATTGACCTGGATGAGTCCCACGGAAAAGTATTGACTCATGAGCAGTCTGCAAAATCAAATGGTGTATGTCTGGCAACAGTAACCAATACTGTGAAAAAATATTTTGAGGGTGGTATTGATGCAGTAACTGAGTTTAAGCGTAATGTTAATTCTGATAATGCAAGGCGTGTGCTCGATGGACGTGCTGAAGCCCGTATCATTGAACTTGCCTGTGGTCCGGTGCCGGAAGGACATTCAAGGTGGACCATCCGGCTGCTGGAAGAGAAATCAAAAATTGTTCTTGATACTCCGGTCAGCCGTGAGGCAATCCGAAGAGCCTTAAAAAAAACAAACTTCGACCTCACAAAAACGACTACTGGTGCATCCCCAAAAAAGATGATGCCGAATTTATAGCATGTATGGAAGATGTCCTTGATGTATATGAACTCCCATACAATCCTGAAAGACCAGTTGTATGCATGGACGAAAAGCCTTACCAGTTACTGGGCGATGCAAGGAAACCACTGCCCATGCGTCCGGGTGACAATCAGAAAACAGATTCGGAATATGTCAGGAATGGTACCTGCAGCATATTTGCTTTTGTCGAACCGCTTGGAGGCACTCATCATGTCAGCGTGCGAGAACAACGTACTGCCTTTGACTGGGCAGAAGAGATAAAATATCTCGTTGATGTCATGTATCCTGATGCAGAAAAAGTAATTCTTGTTATGGATAACCTTAACACCCATAAAACGGCGTCCTTGTATAAAAGGTATCCAGCAGATGAGGCAAGACGAATTATCAAGCGTTTGGAAATTCACTATACACCCAAACATGGAAGCTGGCTTGACATTGCAGAAATAGAACTGAATGTAATGACCAGACAGTGTTTGTCACGAAGGATTGAAAACATTGCAAAACTTCGTGGAGAGCTAGCTGCGTGGGAAGTCGAGCGTAATACAGTCGCAGCAAAAGTTAATTGGCAGTTCCGAACTGCCGATGCAAGAGTGAAGTTGAGTTCATTGTATCCTAGGTTTACAACAGCTTCCGAATAGGAAGTTGTTGTAATGCTAAAAATCAATGTGCCAATACACTAGTTGATTTATCATATCCTATTTTCGATTCTTTATACATCATTGCCTTAATAATATTGGGATTTATCTGTGTACCATACTTTAAATTATAGTATTTACTCCAGCCAATAATCCAAGAATCATATCTTTGATAATTTCTTTCCTGATATAATGTTGGAATATATACATCTAATGCATGTTCTCCGTTCACTAAATCCATCATATACATTTTTGCATAAGATTCACTAATATTTCCTTTCAAGTACTCATCTAATACATATAACGCATTTTGTTTCACTTGCTCTGTGCATGTAGAATTCACTCTCCGCATACTTGCTTGCTTAATAACTTTCTGGCAATATGATGGATTCCTTTGCGTATTGTCCAATGCATAGTCAACATTTGCTAAGGGACTTTGCAATTCATGTAGTGCGCTCAAAAAAGCCGTTGTTCTACGCAATAATTCCCATTTGATACTTTCATTCATATCCTTAGAATTCATTGCTTGAATTTTTTCACTTAACATCTTTTCTTCTGTAATAGTGAGCCAGTTTCCGCTCGGATCCGTATAATTCAGATAGCTGCTCACGCAGTAATTATACCGGTTAAGCGTCAGCGGTTCTGTCTGGCTGCCCAGGTAGCTGTCTTCGGTGAGGAAGGTCGCCGTTACCACGCAGTAGTACCTTGCCCTCAGGTACTGGCTCTGGATATTCGGATTGTAGGACTCTCCGTTATAGGCATATTCGTTCTCATACTGCGGAGCCCCGAAGGTGATCTCTCCGGTGACGCTGTAACGGTAGGACTGGTAGACCTGTCCCTCTTCATTGGTGATGCCGGAGACGCTTCCTCTGGCATCGTAGAGGTAGTAGCCGGTGCTGCCATCGAACCGGTCAAGGGAGATCCGGTCGAATCCGCCGTTTATCTCCGCTCCGTAGATATAAGAGGTATCCGTCCTGCCATTGATGTTCTGCTCGACCAGTACCTCGGCATGCTCACGGTTGACATCGTTTAAGTACTCAGTCAGTTCGTAGTTTTTTCCCTTGCCTTTTTTACATCAGTATCAATTATTTCCAATTTATAATTCCTGACATTTCATCCCATGAAAATATTAAGGGTTCAAAATACTTTGCCTCAGGAAGTACAATAAAGCCATCATCCGACATGTAAAAAGATATATTTCCATACAGCCATGTCACAGAATCTATCTGCCCGTCATCATCCTCCGGATATTCTCCCTGCATGGTTCTGCTGTCAACTATCATTTCCGCTTCCGTCATTGATCCATAATGCAATATCCTCTCAGGATCTCCCTCTAATATAAACATTCGGGGTTCCCGCTCATCTCCATCAAAGTAGTGAAGCAACATATTTTTAAATTTGTCTGTATTACCTATCATATCGCTTAGGAGCACTCTTTCCCCTGTAAGCATATTCACTACAATAGCATACATAACCTTCCCAGGCAAACGCCGATCCTCCGTTCCTTCGTAAACAACAGAAAGATACTGTTTATACTGATATATTCCCGCAATCGTATAAGGGTCATCGTCATCCCAAATGACATATATATGTATATCTAATTGTGCGCAGTCAAATAACCAGCAGGCATCTTTCCACAAGGTGTGATTAATTTTCCACTGCAGCCTCTTATCCGGACATCCTTGAATCTGGACATATGGGATATGATAGCTCTCTCCGTTATCTATCGAAAAATTAAATGTCTTTTGTTGAATCTCATATTCATAACATGACAACAACTGAGGTTCTTGCGCATCGTCAACCTCTATTGTTGTTTCTTCCGCCTCAGTTTCATATGTATTAATGGTTTCCGATTCCTGACTTTCCTCATAAATTTCAGATTCGTTCGATGAACATCCTATTATCGATACTGCAATACATAAGCTCAACACAAGTATAGCCACAAACTTATTTACCAAATATCTCGTAAGCTTTGTCATACTTTTCACTTCGATCCCTCCAATTCTTTGGTAATGGATTGCTGTTGTTTCCAACTATCAGCTGATCATTTTTAATTTTATACTCCCCTCCTAATCTTATTGTTGCTAAATCTTTATCTGTTGCAGTAAATCCATTAACATAATACTGTGTAATGAGGAATATAGCCTCCGAATTTCCATTAACATTAACATAATCATTTAAACTGCCCATGCCTGTTTTTACGACATTCGTAGTTGCCCAAAACCATGCAGCAGCCTCTAAGCTATAATATTTTGCAATATAATGAACTTTGTCCATTCCGAAGTTCACCATATCACAATCTCTACCAATGGCTTTTAAAAAATTTTCTTGCGTTTGTTTTCCAGTTAATTGAATATATCCTACACCTCTGTCATCAAATTCTAAGTTTGAGTTACCTGCAACATCTTTAATATAGCTTTTCCAATTATCTTTTGTTAACAATTCTTTTCCATTTTGCATTCCTTCAATATTGTCTTGTCCAAAATTGCTTTCATGCGCCATTGTTGCCATAAGCATTGTAATACTTGCTTTGCTTGTTATGCCATATTGATTCAAGGTACGGTTGAACTTTATGATATAATTTTGTTTATCTCCTGTTATAGCTTTCCATCCAAACTCCTCAAGTTGTTCTATTGATACATGAAAAATTTCACAGGCATAACTACTATTTTGTTTATATGCTTTTAACATAATGCTTTTTGCATATGGCATATCATGCTTATAGTCAAACGATAATACATAGTCAACAGATGCTTGTGGAGAGTTCAGTTCATGTAATGCACTCAAAAATGTTTTGGCAATATAAAAATCAATCTTCCTATTTTGTTTTTCATTTGCGGGTGTCTGAATATATTTCACCCCAAATTCATTCTGTTCCTTTTCATATATCCATTTCCCGCTCGGATCCGTATAATTCAGATAGCTGCTCACGCAGTAATTATACCTGTTAAGTGTCAGCGGTTCTGTCTGGTTGCCGAGGTAGCTGTCTTCGGTGAGGAAGGTCGCCGTTACCACGCAGTAGTACCTTGCCCTCAGATACTGGCTCTCGATATTCGGATTGTAGGATTCTCCGTTGTAGGTGTATTCGTTCTCATACTGCGGAGCACCGAAGGTGATCTCTCCGGTGACGCTGTAACGGTAGGACTGGTAGACCTGTCCCTCTTCATTGGTGATGCCGGAGACGCTTCCCCTGGCATCGTAGAGGTAGTAGCCGGTGCTGCCATTATTTCCCGAGTTTTCCTTTCATTCATCACCTATGCAGGGATATTTTACCTCGCCTCATCCAAATGCAGAAAAGGATAAAGCATACAGCATACATTTTTTCCAGTAATCCCCCAGCATCACCTGTCTGTGGTACCGTCACCATGTGATCCTTACTGTACACGATTTCCACCGGTTTGCTTGCATAGTCTGTTTCCTTCTCTCCGTTCACATTCTCTGCAATCAGATAAACATGATAATCGGTTCCGCATTCCTTATTCCTGTATTCCTCTGGAATCGAAAATACTGCTTTACCGTCCTGATCCACATTCGGAATATAAATTGCTTCCCCGGCATCATAATAACCGTCCGCTGTAAGGATGTCTTTCTTTGTGAACAGAACCGATACCCATGTTGCATTATCAATGTCCGCCCCTGTAAGTCTATAGGGTACTGTCACCTGCTCTTCTGACTGTGCATTTGTACTTTGCTCTGGCCGGATTTTCATAGCCGGATCGATCAATGTCAGTTTATATGCAGCCCCTGTCTGCCCGGCAGTTCCTTCCACAATAGAAACCATAAGAATATCCGACAGTCTGACATTTAGTACAGGACTTACTCCACAGTATTCATTAACAAAGAGACAACCTACTGCCTTACTTGCTATAACACCTGCACCCATACCTTCATTTTCCGGTAACGTAGGATATTCTTCTTCGGAACGCAGCCACCATTCCCACATGGTTGGTTTTTGTATGCAAATTTTTCCCCGGTTGTCTGCCCCCCACTGCTCATTACTATATCCATAACTTTCGTTTCGGACTTCTCTTGCATCCAGCAAAAATATTTTATCTCCCGAAAGTGCTGTCCATCTCTGAGGTTGAAAGTCGCAGGCATCCCCATCACTTTCTGCTACATTTTCTTTTACGCTGTTTGCAATAGCAGCCTGCTCCTGTAATGAAAAAGATGATGTCAGAAAATCATTGTTCAAATATTCCCGCAAAATACTATTGTTCCATTTGCTGTCATCCACGGCATAATTCAATTCATGGAATATCATTCCCTTGTCACCGTCTGGCAGAAAGACGTTATCACAGTCTAACAGCATTGTCTTTACCGTACTGTCATTCCCGCTAAAATCTGTAGTGCATTTGGAGAGCACACGATATTTCACAGGCTCTTTCTTCCCGTCATTGTCCATATCGTACTCCCCAAAATACACATAATTCCCCTGCCATGCTTCATCGATTATAGGTTTTGATGGATTTTCAATTCCATAATTTCCTATCCCTGTGATTTCCTTCGCCATAGGTTCGTCCAACACACGCCCTTTTGCCTGTACAGTAATACTCAAAAAAGCAATCATTCCCAATATGCAATTCACAATAATTAATTCTTGAATGATTAATAATAGTTTTCGCATATACTGCTTTCCCCTCAATATTTCATTTCACTACTCCAACTATTGTGTATTCACCATTTTTATTGCCTGAGGAATTTTTTCCTACCTTATCCCACGTATATATTTTCGGTTATTGTATTGAGTTTCATTATCAAAATAACACAATATTACATCATAGTTGCATCATTTTCCGAATAAAAAGAATCAGCTGACATTTTATTGTCCGCCGATTCTTTCTATATTTTGCTCTACAATTCTTTCTTTGATAGCAGCTTTTCTCTGCTTTGTCACTGCCAAAGGACACCTCTGGTAATGCAGCATTCGGAACACCGAAATAATATTCTCTTGATATCTAATTTTTAAGCAATTAGTATAATTTTTATCTATTTCTGTTCATTGTACCAGTTTTCCATCTCTCTCTTTTCCCTATTGTTCATATCTTCATGTTGCCACAACCAGAAAAAGTTAGATAAAAAATTGAATAATTGATGATTTTTCCCGGCATAGATAACGCAAGCTTCCCGATCCGAATCATTTTCTCTTTTGCCACCATACCTTTTAATCATTTCCGTTTCCAACACTGTCACATATCCTACTAATCTCTCCTCTATTTCCTCTAAAGGATCCTTGCGTACATTCTCCACCCATGCAGCAACTTTTTCCCATAGCTCTAGAATATCACATTCTTCCGGGCATAATTCTTTTCTGTATTTTTGCTCCAGTTCATCGTAATGCTCCAACATTAGCAAATAATGTTTTCTGTTCGGAAGCCTGTTCTTATAATCCGTCACTATTTTTTCAAAGATCCTGTCTCCGTTCAATTCTAAAATATCTCTATAATCATACAGTATGTCCCGAAACAGTTTCTCTTTTTCTTCTTCCGTTTTTCCTATCCAGCTATAATCCCAGTCCATCATGCTTGTCCTCGCAGATGGCAGTGTATCAATAAACTGCTCTGCCTGTACATCGTATGCACGCCCATAGACTCCTATGTGCATATGAAGTCTTCCATTTGCATCAGCAATATTTATCTCCAATAAAGCCTCATCGATTTTCTTTCGATAAGACCAATCTCCCCGCTCATACTTTTCTAATGTGAAACCATTTTTGTCCATATATGGATTTATAATCTCTTTTACTATTTTCCTTTTATTCATTGCATTATATCCCCTATATCCTCTCCATAATAGTTTCTAAAATTTTTTCAGTCTTTAATGATATATGCCCTATACTATGGAATTTGGAATGCCCTCATAGCCCTTTGGATATACAAGCATATTATCTAATATATCCTCTGGCATCACCCAAAATGGAAGTACACTTTGCGTAACTCTATCAATGAGCGTTTCTCCAACCCATTCTAACATCATCGCATCTGTAAGTACATTTAGCACCTTGGTTAATGTATCTCCTGGCTCGCACCACCACACTTCTTTCTTTTCATCTGCCTGCTTAATTACAGCCGTTACATATTTAGGCCTTTTCGTCTGACTCAGGCTATAGTATATCATTCCTGGCATACTTGGATCTGTATAATAGGTTGCATAGTTATATTGCGTATCTACTATTGGCAATACTATTTTATTCGGATTAAATGTATGTCCTTGATCATCTACAGGTAAATAAGCATCCTTCATTGCTTTAATATATCCCTGCCTCTGTTCAATTCCACCTCCCAACTTTTTCTCTGAATAGGGTTTTATCTCATATACTTCGTATACACCATCTGGCCTTCTTAATACAATATCTGCATACCCTATTCCCGTTTTACTATTTGCATAACCAGTCACCCTATATTCTGTATATGGATGATATCCAATCTGGTAGTCATACTCGGACTTAAAATATTCTTGTAATACTTTATGTGCAATAATTCCTTGCCAAGTAGTATAGTGATCATTTCCGCTGGGATCCGTATAATTCAGATAGCTGCTCACGCAGTAATTATACCTGTTAAGTGTCAGCGGTTCTGTCTGGCTGCCGAGGTAGCTGTCTTCGGTGAGGAAGGTCGCCGTTACCACGCAGTAGTACCTTGCCCTCAGATACTGGCTCTCGATATTCGGATTGTAGGATTCTCCGTTGTAGGTGTATTCGTTCTCATACTGCGGAGCACCGAAGGTGATCTCTCCGGTGACGCTGTAACGGTAGGACTGGTAGACCTGTCCCTCTTCATTGGTGATGCCAGAGACGCTTCCCCTGGAATCATAGAGATAATATCCGGTGCTGCCATCGAACCGGTCAAGGGAGATCCGGTCGAATCCGCCGTTTATCTCCGCCCCATAGATATAAGAGGTATCCGTCTTACCACTGATGTTCTGCTCGACCAGTACCTCGGCATGCTCACGGTTGACGTCGTTTAAGTACTCGATCAGCTCATAGTTTTTATCATTCCTTTCGCTTCGCTCAAGGCACAAACAAGTTATGAAAAATGTTGTGCCCCTCCACTCTTTGATTTATAATTCTTTCAAGGAATAGCAATACACTACAGAGCACGGAAGGAGAAGTGGCGAATTTATTTCGACCCCGTATAGTTATATGTGCCGTCATCCTTACAAGCACAAACAAGTGGGACATTGAGCCCGGACTCTTATCATTGGTAATAAACCATGTTTATTCAGTCGCAGGATGACAGTCAATGTTGCTATTCCCTTTTTATTAAGGTGGTGATACTTAATGATGAAGTTAAAATACTCCATCTGCTGTGGACTTGATGTCCACAAAAATGTTATCGTTGCAACCATCGTAACTACCAATAAGGACGGCATATCCGAATATCTGCAAAAATCTTTTTCAACCATCAACTCAGATATTCAAAGGTTTCACAACTGGCTTATCGAGAATAATTGCTATCATGTTTGTATGGAATCCACCGGAAAGTATTGGATTCCTATTTTTAATTATCTCGAAAATGACATTGATGTCTGCCTTACACATCCGAAGTATGTCAAAGCCATTAAAGGCAAGAAAACGGACAAAAAGGATTCTAAATGGATTGCCGACCTCTACAAATTTGATCTTGTCAGATGTTCCTTTATTCCTCCAAAAGATTTTCGTCAGCTTAGGGAACTTTCCAGATACCGTTTCAAGCTGGTCTGCATGAAGTCTTCCGAGAAGAATCGCATCCAGAACTGTATGACCATTTCCAATGTCGGCATTGCCAGTGTTCTTTCTGATCCTTTTGGCAAGACAGCAACTGAAATCATCTCTTATCTATTGGAGCATACTGCCGATTCCATGGATGAAAAAGCTGTCCGCAAACTCATAAAGAAAGGGGCTAAATCCAAGTCTGATGAAATCATCGAAGCCATCAAAGGCTACACTATTGAAACAGATCAGGCTAAAAAACTAGAGCTTGCCCGGGGGCATCTGGAATATCTCGATGATATGATTACCCAGACCGAAGTGGAACTCTATGTCCGCATCAAGCCTTATTACGAGTTCGTGGAGTTTGTCAGTACCATGCCCGGCATGACAGAGTTAAGTTCCACGATTGTTCTTGCAGAAACAGGCGTTGATATGGATATTTTTGATGATGCAAAACATCTGTGTTCCTGGTGCGGACTTTCTCCTGCCAACAATGAATCCGCTGGTAAGAAAAAGTCTGTCCGCATTGCCAAAGCAGGCGATTACCTGAAACCAATGATGGTTCAATGTGCCCTTGCTGCAATTAAGAGCAAAAAGCAGCCTTATTTTGCAATCAAATATGGTCGAATCAAAAAGCGACGTGGACACAAAAAGGCAATCATTGCCATTGCAAGAATGATGATGGTCTGTATTTACCACATGGTTTCAGAAAAGAAGCCCTTTACCCCTACTGACTATGAGGAATTGATGGACCCTCAGAATCATGTAGAGAGTGTCGTCTTGAATGAGAACAATGTGTTTGCTTACCTTGAAAGCCTTGGTTACGACAGCTCTAAGTTAGTGAAACGCAACGATAACTAACATTTTTTCTGCTTTCTATACTTGTAAAAACGGGGTTTTATGAACCCTTATACAAGTGCGCCCTAAAATCTACTTTATTTTTCACTCTTCTTTTCCTTACCGGTGGTCTTGATCCGGGCGATCAGATCTGCCTCTGTAGCGCTGACTTCCTCCTGTACCGGGAAGAGGATGCCGCACTGGTTCTGGCTGTTGTTCTCCTCCGCATTGGTTGCATTGCCATAGCCGGCGTCATCCGTGCCCCCGGACTTGCTGTTCTTCTTATTGTTGCCCTTCCCCTTACCGTTGCCGTTTCCATTGCCGTTATTGCCGGAATTTCCGTTTCCCTTATTTCCACTGCCGGAGTTGTCCTTGTTGTTCCCGTTGCCGTTGCCGGAATTACCCTTCCAGTCATCATCGGTATGGAGATTATAGTTCAATAAGAATACCCGGTTGCCGTCACCGTCATAAGCCGCAGCAAGGAGCAGTTCATCCCCGTCATGCACAGCCGCCAGACGATTCTCTACGGAGTATTCATAAGTCCTGTTCACCTTGTCCGTGCCGATCCGCCCGGTCTCACTGATCCGGTTGCCATCTGCATCATAGGTGTAGGCAAGGCTGGTGGTCTTCTTGCCATTGTAGAGCTTTTCAGAGATCAGCTGGTTACTCTCATTATACTCATATCTGTGCCACTCCACAACCGTTTCGTTCAGGGTTTTCTCCATATAGGTACGGTTACCCATAAGGTCATACTCGAACGTATAGACACGTAGGTGCTGTAATTGTCCTCAAAAAAACGCACCCTTTCGCAACATTCTGTTACTAAGAGTGCGTTACATCAGTATAATATTTTGTCAAGTGTCTATTAATTAACAGCATGGATTCTTAATTGCTTTGCAACAACCATGATGGTTAATTAACAGACAAATATTAAGTTATTAGGACTTTGAGAACATGATAATTCACTTTTTAACAACAACTTCTTGATTTACTTCATACTCAACTTTTTCCAATTTAATGCTATCTGCATCTATCTGCGTTAAATCTGCTGTAATAATCTCTAATTCATCTATAACTCCATTAACAACATGTAACAAAAATACAATTGGTGCTGTTGAAGTTTGAAACGCTCTCATCTCTACAGGAACTCTAACACGATATGGATACGGTTCAATTTCTCCTTCAATTTTAAATTTTAAAGAAATAAAGGCGTACTCTTGCTTATAAATAATTTTTGCTTTTGAGAACTGTTTAAGCAAAATATCTCTGCCGCGAAATTCAACATCCATTAATCTATTAATCCATTGTTGCTCTTTTATATATATATTTCGATAGATTTCAATCCCTCCCATTTTCATTATTATATTACTGCAACGGATAATAAGTTCCTACGTTAATAATTCCCTCAGCAACACCATAAGAAGTATACTCTATGGTAATCCCGTCTACGATAATTCGCCCCTTATGAAACTGCCCTGTTCTCAAATTCAATGTAGAAACTTCTGTTGCCAATGCTTGATTTACTGCATCAACATTTAGATCAGTTTCTTCTAGATGTCTACCTCCATGCCCAAAGTTTACAGTTTTGCCATTTTCTTTAATTGTTGAAGTTATTCCGCCACCTCCACTTGGTGCCGCATATTCTCCTGCACTAGTATTTCTACCATTCTTGACATAAACTCTTTACCCTTATAATAATCCAAGCCGATGCCACTCTTCCGGAAAATGCGTACACTTCCCAAAGCTGACTATCACATCTGCTTAAAATTCTACTACATATTTGCCATTATTTCACTACTTTTCGCCAGCATTTTCCACTACTGGCATACGGTACTCCGTACCGTTCTTTAACATCCCATAAATAACACTGATTAACCGTCTGGAAATGCAAATCAGTGCCTGTTGGCTGGTTTTTCCTTCTGCTTTACGTTTCTCATAGTATGCCCGTACCACCGAATTTCTCGGTGTACCCTTTGAGGATACCTGCACCATCTGGATTGCAAGGAAATAAATGGTTGCCTGCAATCGTCTGTTACCCTGCTTGGTAGCTACATCCTTCCCCTTACCGCTGGAGGATAAATGAAGTGGTGCAATCCCTGCGAACTGTGCCAGTTTATTGGCATTACTAAAGCGTTTGATATCACCGATTTCAGCAAGAATCTTCACTGCTGTGATAACATTTACACCGGGAATGGTTGTAAGCGTGCAGCCAAGCATCTTATACATCTGTTCCAGCATCTTGTCTACCTCTGCCAGTTGGCTGTCATAGTGCTGTAAATCACTGACTATGCTAAGAGTCACCATATCCCTTGCATCTTGATAAGCATTGTTTTTCACCTTATCACTGGCTACTGCATCCAAGATTTTCTCGCAGGTCTTGGTGGAGCATTTATTGTGGCTGACAGGAACAAGTTCCGCTCGCAAATCTTCCACAGACTTACCTTTTAGATACTTTTTGGATGGGTAATGCTCCCAGAAATACAGTGCAGTAGGTCTGCTGATGTCATTAAAAAATGACTTGTAAGACGGATATGCAATACACAGCTGCTCGTGCAACTGATTAACCAGTCTGGTTCGCTGTTTCATGATGTTATCCCTGCGATGCACCAACTGACCAAGTGACCAGTATGCATCATTGGGACACGCATCTGGAAGTTTATCAAGCATATTTAAAGTTGCCAGAGCAATGGCTTCCGCATCATCACTGTCACTCTTACGGTACATGGCACCTCGATGCTTTGCCTGTCGATGTGAGATAGCGGTGTTTACATCCTTAACCAGATACCCCTTGTCAATTAGCCAGACCGCTAAGGCTCTGCCGTAACCGTAGGCGTTCTCAAGACCATAAACTACTTCTTTTCCATCGGTATTACACTTCTTTACTTTAGTAACCAGCTTAGGAAAAGCGGCTGGTCTGTTTGGGAAAGTAATCTCTCCCAGCTTTTGATTATAGCAGTCAATCATAACTGCTGTGTGGGTCTCCTTATGTAGGTCAATACCCACATAAATATAATTCTCTTTAATCATAAAAATCTGCTCCATTCTCAATGTTTGGCAAAATAGTGGCAATCTCAACTGTTAAGCATCTTTCTAGGAATTACGCATCTTTCAGCAACCAAGTGTGCAAGAGTGGTATAGCCTATCCACTTCTGGTCAGACGCAAAATATCCCGAATGGATACCGCTGACTTTCATGGAGATGGATACATCCTGCAGAACACAGGACTCACAAAAGACTTACGAATCGCTTTCGTGGTGTGTGATGTTAACTCTGAAAAAGAACAGTTACAAGTCAATTTTTTGATTTGGAAGCAGATTTTTTCATATGAACCACTAAAATGAGCAGAATTAGCTTTATGCCATAGACCAAAAACAGAGAAAAACAGTAATAATGCACAAATATAATTTTCAGACAGGCAAGCCAACTTTCTCTTGCCCTTGTGAGAGCCTGTGTTGCCCCTGTGTGCAATTTTAAGAGCGAAGTCGAGGTAGTTACCCATAATGGAAGATTAAAGGCTTGTTGGGGAAGTGTGAACGAAGTTACTTTTAGAAAATATAAGAAAAATATTAGGGTCGAAATGTGTGCAGGTTAAAGGGCTTATGCCGTCCTTCGGCGGCATAAGCCGAGAAACACCCACCGGCAGAGCCGTTGGGTGAAATGTGGTATGGCATAACTTTCTCTGCTGTTCAAAAATTTGTTATGCTTTAGAACAGTTTTGTAGGGATTACCATGTAACGGAAAAATAGGAGATGCACCATAGCTCATAGTAGCTACGAAACATCTCCTATTATGTGTTTTTGTTTAGGTATTAAGGGAATATTTCATCCCCTCTTACACCCCCTGGTGAGTGCCATTGTAACATGGATGTTTAGGAGGCGTCAAGGAAAATGTTACAAAATTGTTACGTTTGCAAACCCAACTAAACAAATTCTATGTTTTCGCCTAAAACCTCTAAAAGAATTATTTCATTCCACGAATCGTAAAAGATTGTGCTTTTGACCTCTGCTATTTCATCAATTGTGCCATCACCGTTTACAATATCTTCTTTCAATTCTTCTAACAGTATAGAATTTGTTTGAATTAGTATATCTCCTATCTCTCTACCTATAGAATTTTTTTCTTTGAAGGCATAATAGTTTGAAAAAATAATTTGCCTAATTTTTTGATCCCAAGTTTTGATATATATAATCAAGCAAGAATCTTTTATGCAAATATCATATATTGTATTATCCATGTTGCTTACGCTATTTATCCAATCCATTATTTGTCACCTCTCTTATTCTGGGAAGGGTTCTCCTGGTATGAATCCAGAGCCTGCTCCAGGTGTATATCCTTCAGGATACCATTTCTTTACATTATTTTTGTTATTCCAACTTTTTGTAGGATCAACCTTATATTCCACATGATAATGAACACCATGATGTCTTGGATTATAGGTTTCGCCTGGCAATAACGGATGTTGTTCTGCCCTTATCCTAATATTATCGCTCGTTTGAATAGTCTGACTTGTTGTACCATTAGCTTTTGTTGCTTTATTTCTCGGTATTTCTGGTAACAAGTCATCTGGGTTTTCTGGAAATACATTTTTAGGGTTACTACCACTCTCAAGAGCCTCACGCATCGTAGCATCATAATTTGCAAAAATACTTCTTAACTTATTCTGTATTGCTGCCGTTATTCCATCAAGGAATTCTCCTATGACAACACCTGTTACAAAATCTGCCACCATCTGTCTTGGATCAAGAGCATATGCCCTCTTTTCCTCCCGTGACATGCTATCGTCAAAAACTGCATATAAATATCTTTCACCTGCCGATACCACCGTATCTACAACACCTTCAACCAAACGATGTGCTCCCGGAAATTTTGCTCCAAATGCCCCTGTTATAAAACCACTGACAGCTGATATTCCTACATCCCGAAAAGCTTCTTTCGCACTTCGGACATTTCCAGTCGAAATCTCCTCTCCTGCTTTCATCGCTGTCGTAGATAATGCGCCAATACCCGCACCTATAAACGCCCCGGCTAAAATACTTCCAGCTCCAAACGTTGCTATACTAATTGCGGCACCAATGGCACATACTGCAACTACTCCAAGACCGATTGCAAGGTTTCTCGTAAATCCATCCCAGTCAAATTCACCCTCCTTAGGTGCATCATCATAGGGCGGATACCCAGTATACTTACTGGCTGATATTCCTGCCAGCCTGCCCAGCATATCCACACTGCCGTTCACACAAAGGCTGGATGCCCCTTCTGCGTACAATGCCATGATATCCGACATTCCCTGCATGGCAATCCCTGTCATGCTCTCCAGCCGGATTCCTTCTTTTGCCATCAGAACAAGCCCGCCATTGCTTTCTATGGTAGTCCCCGTTTCATCCTCAAATGTAATCTTTCCCGTTTCACCGCCATCCAATCCCATTCGCTGCGGATACAGATCCATTCCTTTTCCGTGCTCTGACCGGAAACTTTTTTTCTCGGGACTTCCCGTCCCCTCACAGGTGCTTCCATTAGTACGGATACACCCTGTCGCTATTCCCTGCGCCTCATCTCCATTTCCTATATATAATGATGTTTTTGTTCCCTTCTGCGGCATACAGTACATCAGGTTTCCCGTCGCCGGGGCAAATCCATAACGGTTCCCGCCCGCCGCAGTCTTGTCAATGTCAAATGCTACTTCTACCTGCTCTCCCTGCGTTCCGACAATGGATCCGACAAATGACATTCCCGTATAGTCCGGGTTATCCTCCCATGGAACCCACGTATAACTGTTTCCCGCAAGGCGGTATGTAAAGATGACCTCCCCTCAATATTATCTCGTTGTTTCATTAATAAATCTCGTTGGAAATATATATATACTTTCTAAATCAGAATTCTGATCAAGTCCACAAATTATATTATCACTTACTTCTATTACAATCTCATTTTCCCCCGTTTCCTTCCCAATTTGAATTATTCCTCTTTCTTTATCATATTTTATAGGTGCCTTTTCAAAATATTTCTGTGTCTGAGGTATTTTTTTTATCAAATCATATACTTCATCTTGTTTACATGTTGATAAATCAAAATTATGTAATAAATAGTCACCCTTTTTACATTCAGGAAGATTGACATTTCCTTCTGAAGCCTGAACTAATGGGAAAAATCCCTGTATGCAAAGTAGTTTTCCCGTTTGTATTTCAAAAACCAATTCCAACGTGTCTATAGCTAACGAAAAATTAGGAACTCTAATATCCTGATTTTCATAATACAAAGTATGTATTGCGAAATCATATATCATTTCTTTCATGCGCAATTTATTCCTTTCGGGCATTCCTGCGTTACATCCGTGGAATGTAATAATCAAATCTTCTGCAGAGGTCATCGACGATTTCTTCCAGGTTTTCTCTTGCCTCATTCAGGAGATTTACATCCTGTGGGAAAGAGATCTTCTGCGGGGCACAGGTTGCATCAAGAATCACTGTTCCGCTGTTCTCGCCGGAATCTTTTTCATCTGTATCCGGATGGCTTCCATCACCCGGTGTTGGATCATCCGGTGTGTTGTATGCAATGATCATCTCATTGATTTCACTGAGAACGTCATCTGTAAGGCGCTTACGGAACTCAACAAGAAGTGATAGTACAAAGGGAGCCTCTGTCTGGTACCCCGGAAGCCCTATGAAGTACTGAAAATACGGATTTTCCATGATCTCCTCAACCAGTTCCCGGTCCGAAAAACCAAGCTGTTTCTGGATCAGAAGAGAGCCAAGTGCCATACGGAGAGGTTTTGCTGGCATTACGGTTTTACTCGGAAACAGTTTTGCATACTTTTCCTCAATAGTGTCCCTCGGAATCGTTTCCGATTTCTTAACCCAGCGGTTTTCCGGATCCATCTTGAACCCGACGGGCTGATTGAAATCTGCAAGTCCAAGCTGACGATATCGTTCGAATTTATACATGAGTTTTCCTCCAAATGCAAGGTTTTTATAGCAATTTATATATTTTCCCTGCATTCATTATACTACTCTTGAGTGGAAAACTCAGTATTTTCAAGGGATTTGTGTGGATTTTTTGTTATTGAGCAACCATTAATTAATAGTTTTCTTTAAAAAATCCATATTATCCTCAATGATATACTCATCATTCAGTTTATTCTTTAGAAGATTGATTACCAAAAGCAATTCTCTGAAAAAATTTTCTCTCTTTTCAGCCTCTTTAAATCCAATATATTTGAATTCTTTTCCATCATCCAAATACAAACTATCATATATTTTTTGAATATTTAAAAATTTAGGGTCTATATCACTATCTCCTATTAAATATGGTGGCAAATCATTCTCTATCAATTCATTATTTTCACCATAAATCCACACAGGGAAACATCCATATTCAAATTTGATTTTTATTACTTTCATACACATTCCTCTCTACTTTGGATTAGCACCAACTATAAATCTATTATTACCTACTGTAATAGCAACTTTATGAATTTCTCCGTTATATGTAAATTCATATATAGGTCTTCCAGTACCTCTTCCCTGATATCCAACGATTTTTCCATTTTCTAGTGCATTCATTACATAATCAGGAATTTGCTCTTGCGTTATTCCTTTATTTAGAAAATCGTCAGCATGCTCAGTAATAATGTGATTTAATCCCGCAGTATCTGTTCCATTTTCCAACCACACTAATTTCCCATCCGCAGTCTTTGTTATTGCAACGATATCCTCTGGATTATACTTTACTCCACTATTAGCTAATTCGTCTAATAGATTAGAGTTTAAACCACTCTCAGCAGCCTTACTGTCTGCTTCTTTAGCTTCTTTCCCTTTGTCTGCATCCTTCTTAAAAGCTGTAATGCCATAATGTATGGTATTAACACCGTCAACAACTGTAACGACACCTTCTGCTGTCACAGCTATAGTTACCGGCTCAGCTGCTATTCCTATTCCGGTTGCAAGTGCTGCTGCAGATTCACCTCCTCCCGAAATAGTAGTAATCAGTCCATAGACAAATTCCACTCCACCAACTACTGTGATAACAACATCTCCGGTACATCTTCCTGCATAGTATGCCGTCTTGTTCGTTGCATCCTTGGATAAGGCTTCTATCAATGTCTCCGTCAGGTTAACGTAATTATTGTATGCATGTTCGTTGAACCTGTACTGTCCGCCGTACAGCTCCTCCATTGCCATACCCGGCATATATGCAGCAGTGGGTTTATCTATAATCACCTTTGCTGCGGATCCCAGTACTCCGTTTACAAAAGATTCCACTGCTATTGCCTGTTCGGATTTTTGATTACTGAGTATCGGATATTCCCGAAGGATTCTATCAACATCATTCTCAGTACTGTTTCCGCTCGGATCCGTATAATTCAGATAGCTGCTCACGCAGTAATTATACCGGTTAAGCGTCAGCGGTTCTGTCAGGCTGCCGAGGTAGCTGTCTTCGGTGAGGAAGGTCGCCGTTACCACGCAGTAGTACCTTGCCCTCAGGTACTGGCTCTGGATATTCGGATTGTAGGATTCTCCGTTGTAGGTGTATTCGTTCTCATACTGCGGAGCACCGAAAGTGATCTCTCCGGTGACGCTGTAACGGTAGGACTGGTAGACCTGTCCCTCTTCATTGGTGATGCCGGAGACGCTTCCCCTGGCATCGTAGAGGTAGTAGCCGGTGCTGCCATCGAAGCGGTCAAGGGAGATCCGGTCGAATCCGCCGTTTATCTCCGCTCCGTAGATATAAGAGGTATCCGTCTTACCATTGATGTTCTGCTCGACCAGTACCTCGGCATGCTCACGGTTGACGTCGTTTAAGTACTCGATCAGCTCATAGTTTTTATCATTCCTTTCGCTTCGCTCAAGGCACAAACAAGTTATGAAAAATGTTGTGCCCCTCCACTCTTTGATTTATAATTCTTTCAAGGAATAGCAATACACTACAGAGCACGGAAGGAGAAGTGGCGAATTTATTTCGACCCCGTATAGTTATATGTGCCGTCATCCTTACAAGCACAAACAAGTGGGACATTGAGCCCGGACTCTTATCATTGGTAATAAACCATGTTTATTCAGTCGCAGGATGACAGTCAATGTTGCTATTCCCTTTTTATTAAGGTGGTGATACTTAATGATGAAGTTAAAATACTCCATCTGCTGTGGACTTGATGTCCACAAAAATGTTATCGTTGCAACCATCGTAACTACCAATAAGGACGGCATATCCGAATATCTGCAAAAATCTTTTTCAACCATCAACTCAGATATTCAAAGGTTTCACAACTGGCTTATCGAGAATAATTGCTATCATGTTTGTATGGAATCCACCGGAAAGTATTGGATTCCTATTTTTAATTATCTCGAAAATGACATTGATGTCTGCCTTACACATCCGAAGTATGTCAAAGCCATTAAAGGCAAGAAAACGGACAAAAAGGATTCTAAATGGATTGCCGACCTCTACAAATTTGATCTTGTCAGATGTTCCTTTATTCCTCCAAAAGATTTTCGTCAGCTTAGGGAACTTTCCAGATACCGTTTCAAGCTGGTCTGCATGAAGTCTTCCGAGAAGAATCGCATCCAGAACTGTATGACCATTTCCAATGTCGGCATTGCCAGTGTTCTTTCTGATCCTTTTGGCAAGACAGCAACTGAAATCATCTCTTATCTATTGGAGCATACTGCCGATTCCATGGATGAAAAAGCTGTCCGCAAACTCATAAAGAAAGGGGCTAAATCCAAGTCTGATGAAATCATCGAAGCCATCAAAGGCTACACTATTGAAACAGATCAGGCTAAAAAACTAGAGCTTGCCCGGGGGCATCTGGAATATCTCGATGATATGATTACCCAGACCGAAGTGGAACTCTATGTCCGCATCAAGCCTTATTACGAGTTCGTGGAGTTTGTCAGTACCATGCCCGGCATGACAGAGTTAAGTTCCACGATTGTTCTTGCAGAAACAGGCGTTGATATGGATATTTTTGATGATGCAAAACATCTGTGTTCCTGGTGCGGACTTTCTCCTGCCAACAATGAATCCGCTGGTAAGAAAAAGTCTGTCCGCATTGCCAAAGCAGGCGATTACCTGAAACCAATGATGGTTCAATGTGCCCTTGCTGCAATTAAGAGCAAAAAGCAGCCTTATTTTGCAATCAAATATGGTCGAATCAAAAAGCGACGTGGACACAAAAAGGCAATCATTGCCATTGCAAGAATGATGATGGTCTGTATTTACCACATGGTTTCAGAAAAGAAGCCCTTTACCCCTACTGACTATGAGGAATTGATGGACCCTCAGAATCATGTAGAGAGTGTCGTCTTGAATGAGAACAATGTGTTTGCTTACCTTGAAAGCCTTGGTTACGACAGCTCTAAGTTAGTGAAACGCAACGATAACTAACATTTTTTCTGCTTTCTATACTTGTAAAAACGGGGTTTTATGAACCCTTATACAAGTGCGCCCTAAAATCTACTTTATTTTTCACTCTTCTTTTCCTTACCGGTGGTCTTGATCCGGGCGATCAGATCTGCCTCTGTAGCGCTGACTTCCTCCTGTACCGGGAAGAGAATGCCGCACTGGTTCTGGCTGTTGTTCTCCTCCGCATTGGTTGCATTGCCGTAGCCTGCATCATCCGTGCCGTCGGACTTGCTGTTCTTCTTATTGTTGTCCTTCCCCTTACCGTTGCCATTACCGGAATTACCCTTCCAGTCATCATCGGTATGGAGATTATAGTTCAATAAGAATACCCGGTTGCCGTCACCGTCATAAGCCGCAGCAAGGAGCAGTTCATCCCCGTCATGCACTGCCGCCAGACGATTCTCTACGGAGTATTCATAAGTCCTGTTCACCTTGTCCGTGCCGATCCGCCCGGTCTCACTGATCCGGTTGCCATCTGCATCATAGGTGTAGGCAAGGCTGGTGGTCTTCTTGCCATTGTAGAGCTTTTCAGAGATCAGCTGGTTACTCTCATTATACTCATATCTGTGCCACTCCACAACCGTTCCGTTCAGGGTTTTCTCCATATAGGTACGGTTACCCATAAGGTCATACTCGAACGTATAGACACGTAGGTGCTGTAATTGTCCTCAAAAAAACGCACCCTTTCGCAACATTCTGTTACTAAGAGTGCGTTACATCAGTATAATATTTTGTCAAGTGTCTATTAATTAACAGCATGGATTCTTAATTGCTTTGCAACAGCCATGATGGTTAATTAACAGACAAATATTAAGTTATTAGGACTTTGAGAACATGATAATTCACTTTTTAACAACAACTTCTTGATTTACTTCATACTCAACTTTTTCCAATTTAATGCTATCTGCATCGATCTGCGTTAAATCTGCTGTAATAATCTCTAATTCATCTATAACTCCATTAACAACATGTAACAAAAATACAATTGGTGCTGTTGAAGTTTGAAACGCTCTCATCTCTACAGGAACTCTAACACGATATGGATACGGTTCAATTTCTCCTTCAATTTTAAATTTTAAAGAAATAAAGGCGTACTCTTGCTTATAAATAATTTTTGCTTTTGAGAACTGTTTAAGCAAAATATCTCTGCCGCGAAATTCAACATCCATTAATCTATTAATCCATTGTTGCTCTTTTATATATATATTTCGATAGATTTCAATCCCTCCCATTTTCATTATTATATTACTGCAACGGATAATAAGTTCCTACGTTAATAATTCCCTCAGCAACACCATAAGAAGTATACTCTATGGTAATCCCGTCTACGATAATTCGCCCCTTATGAAACTGCCCTGTTCTCAAATTCAATGTAGAAACTTCTGTTGCCAATGCTTGATTTACTGCATCAACATTTAGATCAGTTCCTTCTAGATGTCTACCTCCATGCCCAAAGTTTACAGTTTTGCCATTTTCTTTAATTGTTGAAGTTATTCCGCCACCTCCACTTGGTGCCGCATATTCTCCTGCACTAGTATTTCTACCATTATCAGCAGCCTTACTATCTGCTTCTTTAGCTTCTTTCCCTTTGTCTGCATCCTTCTTAAAAGCTGTAATGCCATAATGTATGGTATTAACACCGTCAACAACTGTAACGACACCTTCTGCTGTCACAGCTATAGTTACCGGCTCAGCTGCTATTCCTATTCCGGTTGCAAGTGCTGCTGCAGATTCACCTCCTCCCGAAATAGTAGTAATCAGTCCATAGACAAATTCCACTCCACCAACTACTGTGATAACAACATCTCCGGTACATCTTCCTGCATAGTATGCCGTCTTGTTCGTTGCATCCTTGGATAAGGCTTCTATCAATGTCTCCGTCAGGTTAACGTAATTATTGTATGCATGTTCGTTGAACCTGTACTGTCCGCCGTACAGCTCCTCCATTGCCATACCCGGCATATATGCAGCAGTAGGTTTATCTATAATCACCTTTGCTGCGGATCCCAGTACTCCGTTTACAAAAGATTCCACTGCTATTGCCTGTTCGGATTTTTGATTACTGAGTATCGGATATTCCCGAAGGATTCTATCAACATCATTCTCCGTACTGTTTCCGCTCGGATCCGTATAATTCAGATAGCTGCTCACGCAGTAATTATACCTGTTAAGCGTCAGCGGTTCTGTCAGGCTGCCCAGGTAGCTGTCTTCGGTGAGGAAGGTCGCCGTTACCACGCAGTAGTACCTTGCCCTCAGATACTGGCTCTCGATATTCGGATTGTAGGATTCTCCGTTGTAGGTGTATTCGTTCTCATACTGCGGAGCACCGAAGGTGATCTCTCCGGTGACGCTGTAACGGTAGGACTGGTAGACCTGTCCCTCTTCATTGGTGATGCCGGAGACACTTCCTCTGGCATCGTAGAGGTAGTAGCCGGTGCTGCCATCGAACCGGTCAAGGGAGATCCGGTCGAATCCGCCGTTTATCTCCGCTCCGTAGATATACGAGGTATCCGTCCTGCCATTGATGTTCTGCTCGACCAGTACCGCGGCATGCTCACGGTTGACGTCGTTTAAGTACTCGATCAGCTCATAGTTCTTTTCCTTACCGGTGGTCTTGATCCGGGCGATCAGATCTGCCTCTGTCGCGCTGACTTCCTCCTGTACCGGGAAGAGAATGCCGCACTGGTTCTGGCTGTTGTTCTCCTCCGCATTGGTTGCATTGCCGTAGCCTGCATCATCCGTGCCCCAGGACTTGCTGTTCTTCTTATTGTTGCCCTTCCCCTTACCGTTGCCGTTTCCATTACCGTTATTGCCGGAATTTCCGTTTCCATTATTTCCACTGCCGGAGTTGTCCTTGTTGTTCCCGTTGCCGTTACCGGAATTGCCCTTCCAGTCATCATCGGTATGGAGATTATAGTTCAATAAGAATACCCGGTTGCCGTCACCGTCATAAGCCGCAGCAAGGAGCAGTTCATCCCCGTCATGCACTGCCGCCAGACGATTCTCTACGGAGTATTCATAAGTCCTGTTCACCTTGTCCGTGCCGATCCGCCCGGTCTCACTGATCCGGTTGCCATCTGCATCATAGGTATAGGCAAGGCTGGTGGTCTTCTTGCCATTGTAGAGCTTTTCAGAGATCAGCTGGTTACTCTCATTATACTCATATCTGTGCCACTCCACAACCGTTCCGTTCAGGGTTTTCTCCATATAAGTACGGTTACCCATAAGGTCATACTCGAACGTGTAGACGCAGGTGCCATAATTGTCCTCGGTCTCCGTAGCGGTCAGGAGCTTTCCGGCTGCATCATAGGTAAATGTCCGGTCGGTCTCCACGATCTGGTACGCGAAAGTGGCATCCTTGTCATGCTTGCCGTTATGGCGATTGCCATGAGGATAGAGGTCGTCATGTCTGCCGTCATCATGCCGTCCGTTATGCTTGTCATCGTAGGCATAACCTGCCAGAGATTCGATGGCGGTCTCCCCTGCGATGAATCCCCTGTCGTCATAGGTATAGAGATAGTCGCTTACCACCCACTCACAGGTGTCGCAGACATTCTTAAGCTCCACGATCTGATTCCTTGCATTGTAAGTGTTATAGGTGCTGATGCCGTTCGGACGGTGGATCCGGGTCACCCGGTTAATGGCATCATAAGTATAGGTGGTAACTTTTCCCTCCCTGTCGGTCACTTTGATGAGATTGTCGTTCTTGTCATACTCATAGCTTACTTTTGTGCCATCCGCATAGGTAATGGCAGCGAGATGATCCGCTTCGTCATAGGTATAGCCTATGGTGTCACCCTTTGCCTCCTCATGGGAGAAGCCGTCCTCTCCCGGTGCCCGGTAAGTGGTCACGGAGGTGATCCGGCGGAGTCCGTCATAGGTGTACTCCGTGTCCCCTGTGGTATCCTGCATGGCTACCCGCTCTCCCAGAGCATTGTAGGCATAGGTAACTCCTTCTGCACTCTGCTCTCCGGTGCTGTCGCTGTAGCTTTTTTCTACCAGATCATCCAGCTTGTCATAATCATAGCTGATCCGGTTTCCTCCGTTGGAGGTATAGGATGTGATCCGTCCTGCGATATCGTAGGTACACACTTCCTTTCGTCCTGCGGCATCGGTCACGCTGGTCACATTTCCTTCGCGGTCGTAAGTAAATTCCGTTCCTCTTCCCAGATAATCAGTCACGCCCGTCACGCGGTCCATCACATCGTAGGTATAATATGCCACACTTCCCATAGGGTCGGTGACAGAGGTCAGACGGTTCTTGGCATCATAGGTATATTCGGTGACCCGGCCGTCTGTTGCGGTCTTTTCCAGCACATTGCCATGGGCATCATACAGATAGCTTTCTGTTAATCCCATCTTGTCCCGGTATGCAGTAACGCGGTTCACGGCATCGTAGGTATAGCCGGTGGTCTGCTCCAGAGGATCGGTCGTTAACGTCAGACGGTCATCCTTATCATAGCCGTAGTTATAGACATATCCCTTCGGATCTGTCACAGCAGTCGTATTGTAGTTGCCGTCATACGCATAGGCTGTGGTACGTTCTCCGGGTCTTTTGATGCTTACGATATTTCCGACCTTATCATAGAGAATGTCTGTTACTTTCTCCTCCGGGTCTGTCACAGTGGTCATCCGGTCTACCTTGTCATAGGCATAATTCCAGGAATAGCCCAGTGCATCCGTGACTTCAGACTGGTTGCCACGCTCATCATAGCCGTAGGTGGTCACTCCGCCTTCGGGATCTGTCACGGAAGTCAGCCGGTGCATGATGTCATAGGTATATTCGGTGGTACGGTCCAGATTATCCTGTTTTACGAGAATATCATTGCCGTTGCTGTAGGTAAAGGCAGTCTCATAGCCCAGAGGTGTCGTAATACCCGTAAGCCGTTGTACGGCATCATAGGTATAGAGATAGCTTTCGCCGTCCGGCTGTCTCTTTTTTGTCACCTGACCGTTGGCATCTACAGTATAGAGCGTAACGTTCCCCAGCGCATCGGTGACACTGGTAACTACATCATGTTTGTCATAAGTATATTTCTCCACAGCTCCCATGGGAGAGGTGGTGGTGATCATACGGTACAGCTTGTCATAACCATAGGTCGTGGTCTGCCCCAGGGCATCGGTAACGCCGGTCAGGTTGCCTGCCGCATCATACGCATAGCTTTCCGTCAGCCCTTCCGGTGTGGTAATGGCAGTCAGACGACTCAGGGCATCATAGGTATAGGCAGTCGTGCCTCCGTTGCCATCCCTGTACGCGGCCAGACGGTTCAGGGCATCGTAGGTGTAGTCCGTGGTCACACCATTGCCGTCCTTTAAGGTAGTCAGATTACTGTTCCTGTCATAGAAAAATTCCGTGGCAGCTCCTTCCGGATCTACTTTCTGTGTCAGCCGGTTCAGGGCATCATAAGTATAGGCATATTCTGCCTTGCCCGGTTCTGTGGTATGGATGAGATTCCCCGCCGCATCGTAGGTATAGGATGTTACTTTTCCTTCTCCGTCCGTGGCGGTAAGCAGTCTGTCGGAAGCATCGTAGGTATAACGGGTGGTCACGCCGTCGATACCGGTCACGGAGACTGCTCTGCCGAAAGCATCATACGTCACAGAGGCTGTTCTGCCCAGTACATCGGTCTGGGAAGTCAGATTGCCTGCCGCATCATAGGTATAGGTCATCTCGTTGCCTGCCGTATCGGAAGCTTTCACGATTCTGCCACAGGCATCCAGGGTAAATGTGGTCACGACACCGTATCGGTCGGTAAAGGTTGCCACATTTCCGTTTCTGTCATAGGTATAGCGGTCTGTCTCGCCATCAGGATAGGTCTCCTTCAGGAGATTTCCTTCCGCATCCACGGTATAGGCATGGGCATTTCCCATGGTATCTTTCGTAAGTGTAAGATTGCTGTCCGCATCGTAGGTGTAGCCGGTCTCACCCTTCAGGGCATTCGTTACCGTTTGCAGGCGGCTGATCCGGTCATAGCTGTAGGCCGTCACATTTCCCAGCGCATCGGTCTGTGCTGTCAGCTGGCCGATGGCATCATAGGTATTTTTCAGCGTATCTCCCTCCGGTGCCGTCACCGTGAGGACCCTGCCCTCTTTGTCATAGGTGTATGCCGTAGTACCGCCGCAGGCATCGGTCACAGTCGTCAGTCTCGCCAGTGCATCATAAGCATAAGCGGTGGTATTTCCCCGTCCATCCGTCACAGCGGTCAGGCTGCCGCAGGCGTCATAGGTATAATGGACAGTGTTCCCCAGCGGATCCGTACTCTCTGTCAGAAGATTTCTTGCATCATAAGTGTAGATATACTCTCTTGCCAGGTCCTCTGCGCCGGTCTGGCGGATCTTCGTGACATTGCCGTTGCCATCGTAGGTGTATGTGGTTACGGCTCCCAGCGCATCGGCCGTCTCCGTGAGTCTGGACAGATGATCGTAACGATAAGTCTCCGTGGCACCATCCGCATAGGTGATTTTCGTGATTCTTCCGTTAACGTCACTTTCATAGGAAGTCACGTTACCCTCTCTGTCAGCAGCCGATACCATGCTCTGCTTCACCGGGTCATAGGTATAAGTCTCTGCATTGCCCAGACGGTCCGTGACGGTAAGGATCCGGTCTGCTCCGTCGTAAGTATTCTTCTGTACCGCACCCTTTGCATCCGCAGTTTCCGTTACCCGGTTCATGGCATCGTAGGTATACTGTATGGTCTGCTGCTCCGCATCGGTCTGTGTGAGCCGGTTGCCGTTACCGTCATAGGTATAAGTCAGGGTATTGCCCAGCGGATCCGTACCGGACATCATCCGGTTAAGAGCATCATAAGTAAAGGTGCTGTTCTGCCCCTCTTTATCGGTAATGGCTGTCACTGCGCCTGCCGGATCATAGGTATAGACGGTCACTGCACCGGCGGCATCGGTCTCCTTTATTACTCTGCCCAGAGCATCGTAGGTATTGGCGGTGGTCCCTCCGGCGGGATCCGTGACTGTTAACAGCCGGTTCATGGCATCATAGGTATAGTTCCATGTATTACCGGCACCGTCCGTCATGGATGTGACGCAGGCCCCGTCATAGGTATAGGATGTGGTGTTGCCGTTCGCATCCTTTACCGCCACAAGCCGGTTTTTCTCATCGTAAGTGTAAGAGGTCTGTCCTCCCTCCGCATCGGTCACAGAAGTCAGGCGGTTCTGTCCGTCATAGGTATAGCCGGTCTTTCCTCCGTCATAGTCCGTAGACTGCGTCATTTTGCCTGCGGTATTGTACGCATAGGTCCTGGTGGCGCCATCCTGTCTTTTTTCCTGTGTTACCCTGCCTTTCCCGTCATAGGTATAAGTCGTCTCCACGCCGGTGCGGTCCAGACGGCCTGCCAGATACCCATCGGTATTATAGCTTCTCTCCTCGAATGTGCCATCCGGATATGCGATCTTCGTGGTACGGTAATTTTCATCATAGGTGTATACCGTTACATTGCCTTCCGCATCCGTGGCAGTGGTCTGTCCTCCTCCGGCCATCTGTTCATAAGCCAGCGTGACCACGCCACCTTCCGCATCCGTCTGCTGTATCACACGGCCTTCCCCGTCGTACTCATTGGCTACGACTCTGTGTCCGTTTTCATCGTACCATGCGGTCATGCGGTGGCTGTCATCGTAAACATAACGAACGACACCGCCTGCGGGATTCATCACCTGCGCCAGATTACCGGCTTCATCGTAGGTATAAGTCACACCGTGGCCGTCCGGCAGAGTAATGCTGCTTAAGCGGTTCTTTTCATCCAGTGCGATCCGGAATTCCTTTCCGGAGGGTGTGGTAATGCTTTTCAGGTACAGATCCACATCATAAGCCAGTTCTGTCCGGTTACCGCAGCTGTCTTCCACCGCACGGAGCAGACCGAAGCTGTCGAATTCATGACGGCTTCCGTCATCCAGGATCTCTACCACATATCCGTTCTCTGTCTCTGAAAGTTCATAATCGCATCCGGCCGGTGCGAGGTATCCCTCTCCCGCCGGAGTAAACGTGATGATGCCGCCGTTATTTCTAAGCCACAGGACCGATCCGTCGGCCAGTTCTCCCATACGTTCATCATAGGCAAAGGTCCAGCCGAAGCCCAGGCTTCCCTCATACGCCGCACCCTTTGCATTGTACTGTCTGGTCAGGGCAAAATCACCGCCGATGTCAGCGATCGTGGCATCGGTCTGCTCCATGTAGAAATTACCGGTATTCAGGTTTACCGGCTCATAGCCGAACTCACAGTTCTCCGCTCTGCCTAACAGCAGTCCGTCGATGATAGCCTTATAATATTCACCTAACACGCCGGAACTGTAAGCTGTGGTATTCTTCGGCTCCCTGATGAAAATACGGTTGCCCTGTCTGGTCAGGCAGTCCTGCATCCGCATGTCGGCAAGGATCGTATTCAGTTCCACACCGTAATGCTGTGCGATCCTGGGCATCAGGTCGAAAGCACCTTCCTCATAGATCAGGAAACGGTCGGATTCTACGGTCTTGCCGCTTTTGCCCCCAAAGGAAGCAGTCGCCGTCACATAGTAGACCTGTCCGGGCTGTAATCCGGAAAACACCTCGCTCTGCCAGTTGGAAAGCCTCCGCTTATAGGCGATCGCCTCCGGATATTCCCCTGCATAAGCATCGGAATCCGGATAGAGAAGCTTTGTCTGCGCTTCGGTCTCTCCGGTGCTGCCGTTGACCAGTTCGTAGGTCACGGTACTGCCGGGCTTGGCCAGTCCATGGGCTGCCACTCCCAGTGTATCACAGGATTTGTCCCCATTTCTTCTTACGACCGGATAGACATCCACTGTAGTATCATCCAGCGTAAGCTTCGCCAGATCCGTCAGATCTCCTGTCCATGAGACGATCAGCTTCGGTGCATAGGATGCGGAGGAATTGTTGTAGAATACCTCACACTGCATGGAGGCACCGGCATCGCCCGCTGTCTCGTTGGGTGCTTCCACCAGTGCTTTCATGACCAGTCCGTGATTCTCTGCGGTTCCGTTGATCCATGCACTGACTTCTTCCGTTACATCGAAGGATAATGCCTCTCCGCGGGTAGTAGAAGCCGTTCTGCTATCCAGAAAATAATGGTTGTAATTTAACTGATTGTTCCAGGTAAGGCTTCCCACCTGCCAGGGCTCTTCCACTCCGAAAAGTCCGAATTCAGAACTGCCCTTGCTCCAGCGGGTCTTCTGGGTCACCTGAAATGCCGCACTGACGATCTCCGGCTCCTCCGCCAGCGCTGAGAAATCATAATCAATGGCAAAATAAGATCTGCAATTTAAATGTTTGCTGTGGAAGCCTGCCAGATTTCCGGAGGTGATACCGTCATCATAGCCCACATAAGGATATGCATTATCTCCGATCACGGAATTCGGGCTGCCCTGCTCAGCGCAGGCCACATGGATCGCACTTTTGCCTACCTGAATAGCGGTAGGATCGATCCGTACCGGATAGACGCGGTCATCTGCATCCAGCCAGTCACTGTCCGCGGAAACGGTAACCGCATAATTGGATTCTTCACCGCTTTCCTCCAGCTGAAGTTCCACGCCGAAAGAGATCTCTCCCGCCGCGTCCTCCATCTCCGGAGCCTCCAGAACGAATACTGCGTCCTGTTCGGGATCTGTTCCCTCTTCATAGAGGTACAGCGTGTTGCCGCTCAGGGCGGCTTTCAGTCCATAGGTGTTCAACAGATAACGGAAGCTGTGGACTGTGCCTCTCTGCAACAGGATGATGTCCTCTTTCACACTGTTTCCGAATACCGTGTACTGATAATCCACATCCGGCAATACATTGTTGTAACGAATAGCATTGTCCTTTACGATACCGTCACTGAAATCTCCCCGGGCAGGAGTCAGTGTCAGCAGATGGTCGTCACTTGCAATGGTCAGTAGCTCTGTACCTTCCTCCGCTCCGACTGTAAGCATCGCCTGATAGCTTCCAGCACTGTTCACGTAGCTTTTTGCATCTCCATACAGGGAATAGGTGGAGACCTCACTCTCTACCAGAGTATTGTCTGCCTGCTGCAGATTGCCGTCCTCATCAAGATAGCTGTTACCATCGTAGCCGATCACTGTCACATACCGGTCACCGTCTACATGGTAGGTTCGACTGTACGCATCATAAGCTGCCAGCGTACCATAATTTTCCGGTTCCGGATCCTGATAATAGTTCTCCGGCTGTCTGGGCGGAACGTTCCCGGATACGCTAGCCGGTGTCGGCACAGGCTGCGGAGTCGGTGTCTGCTCCGGCGTCTGTTCCGGTTCCATGGTCTGTTCCGGCTCCGCCGACTGTTCCGGTCCTGCCGATTGTTCTGGTTCTGCCGATTGTTCCGGTTCTGCCGATTGTTCCGGTTCCGATGTCCGTTCCGGGTCACCGCCGGATACGGAAACCTCTGTTTCCACCCGGTGCTCTGTTATTTGGGTCTCTGCTGTCCCGGTCTCTGCCGCCATGACGTGCTGCAATGAGCTGTCTCCAAAGAGCAGTACCAAAACAAGCAGAAAGCTCAGCCTTCTGTTCCACTTCTTTCCTTTTACACTATGCATTTGTCCTCCCTCATTTGTGCTTCTGCACCGCAATTAAAGTTTGTTCCGGTTGCTTCTTTAACACGTTGTTCCTATACCGTGATAAAGTATTTTGAAATATTTTATGATATTGATTATTAGTTGTCAATAAAAATGTGTGGTTTTTCGATAAATCGAAGCGTATATTTCAATTTATCGAAATATAAAAAACGTTCAGCATTTTTTGACTGAACGTTTTTTCCCCAAAATATTATCATTATCAGCGCGTGTAAACACCTAAATCCTTTAAAATATCATGTCTGAACTTGGCCAACGGCTTCTTCCCATATTCTTCATACGGTACCTGTTTTCCAAATACCATATCGCGGATATCTGTGGATGTCAGATTCGCCTTGCCAACAAGCCTTCTCTCTCCGTTGATTAGGTCACAAATTTCACTGATCTGGGTTTCCGGATACATTTCCTTTAATTCTACCAGTTCTTTCAAGTCATCGCTATGAAAATCATACGCCTCCTGCAAGTGAAGCACCTCAATATTTTTCTCCAATTGTGCATTTTTAGCTTTTATCTTTACTGCAGGCTGTTCTCCCGGCAAAATTCCTGTTGGGGTAAAAGTAAAGCTGTTGTCATCCATTTCCGAAGCAAATGGAGAAACTTCCAATTCTTTTGTCAATTTTGCTAAATTGCAGACGCTGCAACAAGGTACTAAATTATATAAACATAATGCAAAAATCGGATATTCGCTTCGGCTAATAAAATGATCCAGCTGCGCTCCGGATACGTTTTCGCCTCTGGCTGTTATATAATTTCTGTTGCAATACGGGCAAGTCTTGATCTTACTGTTTTTCACTAAATAGACATTTAATTTTTGATCCGCTAATCCTGGCATCCTTATTATCTTACCCCGAACCTTATTATAAGCCTCATAGTAAATCTGATAAAGACGTTTGAACTTTCCATTTTTCTTAAATGTTTCCTCATGCATTTCATCTTTGGATAATTGTAGATAGGCCTTTTTAATCTCTGAATAATCTGCAAGAATCCATTTACGAAATATCTCATCTGATTCTTGTTCTGCCAAATTGCGCCATGCTGCTCCCATATACTTTTTCACGCGGTTCACGATTTTTTTCCTATACGCATCATCTACTACAGCCTTCACAGCATCGAAATAGACATCCTCAACTTTTTTATCATATTTTTCAATTTTTATCATACGTTTTCCCTTCCAGATCCCGCAATTCTTCTTCGATTTCCTGTTGCCTCTTCTTCAGGTAGCTGATTCTGTTTTCTGTTTTCTTCATGTCTTCTTCTATCAATCCAAGAAGATGGCTGCGGTAAATATCTTCCCCAATTGCCATGGCGAAATCAGAGATTCGCTGGTACACGTTCTCAACTGTTATGTCTGGCTTTAATATTTGCGACATGTTGTCAGCCAGATCTTTCCTGCTTTGGTATTTTTTATTTTCCTGATCCTCCTTGTTTTCTTGGTGCTCCTTCGATTCCAGTGCTTCAAATACTTGTACAATCTTCTCCCTTGCAAATTCACCCATGGTATATTTCAGAAAAAAGTCCTTCTTTAACAGTGTATGGATATTTTGTCCGAAGGTTTGTTCGTGGGATTCCTCACTTTCCCCTTCCTCCGACAGGAAAATAATATTATCTTCAAAAATATCGGAGAGAATAAATGGAGAGTTTGTGGCAATGATAATTTGCAGATTACAGGGAACCGCTTCCTCTATAATTTTGCACAGATCCGAGATATACAGTCTCTGCCATTCCGGATGATAATACAGATCTCCCTCATCTATAAACAGAATGGCGGAATCATTTTCAACAATAGTTTCATTCTCATACGCCCTTCCACTGTCTCCAAGACTTTTTATCAACTCCTTATTGTTGGCATAACCTTTCACGATCCAGTATAGTTTTGCAAAAAAATCAAACCTTGCATATTGCCCGGACGAGAAATACTGTAAGGTATTTGTTGTATGAAAAAAGTCCATATGAATATCAGTCTTCTCTCCCCTTACAAAATTCCGGATAATATCATCCTTTTCTTTATCTCCAATAGTCAGATCATCCACCGAGAATGTTTCCCAAAGTAGTTTTTTCAGATTTTCTTCTTTCTTCTCAAAATGATCTCTTAAATACAATAGTTGAAACAATAAGTCTCTGTTAAAATATCTGGTTTTGACCTCTTTCTTTTGTTTCTGTCCGTCCTGTCCCTGTCTGATTTGCTCAATCCGTTCCGCAAAAGCCCGCTGTTCTGAGTAATTTTGTGTTTCTCCCAGGTCATTATTTTTCTCTCCCTGAAATGCAAATGCTTCATTCATATCAATTTTATTGGAAAAATAAAATATTTTACTCAACTGCCGTCTCACGGAGCCTGCTGTGCCGGAACCATACTCCATTATTTCTTCTGGACTCTTTTTAATCGTCATATTAGAGATATAATACTTCTTTTTATTCATCTCAAAAATCACCAGAAACTCTGTCCCTCGCAAGGAGGGCCTATATTTTTCCACGATTTTGGAAACAGTTGTTTCCTCTTCTCCCAGTCTATACATAATTGTGTCAAAATCATTTCCTAAAAAATTCACAAGACTTGTCTTTCCCGTTCCGTTCTTTCCTACGATAGCATATATGGAACTTATTTTAGGTGAATATGTCAGTGGAATCTCCTTTTTCTTCTTATCATCATACTTGATCTCTCCATCAGAATAGTCATAACATTTATCAAAGTAAAATTTTTGCTGTGTCATCCCATGGTATTGATTCAGATAGACCAGTTTATAAGAAATGTATTTATTTATTCGGCTGTTTATAAACGCTTTTTTCATATCCAAAAAAACAGTCTTGCCATAACTGTTTAATACATTATCCATATCTGATTTTAAGTCCAGTTTGTATGTCTCATCGGAATATTCAACCATGATCTTCGTCTTTTGTTCCAATGAAACTTTAAATAATATGCTTTCCCTACTTTTTTCCTTGAAAACACGTTCGGATCTTACTTTATCCATATAGGTTTCAAAGAGGCTCTTTCTCTCATCCGGAACTGTTAAACACTCCATAGTAATAGGCATTTCCTCCATACCATAAAAGTTAATAGCCGGTTGGCCGTGATTACTACGATCTTCGCTATAGATATCTTTCAGCATCCCCATAATGATTACGCTGTCCAGATAAAGAAATTGTTTCTGCAATCTTTCTGCCTCATTATTCTGGAAGAAGCCCTTAATAATCGTATAGACCTGTTTGCGGTGGATGGAATTCATATCTACTTCATTGCATGTATATTTCTCCAATATTCTTTGGATGATATTCCTCGGCAGATAATGTATATTTTTTTCTATCATTTCAAGACCGTTATATGCATACCCAAAATCATTTTGATCTCCGGCGTTTTTAATATGACCAATCAGTGCATCAGCAATATACTGCCGTTCGTCCGAATCAAGACGCATTTCGGTTTTGTAATATCTGCAAAGCAATTTAATAGCTGTTTCATTATCATTAAATCTGCCGTAAAAATAATAATAAAGTTCTGTCATAGACAAATACGCTGTTCTATACATTGCCCGAGGTATCGTTTTCAGAGTATCAACGTCCTGTTCTTTGTCAATAACTGCAAAAAGCGCATAGCAAAAATGTTTGTGTTCCAGTAATTTTTCCCACTTTTCTTCAATTACAGTTTGCGGAGAAATACATTCCATGCAAATACAGCAAAAAGTCATGAACTCACTTTCTGTTAATTCATTTATATAATTTTTTTCACGCTCATTCGCAATCCTTTTCTCCATTTCGTCTGCGATAAGGCATAACTGATTCTCTATATCCTCCCGAAGAATCTCCTGCCGAAGAAACATCCTCTGATCCAGTTTATTTTCTTCACAATAATATTTTATTTCATCAAACAGCCTTTTTTTATTCCGTATTAAATCCACCTTCTTCCACTTTCGCATGCTTTTATCGTTTGCCGATTCCTTTCCTTCTATTGTACCTGTATCCCCGATCCCCCGCAACTATTCTTCGCCAAAATGCCCCAAATTCTTCCAAGATAATTAATAAAAAATCCACGAAAAAAGCAGAGACGACATTAAAATCATCTCTGCTTCCAACGTAAACATGGTACTACTCCTTTGTATTTCGAGTAAAAAAATATGGGAAGACTAAGCTTCCCACTCGTTAATGTTCATCTCTTTACGGATTGATTACCGAAGGTTAATGGAGACCTAAATACCCTTTTCCCTTTATCAGTTTTTCAGCCTCTTCACTGTTTTCCATCATTCCGGTTTCGATACATATCTTTCGGTCTGTTTGGATCAGAATTCTATACGCCCCTCTTCCAGCCGACTTATAACGCACCGATCTCACGTCTTCCCATGAGTATTTTTTCTCTTTTCCCCAAATGGAACGGTAAGTAATATCATCCCGCGTCATAGTAATTCTTTTGTTGCGCCAAAACAGGAGGAAATAGCTCCCTTCCATTCCACATAATATGAAAAAGATAATGCCTGCGCCTTTCACTTCCTTTGAAGTGCTTGAAATCAATATTAAAAAAACTCCCACTCCGATGAACCAGAAAAACACTCCAAGTAGCAATGGTGTCAATGTTCTTCCGGAACACACAGCTTCTTTTTCATCCTTCACTTCTGTAATCCTCCGGTAAGATCTTTGGGTGTACACCAAAAACGGATGCCCCCATTGCTACAGGGAAGCATCCATTTCTTCCATTTTATTTTTACAGCAGGCTGTCCAGGGTCTCTCTGATCGCCTTGATGAAGTCCAGGCTGTTGAGGATCACAGGATGCTCACAGGTAGAGATCAGGGACAGGCTCTTGGTCATCTTGCCGTCCTCGATGGTCTTGATGCATGCCTGCTCCAGCTTGTCTGCGAAGTTGCACAGCTCTGGAATCTGATCCAGCTCGCCGCGCTTTCTGAGAGCTCCGGTCCATGCGTAGATGGTAGCAATGGAGTTGGTGGAGGTCTCTTCACCCTTTAAGTGCTTGTAGTAATGACGCTGTACAGTTCCATGAGCAGCCTCGTACTCATAAACGCCGCTGGGAGATACCAGTACAGAGGTCATCATGGACAGATCGCCGTAAGCGGTAGCTACCATATCGGACATTACATCACCATCGTAGTTCTTACATGCCCAGATGAATCCGCCCTCAGAACGGATGACACGGGCTACGGCATCATCGATCAGAGTGTAGAAATATTCGATGCCCAGTTCCTCAAATTTAGCCTTATACTCGTTATCATAGATCTCCTGAAAAATATCCTTGAAGGTATGATCGTATTTTTTGGAAATGGTGTCCTTGGTGGAGAACCACAGATCCTGCTTCGTATCTACCGCATAGCTGAAGCATGCTCTTGCAAAGCTCTCGATGGATTTATTGGTATTGTGGATACCCTGAATGATACCGGCTCCGTCGAAATTATGGATCAGTTCACGGGTCTCAGTGCCGTCTGCTGCGGTGAATACCAGCTCTGCCTTACCGGGTCCGGGTACCTTGATCTCTGTATTTTTATAGACATCACCATAAGCATGACGGGCGATGGTGATGGGCTTGGTCCAGTTCTTTACGTAGGGAACGATGCCCTTTACCAGGATTGGTGCACGGAATACGGTACCGTCTAAGATGGCGCGGATGGTTCCGTTGGGACTCTTCCACATCTCCTTCAGGTTGTACTCTGTCATTCTGGCAGCGTTGGGGGTAATGGTAGCACATTTTACGGCAACACCATATTTTAAGGTAGCATTGGCAGAATCCACGGTTACCTGATCGTCTGTCTCATTACGATGTTCCAGTCCCAGATCATAGTACTCTGTCTTCAGATCGATATAGGGCAGTAACAGCTCATCCTTGATCATCTGCCAGAGGATTCTGGTCATTTCGTCTCCGTCCATCTCCACGAGAGGGGTTGTCATTTTGATCTTTTCCATAACGATTTCCTTTCCGGTATTAATTTTCGTTCTATTATATTTTAACGTAATTCGTTCCAACAGGCAACTTATTCCTGACTTCCAGCCTGCTGTGCATAAGCCTCATTCAGACCGTTCTTCACCATGTTCTCATAGGCATTGATCATGTGCTGATGTGCCAGCTGCTCTGCCAGATCGGCGTTGCCAGCCTTGATTGCCTCCATGATCTGCTCATGCTCTTCATTGGACTTCGGACCTCTATTGGCACTGGACAGCGTCTTCTTACGGACACGGAGAACATACTGATGGAAATCCTTCAGTTGGTGTTCTAACATCTTGCTGTCACAGGCTTCGTACAGAATATCATGGAAACGATTGTCTAACTCTGCCAACTGCTCCAGATGCCCTTTTTGAGCATGGAACTTAGACAAATAGACATTCTCCTCCATCTCTTCCATCTGTTCCTTAGTGATATGCTCCGTGGCCCAGCGTGCACACAGTCCTTCCAACAAAGAACGGATCATATAAATATCCTTCACGTCCTTCTGCGTAATGCCGGTGACATAGGCACCCTTGTTCGGAATGATCTGGATCAGCCCCTCCAGCTCCAGCTGACGGAATGCCTCTCTGACAGGGGTTCTGCTGACGCCCATCTCCTCACCGATCGCCACTTCCTTCAATTCTTCATGTTCCTGGTATTTTCCGCTTAAAATGTCCTCTCTCAGCTTGTGAAATACCCGTCCCCGCAGGGAGAACTTGTCCGTTACTTCCTGCTTTACATCATACTTACTCACTATAATCCTCGATTCCAGACAACGCTGTTACCGTTGTCATGTTCATTCTATGTTTACTCTCCGATCTTCAGATTCTTCTCCAGGCAAATACGGTTAACACATGCCACGATCTCATCATCCGTAAGTACGGTGACACGACCGCCGGCATATTCTTCGTCTACCCACTTTTTGATCTCTGCTACCAGTTCGGAATTCTTCTGTACCTGCTTGTCTCCCTTTAACTTGTAGTAAGTGTTCAGCCAGTGCGCGATACCTGCCAGACCAGAGGTGTTGGAAATAGCGCACAATACCGGACGGTTCAGGAATTTCTCAGTATCGAAGATATTGTAGATCTCCTCGTTCTTAAGCAGTCCGTCTGCATGGATGCCGGCTCTGGTTACATTAAAGTTCTTGCCCACAAACGGGGTTCTAGGAGGAATCTGATAACCTATTTCTTTCTCATAGTACTCTGCCAGCTCCGTGATCACACGGGTATTCATACCGTTTAAGTCGCCCTTTAACTGTGCATACTCGAATACCATTGCCTCCAAAGGCGTATTACCGGTACGTTCACCGATACCAAACAGGGAAGTGTTGACACCGGAACAGCCATACAGCCATGCTGTGGTAGAGTTGGACACTGCCTTGTAAAAGTCATTATGTCCATGCCACTCGATCAACTCGTGAGGCACACCTGCATGGGTATGGATCGCATAGATGATACCCTGTACACTACGGGGAATAACGGCACCGGGATAGTTGACACCATATCCCATGGTATCGCAGGCACGTACCTTGATAGGAATCTGATACTCCTTCATCAATTTCATCAGTTCCAGACAGAACGGCACTACATAGCCGTAGATATCTGCTCTGGTGATATCCTCCAGGTGACATCTTGGGCTGATGCCCTCCTCTAAGCAGTCACGGATAACACTTAAATAGTGATCCATTGCCTGTCTTCTGGTCATTTTTAACTTTAAGAAAATATGATAATCGGAACAGCTTACCAGAATACCGGTCTCCTTCATTCCGATCTCTTTTACTAATTTAAAATCTTCCTTGCTTGCACGGATCCAGCTGGTGACCTCAGGGAACTTATATCCCCTCTCCATGCACTTATAGACAGCATCTCTGTCCTTTTTGCTGTACAAGAAGAACTCGCTGGCACGGATCATTCCGTTGGGACCGCCCAGTTCGTGCAGATAATCATAGATTTTCACGATCTGCTCCGTGGTATAAGGTGCCCTGGACTGCTGTCCGTCCCTAAAAGTGGTATCTGTGATCCAGATATCCTTCGGCATGTTATGAGGCACGATACGATCATTAAAAGGTATTTTGGGGATTTCGGAATAAGGGAACATATTACGGAACACGTTCGGCTTCTCCACATCATCCAGTATGTACATATGCTCCTCAATCTCCAGAAGGTTGTTCTTCGGATTCATGGAGACCGGACGATTCTGAAATGCATCACTATCTCTCATTGGTATACCTCTCTTCCCTGACATTCGACATCTGCAATATTGTTTTCTATTTTTACTCTGCGCAGTAAAAATACATTTTGCAGTTCTCGTATCATTGTATACAATCATACCATTTGTGTCAATATCTTTAGTATTAATTTTATTGACTTATTTTAATCACATTTTTTATTTTTCCCAGTGATTTTATCATTTTACTTGTTTTCTAATAATCTGCGGACATTGAGCATTCCGAAGCCCTGCTTATTCCAGGGTTCTCCAAGATCCGTAGCTGTCAGCGCTACCCTACGGAGAAATTCTTCATTGGACATTCTCGGATATTTTTGTAGTACCAGTGCTGCCGCTCCGGACACAATGGGGGTTGCCATGGAGGTACCGCTTTTTGCAATATAAGGTTTAAAAAATCTGCCATTTCTATTTTTCCAGAAAGCATTGCAGGACAGGATCCGCGTCCCGGGAGCCACAATATCCGGTTTTCGGATGACGTCGTATTTTCTACCTCTTCCGGAATATGTTTCGCATCGCTTCGGGTCATTTTTACAATATCTTCCATCGTGACAACCCACTGTTAACACTTTCCGACTACTTGCCATCTCCGAAATACTCCCATCCTCAGGTCCTGCATTTCCCGCTGCACAGACTACGAGAATATTATGATCCCACAACAATTCCATATACTCCCGCAGTACCTGTTCCTTGTATCGTTCCTTCAATTCACCGATTCCGACAGATATATTTAAGATCCTGATTTGATACCTGTTTTTTACCCGTAGGATCCACTGAAATGCCTCCTGCATGGAATCACAGGATCCTTCTCCCTTTCCATCCAACACTTTTCCCACGACAAGTTTCGATGCCGGTGCCATTCCCCGAAGCCTTCCACCCGACAATTCTCCGTTTCCGCAAAGGATGCCACATACATGGGTTCCATGTCCGTTATCATCATACGGCAGAGAGCTCTTCTCCACGAAATCACGAAAACATAACAAATGCCCGGCAAGATCCGGATGATATGCGATCCCGGTATCCAATACAGCAACCGTTACAGGCTCTGACCGCCAAGTTACGCTATATATTTGTTCCGGTACCTGTACCTGCTCCCTGACCCTCTGCATCCGTTTTCCTTCCCGGTAAAAATATAGTAAAACCGACATAAGACTTAATCTATCTTATGCCGGTTTCTATTCCGGGTGTCGGTTAAATCACCCCATTATTCATTTATAATCTCTATCCCCTCCGGGAAAGCGTCATTTCCAATATCCGTGACACTCGCCGGCAGATGTACTTTTTTCAATTCCGTATGATTTCGGAATGCTTCCTCTGCGATCACGCGAACGCCATCCGGTATCACAACTTCAGGCAGATTCCCTTTATAAGCTACCAGGATGTCCCCACTGATCAGAAAATCATCCATACTGTTCTCTTCAAAATCATCCATCCACCCGGTATGGGTAAACGCCTTGGCACCAACAGTATTCACCGTGTCCGGCAATATCACGTTATCCAGATTATCACAATGATAAAACGCTGCATAATCAATCACAGTTACACCTTCCGGAATCGTAACGGTCCGGAGAGAACTTCTGGAAAAAGCAAAACGTCCGATCTCTGTAGTACCTTCCGGGATCGTAACTGCGCTGACAGACTGGTTACGATAATACATCCATTCCGGAATCTTGCCGTTCTCTGTCTCAGCTGTGATATCCTGTTCTTCACCGGTCTCCTGTCCCGCTTCCGGTTCCGTATACCCCTGCTGTACTTTTTCCTCACCCGGATGCACCATTACCAAGGCATGATTCCCTACAACAATGGTACTGCCCAGGACATTACCGGGAACCGGTGTTGCAACAGGTGCAGGCGTAGTCGTTGATACAGGTTCTGTCGTTGCCTGTGTATCCGGTCTGCTTACTGCTGTCGGTGTCTGTACAGGAGCTGCCGTCACCAGCGGATCACGGTTTTTCTGCTCCGCAAGTTTTTGGGAAAACTGTGCTGCCACACTTCCCTCGTCCGCATGGATTGTCACATTATCACAGTTTAAGAAAGCATCTTCCGCAATACCGGTCACCGTAGCCGGGATATAAATATCTGTGAGATTAATACATCCCGCAAATGCCTGTGCATCAATACTCTGTACATTTTCCGGAATTGTGATCTGCTTTAAACCCGTACATCCTGCAAACGAATACTCGTCCACTGCAGTCAGACCCTTTCCCAGGACAACCTCTTCCAGATTGTTACATCCCCAGAAAACATAGGCATCCAAACGCTTGACAGATTTCGGAATTACAACGAACTGTACCTTCTGATTGTTCTCAAAGGCACTCTCGCCTACGACTTCCACTGTATCCGGAATCGTGACGCGTTCTTCCGTCCCTCTGTATTTTACCAGTGTACTCCCCTGCGTCTGAAAATCAGAGGCAGACGCTGCCGCATCTGCCTCCGACACAGGAAGATGTGTCAGGATCAATGCGGTAACTGCCAGTGCTATGACAGCCATCCACTTTTTATGATTCATAAACCTTCCCATCCTTTATTTCACACTAGGCTCTGGCTTTCCGCAGAGTCTTTTTGTCCTTCTTCATGAAGAGTACTACCGAAATACATGCAAGTCCCATGGATAGAAACCACTTGGGATGAATGCCGTCTCCGGTCTTAGGTGTGCTGTCTGCGATGGTTCCCGCAGTCAGATTATTCGTATCCACATAGATCACATACGGTGAAAAATGCTCTGCCGTAAAGGTTACGCAAGATACTCCGGATATTGTGGAGAACTTCGGTGACAGCTTATCCAGCTTGCTGTTCACTACTCCGGCCACTTTATTATTACCTGCGTAGGTGATCAGGGAATCCGGCAGAGGCAATGTAATGCTGATGGACAATCCTGTGGTATCTGTGATCTTTGTATTGCCGGTGGAATCATAGAGACTGATGTCCATGGGGAAATACTTGATAGCACTGATATCACTGCCGTACTCTGCCATCAGAGCCTTAACTACCTCTTCGGAAGCTGCTGCACTCTCTGTGATCTTGATCACAAAGTTATCAGAAGATCCATTCACCGTTGCAGATACCACACCGGTATTGGACAGACCGTTTTTATCAATAACAACGGTGGTTCTGCCACCGGATACGGTTCCCGTAGTAGTGCTGCTCGGTCTTCTGTTGGAATTGGAATTCGTGGAATTACCGCTTCCTGTAGATGTATTTGTTTTGTTACCTGAACCGGATTTTGCAGTATAATTTGCAGTTACCGTTACATTAGCTTCCGGCATAGTGATGACCGTTGCAGACAATACCTTGCTGGCAATCTTCGTATTGGCCGGATCTATTGACCAGCTGCTGAACTGTTGATTCTTTGCCGGATCATTCGCAACGATGATCGGCTGGGAACCTGCTACATAACTGCCGGAGCCGGAACCGTTTTTAACTGTCAGAGTATACATCTTGGCAGTAGTTCCGTTGTTATTATTGCCTCCCGGACTGGTGCTTGCTCCGGGGCTGGTGCTTGCACCCGGACTGGCAGTTCCACCATTATTAGAGCCACTGGCTTCATATACTGCATAGAAATCTGTATTTTCTGTGATAGCTGTTGCAATATCCGGCAGCCATTCCTTGAAAGTATAGCCACTGACCGTAGGAGTCTGGATACTGGGTGCAACCGTACCCTTCTTGATCGTTGTCTGATAGAACACTTCCTTGGTCACACTATTGATATATCTGACTACAATATCATCTTCGCTTAGCGCCTTATATTGTGCCATGGTGGTAAAAGACTCTGTAATATTGGTCAGAGGTCTGTCCCATCCGATGAAGATATAACCATCTCTCACAAGATTAGATGTGTTTGGCAGATCCGCATCTGCGATGCTGCCGCCGGAGGATACCTTGATCTTCTTAATTACCGTACCATCCCAATCCTGGAAGGTTACGGTCAATTTACTTGCATCGGGATCTTCCTTCTCATAAATAGCGGTACATGTTGTATCTTCCGTGATGTTCGTGTAATCGCCATCCCATCCCTTAAATACTTCGCCGGTCTTACCTAACGGTGTAGGCGGAACCGCATCTTCCCCGCCCCGTACCTGTTGTTCGTCTACCTGGACATTTTTCTGCAGTTCTTCATTCCAGTCACGGAAGATAACGGTATAGATTTCCTCCAGCGGAGTATCTTCCACTGCAAATCCGTTCGCATCACCATATCTGTAGAGATAACTGGTCTTCGGAGCACATAAGGTAACATCTCCCTTATCTTTAAGGATTCCGGTAAAAGTATCCTGGTCAATCAGTGTTAATCTCTCACTGGACTCCTCCAGCCATTTAATGCTACTGCCGTTGAATACATTATCTTTCAGTTCTTCACAGGTGATCGGCAGTTTCACGGTATCCAGATTCTTAGTCTCCGCAAACGCATAGGAAGGCACTACCGTAATGGCACTGTCCGACAGATCGATCGTAGTCAGATTGTCGCAGCCGCGGAACGCCTCCGGTGCCATTTCCGTCACGCCCGTTGTCTCTTTGGCATTCACACGCTTGCTGGTTCTACCCTCTAAGCATTCAATAATCTTCGCTTTTGCACTGCCGTTCATTCCATAGATAATCGAATTGTCGCAGGTGAAATAATCGGTTCCCTGGAATCCTACCTTATCCAGAATTTTGCAACCGGTAAATGGAATATTACCAAGACTGCTGATGGTTCCGGACAGGGACACATCTTTCAGAGCAACACAGTCTTTAAATGCATAGTCGCCAATGGACTGGGTATTGCCGTTGATCTCTACTGTAGCCAGTTTCTCACAGCCATCAAAGGCATTTTTTGCTATGCTGGACAGGGTATTGCTGTAGCTGATCACACCGGTCAGATATTTTGCGCCCTTGAAGTCATTTTCTTCAATACTGTCGAGACCGTATATGGTCAGAGTCTTTTCCTTCTGATCCTTCTCTTTTTCCACAAACAGACCGTCCTTGATTGCCTGAATGCCTTCCGGTATGGTCACGTTCAGTGCGGAATCAATAAACTGCTGCTGATCCTCTGTCAGAGACTCTCCAGCATTATATTTGGTCAGTGCAGTTTCCGCTGCACTTCTCTGGGCATCTGTCAGATACGGATAATCATCTTTATTTAAGTATTTGGTCAATTCCGTAAATGCCGGGAAATCGATCAGTTCGCTGACATTCTTCTCCGGGTTGTACTGTGCGACCAGATTGGACGGCCATCCGCTGCAATATCTGACATAGGTTGCCACCTGACTGCTGTTATTATATCTGCCGTCCGGACTCATCGCATACTTATACGGTGTGGACTCCGGTGAGATTTCTCCTACAAAGGTCAGTTTCACTGCCGGACTGTTATCTGCATCGTTCATAGCTGTCGCTGTGCTGTGTGTACAGCCCGTTCTGTGTGTACCGGTAAAGTCCTGGGTCTTAAACGCATCCGTTCCAATAGCGATACTGCTATTGTTAAATATTACCGTTGCCAGATTATGACATCCACGGAAAGCACCATCTCCTACCGACTGTACACTGGCAGGCAGAGATACCATTGTCAGGTTACAATTGTTGGCAAATGTATTTGCCGAGATATTGTAAATATGATATGGTCCGATGGGATCCGGGATATTCAATGTCTTAACGCCGGTTCCTACGCTGGCATTAAGCAACTGGTTGGAGGAATCTACTATAAACGTAGACCGACCAGGTTCACCTGAAACATTGGGATCCTGAACCGTCAATTCGTATTTGTTCAATTTCTCATATAAATGTGTGTCAGGATTATAATTAATGTAACTGAATGCAAAACAATTTTCCTGACATAGCTTGTGAAGTTTGCTTTCTCTTAGTCCTTCAAAATAGAAGGTACCGTTTACCGGATCATCCGCAAGCATGGACTTAAAGCAGTCAAAGCAATACACATCGTCATCTGCTTTTCCGGAGTTGATGGTAAACTGTGCATTTCGGGAAGCTACATAATGCAGGTTCTTACATCCCTTGAACATGGAGATTCCAATGGTCTCGCTGTACATATCCGGGAAAGTCACGGAATACAGGGTTTCATCATTTTCAAATACATTCCAGCCCATTTCCTTCAGGCTGCTGGAACTGATGCCGTTCTCCTGCTCCGGATTACATATCTCTACTTCATATAAATACCGGCATTCCGCGAATGCATAGTCTCCGATATAACTTACAGAAATAGGAATATCAATATCCGTCAACTGAGTACAACTGTAGAAAGCATGATCTCCCAGCTGTGCCAGGTTACACTCTCTGGGGATGTTCACTGCTTTCATACTGCCGCATTCCGCAAATGCCCAGTTACCGATGACAGTGATACCATTACCAAAGGAAATGCTGTTCAGACCATTACAGCCATAGAACGCATAGTTGCCGACACCAATGAGTTTCTCACCAATGTTCAGTGTTACAATATTGCTGGCTCCGGCGAAAATACCGTCTAACGGATTTTTAGATGTGATATCTCCTGCCACAGACCAGGTATAGGTACCATTTGGATTGGCTGTAGATGCCAGATACTGGTTACCAATGTATTTTACATCCAGATCCTTGATCCACTGATCATCCGGCTGTTCTGTCTTTGCAAATCCGTCATATACTTTTGCTGTTTTATCCTCATTTTCCGCCTGCGTACTGGTGTAAGAATAACCGCTGCCCTTTTTCTGGAAGAAATCCACAAGAGAAAGTTTTTTCCAGGCATTGTCCGTAGCATAACAAGGACGCATCTCACCATCCTTATAAGTCTCAGTCTTCGTCTCCATCACCGGTTTACCCTGTGAATCATATAACGGTAGACCTGTATTCGGATCTGTTGCCTGTACTTCCACCTCTCTGGTCTTCTCTGTCAGAGCCTCATAATACAAAGGCTGTCCATTCTTACTTGCCGCCACGTAACCATTGATGGTACCCTGGTTACCGGTAGGCTGTATGTACGCATTTACCATATCGGGAATATCCAGTACATTCCCAGTCAATGTCGTATTTTTATTATAACCAAGCAATACTGCACACCAGGAATTCTTATAGTTCACATAGGCAAACTGATAGCTGGTTCCGTCTGTGTTAGTCTCTGTTGTATAAATGGTCGCATTTCTGTCTACCACAGGAATCAGCGTATCCATGGTGGGAATTGTGCTGCTACCGGAAAGCAGACTTGCTTTCTCTGATGCGTCCTTCGGAATCGTAACCTTATATTTAGAAGAGCTATGTGTTGTCTGATGTGTATGACTTGCTGCCTGTGTTGCGATCTCCTCTTCCGCACGCAGTCCTTCCGTAGGAATCGCTGCCACTACGATCGCTGAGATCAGGAACAATGTTCCCAGGGTCTTCCTTACTGTCTTTTTTAATCTTCTGTTGGTCTTTTTTGTACCCTTAGTCATCCTTTACTCCTTTGTCGTCACTTTTTTGGCAACCACTACGAATCTGCCGTTTTTCTCCTGATAATCACAGGTGGATAGTGTCAGCAGCCGGTCACCGAACGAGGCCGTGACTCCTGTGTCATATAATGACATCCCCTCCATGTCATTCATATAAGAGTCAAATTCCTGCTCGCTCTGGGCGTCTATAAACTGATAATATTTGAAAACGATCTCATCTTCACTGTATACCCTTGAACGGAATACATACATGATCTCATACAGACCTTTTTCATAGATGGTATCAAACTGTATGCAGGGATGTTTCTCATAATAGCTCTGGTCGCTGTATAAGGATAAGCCTCCGAACATCTGCCCGCTCTTCATGTGATGCCCGTACAGAATAAGGTTTGTGCTGGGTTTCAACACATCACAGTCCTTGTCCATGAAAATGGATCCGTTCTTGTCATACTCCTGATTCAGATTGTGATCCAGATAATATTCGTTATCCGTTGTCTGCATTACAGGGTAATCTATATTAGTATCGTCAATTTTTACCCATCCGATTAGTCTTTTGTTCTTATTTAATAAATTTTTATATTCATCCAGCACCGGAGGCGGCGTGCTCTGTCCTTCCTCCGCGGTATAATGAATCACCGGAGCCGGTGCATCACTTGCTGTTGGCTCTTTATCTTTCAATTCGCTCAGCTGCTTGTAATTATCAGCGGTACGATAATTGTACCAATTATATACACCGAAATACCCCAGGCAGACAATGGCTGCCATACTACAGAGGACTACCAGTAATTTTCTGCGTTTTTCCTGCTTTTTCAATTCTTCTTTAACTATTTTATCCAGTTCCTGTTCATCAAACTGCGTTTTTTTCTGCTTCTGTGCGGCCTTCCTATGTTTCGGTGTTTCTTTTTTCTTTACTGGCTTCTTTAAAGGTTCCTTTTTTTTCGTTGCATTGGCTCTGGAAACCGGGGCATCTTTTCGTTCCTGTCTGTGAATTTCTTCTGCCAGTTCCTCCATATAATCCTGTCCCAGGATACTGTGAAATCTGCATTTTCCACTACGGATCACTTCCAGGAGCTTCTTCTGATCCGACAAGTTCATCTTCTTAGTCTGCATCCGAAGATTTTCAATCACCTGCTGATCCTTCAGAGCGTTCTGATAATCCGCCTCTGTTCGAAACTGCCGCCCTTCTACGATATATATCTTCTGTGTCATTCAATCTATCCTTAAGTAAATAATAAGATGTCAGGGATAAATGGGTTAAACCTATATGAATTAAACCTACATCATTTTAACTACATATTATCATCTATTACATTTCCACATAGCTATTTTTATTTTACTATATTAGAAAATTATTGCAAGTCTTTTCCGGAAACATTGACAGGCTCCCCCGCATACAATAGAGCATAAATAAAAAGTGGAGGCACTAAAAATGAGTGACTTAACTGCTACAAACTGTGGCTGCAATAATAATTCCTGCAGCAACAATAACAACTGTAGTAACGGTATCTTCGGCAACAGCTGCATCTGGATCATCCTTTTACTGTTCTGCGGCGGTGGCTGCGGTAACGGTTGCGGCAACAACAGCTGCGGACTTCTGGGCAATAAAAACAATGGTTGCGGCGGAAATGATTGTTGCGAATGGCTGATCTGGATTCTGCTCCTGTCCTGCTTCTGTGGCGGTGGCAACAACGGCTGTGGAAATTGCGGTTGCTGATTTACCGGACTTTTTACACACGTATGATCGATCATCCCGGGGTGCGGATCTTCCGTACCCCGAATGACTGATTGGCATAAGCGAATTATCCGCTTCATAAGATACTAGTAATTCATTTACTGGAAGGTATTATCTGCATGGATGATAACAGAATCGACAAGGCGGCCGCCTTTGACACTTTATTTACCAACAACCGCATTCAGATTCTGAAAACACTTGCCTATTATATAGATCCGCATCTCCTGAAAGGACTTGCTGTCTACATAAAATTTTTGGAATTGCAATATACGCTGGCACTGTTTAGAAAGCATCCGGAGACTGCTCTGCACAGTTTTCCTCTATCATCCGATGGAAGCAGTCTCGCCGGTGAACTATGCAGTGATCTCATGCCTTTATGCGATGAAACGCAGAAAGCATCCCTGCAGCAGGTCACCCAGATGCTTGACAATATCCATAATTTTCAAGAAATGATGGATATGGCTAAGTCCATGCAGGAGCTGTTCCCGGAAGGTTTCTCCGATCTGGACGGTTGTGATCCGGCTATGTTGTCCGAACTTTTCGCAGCCACTCAAAATCAATCAGGAGGTCAACAAAATGGATTCTTCCCAGACTCCCCTCTGGATGCAGGATGATCTTGTGAAGGACATCCCCAGAGAAAAATTAGAATTTCTCTCCACTCTTTTTGCCAAAGGGCATGGCAAATCACAAAAAGAAATGATGGCACTTCTCATGCCTGCCATGCGTAAGGCAAAGCAGGAGCATCTTACTTTTACCCCACAGGAAATGCAGGCCGCCATCACTGCCATCAAAAAATACAGCAGTGAAGCAGAACGGAAGCAGATTCAAAACATTTTAGAAAAAAGTAAAGCACAAAGAAATAACTCCCGGCAGACATAAGGTCTGTCAGGAGTTATCTTATTTCTCGAAAATTCATTCAATGCCATTCGCATAGTCGCGTTATCACGCTTTCTGTGACTACTTAACTACGATGTTGACGATTCTGCCGGGAACGTAGATCTCTTTTACAATGTTGCCGGTCAGCTTGTCTCCCAGAGCTTCTTTTGCCATGGCGATGACATTTTCCTTGGTCTCATCCTTGGAAACATTGATGGTCACACGCATCTTGCCGTTGACCTGAACACCGATCTCGACAACGCTCTCTACGGTCTTCTCTTCCTCGAAATCAGGCCATGCCGCCTGATACAGTCTGCCTTCAAAGCCGGCAGTCTGCCACAATTCCTCGGTGATATGAGGTGCTACGGGGTTAAGCAGAGTAAGCAGTGTCTTGTATTCGCCTCTGGTAATGGAGTTCTTCTTGTAGAACTCGTTGATCAGGGACATCATGGCCGCGATGGCGGTGTTGTACTTCAGGTTCTCGAAATCGCTGCTGACCTTTTTAATGGTCTGGTGCATCTTGGTCTCTAAATCTGCACTATAGCCTTCTTCATCAGTCAGGATATCCTGCAACTTCCAGACTCTCTCAAGGAATCTACGGCATCCCTTTACGCCTTCCTCACTCCAGGAAGCACTCAGATCAAAGGCACCGATGAACATCTCGTAGGTACGCAGAGTATCTGCACCGTAATCCTGTACGATATCGTCCGGATTTACCACATTGCCACGGGACTTGGACATCTTCTCACCGTTGGATCCCAGGATCATACCGTGGCTGGTTCTCTTCTGGTAAGGTTCGGGAGTAGGTACTACGCCCTGATCATACAGGAACTTATGCCAGAAACGGGAGTACAAAAGATGCAGTGTGGTATGTTCCATACCGCCGTTGTACCAGTCAACCGGCAGCCAGTACTTCAATGCTTCAGGACTTGCCAGTGCCTTGTCATTGTGAGGATCGGTATAACGCAGGTAATACCAGGAAGAACCTGCCCACTGAGGCATGGTATCGGTCTCTCTCTTTGCCGGACCGCCACAGCAGGGACAGGTGGTATTTACCCAGTCAGTCATGGCAGCCAGAGGAGATTCTCCGGTATCGGTAGGCATGTAGCTCTCTACATCGGGTAACTGCAGCGGCAGTTCGCTCTCATCAATGGGAACATATCCGCACTTGTCACAATGTACGATAGGGATCGGCTCACCCCAGTAACGCTGTCTGGAGAATACCCAGTCTCTTAATTTATAATTGGTCTTGCGGTTACCGATGCCCTTCTCTTCCAGATAGTTCATGATCTTCTCTTTGGCTTCTGCCACAGACAGGCCGTTCAGGAAATCGGAATTGACCAAAGTACCATCAGCAACATCGGTATATACAGCTTCTTCTACGCTGACAGGGTTTCCGGCTACAACTTCGATAATAGGCATGCCAAACTTTTTAGCGAACTCCCAGTCTCTCTCATCATGGGCAGGTACTGCCATGATAGCGCCGGTACCGTAAGTCATCAATACATAGTCAGATACCCATACAGGGATCTCTTTACCGTTGACGGGATTGGTAGCGGTCAGACCCTGGATGCAGACACCGGTCTTATCCTTTGCCAGCTCGGTACGTTCGAAATCAGACTTTTTCGCAGCCATCTCACGATATGCCACGATATCATCCCAGTTCTTGATCTCGTCCTTGTATTTATCCAGTACAGGATGCTCCGGAGATACTACCATGTAGGTAACACCGAACAGAGTATCCGGTCTGGTGGTGTAAATGCGCAGCTTCTCATCTTTTCCGGTGAGGGTAAAGTCTACTTCCGCACCCTGGGACTTTCCGATCCAGTTCTTCTGGGAAACCTTGACACGCTCGATATAATCTACGGTGTCCAGTCCCTGGATCAGCTTGTCTGCATATTCAGTGATCTTCAGCATCCACTGGCTCTTGACCTTACGGATGACTTCGGAACCGCAACGCTCGCAGACGCCATTGACTACCTCCTCATTTGCAAGACCTACCTTACAGGAGGTACACCAGTTGATCGGCATCTCTGTCTTGTAAGCCAGTCCTGCCTTGAACAGCTTTAAGAAGATCCACTGGGTCCAATGATAATACTCGGGATCCGTGGTATTGATCTCTCTGTCCCAGTCAAAGGAATAACCTAAGGAATGCAGCTGATTCTTGAATCTTGCCACGTTATTCTTGGTTACGATCTTGGGATGGATGTGATTTTTAATTGCGTAATTCTCGGTAGGGAGACCGAACGCATCCCATCCCATAGGATACAGCACGTTGTATCCCTGCATTCTGCGCTTACGTGCTACGATATCCAGTGCGGTATAAGGTCTCGGATGACCTACGTGTAATCCCTGTCCGGAAGGATAAGGGAACTCTACCAGTGCGTAATATTTGGGCTTGGAGAAATCGTCGGAAGTCTTGAATGCTTTTTCGTCATCCCAGACAGTCTGCCATTTTTTCTCTACCTCTCTGTGATTGTAAGGTACTGCCATAATCATTTCCTCCTAAACTATGAGAAGCTTTCTATTTAAAATTCATGTTCTCAAGTCGTTAAAAAACTATCGATTATTTTATCGTGTTTTGCCGATACTGTCAAGGACTGCGGCTCTATCCATACATATTTGTACATATTTTCTGTTCTCTGTGCATATCATATATACGAGAGGTGATGAATCATGTTTGCATGGATCACATTACTGATCAATCTGATGCAGCGGTATCGATGAGATATCTGTCTGCATCGAATAAAAGAGACCGGAAATATTCACCGGTCTCTTTTTGTGGATCCTATGTATTCTGTGTATTAATCGTCTGCGTTATTCTCCGCTACTTTCGCTGCTCTGGCTGCCACTTCCTTCTCCTGTACATCGGAAGGTGTCTGCTCATAGCGGGCAAATTCATAGGAATAATCGCCTCTGCCTCCGGTCATGGAACGCAGATCCGTACAATAACCGAATAATCCACTCATAGGAATATCCGCTTCGATGATCTGTCTGCCACCGCTCATGGGGTTCATACCCAGTACGCGACCTCTTCTTTTGTTCAGATCACCCATGATGTCACCGGTGTAAGCATCGGGTACTGTAACTTTCAGGGACATGATAGGCTCTAACAGAACCGGACCCGCTTCCATAACACCCTTCTTGAATGCCTGAATCGCTGCGGTCTTGAATGCCATCTCGGAAGAGTCTACCGGATGGTAAGAGCCATCGTACAATACTGCCTTGACACCAACTACCGGATATGCCGCCAGAGGTCCTCTGCCCACGGACTCCTGAATACCTTTTTCTACTGCAGGGAAGAAGTTTTTCGGTACTGCACCACCTACGACTTCTGTTGCAAATTCATAGGGCTTCGTCAGATCGCCGGAAGGTGAGAAACGCATTTTTACATGACCGTACTGCCCATGTCCGCCGGACTGTTTCTTGTACTTATATTCCACATCAGACTGTTTCTTGATGGTCTCTTTGTATGCGATCTTCGGCCTGGAAAGCTCGATCTCTACTTTGTATTCGTTTAACAGACGGCTGACCACGATATCCAGATGCTGGTCACCCATGCCGTAAAGCAAGGTCTGGCGGTTCTCTGCATCGTTCACTACACGGATGGTCAGATCTTCATGAGTCATCTTCTGCAATGCCTGGGATATCTTATCCACATCCGCCTTGTTCTTCGGCTTATACCGCATGTAGGTATAAGGGGTGGAAATATCGAACTTGCCGTATTTAATAGTCGTTGCCTTTGTCGAGAGACTGTTGCCGGTTCTCGCTGCTGTCAGCTTCGCCAGTGCTCCGATGTCTCCGGCATGCAGTTCACTGACTTCGATAGGCTTATTGCCCTGCAATACATAGATTTTGCCAATCTTCTCTTCAATATCACGATCCACGTTATACAGCAGATCATCCGTTTTCAGTACACCGGAGTTTACCTTGATCAGGGAGTATTTTCCAATGAACGGATCCACGATGGTCTTCCAGATGTAAGCGGATTTAGCCTTTGCGAAATCATAATCCGCATGGTAGATCTCGTTGGTCTTCAGATTGATACCCGCCACTTCTCTGTTCTCAGGGCTGGGCATGTATTTAATAATATCATCTAACAGTGTGTACATACCCTGGCACAGAATGTTAGAACCCATGGTCATAGGAACGATGCTGCCGTCACAGACATTGGTACGGAGTGCTGCACGGATCTCTGCTTCAGAGAAGGTCTCTCCGCCAAAATACCGCTCCATGAATTCTTCACTGGTCTCGGCTACAGCTTCCATTAGGGTATCACGGCAGATCTGCAGGTTCGCCCGGCTGTAATCCGGTACATCGCAGGGAACAACTTCCTTCCCCTCCCAGCGGTTACCGCTCTCGGTGATAACATTGATGTATCCTACAAATTTCTCGTTTTCACGGATCGGCAGATGAAACGGTGCCATCTTCTTGCCGTACAGGTTGGTCATATCTTCCACTACCTGACGAAAAGAAGCGTTATCCACGTCCATGTTGGAAACATAGATGAAACGGGGCAGCTTGTATTTTTCGCAAAGCTCCCATGCCTTCTGGGTGCCGACTTCAATGCCGGACTTGCCGTTAACTACGATGATAGCTGCTCCTGCGGCACTGACTGCCTCTTCCACTTCTCCCACGAAATCAAAATAACCCGGTGTATCAATAATATTGATCTTGTATCCTTCCCACTCAATGGGGATCACGGAGGTACTGATAGAGAAATGACGTTTCTGTTCTTCTTTACTGTAATCGCTGAGGGTATTGCCGTCATCTACCTTGCCCATACGAGAGGTGATACCGGACAGATAACCAAAGGCTTCTGCAAGACTGGTCTTGCCACTGCCGCCATGGCCCAGTAATACTACGTTGCGGATCTTGTCTGTTGTGTAAATATTCATATCCCATCCTCCATTTATTCTGCATTTTGGGTATTTTGTCCAGCCGTTGGATTGGATTTTTAACCCCTTACGTGTATTTTACTAAATATATACTGCTATTACAAGTAAATATTGTTAAATATTTCATATTTTTACAAGTTGTCAGAACTTTGCGATATGAACAGTTGCACAAGACAAGTAAATTGAAAGTTACGAGCCATGCAAAGTCCAAACAGAAACAGCGATCTGGGAGCTTGCTCACAAGTCGCTGTTTTTGTTTGACTTTATACGGCGACAGCCGTCAATGAAATAAATGTGGAGCGCCCTTTGCGACACATTTATGAATTGGGGGCATGGCTCGTAACGTAGGGACCGTAAAATCCACGCAGAAAGGACTGCCCGCCCCGGACTCGGATGCTAGCTACAACTGTGGATTTTCTAAAGGAAAGTGGCCAAGTGCTTCTCACCATGACAGGGCCGCCTTTACGTTGCCATCCATGGCACTTATCGGCTAACGCGAACATCGTGTTCGCGTTGCCCCTGCGGCTCAACCACTTTCCAAGAAAATCTCACAGTCTCCGCCGCATCTATGTCCGGGGGAGCAGTCCTTTTCTGCTGGGTTATGAAAAGCATCCCAATTATTTAGGTAGAGCATTTTAGAATACATGCGCAGAAGTTAATAACAAGTTCTGCATTTTCATAAAAACTGTTATAAATGTTGTTTTTATGAAAAATATCCCCATCTTTTATGTTTTAAAACTAATAAATTTCATAAAATTCGAGATATTATAGAATTTATGAAAAAAAGGAATGTATTTTAGGAATTTTTTTCATAAATATAGTAAAATAAGTATCTTTTTATGAAACTAATAGCCCATGGCAGGGCTACTGGCTTTTTGAAAGCTTTCCAAAACGCAGAACTCCCGGAGTATGCGGTGCCATGTCGAAGATGTTTGTCGGAGGATGTTGATATTTTCTAGAAAAGTGCTGAAAGACAGGGGGAAAGCGGACACGATGTCCGCGTCAGCCGATTGTCGACATGGATGTCGACTGTAGGCGGCCCCGTCATGATGAGAACCACTCATCACTTTTCGTAGAAAATTCACATCCGGAGACCTTACATCGAGACATGTGTATCGCATGCTCCGGGAGTTCGTGGATTTTTCCAATATATTTCACTAACTCTCAATTTAGTACTCTTCCGCAATATCAATCTCTTCCTGCTCGGCAGCTGTCGTGTCTGCGGAATAGGGGGTTCTGTGGAGGTATGCCAGCCAGTAACCGCATCCGACAATTCCGGCACCGCCTACGATGTTACCCAGAGTGATAGGCAAGAGGGCTTTTACAAGGAAATTGAACCAGGTCAGGCTCTCTGCGGTAATTCCGTAGGCCTGTGCTGTCAGCAGACCGCATACACCGAAATACATATCTGCAATACTGTGCTCAAAACCGCATAACACAAACAGCATGACAGGCCAATAACTGGTCAGAAGCTTGCCGGAGACACGCTTCGCCGCAAAGGACATCCATACCGCAATACACACCAGAATATTGCACAGAATGCCTCGCACGAAAGCCTCTCCCACGCTTAAATTCGTCCGGGCTGCAGCAGCATTGACTATTGCCTGTGCAAGCTGCTCTCCGAAGAGATCCGGTGTCCGTCCCACTACTACCAACACCGCTACAAACGCAGCTCCGATAAAGTTGCCGATATAGACAAACAGCCAGTTTTTCAACATTTTCCATACGGTAACTTTCTTCTCCAATACCGCCAGTATGATCAGGTTATTACCGGTGAAAAGTTCACTGCCCGCTACAAGTACCATAGCCATACCTGCCGGGAATACCGCAGCGCCCACCAACTTTGCCACCGATGCAATGCCGATAGTGCTGGATGCCGTCGTGGATGCGATCCCCGCAAAGCCGATGAACATGCCGGCGAAGAATCCCAATAAAATCGTCTTGAAGATTGACAGATTTACTTTATGGATTCCGACTTCTATATAGTTTCTTGCAATTTCCAATGGTGAATGCATAAATAGAGTCCTCCTGATTTTCCGAAGCCGACCCGTAAATACAAGATTGGCTTTCTATAATTTCTGCATAAATTTCTGCATATTTAGGAACAGTTACATCTTGCCATATTTCAATTACACTTGCAAGCAAATATGAAAATATCAGAAAAGAGTATACCCTCTCTTGATTTTCGCACGTTAATTTGCTATAGTGGTTGAAGAACAAACAGACATCTTCCGACTTTGTCTTACTATTTGTTTACAGTAAATAACAGAATCGAGGAAAACTATAATGAGTACTCTTACCTTTGGTTTTATCGGTCTGGGTCTGATCGGTGGCTCCATCGCTCGGGCGATTCGTCAGAATCTCCCACAGTCTCAGATCATTGCATACGATATTAACGCAGACACCTTAAGGGAAGCTTCCCAGTGCGGCGTAGCCAATACTGTCACCACAAAAATCGATGCATCTTTCTCCACCTGCGATTATCTCTTCCTCTGTGCTCCGGTGCAGAAAAATGACGAAAACCTCTCCGCTGTAAAAAAAATTCTCTCACCGAAGACCCTGCTCACCGATGTGGGAAGTGTCAAGAGTGAGATCCATAAGGAAATCAAAAAAGCCGGTCTGGAAAGACAGTTTATCGGCGGTCATCCCATGGCGGGAAGTGACCGGGTGGGCTTTATTAATTCCAAAGCCGTCCTTTTGGAGAATGCCTACTACATTCTCACCCCCACAGCTTCCGTTCCGGAGAATAAGGTCACGGATTATAAGAATCTGGTGCAGCAGTTAGGAGCCATTCCCCTGATCCTGGATCCGGCACAGCATGATTACGTCACTGCTGCAGTCAGTCACCTGCCCCATATCATTGCAGCCTCGCTGGTAAATCTGGTGCGGGACAAAGATTCTGCAGACGGGTTGATGAAAATGATCGCTGCCGGAGGCTTCAAGGATATCACCAGAATCGCCTCCTCCTCCGCTACGGTATGGCAGCAGATCTGTCTGACGAATACAGAAAATATTTCGACACTTTTATCTTCCTACATTGCTTCCCTCCAGGGAATCCAACAGGAACTAAACGCCAAACGCGGTGATGATCTGTACGAGCTGTTCGACAGTGCCAGAATCTACCGTGATTCTTTCATCAATACCGCCAGCGGTCCCCTGAAGAGTTCCTATGCCATTACCATCGACATTGCCGACGAACCCGGTGAAATTGCCGCCGTGGCTACGATTCTTGCCCTGAAAAATATCAGTATCAAGAACATCGGCATCGTCCATAACAGAGAGTACGAGGGCGGCGTGCTGCGCATCGAATTCTATCAGGAAGAAGCCATTGAGAGATCCACGAAGATTCTTCGCGAAAAGGGCTACAGTCTGCACAACAAGAACTAGAAACCCGACTTCTGTTTCCTTCGCCGTACCATTTTCTCCGCGCAGGCACATACGAGCAGTCCGAACGCACCACCGCAGGTATCCAGCATCACATCGGCAAAACACCCATAGCGTCCCGGAATGAAGAGCTGGTGGAATTCATCCGCTCCGGCGGAGACAAACACCCAGCATACGATCAAAAGATACAGTTTCCATCCTCTCTCCTTCCAGGGTCTCCACACACCATACAATAGCACTCCCATGCAGGCATACTCAGAAAAATGGGCCAGCTTACGGATGGGATGTTCAAAATAAGCCGCCATACTGTCGATAACATTCTGCGTCCAGTGTTTCCCGGAGATAGCATTCAGAAGCTCTGCACATTTTTCCGAGATCATAGCACTCAGTGAGCCGGATTCCTCACCATTCTGACCGGAAAATGCAAAAATGAGCAGATATAACAATACAAGTAAAATAGCAGCCATTACACTGACTGCCATTTTACATCTCTTACTACTTCTCATCATTGATTGTCTGATACACGCGGATTCTTGCCGCATCGCTCTCCGACATTCCGATGAAGACAGCTCCATACGTATAAGAATCTCCCTTCATTTCGATCCGGACGATCTGTAAGAACGCATGCAGTACTTCCTGCGTCCAAATCCTCAGCTTCGATTCATACACTGCACCGATACTTAACACTTCCTTGCACAAAAATCCCACTCCGTTGGGAGATACATCTATGATGTCAATGCTGACTTCCTGCATGTCTCCCTGGTCCAGGCGTTTTACCATCAGGGTGGAACTCATTTCTGTACGCTTGCTTCGTCTTCTTTCTTCCATTATTTTTCTCCTTTTAAGTCAGCGATGAACATGGCGTCTCCAAAGCTGAAAAATCTGTATTTTTCATGGATTGCTTCTTCGTAGGCATGCAGGATATGTTCTCTACCCGCAAGTGCCGATACCAGCATTACCAGAGTAGACTCCGGCAGATGGAAATTCGTGATCAGTGCATCCAGCACCTTGAAACGATATCCGGGATATATGAAAATCTCAGTATTGTCACAGCCGGGCTGTACCATGCCCTGCTCGTCCGCGGCACTCTCCACGGTACGGCAGCTGGTAGTACCCACGCAGATCACACGACCACCCTTTCTCTTCGTCTCATTGATTGTGTTCGCTGCTTCCTCCGTCACCTGATAATACTCGGAATGCATATGATGCTCCAGCACGTTTTCTTCCTTCACCGGGCGGAAAGTCCCTAATCCCACATGTAAGGTCACATAAGCGATCTTAATGCCCTTGTCCGCGATCTGCTGCAACAATTCCCGGGTAAAATGGAGACCCGCTGTAGGCGCTGCCGCAGAGCCCTCATATTTTGCATAAACGGTCTGATAACGGTTCTTATCCTTCAGTTTATGAGTGATATAAGGAGGCAGGGGCATCTCACCTAACTTGTCCAATACCTCTTCAAAAATACCCTCATATTCAAAACGGATCAAACGATTGCCTTCTTCTACAGTCTCAAGCACTTCCGCCTTTAGCAGTCCGTCTCCGAAGCTCAGGCGCTGACCGGGCTTACATTTTTTGCCAGGCTTTACCAGTGTCTCCCAGACATCCGCTTCTTTTCTTTTTAACAAAAGGACTTCCACATGTCCGCCAGTACCTTCCCGCTCTCCTAAAAGTCTCGCCGGAATAACCTTGGTGTTGTTTAACACCAGACAGTCTCCGGGATGCAGATAGTCGATAATATCCCGGAAAATATGATGAGAGAGCTCTCCCGTATTTTTATCGAGCACCAGAAGTCTGGAGGAAGAACGATCCTCCAGCGGATCCTGCGCGATCAGTTCCTGGGGCAGATCAAAGTAAAAGTCTGATTTTTTCAGTTCGGTCGTCTCTGCCATTACAGGCTCGCTCCTTCCACAAATGCTTTATATCCGCGATATGTCTCATATACGTCGGCCTTACTGGTAGCTTCCCAGGGTGCATGCATGTTCAGCACTGCCACACCGCTGTCGATAACGTTCATGCCGTACAATGCCAGAATATATGCGATGGTTCCACCGCCGCCCAAATCGACCTTACCAAGCTCTGCAGTCTGGAAGTTCACCTCTGCCTTGTCGAAGATATGGCGCAGATGTGCCAGATACTCCGCATTGGCATCGTTGGAACCGGACTTGCCTCTGGCTCCGGTGAATTTATTGATGACCATACCACCGCCTAAATATGCCACGTTCTTTTTGTCGAAGCTGGACGCATAGGTAGGATCAAAAGCACTGCTGACATCGGAAGACAGCATACAGCTGTGTGCCAGGCATCTTCTCACATGCAGTTCACTGTATTCACCTGTCAGATTCATGACCTCTGCTACGGCATTTTCGAAGAAATGGGACTGCATGCCAGTAGCACCAACAGAACCGATTTCCTCCTTATCCACCAAGATACAGCACATGGTACGGTCGGTCACATCACTGTCTAACATTGCCTGCATGGAAGTATATGCACAGACTCTGTCATCCTGTCCGTAAGCCAGTATCATGCTGCGGTCAAAACCCGCTTCTCTTGCCTTGCCAGCGGGAACGATCTCTAACTCTGCGGAGACGAAATCTTCTTCGTGAATGTCATAGGTCTCTTTCAGGATATCCAGAACACCTGCCTTTACCGCTTCTTTTCCGGCTTCTTTCTCATCTTTTTTCTTATCCTTTTTATCAATCAGCAGAGGCTTGTTGCCTACGATAATATCCAGAGCTTCGCCCTCGATGACCTTTGCTGCCTTTTTCTCCAGCTGCTCCTGTGCCAGATGGATCAACAGATCGGATACAAAGAATACAGGATCATCCTCGTTCTCGCCGATATTGATCTCTACACAGGTACCGTCTTTTTTCACGATCACACCATGGATTGCCAGGGGAATAGTCACCCACTGGTACTTCTTCACACCACCGTAATAATGGGTGTCCAGATAAGCGAATCCGCCATCCTCATACAGGGGATTCTGCTTTACATCCAGTCTGGGACTGTCGATATGGGCTCCGAGGATGTTCATTCCATCTGTCATGGGCTTACGGCCGATCTGGAACATGGCGATGGATTTGTTCATCCATACGCTGTATACCTTATCTCCGGTTTTAAGAGCAGTGCCCTCTTTGATCAGGCTCTCCAGTTCACGGTAACCGGACTTCTCAATGGTATTGACAATGGTGTCAATGCACTCTCTCTCGGTCTTACCGTTGTCTAAGAAATCACGATACTGTGCGTTTATTTTCTCCAGCTCTTTTAACTGTTTGGAAGAATAGGTCTCCCAGGTGTTTTTCTTTTCCATATTTATCCTCATTTCCGCATCCGTCTTCCGGATACTCTTTTACTATAACTACAACAGGAGAGGTTCCTCGCCCTCTCCGTATCAGTGTACTACATTTGCGTCCGCAGTTCAATTCCTGTCTGTCAGATTTTCATCCTTCTCCTTAGGATCCCTGTCGATCTCCGTATAATGTTTTTTTCTGCGCTGGATCTTCTTGATCTCCCGGATGCGTCTACGGTTCTCTCTCGCCAGTTCGCTCTTACTGCTGGCATGATTTACCAGCACCCTGTTCACCGGACGGAAATACCGGTTCAGATAAGCACCGATCAGAATGATATACATACAGAAATACATCCACAGCATAATGATCACAATAATGGTCAGACTTCCGTAAATACTATACCCATTTCCATAGGACACATACATGGAAAATCCCCAGGAAAATACACTCCATACTACCGCAGCAAAGCAGGCTCCCGGAACCTGTTCCGTGAATTTCAGCTTTGTGTCCGGGATATATGTATAAATCAGTCCAAACAAAAGAATCAGCACCGCCCATACGAACAGAAAGCGGAAATTCATCAGGAGACTCACAAACATCTGTAGCTGCGGAATCCTATGTAATGCAATATCCACCAGCTGATTGCCAAATACCATAAAAAACAGCGACAAGATCAACACTACAAGCATGATCAACGTATAAAAGCTTGCAATAAAACGGATCACGAAGTAATTACGCTTCTCGTCCACACCATTGACCGCATTTAATCCCCGCATCAGTGCCATGACACCCTTCGCCGCCGACCAGACCATGGCGATCAGAGCCACAGGCAGGATTCCAACCGAACTCTCATACACATCCACGACCAGACTCTCCACCATGGCATCCGCAATATCCGGCGTCACATCTGTCAGTGCAGTGATCAGATTCTGCTCCGTCACCGGGGTATAAGGAATCACCGCGCAGACTACCATCAGCATCGGAATCACCGACAAAAACAGGAAAAATGCTGTACTCGATGCATAAGCGCTGATATTCTGTTTTTTCATCTGGCTGGAAAAATCCCGCCAAATGCTGATTATTGTCCTGAGCATATCTCGCATCCTTCATAGAAAAAGTTAAGGATCTGTTCCGCGCCAAGCCCCTGAAGTGCCATATTTTTAGCACCGTTCTGGCTCATTCCCACGCCATGGCCGAATCCACCGCCGATAATGTTATATCCTATCATATTTTTCTTATCATGGCTAGGTTCAATCACAAAAAATGCACTGGGCAGGAGGCTGGGCATGCTTACTTCACTGCCGTCCTGTCTGACCACCCTGGTCACGCCATCACATAGTACTGCTCTGATATTATATTCCGAGATGATCTTGTAGGTTCCTTTATCTGTGGCAATGACCAATTCATCTGCCACACCGCCGGGTCCCCGTTTTACAATGGTGATATCCGTAACCTTAGAAAAGTTTTTTATGCTTTGACTGCTGTAGTCACCATCCTTCAGAGTCAAGATCAGCTTCCCGTTGGCTTCATAACGATTCTTCAGGGTCTCAAGTATCCGGTCCACATCGATCTCTTTTACCGTATATGTCCAACGGTACCACCCTTCCTGCGCTTCATAATCCTCTGCATGAGTTTGGGTAATAAAATCCCGAAAGGACTCTTCTTCGCTCAGCTCCTCTGCAATTGTTTCCGCGGTAATCTCCGTACTGCCTGTAGCTACCGCCCCGTCATCCGTCTGCACCGGATTCTCCGGGCTTGGCCTCAGCCGGCTGCTTTTCAGATAATCAAGCATCTGCGCCTCCGCAGTTTTCCATATGCTTGCTGTAGTTCCCACACCGCAGGAGGTCGAATAATAATAGGTGTTCGCCACAGTGCCTTCGTCTGTCAAAATCATTTGTCCGTAGGTTTCCTTTACCGCCGTAGTGGTGCTGTCTGCCTCTGTGATGTTGTTATAGACCTGATAGGAAGTGCTGTCATCCACATGGGCTCCATACCGGGGGTATCCTGCTCTGAGCATATGTCCGTAGGCATAGGTTCTGGCGCAGATTGCCTGCGCTTTCAGAGCTTCTAACGGGTAAGATGACGGCATCTCACTGGGCACCACACTGAAGAGATATTCCTCCAGCGGCAGCTCATTCACCACGGCGATGCCCTCTGCTGTTCTGAGCAGTTCGATATGACCTCTGTAGGAAGGTATTCCCTGGCTTCTGTTTACACTAAGCAGCTGAATTCTGCCCGTCAATACCGCAGGAACTATACTGATACGCTCCCCCACAAAATAATCACTGTCCATGTCTATGGTAATCTTGTCTCCTTTGGGGAACAATTCTTCCTGTATATTTTCCCCACTTCCGTATTGCAGCAGGAAATCGCTGTCTGCCGTCAGTGTTACTTCTGTATGCAGAATATCCGCATAATCCGAAGCCTTAATCAACACCCGGATGTCTTCCATATTCGCCTCTCTGGCTAAGAGAATACCGCAGATCGCACCATTCTCCTGGATAAAATCCGCATTGGCATAGCCAAAGGTCAGATCCGCGAACGTGCACATGGTAAGCTCCCGATACAAACGATATCCTTTGTAATCCTCTGCCAGAGGAATTCTGCCCCGGCCTTCGATCTCAATGCCGTTTTCATTCGCTGACAGCACTCTTCCTGTAAACTTATCCGTCTTCAGAGCAACCGCACTCACCAGTTCATCTGTAAGTTCTACATCCGCCAGCTGTTCCCGCATCTGCTCCGGTGCCGGAACAGAATCGGAACCTTCTGTTTCTGCCTCCAGGAAAAAGGTCTCCTTCTCTCCGTCACAGAAAATAGTGATCCGGTCAGCTTCCGCATCCGTGATCCATACATTTTTAAATTTCTGTACTACCGGGATATGCTGCGGCGAAGTCTCCGACATTTCGGGGGTATCCGTGTCCTCCCATCCACAGCTATGTAACAAATTTATGAAAAGCAAAAAAAGAAGAAATGCCACAGCTAAAATGCACAGGTATTTCTTCAGCTGTATTCTCTGTCCTTTCGGAAGTTTATAATAATTCTCAAGTAGTCTGTTTTTCTTCAAATTTTTCTTCAAATGATCCCCGCCTGATTTGATAATTAAGCCTTAAAAGAGCAGCCCCAAAGGACTGCTCTCTCTTTTGTATTGTTATCCCCAAAATGCCGCCTCTTACCTTTTGACTCCTAGCAATGCTAGGTGGGTAACCGCAACCAACCTTTTGCCTTCCCTTCCAATCCTCCTTGCGGAGTGAGGGCTTGACAGCCACTTGGCAATATAGGAATCCCGTTTAAAGTAAATGTAGGTTCAAAACTGGTAAGAGTTATCGCACATCTCAGGTTAAGTATATTATATCTACTCTGTTTCTATTTTACAACTGTAATTTTTACCAAAAAAGGCTGCCTCCAAAGAGACAGCCTTCCTATTTGCATTTGTCTGTAAGTAAGATTACATCTGAGGGCCAGCAGCAACCAGAGCCTTACCTGCATCATTTCCTTCATATTTAGCGAAGTTCTTGATGAATCTCTGAGCCAGATCCTTTGCCTTCTCTTCCCACTGGGAAGGATCAGCGTAGGTATCTCTGGGATCCAGAATTCCGGTATCAACACCGGTTAACTCGGTAGGAACCTCAAAATCGAAGTAAGGAATCTTCTTGGTAGGAGCGGTCTTGATCGCACCATTCAGAATAGCATCGATGATACCACGGGTATCCTTAATGGAGATACGCTTGCCGGTTCCGTTCCATCCGGTATTTACAAGGTATGCCTTAGCACCGTTCTTCTCCATCTTCTTAACCAGCTCTTCTGCATACTTGGTAGGATGCAGCTCCAGGAATGCCTGGCCGAAGCAAGCAGAGAAGGTAGGGGTAGGCTCGGTAATACCACGCTCGGTACCAGCTAACTTAGCTGTGAAACCGGACAGGAAGTAGTACTGGGTCTGCTCCGGAGTCAGAATAGATACGGGAGGCAGTACGCCGAATGCATCAGCAGACAGGAAGATTACGTTCTTAGCTGCGGGTGCGGAAGAAATAGGACGTACAATATTCTTAATATGGTTGATAGGATAAGATACACGAGTATTCTCGGTAACGCTCTTATCGTTGAAATCAATCTTGCCGTTAGCATCAACGGTTACGTTCTCAAGCAGAGCATCTCTCTTGATTGCGTTGTAGATGTCGGGCTCGGAATCCTTGTCCAGGTTGATAACCTTAGCGTAGCATCCACCTTCAAAGTTGAATACGCCGTTGTCATCCCAACCGTGCTCGTCATCACCGATCAGCAGACGCTTAGGATCGGTAGACAGAGTGGTCTTACCGGTTCCGGACAGACCAAAGAAGATAGCGGTGTTCTCACCGTTCATATCGGTGTTTGCGGAGCAGTGCATGGAAGCGATGCCCTTCAGAGGCAGGTAGTAGTTCATCATGGAGAACATACCCTTCTTCATCTCTCCGCCGTACCATGTATTCACAATAACCTGCTCACGGCTGGTAATATTGAAAGCTACACAAGTCTCGGAATTCAGACCAAGCTCCTTGTAATTCTCAACCTTAGCCTTGGATGCGTTGTAAACTACGAAATCAGGCTCGAAGTTCTTCAGCTCTTCCTCGGTGGGTTTGATGAACATGTTGGTTACGAAATGAGCCTGCCAAGCTACCTCAACGATGAAACGGATAGCCATGCGAGTGTCCTTGTTAGCGCCGCAGAATGCATCTACAACGAACAGTCTCTTGTTGGACAGCTCCTTCTTAGCGATATCCTTTACAGCAGCCCATGTTTCCTGAGACATACGATGGTTGTCGTTCTTGTACTCATCAGAAGTCCACCATACAGTGTTCCTGGAGTTCTCATCTTCAACGATGAACTTATCTTTGGGAGAACGTCCTGTATATATACCGGTCATAACGTTTACCGCACCGAGTTCGGTCTCCTGACCTTTCTCGTAGCCTTCCAGTTCAGGCTTCATCTCTTCTTTGAATAATTCTTCATAAGAAGGATTGTGAACGATTTCTGTGGTTCCGGTGATGCCGTACTTGCTTAAATTAATCTCTGCCATCTTACATTAACCTCTTTCCTTTATTCTTTATATGTGTCTTTATCTTCTGCCACATCGTGTGTATTATCTCAAAACCCAGTAAAAAAGTCAAGAAACCGTTAAAAATTTTATACCAATTTTATATTCTCTTTACTTCACTCCGGTTTCTGCCGCCAGCCATTCTTTTTCTTCCTCATTCAGATAAGGAGAAATCTTCTCGTAGACGGTCTTCTGATACTCGTGCAGATATTTTATCTGGGTATCGTTCAAATATTTTTCGTCAATGGCTTCTCTATCGACAGGCACCCAGGTCAGAGTCTCGAAATGCATGAACTGACCGTACTCGTTCTTCACATCGTTTTTCGCCAGCATCACGTTCTCGATACGAATGCCGTGGCTGCCCTGGATGTAGATACCAGGCTCATTGGTGATGTCCATGCCGTCTTCGAACACGGCTTCCACCATACCTCCAGTGAATCTCCAACGCATGTTCTGGGGACCTTCGTGTACGTTCAGAATGTATCCCACACCATGCCCGGTGCCGCACTGGTAATCAATATCCATATCCCAGATAGGCTGTCTTGCCAGAATATCCAGATTCCGTCCGGTACAGCCGTAGAGCCAGTGGGCGTGGGTCAGCTGCATCACTGCAGCAGCCACCATGGTATAATGCTTTTTTATCTCATCGGAGACAGGACCTAATGCGATGGTTCTGGTTACATCAGTGGTACCGCCAAGATACTGTCCGCCGGAATCTACCAAAAGCATTCCTTCCGGCTCCAGAGTTGCACAGTTCTCCGGTGTTGCCTCGTAATGCATCATGGCAGCATTGGACTTATAGCCTGCAATCGTTGGGAAGGAAAGGTCTAAGAATTCCGGAATCTCTCTTCTCTTCTGTTCCAGATAGTCTGCGGCGGTCACTTCGGTGATCTTCTCTTTTCCTACATGAGTTTTCAGCCAGTAGATGAATTTGGTTACCGCAACGCTGTCCTTCAGAAAAATCTCCTGCATTCTCGCCTGTTCCACCGGATTCTTGATGGCTTTCAACAGTTCAGTGGGATTCTTACCCTCTATCAGCTGCTGGTTCTTCTGCAGTGTCTTATATAAAGTATAACTGCAATATCTGTTATCCACGAGGATCACATTGCCTGCAGGAAGTGATTTCAGAAAGTCTACGACAGTATCGTATTCCTTCACATCGATGTGATGTGCTGCAAGGTATTCTGACACCTGCGTATCCAGTGCTTTCTGCTGGATAAACAATGTGGCGGTATCCTCCGTAATATAAGCATAAGACATTGCCACCGGGTTGCATTCCACATCGCAGCCACGGATATTGAAGAGCCACATCAGATCGTCCAGTTTGGTCAAAAGCAGTGCATTGGCACAGTCCTTTGCCATCTTCTCTCTGGTCTGCGTGAGTTTCTCTTCCACACTCTTGCCGGCAATTTTCTCGTCCAGTACCGTTACTTTTCCGGCCGGGAAATCCGGTCTGTCCGTCCATATGCTGTCTGCAAGATCTTTCTCATAAGCGATACAGATCTGCGCCTTTGCCAGTACCTTTTCGTATTTTTTACCGTCCATGGCTGCAATGACTCTGCCGTCGAAGCCTAAGGTCTGACCCTGCTGTATGTTTTGCTCCAGAAACTCTTCGATGGAAGGAACACCTTCCTGCAACATGCGGAACAGTTCTACGCCTGTCCCTTCCAATTCTGCCTCTGCCTGAATGAAATATCTGCCGTCGGTCCACAGTCCGGCGCCGTCCTTCCATACTAACAGCGTACCGTTGGAACCGGTAAAGTTACTGAAATATTCTCTTACTTTAAAATAGTCGTTTACGTATTCGGAGTTATGAAAATCCGCTGTGGGCATCATATAAAAATCAATGCCTTCCTCCTGCATCTTCGCTCTGAGAAGTGCAAGTCTGTCCTGAATTACTTTGTTTTCCATTGTTTTGTTCCTTTCAAAAACTTAATATCCTTCGGTAAGTTCGCCCTTACAGAGGCCTACGGCTCTGGAGGTACCGATACGGTCACAGCCAAGCTCTAAGAACATCTCGAGATCTTCCATGCTGGACACTCCGCCTGCCGCCTTGATCTTTACCTTGGGACCAATGTATTTTTTGAACAGTTCTACATCTTCTTTCGTGGCACCACCGGTTCCGAATCCTGTAGAAGTCTTAATGAAGTCCGCACCTGCATCCGTTACTGCCTTACACATGGCGATCTTCTCTTCCTCCGTCAGATAGCAGGTCTCGATGATAACCTTGAGGATGTGATCTCCACACTCTTTTTTCAGTGTTCGGATCTCTTCTTCCACTTTGTCAAACAGACCGTTCTTCACATCACTGATATTGACTACCATATCGATCTCGTTACAACCATCTTCCAGTGCCTTACGTACTTCTGCCACCTTTGCTTCTGTCACGCTGTAGCCTAACGGGAATCCCACTACGGTACAGATATTGATCTTCTCCCCGTAGGCGTCATGGATTCTCTTAATATAACAGGGAGGCACACATACACTGGCGGTATGATATTGGATTGCCTCATCACACAACTTCTGAATATCCTCCCAGGTAGCGAATGCCTTCAGTTGCGTATGATCCACCTTACCGAGCATTTCTTTTGCTGTCATATTATTCTCCTTTTCTATGTATCTATTTCATTTAATGATTTTGTTACTACATACTAACCGCGATTATTATAACAAAGAACCCATTTAATATAAAGACTAAAGTTTTATTTTAACTTGAAAGTTACGAGCCATGCAAAAATAGAACGGAATACCTCGGTGGGAGCTTGCTCACACAAGAGGTTGTTTCGTTCTATTTTTATACGGCGACAGCCGTCAATGAAATAAATGTGGAGCGCCCTTTGCGACACATTTATGAATTGAGTGCATGGCTCGTAACGTAGGGTTGCCATAAAATCCACGAACTCCCGGAACATGCGATACACATGTCTCGATGTAAGGTCTCCGGATGTGAATTTTCTACGAAAAGTGATGAGTGGTTCTCAACATGACGGGGCCGCCTACAGTCGACATCCATGTCGACAATCGGCTGACGCGGACATCGTGTCCGCTTTCCCCCTGTCTTTCAGCACTTTTCTAGAAAATATCAACATCCTCCGACAAACATCTTCGACATGGCACTGCATATTACGGGAGTTCTGCGTTTTGAAAAGCTTTCAAAAAACCAGTAGCCATCTTTCTATTGCTTTGGTGGAAATCGTATCAAAATAGCAAAATCCGTACAAAAAAACTTCTAAATCAAACATTTTTGTACGGATTTTATTATTTTTTCCATTTCAGCGAAAATAACCTCTTATATAAGCCTAAAATCTCCTGTTTTTGTATTTTTTCAGCCCAAAATAGCGATTTTAATACAAAAAAGCTTGCCTCTTCACACACAGTATAAAGTCAAAAACAAAAGCAGCGACTTGTGAGCAAGCACCCAATCACGGTTCTTATTTTGCCTATGCGCGGCTATTCTTTCGTAACTCTCAAGTTAACGTAAAAACACGTTGCCGAAATTGGCAACGTGTCCTAAATTTTTACGCTAGCATCATGCGGTCATTGGCGAATTCTCCGCCGCTGACTTCTTCGAACTTAGCAAGCAGATCCTTTACCTGAAGATTCTTCTTCTCTTCTCCAGCCACATCGTAGATAACTTTGCCTTCGTGCATCATGATCAGACGGTTACCGTGTACGATGGCATCTTTCATATTATGAGTTACCATCATGGCAGTCAGCTGATTCTCAGCGATGATCTTGTCACTGATCTCCAGTACTTTTGCTGCTGTCTTGGGATCCAATGCTGCAGTATGTTCATCTAACAACAGAAGCTTCGGCTGCTTTAAGGCCGCCATCAAAAGTGTGATAGCCTGACGCTGACCACCGGACAGAAGACCTACCTTGCTGGTCATACGATCCTCCAGTCCCAGTCCGAGCGTCTGTAACTTTTCACGGAACAGTTCTCTGTCCTCTCTGGAAACGCCCCAGCGAAGAGTTCTCTTCTCGCCGCGTCTTAAGGCAATTGCCATGTTCTCTTCGATATCCATGGTGGCGGCAGTTCCCGTCATAGGATCCTGGAATACTCTTCCCAGGTACTTTGCTCTCTTATGCTCCGGCAGGCTCGTAATATCCGTGCCGTCGATAATAATCTTACCGGAATCAATGGGCCATACACCGGCAATGGCATTCAGCGTGGTGGATTTACCGGCGCCGTTACCTCCGATGATGGTCACGAAATCCCCGGGATTTAAATTTAAATTTACCCCATTTAATGCCACCTTTTCATTGATGGTTCCTCTGTTAAATACTTTATGTATATCCTGTATCTCCAATGCGTAAGCCATTATTTTGACGCTCCTTTCCGAAGTGTTCTCTTCTCCTTCAAGTAAGGAATTGCCAGGAAAATGGCAACTACGATAGCGGAGAACAATTTCATATCCTCTGAAGGCATCTTCAGCCACAGAACAAACTGATATACCATGTAGTAGATCACTGCACCCAGAATTACAGATGCCAGAGTAAATGCAAAAGCAAGTTTTCTCTTGCTGGCGAATTTACCGAAAAGTACCTCACCGATAATAACAGCTGCCAGACCGATGACAATGGCTCCACGTCCCATATTGACATCCGACGCCCCCTGGAACTGTCCGTACAGCGCACCACACAGACCTACCAGACCGTTGGAGATCATCAGTGCCAGCACCTTGATAAAGTTGGTATTGATGCCCTGTGCTCTCGCCATATTGCTGTTACAGCCCGTAGCACGGATAGCATGTCCCTGTTCTGTTCCAAAATACCAGTACATCACAGCGATCAGTGCCAGTAAAAATACGATCATTCCCAGGAAAAAGAGAAGTCTGCTCACCGAACCGTCCGTCACATAACGCAAAGATACCACCAGCGGATAATTATCTACGCTGACCGGCTGGTTTGCTTTGCCCATGATATTCAGATTAATGGAATACAGGGAGATCTGCGTCAGAATACTTGCCAGAATTCCGGGGATTCCCAGTGTGGTGTTCAGCAGTCCCGTTACCATGCCTGCCAATGCTCCGGCCAGGAAAGCAATGGGCAGCGTAGCTATAGGAGAAACTCCCGCACGAATCAGCATAACGGATACCGCAGCACCGGTTGCAATGGAACCATCCACGGTCAGATCAGCAAAATCCAGCAGGCGGAACGTAATATACACTCCCAGTGCCATGACTCCCCAGATCATTCCCTGCGCTATTGATCCCGGCATTGCCCTGAACAGGGAAAGGGGATTCAGTGACATAAAGTAAGACATTTCTTTTTCCTCCTAAAACTTCCGATAGGGATACCGCTTATCTGGCGCTATCCCTATCGAAGTATATTTTGTTTCCGTACTTAATTGACTGAATACTTACTGAATTGCTACATAATCATCGGGAACAGTGATGCCAAGTTCCTCACAGATCTTCGCATTATATTTCTTGGTAACGTTGGGAGCGTAGCGAACATCCATGGTAGTGATGTCTGCGCCCTCAGCCAGGATCTCGTATGCCATCTCACCGGTAGCATATCCCAGATCATAGTAACTGATGGATAAGGTAGCTACGCCACAACCGTTGCAGATACCCTCTTCACCTGCGATGACAGGAACTTTAGCGGGAGCTACTACGTTGTATACGGTCTCGGTTACAGATGCCAGCGTGTTGTCGGTAGGAATATACAGAACATCGCACTCTCCTGCCGCTGCAGTAGTTACAGACTGTACTTCATTGGTATCAGCGATCGCATACTCTTTATAAGCAATACCGTCCTTGTCCAAAGCAGCCTCAAACAGCTGGATCTGATACAGTGAGTTTGCTTCTGCAGAACAATATAACAGACCAACCTGCTTTACGTCCGGGAACAGTTCCTTTAACATAGCTTCCTGCTCTTCAATGGGAGCCAGATCGGAAGTACCGGAAATATTTCTGCCGGTAGCACCGGACCAGTCAGAGATCTCTAACGCGGTAGCATAGTCGGTTACGGAAGTACCTAAGATAGGGATCGAGGTCGTAGCTGCTGCTGCACTCTGTAAAGGAGACGTAGCATTTGCAAGGATCAGATCCACACCATCAGATACAAAACCATTACAGATGGTAGCTGCTGTGGTCTGCTCACCCTGTGCATTCTGCAGATCGAATTTTACATTATCACCAAGCTTATCTTTTAATGCATCCTGGAATCCCTGGGTAGCTGCATCCAGAGCCTCATGCTCTACCAGCTGGCAGATACCGATGTTATATACCTTGCCGTCTGTGGAAGCTGCTGCTTCAGTCTGTGCTGCGCTACCTGCTGTGGTAGAAGCAGTTCCGTTATCGGTGCTGCCACAGCCTGTCAGAACAGTCGCTGCCATTACTGCGGTAAGTACAACAGATAATAATTTCTTTTTCATAATAAATGCCCTCTTTTCTGCAGATCTTTCGATCCGCTTACTGTAATGCATAGACGCTTTAACCCGTCAAAGCGTTGCACTGATAAATATCATAAACCATAAAAGGGCATTCGTCAAACTGATTTCATCGATGCATTAGATAATATTGATCAATTTTTTAAATATCAGATTTTTTCACAACCTCACCGGGTCTCTTGAAGATATGTCCGGCAGGGATCACGCCTCTGACGCAAGAGGTAGGATACACATTGGAATTACGTCCGATGACAGTTCCCGGGTTCAGTACGCTGTTGCAGCCTACTTCCACATGGTCACCTAACATGGCTCCCATTTTCTTCAGTCCAGTCTCGATCTTTTCCTCGCCGTTCTTCACAACAACCAGTGTCTTATCGCTTTTTACATTGGAAGTAATAGAACCGGCTCCCATATGAGACTTAAAGCCCAGCACGCTGTCTCCCACATAATTATAATGTGGCACCTGTACTTTATTGAACAGGACCACGTTCTTCAGTTCGGTGGAATTGCCGACTACCGCACCCTTTCCCACAATGGCATTGCCACGGACAAATGCGCAGTGACGGATCTCCGCTTCCTCATCAATGATCAGCGGTCCGTTCAGGCAGGCAGTAGGAGCAACTTTTGCGTTTTTAGCCACCCAGATATCCTCGCCTCTTTTTTCATAGATTTCCTCCGGCAGTCTCTTGCCCAGTTCCAAAATAAAATCGTGGATCCTGGGAAGCACCTCCCAGGGATACTCTGCCTCGGTGAACAGTTCTGCCGCAATGGTCTCTGTCAGATCATACAGATTTTCAATCGTAATATTTTCCATAATAGTTTCTCCTCTTCTTTATTCTTTATTTTTCGCATTGGATTGCTTTTGTTTCTTCTGGTAAAACTCTTCCGTAGCCTGGAACTGTCTCCAGAGCACTCCCTGATTGTTCAGTCCACGCACGGCAACGGTTCTCCTGCCCACGAAATCCGTAAGCTTCCCCATGTAATCATCCGGTGTGATGACACCGTCTGCCACCATGGTAAGTCCTTTTTCCCAGCTGGCTGTCAATGCCGGATTCAAAAGCGGTCTTATGGAATCCGATACCACATCGTAGATCATCTCTCCCATTTGGGTAGGCGTCAGTACCTGGGTCTTTTTATTCAGTGCCAGATACTCGATGTTCACCAGTTTCTTCAGGATCTCCGCTCTCGTAGCGCTGGTGCCGATACCACTTCCCTTGATCTGTGCCCGCAGTTCCTCATCTTCTATGAATTGTCCCGCATTTTCCATGGTCAGGATGATGCTGCCTGAGGTATATCGCTTGGGTGGAGAAGTCTCGCCTTCTTTGATCTCGTAGGTATCTACGGATAAGGTATCTCCTTTTTTCAGATGTGTCAGCAGATTGGTAAGCTCTGCATCACATTTTTCATCGGCACTTTCATTCTCGTTCTCTTTGTCCTCCTTCTGGGCCGTATTCTCCTTTTTGAAGGAGAAATCAGTCACCTTCAGATATCCTTCCTGTATCAACACCTTGAAGCTGGCAAAAAAGCTTTCTTCCTTTACTTGTAATGTAAGTGAGAACTTCTGATAGACTGCCGGCGGATAGAAAATACTTAAAAACCGACGTACAATGACCTCGTATACTTTTGCCGCAGTAGGGGCCAGCCCCGCCAGATTGTTCAGGCCCTGTCCGGTAGGGATAATGGCATAGTGATCCGTGATCTGCTTATCGTTCACATACCGGGTCTTTGCTATATTTTTATAGGTGCCCTGCTCTAATACTTCTTTGGCGAAAGGTGCTGCCAGAGCATAATTACGAAGTCCTCCGATATTTTTATGGATTTCCTTTGCCACTGCCGTAGACAGAACTCTGGCATCCGTTCTGGGGTAAGTGGTCATCTTTTTTTCATATAATTCCTGAACAATCCTAAGCGTCTCGTCCGGACTGATCTTAAAGTATTTGGAACAGTCATTCTGCAGCTCTGCCAGATTATATAAAAGCGGCGCATTTTTGTTCTCTTTTTTCTTCTCGATGCCGATGACGGTCGCCGGTCCCGCAGGTTCCGCAGAAAGTTCCCCGATCAGTCGCTCGGCATCCTCTTTTTTCTTAAAACCGTTCTCCTTATACAATACAGGAGAATTATAGTATTTTGAACCCTCCACGGCTCTCCACTCTGCGGTAAATGGCTTCTCCTGCAGCTTAAAATTGCCGATCACCCGGTAAAAAGGAGTCTTGGTAAACGACCGGATTTCCCTCTCTCTGTTAACGATCATGCCCAGGACGCAGGTCATGACACGCCCCACAGAGATCACCGCACGGTCCCTCTTCAGGTAATCCTTTACAGTCTTGCCGTATTTCAAAGTCAGTGCCCTGGAGAAGTTGATTCCCATCAGGTAATCCTCCTTGGCACGCAGATAAGCAGCATTCCCCAGATTATCATACGCTGAGAGATCCTTGGCTTCCCTGATCCCACGTAAGATCTCCTCCTCCGTCTGGGAATCGATCCATACACGCTTCCGCTCTTTGCCCTGCACGCCCGCCATCTGCTCCACGAGCCGATAGATATATTCTCCCTCCCGCCCGGAGTCAGTGCAGACATAGATGGTAGAGACATCCTCTTTGTTTAGCAGGGAACTCACGATGGTATATTGTTTCCTGGCATTTTCAATGACTTCGTATTTGAATTCCGCCGGGAGAAAAGGAAGTGTCTCGAAGCTCCATCTCTTAAATTTCTCATCGTACACCTCCGGATAGCTCATGGTCACCAGATGTCCCACACACCAGGTAACAATGGCTTCTTCCGACTCCAGATATCCGTCTTTGGAACGCATATTATATTTTAAAGCGTTGGCAAATTCCCTTGCCACGCTGGGTTTCTCTGCAATAAATAAATTTTTACCCACGTATTACCGTCTTCCTGTCATAAATCACACACCCACGCTGCGAAACTGTAGCTTTCCGGACACTTTCTCCGCCAGTGCATTTTCATAACCATTCTCACAAAATATTATTATCTCATCCGTTTCCATCCGGATGCTTTTCAACGCTGTCTGCAGTGCGTCATAATCTTCCGAAGTATAACATACCGTACCGGAATAATCCACTACGATCTTTTTTCCTGCAGTATCTTTGCATAAAAAATATGTTCTCCCCTGTGCCGCCTTCTTCAGTTCCACCGTATGGAAATCTGCCTGCAATATCTCCTGACAGATTCTCCGGTATGCGGATCTCACAAAGCTACTGTAATCCTCACGGATATATGTTTCATAAAAAGCTCTGCCATTATCTCTTCTCCAGGCAGTCTGGTGAGGAAACAGAAAACGGAAATAAAACCGTATAAAAGAATTGCTGATCTCATAGGTTCCGGGCAGTACTTTTTCCACCAGCTCCAGTTCCATCAGATTCTTCAGATAGACACTGATCTTCGCCCGGGAGAATCCGGTACGGGCATACATAGCATTCAGCTTGCCGTTCTTCTCATCTGCTATGGTGGCAAGGATGGTATTGTAGACAGCAGTCTCCCGCAGTTCTTCCGACAGCCATTTGATCATCAGTTCCGGAAGAAAACTGTTTTTTTCTAAAAAAAGCGTCGTCAGATTCTCCTCCACAGAAGCTGACAGTTCCAACAGTTTCCATAATCCCGGCATTCCGCCTAACACCGCATAGAGTTCTATGCTCTTCTGAAGCGTCCCACCTGGGAAAATCCGGCGCATTACTGAAAAAGGCAGCTCTTTGACCTTCAGAAAACCACTGACAGAAAATGCCAGGTTCCCTATTTTAGAGATCATACTGTTCTCCACCCATCCGGATGCATAGGTCGTAAGAATTACAAGAAGAGAAACCTCCCTGTGTTCTTTCAGATAACGGATCAATTCCTGTAAAAAAAAGGTATCCCCCTTTAGCAGATAATGAAAATTTTCTATGATCAGAACTTTTTTGCGATCACTTTTTTCTCCGGATACACACTGTAATACTTCTTCCCAGGAAGGGTTCCGTGAAATCTCTTTCCCCTGTTCTCTAAGCTCCTGTCCCCACTGATAGCACATTTCCCTGGAAGAGCAGTTGGGAGCGGTATATCGTATGGTCTGCTTTTTTTCCGCAAAAGCGGTTAAGAGAGCCGTCTTACCAACGCCTCTCTGTCCATATACCACCAGTATCTGACTCCCCGGTCTCTTATAATGATTTTCCAAAAAAGCTGTTTCCTGTTCCCTTCCAGTTAACATGGCAGCCTCATTCTTTCTGCAACAACTGATCAGTATATCTTCTGTAATAGCTGTTCGATCTCCTCCTGGGACAGCGGTTTTCCGAACAGATATCCCTGAATGATATCACAGCCGATGGCACGCAGATATTTATACTGCTGTTCTTCCTCCACTCCCTCGGCAATAGATTCAAATCCTAAGGATTTCACCATACTGACAATGGATTCCGTAATGATTCTGGTAGCGGAATCCGTAAGCAGCGTATCCGTAAAGGATTTATCGATCTTCAGCGTATTGATTGGAAGCTTCTTTAAGTAAGACAGGGAGGAAAATCCCGTTCCGAAATCATCTAAGGAAATGCGGATGCCATATTCTTTTAACAGCTGCATTTTCTCAGTCACTGCCCGGAAATCATCGATCAGTATGCTCTCTGTGATCTCCAGTTCGATCTCCTCCGGAGACACATCATATTTGCGGATAATATGTAACAGCGAATCTACGAAGTCTTCCTTCTGGTACTGCAGTGCGGAGATATTGACAGACAATACAAACGGAACGCCGTACCGGTTCCTCCATTCGGAAAATGTCCGGATGCTCTGTTCCAGTACCCAGTTGCCGATAGGGATAATCGTGCCGTTTTTCTCTGCAATCGGAATGAACTTCGCTGGGCTGATCATTTTCCCGTCGCCGTCCTTCCAGCGGATCAGCGCTTCCATTCCGCGCAGTTTCTGATTCCCCGCGTAGTACTGGGGCTGATAATACAGAATAAAGTTATGATCAAATACCGCTTCTTTTAATTTGCTGTCCAGTTCCACATTTTTCAGAAAATCATTCAGGATCGGCGTATCGAAATACTGGATCCGGTTCTTGCCCATGGACTTCCCTTTAAACATAACGATCTCGGCACAGTTAATCAGTTCCAGTGCGGATGTAGCAGCTTCCGGATATTCCGCAACGCCTACGCTTACAGTAATATTCAATACCTGTCCGCCCACCAGATAAAAAGGTTCTCTGGTACGCTTCACAATCTCCTTATGAATGTGTTCCACGCTTCTGTCACCGCAGGAATCATAGATTGCCATGCAGTAGACATCACTGGTCAGATGGCAGACGATCACATCGTCACTGTTGAATTCCTTTAAGAAAGATCCGAACTGCTGTACCAGTTCGTCTCCTGCCACGATTCCAAGTCCGTCGTTGACCTTACGGAAATCGTCAATATCGATGACCAGCACACTGACCAGCCGGTTATCTTCTTTCGCGCGCCGTAGGAACTCCGTCAGGAGACGTACAAAATAGTTCCGGTTGTACAGTCCTGTAAGTCCGTCATAATACGCCATATAGAGAAGTTCTTCGTTCTGCGTCTTCAGTTTTGTGATATTCTGTACCACAATGATCTGATCCGCAGGTCTGCCGTCCTCATAGAATATCCTGCAGGAAAACTGCAGCCAGGTCTTCTTCGCCTTCTGCATGCATTCCACAGAAGAAGTTTCCTGACCTCCCTTCTCCAAAAACAGCATATCCCTAAGAGGCAGCACATATGGCTCATCTACCATCTCTAAAAGCTTAGTAAAGTCCCGTCTGTCCCGAATCTGGAAATCGAAAAAATCATCCCATTTTCCAAGCGTCGTGACAGAATTTTTCTCAAAAGAATAGTAGATATAAGCATAATCCATGGTATCGCACAAAAGGCGGTACATTTTCTCCCTGTCGCTTAATTTCTGATTCATTGCGCGCATAAGATCCAGCTGATAGTGTAACTCGTTCATAACCCCACTCACCCTTTATTTTTTGGTGATGTAACCCTGTGCTTTCAAAAGTTCTGCGCAAAGCAAAGCTCCCCCAGCCGCTCCGCGTAATGTATTGTGTGAAAGTCCTACAAACTTAAAGTCATATACGGTATCTTCTCTCAGACGGCCTACACTGATACCCATACCATTCTCAAAATCCACATCCAAAGCTACCTGAGGTCTGTTGTCCTCCTCCAGATACTGGATGAACTGCTTCGGTGCGCTGGGAAGTCCCAGTCTCTGAGGTTCTCCGCTGAAAGAAGTTAACTTCTCGATCAGCTGTTCCTTAGTGGGCTTCTTACGGAATTTTACGAATACGGCTGCAGTATGTCCGTTCAGTACCGGAACACGGATACACTGGCATGTGATCACGGGAGAAGTTGCAGGAACGATCTTGTCGCCTTCGATCTTACCCCAGATACGTAAAGGCTCCTTCTCACTCTTCTCTTCCTCACCGCCGATGTAAGGAATGATATTGCCTACCATCTCGGGCCAGTCCTTAAAAGTCTTGCCGGCACCGGAGATAGCCTGATAAGTAGTGGCTACTACTTCATAGGGCTCGAATTCTTTCCATGCGGTCAGTACCGGTGCATAGCTCTGAATGGAGCAATTGGGCTTTACAGCGATAAATCCTCTGGTGGTTCCCAATCTCTTCTTCTGTGCTTCGATGATCTGGAAATGCTCGGGATTGATCTCGGGTACTACCATAGGAACATCGGGAGTCCATCTGTGGGCACTGTTATTAGATACTACAGGGGTCTCTGTCCTGGCATAAGCTTCTTCGATTGCCTTGATCTCGTCCTTGGACATATCTACGGCACTAAATACGAAGTCTACCTGTGCGGCTACTTTTTCCACTTCGTTGACATTCATGACGATCAGCTTTTTCACAGCTTCAGGCATGGGAGTCGTCATCTTCCATCGATCACCCACTGCATCCTCATACGTCTTGCCTGCGGATCGGGGGCTGGCTGCGATAGTCGTTACCTCGAACCATGGATGGTTCTCTAACAGAGAGATAAATCTCTGTCCTACCATACCGGTTCCACCCAGGATACCTACACGTATTTTTTCACTCATTTTTCATTTCCTCCTCAGCTCTATGCATTTCCTTTTTATCTGAAAAGACATTCTTTCCTGATTTTACGAAAGTCTGTCTTCCAAAGACTGTTGATACTCTTCTATGGCATCATTTTTCAGGTATTCTTTATTTTTCTCAATGACCTGTTTCATCATTTTCTCACCCGGTGCACCGATGGTCAGGCGCTTCTCCACACAGGTCTTCAGTGAGATGGCATCATAGATATCTTCGTCGAACTTATCACTGATGGAATGCAGTTCCTCTAAGCTTAAAGCATCAATAGAAGTATCCTTCTCAATACAGTACAATACCAGCCTGCCGATAATACCGTGGGCATCCCGGAAAGGCACACCCTTACCTACCAGATAATCTGCAGCATCGGTGGCATTGGTGAATCCGTTCATAGCACTCTTCGCCATGCGGTCCTTGCGGAACTTCATGGTCTGAATCATGCCTGTGAATAAAGTGATGCAGTCTGCTGCGGTATCCATGGCATCAAATGCCATCTCCTTGTCTTCCTGCATGTCTTTATTGTAAGCCAGGGGCAGTCCCTTCATGGTAGTAAGTAACGCCATCAGAGCACCATAGACTCTTCCGGTCTTGCCTCTTACCAGCTCTGCGATATCCGGATTCTTCTTCTGGGGCATGATACTGCTTCCGGTGGAATAAGCATCATCCAGCTCTACGAACTGATATTCATTGGAATTCCAGATGATGATCTCTTCGCTGAAACGGCTTAAATGCATCATGATCGTGGAAAGTGCGGAAAGGAATTCGATCAGGTAATCTCTGTCCGCCACAGAATCAATGCTGTTTAACGTCGGACCTTCAAAGCGAAGAAGTCTCGCGGTATATTCACGATCCAAAGGATATGTGGTGCCTGCCAGTGCTCCGGCTCCCAGAGGGCAATAATTCATACGCTTATAGATATCTGTCAGACGCTGTCTGTCTCTCTTGAACATTTCAAAATAGGCACCGTAATGATGCGCCAGGGTAATGGGCTGTGCCTTCTGTAAATGGGTGAAGCCCGGCATGTAGGTATCTAAATTGTTCTCCATGGTATCAAGAATGGCTTCCAAAAGCTTTTTCAGCAATCCGTCAATCTCTGCCACTCTTGCCCTGGTATAGAGACGCATGTCCAGTGCCACCTGGTCGTTACGGCTTCTGCCGGTGTGAAGCTTTTTCCCGGCATCTCCGATCCGGTCGATCAGGGTAGCCTCCACGAAACTGTGAATGTCTTCCTGGGTCTCATCAATTGCCAGTGTTCCGTCATCCACATCCTCTAAGATCCCAGTCAGTCCTTCGACAATACTCTTCCTCTCCTCTTCGGTGAGGATCCCCTGCTTTGCCAACATGGTGGCATGTACGATACTGCCGGTGACATCTTCGTGAAACAGTCTTTTATCAAATGTTATGGACGCATTGAAATCAAATACCAGCTGATCGGTCTGTTTCGTAAAACGTCCTCCCCATAACTGTGCCATGGTCATTCTCCCATCTTTTTACGTTGGTAGTCTATCAGATAAAATTTCTCACAGACATTGATTGCAATTAATCATATCACAAACGACACTTTAATGCAATACAGTGAATTTCATCACTTTCCGCTACAGAAAACACTTTTTCCACTGGAATTCATACAATAACTATAAATATTCATGTTAAGGAAGTATGCCTTTTTATGGGAGCTCTTATCGAACTTAAAAATATAGGTTACTCCTATCACACACTGTCCGGGGAGACCGGTGCCATAAAAGATATCTCCTTCTCCGTGGAGGAAGGGGAATTTGTAGCACTTGTCGGACCCAGCGGCTGCGGTAAATCCACTCTGCTGTCCATTATCGCAGGGCTCCTCGCCCCTGAGACCGGAACCATTGTCGTAAATAATCCCGACGGTTCCCTTCATTATCCCCGTATCGGCTATATGCTGCAGCATGACCATCTCTTCGAATGGCGCACCATCTATCAGAATGTTACGTTGGGTCTGGAGATCCATCACGCCCTCACTCCGGATCGCATCGCCCATGTGGAACAACTTTTGTCCGATTACGGGTTGGAAAAATTTAAGAACAAGCGCCCTTGCGAATTATCCGGCGGCATGAAGCAGCGCGCTGCTCTGATTCGAACCCTTGCCCTGGATCCCCAGCTGCTGTTACTGGATGAACCCTTCAGCGCCCTGGACTACCAGACGCGCCTTATGGTATCTTCGGATATCTGTCAGTTGATCCGCAAGGCTGGGAAGACCATGATCATCGTCACTCACGATCTGTCAGAGGCTATCAGCCTGGCGGATAAAGTTTACGTGCTGTCTGCCCGTCCCGCAACAATCAAAACGGTATTGCCCATTCAGCTCACCCTGACGGACAGTTCTCCACTCGCCGCCAGAAACGCCCCGGAATTTCCATATTATTTCAAACAACTTTGGGAGGAATTAACCGATGAAACCTAAGAATGTGCAAAATGACCACCCGTTGACGATCCAGGAACAATATCTTCGCAAGCACAAAAATCATCATAGACAGGTTGCCTTTCTGCGTATCTTTCTCCTGGGAATCTTTCTGATTCTCTGGGAAATCAGTGCAGATGCATACTGGATCGACAGTTTCTTTTTCTCCAGTCCACGCAGAGTCGTCCTATGTCTGATACAGTTGTGGACCGAGCGATCTCTTCCGATGCATATCGGCATTACTTTATTAGAAACCATATTAAGTTTCCTTTTAGTGTTCGTTATCAGTCTCCTGCTCGCCACCCTATTGTGGTTCTCTGACAAACTGTCGGAGATTTTAGAGCCTTACCTGGTACTACTCAACAGTCTACCGAAATCTGCCCTGGCTCCCCTGTTCATCGTCTGGCTGGGCACCGGCATCAACACCATTATCATCGCCGGGATCTCTGTGGCAGTCTTCGGATCCATTATCAGCTTTTACACTGCCTTTCACCAGGTGGATCCGGAAAAGGAGATTCTGATCCGCACTTTGGGTGGAAACCGCAGAGATATCTTTTTCAAAGTCGTCCTCCCGGGATCTGTTCCCACACTGCTCAGCACCACCAAGGTCAATATCGGTCTGTCTTTAGTCGGTGTCATCATCGGAGAATTTCTGGCAGCCAGACGAGGGCTGGGTTATCTCATCATCTACGGTTCCCAGGTGTTCCAGCTGGATATGGTGATCAGTTCTATCTTACTGTTATGTGTCATTGCCATGCTGCTCTATCTGCTGACCCAGTCTCTGGAACATTGCAGCAAAAAGCATCGCAACTGATTATAATGTTTTCTTCGGAGATCTGCAGGATGGCATCTTCGTCTTACAGTCTCCTACATAATCTACAGTTCTGCGAAACGAACTTTTAAAATAATAAATTTTACAGTTGCAAAAATTCCCAAGAACATATATAATAACCTAGTCCGCTGAAATAGCTCAGTTGGTAGAGCACTTCACTCGTAATGAAGGGGTCGTGGGTTCGAGTCCCATTTTCAGCTTATATATTTTAACCTAAAAAAGAGAAAGCCTTCTGCTTTCTCTTTTTTGTAGTAATTATTCAAAGTCACGTAAAACCGCATTCTGTAAATATCTGCATTCCGGCAGATTTATCTTGCACCCTTGTCATAGATCACACCCAAAGCTCTCGGTGCACCATTCTGTTTGGAGAAAAATACCAGTAACAGCAGAGTCAGTACGTAAGGCAGGATCATCACCAGATCCTGATAACTGCTGGGCATCTGTAATACCTGAACCAGTCGGTAGCCGCCGGATCTGGCAAATCCGAATAACAGGCATGCTCCCAGGGTCGGAAGGATTCGCCAGTTACCGAAGATCAGCGCTGCGATGGCCAGATATCCGTAACCTACATAGATACTGGAAGAAAAGTTCGCGGAAATAGAATATGCAAAGCAGATACCGCCAAGGCCCGACAACGCACCGCAGATCATGATAGCTGCCAGGCGGATCTGTCCCACCTGTCTTCCGGCTGCATCCACTGCATGGGGATTGTCACCGCAGGCGCGCAGATGCATGCCGAAGCGGGTCTTGTACATTACAAACCATGCAATAAATGCTACGGCAACGATCACCAGTTCAAAAGGATACAGATTGGTAAATACAGCTCCCAGCACCGGAATCTTAGAAATTCCCGGGATAGTAATTCTGGAAGATACGGTCAGTACAAACTTGTCGGAGGTGGCACCGAATACCACTCTGTTGAGTAGTTTGGTCAAATATGCTGTCAATGCCATAGCCAGAATATTGACTACGACACCACTGATCACCTGATTGGCTTTAAACTTCAGGCACAGCAGCGCATGGATCAGGGCAAAAATACTTCCTCCTACTGCCGCCATGATCATGGCAATGTAGAAAGGTACCGGAGAATCTCCGGAGAAATTCCCTGCAATGGCAACTGCCACAAATGCTCCGATAAAGGCACCGAAACCCTGCAATCCTTCCACAGCTAACATAGTCACACCGGACTTCTCGCAATAAATACCGCCAATTGCCATAATAAATAAAGGTAATGCAAAGGATAACCCGTCAATGATCACAATATCCATTTATTTGTCCTCCTTTGTCTTGTTCGTTTTCTCTCTTCTGCCTCGTTCCATCTTCCATTTGATATAAGCATTACATGCACTGAACAACAAAATAATTCCGGTAATAACCGATGCAATCTCCGCATCGACACCGGCAGCAGATTTCATGTAAGTACTGCCTTTACTGATCAAGGTGATCAGCATGGTGGAAAATACGATTCCGAAGGGATTGTTGTTACCAAGCAGTGACACTGCGATAGCATCAAATCCCGTGCTGATCAGTACCTTGGGCTGAATAGAACCCACATAACCCAGATAATAGGTCACACCGGCAAGTCCTGCCAGGGCACCGGAGATCATCATGGACAGCACCATGCTTCTGCCGACTTTAATACCCGCATATTTTGCAGCACTGCGGGAATAGCCCACAGCCTTCAGTTCGTATCCTAATTTCGTCTTCTCTAATAGGAACCACACTGCCACTACAGTCAGCAGAGCCAGAATAATTCCCAGCGGAATATCCATTTTCAGATTGCCCACCATGGTATCCATCAGCGTCAGTCTGGAAGACGCAGAGATCTCCTTTGACTGTCTGGAGACCGGATCCACGAAAAAGGTATTGATAAAGAAGCTGATCACGTATTGGAACGTGTAGTTTAACATAATGGACGAAACAACTTCATTAATATTAAAACGATACTTCAAAAACCCGATCAGTGCACCCACCAGTCCTCCGACGATCAGACCGATGATCACTACCAGTGGCTTTGCCAGTACAGCATTTAAACTGCTGTAGCCCACAATAATACTTGCAGTGAACCCGGCTGCCAGCATCTGTCCGGAGACACCGATATTGAACAAACCCGCACGCAAGGCTACCGCTACTGCCAATGCTGCGAAGATCATAGGGGTAAAATAGTTCACATAACTCATAAAGTCTGTCAGCATGCTCTTATAGCTTGCATAAGAAGACTTGGGTGACAGTCCGCTGCCCTGCAGCAATGCGTAGTAAGCCTTGAAAGGATTTGAACCGGTCACGGCGATGATCACACCACCCACTACCAGGCTGCAAAGGATTGCAAGAAGAGGGATCTTTACTGCATTCCAGAATTTTGTCATCTTTTTCATGGTCTTATGCCTCCTTCTCCTTGTTCTTAACGCCCATCATGAACTCACCCACTTCATTGGTGGTCAGCTCACTGGCTTTGGCGATCTTCTGTATGCTTCCGTTATAAATAACGGCGATGGTATCCGCACAGTTCATGATCTCATCCAGTTCCAAAGAGATTAAAAGGATTGCCTTACCCTTGTCTCTCTCCGCAATGATCTGTTTGTGAATGTTCTCTATGGCACCGATATCCAGTCCACGGGTGGGCTGAACGAAGATCATCAGAGAGGAATCCTGCTCCACTTCTCTGGCGATGATGGCTTTCTGTTGATTACCGCCGCTCATGGAGCGTACCACCGTCTTGCTACCCTGTCCGCTTCGGATATCGTATTTTTCTATCAGTTTTTCACTGTTATCTTCAAAAATCTTCTGGTCCAGCACTCCCTTATGACAGAAAGGCTCTTTGTAGTAGTTACGCAGTGCCAGATTCTCCGAAAGGGTAAAATCCATGACCAGTCCATAATTCTGTCTGTCCTCGGGAATATAGGAAATTCCTTCTGTGGTACGTTCCCTGATGGACAGATCCGTAATATCTCTGCCGTTTAACAGAATCTTACCGGAACGTGCCGGGATCAATCCTGCAATAGCATCGGCAATCTCTACCTGACCGTTGCCGGCTACGCCTGCAATGGCTACGATCTCACCGGAATGCACCTCAAGGGATACATCCTTTACCACCTGAAAATCCTGCTTGTTATAGACGTTCAGATGCTGTATATCGAGGATCGTCTTACCCGGTTTCGCGGGTTCTTTTTCTGTCTCAAAATTCACTTCACGGCCTACCATTTTGTTTGCCATGACTTTGGTGGATGTGGTTGCCACGTCCATAACATCCATCAGACGTCCGCGGTTCAGGATCGCGCATCTGTCTGCAATACGTTTGATCTCTTCCAGTTTATGTGTGATTAAGATGATGGTCTTGCCGTCATCCCGCAGAGATTTGATAATGTCTAATAAAAAGTCGATCTCCTGAGGAGTCAGAACCGCTGTGGGTTCATCGAAAATAAGGATCTCTGCTTCTCTGTAAAGCATTTTTAAGATCTCTACTCTCTGCTGTGTAGAGACATTAATATCACTGATCACGTCGGTAGGATTCACTGCCAGTCCGTATTTCTCCGAAAGTTCGCGGATATCCTGATTGGCTTTCTTCATATCCACTACCGGAATACATCCCAATACCTTCTTCACCGGTTCCATACCCATCACAATATTCTCTGCAATGGTATAGTTGGATACCAGTTTAAAATGCTGGTGTACCATACCGATGTTTAATTTGGTGGCATGGTTGGGAGATTCCAGTTTCACCTTTTCTCCCCGGATATAGATCTCTCCTTCATCCGGCTCGTACATTCCAAACAGCATACTCATCAAGGTGGATTTTCCGGCACCATTCTCTCCCAACAGAGCAAAAATCTCACCTTTTTTGATCTGGATCGTCACATCGTCGTTGGCTACGATCCCGGGGAAGCGTTTGGTGATGTGTTTCATCTCAACAATATATTCCGACATGTTCATCCTCATTTCTACTCATGTAAATAAATAAGAAGGTGACAGTTCCTCACCATCACCTTCTTGTAAATTCATTCTTCCTACCAGGTAAAGGTCTCCGGAGTTACACCGTTAAAGTTTGCCGCAGGAACGATCTTGCCTTCCTTTAACAGAGCCTGTGCTGCATTGATCTTCTCAATAGCCTCTGCGGTGAGCTGACATCTGCCTTCCTCACTTACAAAACCGGTAGCATCATCTGCTGCGGTCAGAGTCACATTAGCGCCCTTGAAGGAACCATCTTTTACTTCGTTCAGTACGTTGTAAACAGTATCATGCATTACCTTCAGACCACTGGTCAGAACGATATTGCTGTCACCGTTTGCACCGTCATCATACTGGTCAACATCACAACCGATAACCTTAACGCCGTCAGCTTCCTTGGCAGCGGTAAATACGCCGTTACCGGAACCTCCTGCTGCTACGAACAGGATATCTACGCCTTCAGCGATCAGAGCATTGCCCAGTACTTTACCGGTAGCTTCATCAGAGAAGTTACCAACATAGTTACCACCTACATTAGCGCCGGTAACATCGGTACCTGCGTAAGAAGGAAGCTCTACTACTTCTACATTCATGCCTTCGGTACCGTTCACATACTTAACACCGCACTCGAAACCATACTGATAGTTAACGTTGGAAGGATATGCGATACCGTTTACTACTGCTACCTTACCTGTAGTGGTAGACAGAGCTGCAGCCATACCTGCATAGAAACCACTCTCCTGCTCAGCATAGTAAGCAGCGTATACATTGTCGATCACCTGATCAGCAGTTACTTCGGTACCGTCAATGGTAGGCCAGGAATCGATCAGGATGAACTTGGTATCCGGATTCTCCTGTGCCAGATTACCGATGCCGGCGAACTGGAAACCACAGCATACAATAACATCATAATCAGCTACAACATCAGCTACTGCCTGAACAGCTGCTGCACTGTCACCGGTCTCCTCACGAATGGGGGTTACGGTTGCATTCGGATTCTCCTCGATGAACTTCAGAACACCGTTGTAGTTGTCCTGGTTGAAGGAACCGTCATCCACGCCGGAGGGGCTGGATACGATAGCGATCTTCAGACCGGGTTCTTCACTGCCGCTCTCTGTAGCTGCTGCAGTGGTGGTAGCTGCCGCACTGGATTCTGCATTGGTGTCAGCATTGGTGCTGCCGCATGCTACCAGAGAAACAGCCATGACAGATGCAAGTGCAAGTGCCAGAAACTTTTTCATAATTTTTTCCTCCTAAAAATGTAAATATTAAAACAATGAATCACAACGGTAATATTATCATTATAGTCTGTAAAATTCAATATCTATTTTTAATTAACGCATATGCACATCCATCTGCGGGAACGGTATTTCAATTTCTGCTTTATCAAGTGCATACTTACACTGTTCGGTAATACGCCATTTTCCCTGCCAGAAATCCTCATTTTTAAACCAGCAGCGTACACATAGGTTGATTCCGGAGTCTGCCAGTTCATCTACAAATACAAAATGCTCTCTTTCCTTTATAGTATCAGGATCTTCAGAGAGAACCTTTGTCAGGACTTCCTTTGCCTTCCTAATATCTGCGCTGTAAGCAACAGACACCTTCACATCACATCGTCTGGATTCGGCAGCAGTGACATTCACAATGGTGTTATTCGCCAGATTGCCGTTGGGAAGAATAATCGTCTGATTATCATAGGTTAACAGCTTTGTATAGAAGATCTGAATCTCTTTTACGGTACCTTCCTTACCGGAGGAGCCTTCCACAATGTAATCTCCCACCTTAAACGGCTTCAATAATAAAATCAGCACACCGCCCGCCAAATTAGACAGACTTCCCTGCACAGCCAGCCCCACTGCCACTCCGGCTGAGCCAAGCAGTGCCACGATACTGGCAGCATCAACGCCAAAGGAGGATGCCAGGGTCAGGATCAGTATAATATATAAAGAAGCTTTCACAAAAGAATCCACAAACTGGATCACTCCCGTTTCCGCTCCCGCCCTGTTCATGGACTTGCGGATGATTTTGCGGATCAGCTTGATCAGTTCTACACCGATGAAGAAAAATATCAGTGCCAGTCCGATACGGATGCCTAAGTTCAATGCTTTCTCCGGAAGAGTATCCAGAAAAGAAGCGATCAGTCCTTCCTTTTGCTGTACCTCTTTGATTACGTTATCTGTCAGATCCATGTTGTCTTATTTCTCCTGTTTCTTTTTTGCGGTCTTGTTTGTTGTCTTACGAATGGGCGTATTTTTACGGATACGCTTCTCGATCACCTTTTCCAGTTCCGCCTCTGTGTAAGGGATAAATTGCAGAATACTTAAGGACAACGGTGCAAGTTTCACGGTGACGGACGTACTTTTATCATCCCATTCCAAATCCTCTGCCCGTTTCATGCGGTCATTGACCACACCGGTACCACCGTAGCAGACAGCATCCGTGTTCAGGATCTCCTTGTATTTTCCCTCGTAAGGAACTCCTGTAGTGATCTCTCTGGGCACACCGGAGAAGTTTGCTACGACCAAAAGCATCTCCTCCGCAGCTTCGCCTTTACGCACAAAGCTTACATAACATTCATTGGCAGAGATCTCGTTCATCCACTGGAATCCCTTCGCCTGATCGTCACATTCGTACAATGCCTTATTCTCTCTGTATAATGCATTCAGATCCTTCACCAGCCTCTGAACTCCGGCATTTTCCTTCTGCTCTTGCAGTGCCCATTCCACCTGACGCATTTCATTCCATTCTTTTTCTTCCGCCAGATCCTGTCCCATGAAAAGGAGCTTTTTCCCGGGGTGAGTCATCATATAGCCGTAGGTCAGACGTAAGTTGGCAAGTTTCTGTGCTCTGTCTCCGGGCATCTTGCCAAGTAAGGTTCCCTTCCCATGTACCACTTCATCATGCGAAAATACAAGCATGAATTTCTCGCTGTAGGCATAGATCATGCTGAAGGTAAGTTCTCCGTGATGGTGACTTCTAAAGTACGGATCGTATTTGATATAATCCAGATAATCGTTCATGAAGCCCATATTCCATTTGAGATCAAAACCAAGTCCCCCCTCTTCCAGAGAACCGGTTATCAGGGGAAATGCCGTACTCTCCTCTGCGATGGATAATACCCCGGGATCTCTCTTTTTCAGGATAGAATTTAAGTGTTTGATCAGTTCAATGGCTTCCAGATTCTCGTTGCCACCGTACATATTGGGAATCCATTCTCCGTCCTGTCTGCCGTAATCCAGATAAAGCATGCTGGCTACCGCATCCATACGGATACCGTCCGCATGATATTTCTCCACCCAGAACAGTGCATTAGCGATCAAATAGTTTGATACCTGGGGACGACCGTAATTGTAGATCAGGGTTCCCCAGTGAGGATGACTGCCCTGTCTGGGATCCTGATGCTCATAAAGACAGGTTCCGTCAAATGCAGCTAATCCATAAGAATCTCTCGGAAAATGTGCAGGCACCCAGTCAAGGATCACACCGATTCCCGCCTTATGCAGTGCATTCACGAAGAACATAAAGTCCTCCGGTGTACCATATCTGGCAGTCGGTGCATAATAACCGATGACCTGATATCCCCAGGAAGCATCTAAGGGATGCTCCATCACCGGCAGCAGTTCCACATGGGTGTATCCCATTTTCTTTACATATTCTATGACCTTCGGAGCAATTTCCCGGTAATTGACATAATCCTGTCCTTCCCCCGGTGTCACAAAGCTTCCCAGATACATTTCATAGACGCTCACCGGAGCATTACCGCACTGATACTTTTCGCGACTTTTCAGGAATTCACCGTCCTCCCATTGATAATTACGGATATCCGCAATTACAGAAGCCGTCTCCGGTCTCTTCTGTGCAGCATTGCCATAAGGGTCCGCCTTCAGATAAGTAAGTCCTCCCTTGATCTTCAACTCGTATTTGTAACAGTCTCCGACTTCTGCTCCGGGAATAAACAGTTCAAAGATACCGGAATCCCCCAACCGTCTCATCTGATGGATCCGCCCGTCCCATTCATTAAAATCACCGACTACACTGACACGCATGGCATTCGGCGCCCATACGGCAAAATAGGTTCCTGCGTCCCCATCCAGTTCCATGGGATGTGCCCCAAGCTTTTCATAGATTGTATAATGAATGCCTGCGGCAAAACGATCCATGTCTTCCTTCGTGATCTGCGGAACATGGCGGTATGCATCTCCACAGATTTTTCTGTAGGCTGCATGTTCTTTCGTCTTACCGTATTCCACCACATATTCATAAGGTGACATTTTCCCTGCATTTACCAATGCAGCAAAATATCCCTCTTCATCTGCCAGTTCCATGGGAACATCCGTAAGAAATGCTTCTCCCACCTGGCCGGTCTTCTTCCAGTGGATCGTTACTTTCTCCGCTCCCGGGAAGTACGCCTGAACCAGCATTTTGCTTCCCTGCTTATGGGGGCCCAACAGCTTATGGGGATTATCACATTCGGAATATGTGATTTCTTCTATTTGAGGCCAGTTCATCAATTTATAAAGTTTGTTTGTCATATTCCCTCTTTTCTGCGGCGCGATTGCTGCATTCTATTCTGTCATTTTTGCCTTTAAAAACCCTGAGGATTACCGCTCTATCTCATGCAGGAACAGCCCGCTTCGCAGCTTTGGCTCGAACCATGTGGACTTTGGAGGCATCAGTCTCCCCGCATCCGCCACCGCAAAAAGCTCTGCAATGGATGTGGGATACATCGAGAACGCCACTTTCATGTCCGTATGTACTCTCCGTTCCAGTTCTCCCAGTCCCCGGATTCCTCCGACAAAATCAATTCTCTTATCTGTCTTCGGATCCATAATCCCCAAAATGGGATCTAACAGATCATTTTGCAAAAGCGATACATCCAGTCCCTCTACGGCATCCTCACTTTTTATTTCATCTTTTGCAGAAAGACTGTACCATTCATTCTCCAGATACATGCCAAACGTGCCTTTCTCCGTGGGTCTGTAAGGACTCTGTCCCTTTTTCTCCACTGCGAAATATTCTTCAATACGGGTCAGGAAAGTTGCTGCATCCATTCCGTTCAGATCCTTCACTACACGATTATAATCCAGGATCCGTAACTCTTCATCCGGGAAAATCACGGAAAGAAAATAATTAAATTCCTCTTCTCCTGTATAATCCGGATACTGCTCTCTCCGCTTCAACCCAACCTTCACTGCGGAAGCACATCGATGATGCCCATCCGCGATATAGATTGCCGGGATCTTCCCAAAAGCCTCCTCGATCATCGCCACATCCGAATCGTTATCGATCACCCACACACGATGCCCGATTCCATCCTCACTGACAAAATCATAGACCGGTGTCTGTTTTTTCAGCTCTCCGATTTTCTTCTTCAGATCCTCCTTCGCCCGATACGCCAGGAAAATCGGTCCCGTCTGCATACTGCATGTATCCACATGACGGATACGGTCTTCCTCCTTGTCTGCTCTGGTATTCTCATGCTTTTTGATCACATTGTTCCGATAATCATCAATCGATGCACAGCCTACCACCCCGGTCTGACTGTGTCCATCCATCGTCAGCTCATACAGATAGAAACATGGCGTCGGATCCTGCACAAATTTTCCTTCCAGAATTTTCTCACGAAGCATCTGATCCGCTTTCTCATACACACAGTCCGCATATGTGTCTACTTCCTCGCCAAACTGCGTCTCTGCCCGGTCAACCGCCAGAAAAGATTCCGGATTCTTCTTCACCACTTCACACGCTTCCGCCCTGTTATATACATCATAAGGAAGCGCCGCAATCCTCTCCTCCATCCCCTTGCAGGGCCGATATGCCTTAAATGGTCTGATCTGTGCCATACTCCTACCTCCAAATTTCTATATAATCTTATTTTACCAAATCCCATCTCATATCACAAGGTTATTTCCATAAACAAGTAGCCCGCAGTTGGGGTAAGAACAAGCAGACTCTAAGCAGCCGTCGGCACTTAGCGAGGGTACTTTCCTCGCTTATGTACCGCTACGGTCTGCGTCCGAAGTGAAAACGGGTCTGCGGTTCTTAGCCCCAATACGGGCTACGGGGATTATTCTTACCCCATCCGAGGCTGTGGGGGTTTTATTTCTAATAATACCTACCCCAACTTATGGAACACAATACAGTTGGGCATATTGACCTTCATCGCCGGTCCATTCATGATCATCGTTCCATGCTCCAGATCAATATGGAAGAAAGTCATCGTATTACTTTCATGATTCAAAGACACCAGAAACTTATTATCCGGGAAGAACTCCGCATCCTTCGGATACTCACCGCTGACCGGCAGCAGGAAATTCTTCTTAAGCAATCCTGTCTTCTTATCCACATCAAATACAATGACCGAATTATCTCCCGCGATGGAGCTGAGCAGATAATTATAATCCAGGGAGAAACTGAATGCACTGGCACTGTTCGTATTGCCTCTGGTCAGCTTGATCAGCTCTACTGTCTGAATCTTCTCGAAAGTAGGATCATTATCATGGTCCACATACTCATAGACATCAATGTAACACTTCAGTTCATGCAGAATATAAATATATCTGCCATCCTCTGAGATCTTGATATGACGGGGTGCGGATTCCATCTCACTGCGGATGATATCCTCCAGCTTCACCTTACCCTTCTCTACATCAAAACGATACACATTGACATGATCCATTCCCTGGTCCGCTACCAGCAGATATTTGTTGTCATGCGTCATACGAGCACAGTTGATGTGGGGGCGGAAATTGCGCTCTGCCATACTGCCCAGTCCTTTATGGTAGATCTCGTCGGTGATCTCTCCGATGGAACCATCCTCCTTCAGACGGAGTACGGTCAGCTTACCGTCATGATAACCTGCCACAAACAGATACTGATCTGTGTAATCCGTAGATACATAACATCCTCTCATACCGTTGATCGGTGCGAAGTTGATCAGTTCCAGATCTCCGTCCGGCATGATCGTATATGCCTCTACACCAAAATCCGTTATAGAATAAAGAAACTTTCCGTTATGGGAAATGGTCAGGTAGGAAGAGTTGGTGATCTCTACTTTATCTTTTTCCTTAAAACGACCGTTTTTCATATCCACATCATATATTCTGATACCGTGACTGTCCCCCTGTGTATAACTGGAAACATAGGCAACATATTTTCCCTTGCTCATGACCGGATCCTCCTTAGCATTCTATATCTTTTTATGTTTATAAATATAGCACAATTCTGAAAATTGTGAAACATTTTTCTGTAAAAATCCCGAAAAATACTCCTGTTTTTTCCCTGAGGTAAAGTTTATGTAAATCAGCCCGGAAAATGCAAAACTTCACATTGACTTTCCATGTATTTACGTATAATATTAATTCGACTTGCAAAAAATTTTCATTTAGATTTTTCGATAATTTTTTGCAGGATTTTTTACATCAGGAAGGAAAAAATTGATGAAAAATGCTTTAGTCAATTTAGTGAACATTTCAAAATCATTTGACAATCAGATGGTTCTGGATGATCTCAATCTGTACATCCGCGAAAATGAGTTCCTGACACTGTTGGGACCCAGTGGCTGCGGAAAGACTACAACCCTCCGTATTCTGGGCGGTTTCGAGACTCCCGACAAAGGTCAGGTCATTTTCGAAGGCCGGGATATCACTAACCTTCCACCCAATAAGCGCAATCTGAATACTGTATTCCAAAAGTATGCCCTGTTCCCGCATATGACCATTGCAGAAAACATCGCGTTTGGGTTAAAGATCAGTGGTAAAAGTAAATCTTATATTAATGATAAAATTAAATACGCTCTGAAGTTAGTCAATCTGGATGGCTTTGAGAACCGTATGCCGGATTCCTTAAGCGGCGGTCAGCAGCAACGTATCGCCATCGCCCGTGCGATTGTGAACGAACCCAAGCTCCTGCTCTTAGACGAGCCTTTAGGCGCCCTGGATCTGAAGCTTCGCCAGGACATGCAGTATGAGCTGATCCGCTTGAAGAACGAGCTTGGCATTACCTTTATCTATGTCACTCATGACCAGGAAGAGGCTCTGACCATGTCCGATACCATCGTAGTCATGAACCAGGGGTATATCCAGCAGATCGGTACTCCCGAGAGCATCTATAATGAACCGGAAAATGCTTTCGTTGCCGATTTTATCGGTGACAGTAATATCATCGGTGCCACCATGATCAGAGATCGTCTGGTAGAAATCCTGGGTGCCCGTTTTGACTGTGTAGATACCGGTTTCGGTGAGAATAAGCCCGTAGATGTAGTCATCCGACCCGAGGACGTGGAACTGGTATCTCCGGAGGAAGGTATCCTCCAGGGTACCCTGATCCACTCTATCTTCAAGGGTGTTCATTATGAGATGGAAGTTATGGCAAATGGCTTTGAATGGCTGGTACAGTCCACGAAGATGGTTCCCGTTGGGACCAAAGTCGGCATCAAGGTTGATCCTTTTAACATCCAGATCATGAAGAAGCCGGAATCTGAGGACGAGGAGGCCATTGGAGTCAATGAATAGAAAATTATTATCGCTCCCTTTTATCTTCTGGTCAGCCATGTTTGTCATCGTGCCTCTGTGCATGGTCTTCTACTATGGTCTGACCGATAAGAGCGGTGCATTTACATTTGATAATATTCTGGCGATTGCTACTGCCGAGCATTCCAAGGCTCTGTGGGAGGCATTAAAGTTATCTGTGATCAGCACTGTGATCTGCCTGCTTTTAGCATATCCCCTTGCCATGATCCTGTGTAACATGAATGTGAATCAGAATTCATTCCTGGTACTGATTTTCATTTTGCCCATGTGGATGAATTTTCTGCTTCGTACCCTGGCATGGCAGACTCTGCTTGAGAAGACCGGTGTGATCAACAGCATCCTCTCCGTTCTGCATCTGCCGTCGTTAAATATTATCAATACCCCCTATGCCATTGTACTGGGTATGGTATATAACTTTTTACCTTTTATGGTACTGCCTCTGTATAACGTGCTGGTCAAAATCGACAAGAATGTGATCAACGCCGCCTATGACCTGGGTGCCAACGGCATACAGACTTTCTTACGGATCATTTTTCCTTTAAGTCTGCCCGGCATGTTCAGCGGTATCACCATGGTGTTTGTCCCCGCCCTGACTACTTTCGTTATCAGCAAGATTCTGGGTGGCAGCAAGATCCTGCTCATCGGTAATGTCATCGAGCAGGAATTCACCCAGACCGGCAACTGGAATCTGGGAAGCGGTCTCTCCATCGTATTGATGCTGTTCATCATCTTCAATATGGTGATCTCTGTGATCACGGATAAAGAAGGGGAGGCGAACACATTATGATCAAAACAACTGCGCAAAAAATATATCTGGGACTGATTTTTATCTTTTTATACGCCCCCATTATTACCTTGATCGTACTCTCCTTCAATGCCAGTAAGACCCGTGCAAAATGGGGCGGTTTTACGGCCAAGTGGTATGCGGCTTTGTTCCGGAACGAGCAGATCATGCAGGCTTTGTGGAATACACTGGCGCTGGCAATCTTATCTGCGCTGATCGCTACCCTCATAGGTACGATCGCCTGCATCGCCATGCAATCCATGAAACGTACCAGCCGTGCTGTCCTCATGGGAATCACAAATATTCCAATGCTGAATGCGGAAATCGTTACCGGTATCTCCCTGATGCTTCTGTTCCTCAGCTTTGGTATAAAGTTTGGCTTCGGGACCATTCTGCTTGCACACATTACCTTTAATATTCCATATGTGATATTAAGCGTAATGCCCCGTATGAAGCAGCTGAACCCCAGCACCTATGAAGCAGCCCTCGACCTGGGCGCATCTCATACGTATGCCTTTTTCAAAGTGGTATTTCCGGATATCCTGCCGGGTATTTTGTCCGGTTTTCTGATGGCATTTACCATGTCACTGGATGACTTTATCATTACCCACTTTACCAAGGGTCCCGGTGTCGACACCCTGTCCACCAAGATCTATACGGAAGTAAAAAAAGGTATCAAACCGGAAATGTACGCACTATCCACCATTATATTCGTAACTGTATTGATTTTACTTTTGTTAGTAAACTACACACCCAAAGGAAAGAAAAAGAAATAACTTTTTCTACATATATTTTAGGAGGAAAATAAATGAAAAAATTTATTGCACTGTTTCTGTGCGGCATCCTTACCGCAACTGCTCTGACCGGCTGCGGATCCTCTTCCTCTGCCGGTGAAAACGGTGAAGTCATCGTCTACAACTGGGGAGAATATATCGATCCGGAGACTCTCACTATGTTTGAAGAAGAAACCGGTATTAAGGTGGTCTATGACGAATTTGAGACCAACGAGATCATGTATCCAAAGGTGGAAGCCGGTTCATCCGCTTATGATGTGGTATGTCCTTCCGATTACATGGTGCAGAAAATGATCGAGAATGATCTGATTCAGGAACTGGATTACGATAAGATTCCCAATGCCAAAGAAAACATCGGTGCCCAGTACTACGAGCAGGCTGCTGCTTACGATCCCGGTAACAAATATTGTGTTCCTTATTGCTGGGGAACTGTTGGAATCATCTACAATAAAACCATGGTAGATACTCCTCCCACCAAATGGGCAGACCTGTGGGATGAAAAATATGCTGATAATATTCTGATGATGGATTCTATTAAAGACAGCTTTATGGTTGCTCTGAAGAAAAACGGCTTCTCTTCTAACAGTCTGGACGAATCCGAGCTCCAGATAGCTACCAATGATCTCATCGCCCAGAAGCCTCTGGTACAGGCATATGTTGTAGATCAGGTACGTGACAAAATGATCGGCGGCGAGGCTGCGATCGGTGTAATGTTCTCCGGTGATGCCATTTATGTGATCGGGGAAAATCCGGATCTCGATTATGTCATTCCTGAGGAAGGTACAAATGTATGGATTGACGGCTGGGTCATTCCCAAGAATGCTCCTAACAAGGAAAATGCAGAGAAATTCATTGATTTCATGTGCCGTCCGGATGTAGCTCTGAAGAATTTCGAGTACATTACCTACGGTACCCCCAATACCGCTGCAAGAGAGCTGATCGAGGATGAGGACCTGAAGAACTCTCCCATCGCTTTCCCGGATCTGACACAGTATAACAATCTGGAGACCTTCCTGTACCTCGGTGAGGATGGCGAAGAGCTTTTCAACAAATACTGGAAAGAAGTTATGTCCAATTAATTCTATATAAAGCAAAGCAAAAGCCCTCAAGCTGTCAAAACAGCCTGGGGGCTTTTGATCTTCCCATATTTCAGGAATTCTGTTCACATCCGCAGGTCTCACATTTCCCATCATTTCTTCTGGAAAATGCCGGATCATCCACCGGTGTAAAATTCGGGAAATCCGGTCTTAGCGGTCTGCAGTCTCTGTCTCCACAGCATCCCTCATCTTCCAGACGACGGGCACAGCAGGCATTCGAACCACCACAGGAATTGTTGTTGCCGCAGGAATTTCCACCACAAAATAGTAATAATAACAGAATGATACAGTTCATAGGATCCTCTACTTACCACTGTTTATTTATTATTCTATTCCGCTTTTCCTAGCTGGTGCCAGTCCATACATCGTTTATGCTGTACCAGTTCCTCTTTGATAAATTGAAAGGTTTTCTCTTCGCCCTGTTCTGCCAGCATTTCCAGCACATACAGAAGCTTTGCCTTTGTCTTAGGATGGATAGGTGCCTTATCTGTGCCCCGATAATAGTAATCTAACGGTGATCTGTCCGTATATTTGTCTCCCATGTAAACCTTACTGGCGGCGATCCGGTCCATAATCATCTCCGCAATATAACGATCCGGCATGGGTACCGGTGCCATTCCGCCCGGCAATGCCTGCATACTGTAATCAATCCAGTATTCGTAATGATGCTTGTTCCTGCCCTTGTGGTGCAGCCAGGCACTGGAATAACCGATATCCTCTCTCTCCGCGTTGTTGGGGCTGCGGTCACCCTGGTAATACTTTGCTCCTACCCAGAACTCTGTGGGGCTGTATTTCGACATATCGTGTAACAGTCCCTGTTTATACAGACCTACCTTAAAGCAGCCCTTTGCCACCAGAACCTTATGGTGTGTGATCGTTTTAAAATGTTTCCAGATATTCATTTCGTTCTATCATCTTTCTTCAGAAGCTTCCGATTTCTTTTTCCGGCTCTTACCGGTACTTTTTCCCTTATCCTGTGATATTCCCATCACGCCTTCGTAGACGGCAATGCTCCTGGGGGCTACGGTCCTCGTCTGATCAGCCATCTGTTCTTCTCTCTCCTGCACTGTCAGGATATTCCCTGCTTCTTCCGTCGCTAAAACCAATTTCCATTCCATACCCTTCGGAAGCTTGGGAAATGCCAGCTTCTGAGGTTCCCAATGCATATTCATGGCAACATAGAGAAAAGAATCATCTGCACCTGCCTTGGTCTTTGCATATTTTCCGCAATACATCATTCCCACGTGCCTGTTATAACTCTCTGTCTGAGGTCTCCATGCATTTTGTCCGTGGTAGGACAGATCCGGATAACCACAGGATAACGTATCCAGGATCCGAAGCTCTTCCTCCGGATGCAGGATCGGATGTGCCTTACAGAAAGCGATCATCTGTTTCCAGAAAGCCAGCAGTCCGGCATTTTTCTCCTTATCCTGCCAGTTCAGCCAGGTAATTTTATTATCCTGACAGTAGGGATTGTTATTTCCCTGTTGGGAATTACCGAATTCGTCTCCCATGAAGATCAGCGGCGTAGACTGGGTCAATAACAGCATACAAAATGCATTCTGTAACTGTTTTTGCCGGAGAGCCAGCACTTTTTTGCGTCGGGAGGTACCTTCCTCACCACAGTTCCAGCTGCAATTATAATCGTTACCGTCCCGATTGCCCTCGCCGTTGGCTTCGTTATGCTTATGGTCATAAGACACCATATCCATCAGGGTAAATCCGTAATAATTAGACAGATAATGGATCCGTCCCATATTGGCGGGAATATGACGCATCTCGTACAATACTCCCGAAAGCATGTTATCATCGCCTTTTAAAAATCTACGCATGGTGTACAGATAATCGTCCCGGTATTCCGCAAGATTCCGATACTCCGGCTTCTGTGCCGGATCGTAGAGCTTCGCTGCATCAAAATCGTAATACCAAAGCTTGGTGTCTGTCAGTGCAGGGTCTCCTGCCAGCGCCTGTGCCGGCACCTCTCCCATCAGATGAAACCCATCCACATGATAAGTTAATACCCAGAAGCGTAAAATATTCCCAATCTCTGTCACATCCATCCCTTTTGGGAAATAAAACTGTAAGATCACTTCCATCCTGCGCTTATGGAATTCCTTCACCAGTTGTCTGAATTCCAACGCTGCATCTTCTCCTGCCGCATAGGCAGCTTTTGGTGCATAATAAAAGCCCTCCCGGTAGCCCCAGTAGTTTAATACCCGGTAACCGGGGAGTTCTCCACCATTTTCCCCTGCTGTGGCTACAATGTCTGCGGATGTCTTCTTGTTCACCTCTTCCGGAGTCTCATCAAATTCATAAACAGGCTGCAATTCCACCGTCGTGATGCCGATTTCCTGCAGATAATCCAGTTTCTCCGCAATTCCCGCAAAGGTGCCTCTGTGTGTCACCTTGGAGGAAGCATGCATGGTAAAGCCACGGACATGCATGCAATAACATACGCTCTCACGATAGGAAAGCATCGGATGTTCATCCTGCTCCCAGTCGAAATCATCTCCGGGAAATACCGCAATGCGATTGACATTTTTTCGCGTTTTTCCGTAAACAGGCTTACTTAAGAAGCCCCGCGCATGCAGATCCGGCACGATCCGTTCCTCTTCATAGAACTGATATCCGATCTGCTGTGGATCCAGTTCCAGGTATTTGCAGTAGACATTTCCCATCCGCTCTTCCCGGCGGAACGGGATTTTGTGTAATTTTTTACCGCTCTCTCTGTCATATAGGATAATGCCGCAATCCTTTTTCCCGGACGCGTAGGCGAAACGTATCGCTCCGTCCTCCACATGAGCTCCTAACGGATAAGGCTTTATTGCATGCTTTTTTTCTGTCATTGCTACACTCCATCTTCTGGCTGATTTGTCTTTTTTCACTATTTTATTATAGTCGGTAACCTTAAGAAAAACAAGCATTGCAAGAATATCCGTAAACGGTTATAATAAGGGAACAAAATACTGTTACACCCAATAACATTTCACAGGAGGATTCCCATGGGTAAAAATGAAAGCTATGAAGATGAAGAAATGACCGTTGAGCTGGAGTTGGAAGATGGCACTGTCGTAAACTGTGCGGTCATCACCATTCTCACCGTAGAGGCTAAGGATTATATCGTGCTTTTGCCTCTGGATGAAGACGGCGAAAACGAAGACGGAGAAGTATGGTTCTACGGATATGCCGAGAATCCGGATGACCCGAATGAAGAGCCTGTTCTCGAATACATTGAAGATGATGATGTCTACGAAAAAGTTGCCGATGCTTTTGACGAGTATCTGGACAGTTGTGAATTCGATGAGATCATCGACGATAACGATTCAGAGGAATAAGGAATCTGGATGGGAACCTGGGACGCTCTGCTGTGCCTGTAAGGCAGAGAAGTTCCAGGTCTTTTTTTGCCCTTGTCATAGCCACATAGAAGATACGGCGTTCCTCTTCAATGTGCTCAGGGTCCAGTCCGTTCCCATGGGGAAAATTCTTTTCATTGCAGTCTGGAATCCATACACTGTCAAACTCCAGTCCTTTCGAAGCATGTACCGTAAGCAGTCTTACCGCTCCGTCTGCCGCCTGCGCATTGTCTCCGGATTCCCGTGCCACGCCTTTCCGCAGTTGTTCTCCGAAGGCCTCCTGTGCTTCCTGCCACTCTTTTGCTGTTTTAAAATGACCGGCTTCTTCCACAATATAGTTCAAAATTTCTTCCCATTCCTGTGTTTTCTCATTATTTTCAACATTTGCTCTCTGACGCAGATACCTTTCATATCCGCAAGCTTTGCATACAAAGGTCACTGCAAGCTTTGGTTCTGCATTTTTTACAAATTCCATCTGACGTTTCCACAATCTGATCGCCTCACACGCTTTACGATTACAGCCTGCAGAATAATCATTGTTTTTCATGGAGTAATAATCTTCCAGTGCTTGCAATGAAACATGCTTTCCAAAAGCTTCCCTGGATATATTACGAAACGGTTTGTTGATCACTCTCAGAAAATCTATTCTCTCTGCAGTTCCTGCTGCAATACGCAGATATGACATAATATCCTGTACAATGAAGTGTTCATATATATTTCGTGTTTTTTCCTTCATAACATAGGGAATTCCTTCTCTGCCAAGTCTTGCCGCCACGCTCTGCATAGCCAGGTTTGTTCGGAACAATATTGCACAGGTCTCCTGTGTGGAACGTCCCTTCAGGCAATGTAATAAATATTGCATCTGCTCCGGTGCATCCCTGAACTCTTTTATTCTTACCCTGCAGGCGGTTCCTCTGTATGTTTCTTCCTTCCGCTGATTTGGCTCGCTGGCTTCCAATATTTTAGGGAAGCGATCCAGGTTCTCATTGATCACCAGAAGGGAAGCCTCCACAATGTCCTGATGACTACGGTAGTTGGTGCGAAGCAGTATCTGTGTTGCCGCAAATTCCCGTACAAACATCTGCATACAGGCCGGTCTGGCTCCACGAAAACTGTAAATTGCCTGGTCATCATCTCCCACTGCGAATACATTTTTATGTCTTTCCGCCAGCAACCGTACAATACAATACTGCCTATAGTTAATATCCTGAAATTCATCGATCAGAATATGTGAAAAACGTTTCTGCCAGTATTCCCTCTGTGGAGTATTATTTTGCAACAGTTCCTCACACTCTTTCAGCATATCATCAAAATCAACACCTCGGACTTTGGTCCTTGCAGACTCATATTCCCGATATATCTGTGGAAAGCAATTTTTCCATTCCTCCGGGATTTTTTCCAGTGTTTTTTCCTTCTCTCCGGTATTTTTGTAATACGCGATCGCATCCAGGAAGCTTTTGGCAATTTCCGCACTGCATTCTTTGTTCTTTTTTAAAATGGGATAAATCAGATTTAATTTTTGTCTTTCATTTAAGAGATTGCCCGGTTGTACTCTGCCCGACCGGAGCAGGATTTGATAAAAAATCGAATGAAATGTTCCGAAATTAACGGAACCGGCAAACGAAGAAGTCTGTGCAAAGCGCTGTTGCATAGAAAGTGCCGCTTCTCTGGTAAACGTAATCACCAGAATCTGTTCGGGAGCGACTTCTTTCTCATGAATCAGCCAGAGGATTCTCTTCGTAATAGTAAACGTCTTGCCGGAGCCGGGACCCGCCAATAATAAAAGCGGGCCCTCTCCGAAAGTTACAGCCTCCCTTTGGGAGGGATTGCAATCCGTAAGATTAAACATTCGCCTTCAGTAATTCAATACCTTTACGAATTCTGTTCAGGGATTCCTCTTTGCCCAGGACTTCCATGATCTCCGTAGCACCCGCAGGTGTCATCTGCTTGCCGGATACAGCGGTACGGATCGGCCACATCACATAACCGTTCTTGCAGCCTTTTTCCTCCACATATTTTACAAGAGCCTGATACAGCCCGTCATTGCTGTAATCCTCCTGCGCCTCCAGGATCGGAAGCAGGTCTTTTAATACCTCCAGAGAACTCTCTGCGGTAGTCTTCATCTTCTTATGTGTGTACATTGCCACATCATACTCCGGAAGTTCCTCGAAGAAATCTACCAGTCCGGCGATATCCGGGAATACTTCAATCCGGGTCTTTACCATGGCTGCGATCTTCTTAAGATCTAATGGCTTACTGATCGCTTTCTTCAGATAAGGTTCTGCCATCTCGTAGAATTTATCGAAGTCCATAGCTTTCAGGTACTCGCCGTTCATCCAACGCAGCTTTACAATATCGAAGACTGCGGGAGACTTACTGATACGATGATAGTCGAACTCCTTGATCAGTTCGTCCAGAGAAAAGATCTCGCGATTATCCTCCGGGCTCCATCCCAGCAGTGCCACATAGTTGACAATTGCCTCTGTAATGAATCCCTGATCGATCAGATCCTCGAAGGAAGCATGTCCGCTTCTCTTAGACAGCTTTTTATGGTTCTCATCGGTAATCAGCGGCAGATGAATATATACGGGTACCTGCCAGCCGAAAGCATCATACAGACGCACATACTTCGGGGAGGAGGACAGATATTCGTTGCCTCGTACCACATGGGTGATATTCATGGTATGGTCATCTACCACATTAGCAAAATTGTAAGTAGGATAACCGTCGGATTTGATCAGGATCATATCATCCAGCTGGGAATTATCTACGGTAATATCTCCGTATAACTCATCATGGAATGTTGTAGTTCCTTCCTTTGGATTATTCTGACGGATGACAAAAGGCTTGCCTGCAGCAAGATTTGCCTCGATCTCTTCCTTGGACAGAGACAGGCAGTGCTTGTCATATACAGTGATCTCCTTGCCATCCACAACCTCGGTCTTCAGGGAAGCCAGTCTCTCCTTATCACAGAAGCAATAATATGCCTCGCCCTTGTCGATCAGCTCCTTGGCATATTTCATATAGATACCGGTCTTCATACGCTCACTCTGTACGTAAGGGCCGTAGCCGCCGTCCTTATCGGGCCCCTCATCATGTACCAGTCCGGTCTTCTCCAGGGTACGGTAGATGATCTCGGTAGCTCCTTCCACATAGCGCTCCTGGTCGGTATCTTCGATACGGAGCATGAAATCTCCACCGGCATGCTTTGCAATCAAAAATTCATATAATGCGGACCGCAGATTACCTACATGCATTTTACCGGTAGGGCTGGGTGCGTATCTTGTTCTGATCTTTGTCATTTTCTCCTCATTTCCGCAGGAAATCTGTGCATATCCGGGCTACGGTCTTCCGGCATACATTTTCCTGCTTATATATTCCTGTCCGCCATCTCCCGGGCAGACTACTTTCTTATTCTACCGCCTTTTTTCAAAAACTGCAACAGTTAAGACGAGGATTTCGGATGGGGAAGATTCCATCTGTAATGTGCAGCCAGGAAACGGATCGCCATGACAATGAAAGCTCCGATAAATACCGCCGGCAGTCTTCCCCACTCTCGGTAGATCTCCACACAGCCCAGTGCTCCCACGAGGGATGCACAGGCATAAATATGCTTTACAAAAATGTAGGGTTCCTCCCCTGCCATCATGTCACGCATCAGACCGCCGCCTACACCGGTAAGCATTCCTATAAACACCAGCAGGAAGGAATTATCAGGATATCCATTATCAATTCCCGACATCACACCCAGGGATGTAAAGATTCCCAGGCCTACAGAATCCATGATCAGCATAGCCTTGTCATAAAAAGTTCCCAGTCTGCCACTCAGAAGATCATGTTTGATATACAGCAGTACAAAAATCGCCAGTGACGTAATCACTGATACCACGACATACACCGGCTTTTCCAGAGCCGAAGGCAATTTCCCCAGGATCACATCCCTGGTCATACCTCCTCCCACTGCCGTCACCACGCCCAACACGCAGATTCCGAAAATATCCATTCGTTTTCGGATCCCCACCATGGCACCTGACGCGGCAAAAGCGATGGTTCCTAAGATTTCCATGAAAAAAATAATACTATCCTGAATGTTCATAATCTGTTTCTCCCAAAAGTTCTCCACGATATTTTATAGTATCTTTGTTAAAATAACAATAGCTAATTTACATACAGCAAAAAGGAACCATCACGCTTTTTGTGATGATTCCCTTTCCCGACAAAATTTCTGTCCTATGTTTATTCTTTTTCCAATTCCACCATTTCCTGATCCACACTTTCATCAGGTACTTTCTTCTCTGCCTCGTTCTTGAACTTGTCCACGGCTCTGGCCGCTATGGGGATAGCAATGTTGGTGCCTGCTCCGGCAATACAGCCTCCGGGACAGGCCATACCCTCGATCAGGCAGCCGTTCATCTTACCGGCCTTGGCAAGGAGCAGGGCTTTCTTACATTCTGCCAGGCTCTCCGCATGCTGAATGTTCACCGGTGTTCCCGGATAATACTGTTCGATACACTCCTTGATAGCATTGGCAACGCCGCCTGCCACGCCGTAACCTCTTCCGGCTGCGGTAGCATCCTTCATCTCATCCATGGCCTTGATCTCATCCAACAGGATTCCCTTAGCTTCGAACATACCGGTCAGTTCCTCAAAAGTGATAACAAAGTCTACATCGGAACGAACGGTACGTCTGCTGGCTTCCAGCTTTTTGGAAGCACAAGGGCCAATGAATACTACGGATGCATCCGGATGTTCCTGTTTGATCAGACGGGCCGTTGCAACCATAGGGGTTAATTCATTACTGATCTTATCAATGGTCTCAGGGAACAGATTCTTCGCCATCACAGACCAGGAAGGACAACAGGAGGTCAGGGCAAACTGCTGCTTACCGGTAGCAACCTCCTTCACGTAGTGCTCCGCTTCCGCCATACATCCCATGTCAGCGCCCAGCGCTGTCTCATAGACATCCGCAAACCCCAATTCCTTCAACGCTGTCTTGAACATCTCAGGTGTCACCTTCGGGCCGAACTGTCCGGCAAATGCAGGTGCTACCTGGGCTATGATCTTCCGGCCGGACTGCATGGCACGGATCAGCTGGAAGATCTGAGACTTGTCAGCAATCGCTCCAAAAGGACAGCTTACCATACACTGACCGCAGGATACACATTTCTCATTGTCGATCACGGCTCTTCCCAGATGGTCAGATGTAATAGCTCCAATACCGCAGGCAGCCTTACAGGGACGCTCTTTGTGACAGATCGCATCATAAGGGCAGATTTCACGACACTTTCCGCACTTGATGCATTTTTCCTGATCAATAACAGACTTGCCGTTTTTCATAGAGATCGCACCCTTGGGACAAACACTCTGGCAGGGATGTGCCAGGCACCCCATGCAGGAGCTGGTCACCTCATAACGGTTCTCCGGGCAGGCATTACAAGCCGACGGAATGACCTGCATCAGAGGGGGCTCGTAATATTTTTCATCAATATTACTCTCTTCCAGTCCCTGTGTCAGATGTCCGGGATGCTCACGGTTCTCCGGGCGTAAGCTCATACCCATGGCCAGACGGATGCGCTCACGGATGATTGCTCTGTCACGATAGACGCTCTCCCAGAACTCCGACTCTTCATAGTCTACGATCTTATAAGGCAGCGCCTCCATATCATCCTTCAGATTCGTGGAATTATACGCCAGATTAGCCACTTCCTTAAATACCCTTCTTCTCCGCTGTCTTACCGGAGTATCGATCCCTCTCATGCTGCTCATATCACATTACCGCCTTTTGATATTTTTTTAACACACTAACCATATTAAACCATACCGGCTCCGTAAAAGCAAGAAAAATATCTATAAAAAAATATCTATATTGTGCTCATTCAGCACAATATAGATATCTTTTTCATTAAATAGTACCAACCTGATATTGTCAATATTGGTTTACACTTTTTTCTCAAGGATGTTCGACCTATGCTGCCTCCTGTAATGAATCGTAGTATTGTTGACGCTTAATCATCGGAGGTAAGCCACCATTAGCAGAGCAGATTCTTCGGTTATTCCAATAGCTGATGAAATATCTCCAGATGAGTGTTTTTAACTGTTCTACTGTCATTGAAGTGGTATCATAACGTCCATAAAGTAATTCTTCTTTGAATCTTGCCCACATGCTTTCGCATCTGGCATTGTCGTGGCATCTGCCGCCAGCACTGTTCATGCTTTGGAGAATGCCATATTTGCTGATTGCTTTACGATATAACTCACTTGTGTACTGTGTTCCTCTGATACAGCATCAGGATATACTTCCAAAGTTGATGCTGTATCATAAAAGTAAGGGGCGGCAGCACTTTAGGCTGTCGCTCCTTGACTGCCTAACTGCAAAACCGGGCGGGGCTGTCAACGGCGGCTCTGCAAGAGCCGTTCATCTTGCCGTTGACTGGCTCGACTGGGTTTGCTATTCTTTAAGTGTTGTCTGTAAGTCGTTTGTAAAAATATCATCTCCGGCGCACAATCATTTTCTACCAAAGTAGCGGCATAAAAAATTTCATTGTCCTGCCTTTCAAAAATAAGAAGTTTCCATTTTTTTGACTGCAAATTCCGAGGCTGTCTCTTGTACAATTTCTAGTACATTGACATCTTCTGCTATATTTCCTTGACGGGGTTCCAGCTCATTGTTAGTTACCACTTCTGCCTTGCCAGCGTCCGATGCACCATAAGAGAAATTTACTATGGTAGCATTGCTGTATTTTTCAAAAGCTGCATAGTATTCTTCTTCTGTAATTACATCTGTTTCCTCTCCTTTTTTCATGGTATAAGCAGCATTTCCACTTTCGTCAAATTGCTCATAAATCCCCTCTGCCAGTCTGAGCGAACCGGATTTTTCAATTTCAAAACGCTGCATATCGTGACCGGAAGCAGCATAAATACCTGTTTCATCATAGGCGATAGGATATGCTGTTCCCATACTTTCTATTGTTCCTATGTTTTTAACTTCTTTATCTATCAAATAATATACATCACAATTAAGTGCTGCCTGATTTCCCAAACCGTCATTATATACTTGTGAGGTAACAAGTAAAACAGGTAAAGAAGAATTTGTATCAATAATTGCAAAAAGCTCATTATCTTCCAATCCTCCGACGGTTTCTCCATAAATAGCAGCGTTTTCACTACCTTTTTCTCCACATGCACATAAAGAAAAGATTAACACACATAAAGCCATATATGAAATAAACTTCTTTGCCTTATACATATTTTCAGTCTCCTTTTTTTCTTCTTTCAATGGTATAACTTATGAACAATATCACTCCGATTGCTGCCGCAATAATAGACGGTATCATTAACCGCATATAATCAATAGGGGCATTTTCGTATTGTCCTGTAACGATATATCGGTATAGCATATACTGGGTACTAAGTGTTGTGCTTTGTAGCGCAATTACATAGGCGAAATTTAATATGCTAACCATAATAAAAATCAGACCACTAATTAGCAACAGCGTCATTTTTCTGTTATGAAGATTTATTTTCATCAAATCTTCTAAAGTTATTTGCTCATCAGTTTTGTTTGCCACACCTGCTTCTCCTTCCTTTAGCAAATCATCTAATGACACATGAAAAATTCTGCTTATTTTAACGATACTTTCTAAATCAGGGGAAGTGCTATCTGACTCCCATTTGGAAATAGTCTGTCTGGATACGTTAAGTTTTTCTGCTAATTGTTCTTGTGTCATTCCCGAAAGTTTCCTTAATTGGTTGATTTTATTTCCAATTTCCATTTTGTGTCCTCCTTTAAGAGCAATTTTAAATAAAATAAACAATTTTTTCTATCAACATTGCTTTACATTTGCGCTCAAAATAATAACATTTATGAAATTGCTTGTTTTTCTGCACTTTAAGTGTTCATATAAAGGCATTTAAAACCTTATGTATGGACAATCACTTAAATATCTATTCAAAATAATTGTCTTAATAAATTGTTATTTAATGCCTTTTTATTTTTTAGGTCTTTTAGGCTGATGAAGAATTTTTTTTGCCTGTTCAATCATTTCTGCAGAAAGTGAACATTTATTGCAGAAATTGACAACAAATCTCCTCCTTGAATCACCTTCTAATTAATAGGACTCAATAATATCCCTTTGATTACCTAATGTTTTTTCTTCATAAAGGTATAATAATAGAAAAGTAAAATTGATCTTCATCATTTTGAATTACATATTCCCCATTATATTTTTCCACAATTCTTATAATGTTTTTTATTCCTACACCATGCTCATCCTGATTTATCATTTTAGTAGTAGCGATTTCATTATTATGATATATAATCATTTGATTACATGTATTTTTTACTGATAAAATTATCATCTGTTCTTCCATCATAAACTTGAACTTAATTACTTTTTTACCAATGCAATTTTCGCAGGCTTCAATTGCATTGTTTAACAGATTAGCCAAAATCACAACCAAATCTTCATCTTCCATTTTTATGTTAGATAAATCATTAACTTTAAAGACAAAGACTATATGCTTGTTAATAGCTTCTTCATATTTTGTATTTAAAATTGCATTTACTACTACTTGATTCGTGTTTATTGCATTTCGCTCTTTGAAAAAGCCCTTACTGATTTTACTAACATAATCTACTGCCCGATCATATTCTTTGTCTTTGAGCAACGCTTCTATACACAATATTTGATTTTTAAATTCGTGCGATTTTCTTTTTTGTATGTCAAAGTTTTCCGAAACAGATCGATACATCTGAATCTGATTTTTAACCTGCAATTCAAGCATTTCCTTTTCATGCAGCTTTGCATCCCGAATGACTATATCATTAATTAAATAATATACAAATACATTCATTACCACCATTCCAAACGAAATAGAATATAAAACATTTGCTTGCATTTCATTTTCAGTATATTGAAATTCCATTAGTAATGTAATTATTGTAATAATAGTAAATACAGGATAAAAAAGGAACTTTGTCCATTCGGCGTCTGTCAGTACTTCTGTTGACTTTTTGCCAAATTGTTTTTTTATTAGTATGATGCAAAGAAAAGAAATAACTTTACTAAAAATAATAATTAAATTCCCCTCAAGTGCATATTCTTGAGTTACTATTCCCTCTCTGGATACGATTGCACTATTTCCTGCATAAACTAAATAATCCACTAACATCAATAATCCTTGATATAATATTGCAAACACCGCAGACTTTACTAAGCTTATTTCAAAATAGAATCGCATGATAATAGCAGTTGACATTATTGCACATAGTTGCTTAAGGACAATCCATTTTGATAATGTAAACCCGCATATATAATAAATTGCAATCAACAAAACTAATAATATTGTTCTTTTATACTTTCTATTTTCCCCAGAGCTATCGCAAAAACTTTCAAAAAATATTTTGCAGCAAATAACTTCAAATGCAATTATTGCTAAACTAAAAAAATATGTAAACATAAATTACACTTCTCCTTTATATGCAATAAATGCACTTTTAACATCCTTATACCTTGCTCTTGGTACAACAAGTTTCTGATTGTTATTCAGTATTACACTATAGCCTGTAATACTCTTTATATGTTTTAGATTTACCAGAAAACTCTGATGAATCCTTATAAATTTATATTCCATCATTTCCCTTTCCATATCATTTAATGTTGCATACAATGTATATATCAAAACCTTATCTTCCATAATATGAAACTCAAGTTTATGCAATCTGCTTTCTATATATAGTATCCTATCAACCTGTACATTTTTTTCACATTCGTTAAATTTAAAATACTTTTTTAATACAATGTAATTCATTTTATGTAAAATTGTGTCCATACACTCATATATAGACTCATCAAAATTAATAGTATTTTTCAATAAATATCTTGTCGCATCTACTTTATAACCTTCTAATGAATAATTTACGTAAGCAGTTACAAATACAATATATATATCCATACTATACTCTCTAATTTTGTGTGCAGTCATAATTCCATCTATCTCATCCATATTAATGTCGAGAAAAATAATATTATAGCCAAGTAAATCTGTCCCCAAGCCAAGTAATTCTTTCCCCGAATTAAACATATCAATTTCGGATGAAATATCCTTTTCGGATAAATATTTTAATACATATTTTTTAATATTTTCTCTAAACAACTTTTCATCATCACATATTGCTATTCGTAACATAATTTCCCCTTTCCCTTACTTTTTTACTATATGGGTGTCAATATCGTCTGTTTTTCGTTTATGCTGCAATAATTATTTTGAAAACAAATAAGAAATTCTTTAGAATAAGACTGTCTATACTTTCCAATTATTTGATATAAGTCAGAATAGCAAGCTTGATATATCATTTTGGCACTCTGTAATGTCATATTAGTACGACTGAAATTCAAAATCAATAGCTTGGAAGAACTCAAATATTTATCACAGGAAGTTGAAAATTACATTATATTAATTTTTGATAATAAAATGAAGGCTGAAAACCATAGATATGTTTTCAGTCTTCATTATTATCTGCTTATATTCATTTTTGAATAATCCACTGATCGTTTGCGGGATCATACAAAAAAATAGTCTTTCCATCCATCGTTATTGCATAGTTATTAATCAGTCTGCTTCCAACCTCCTCAACATTTTCTTTATATCTTACTTCGAATCTATACACTTCATTATTATCAATTTCACCAACAACCGGATCGGTTGGTTCAAGACTATACTCTTCTTCCCATTGATTAGCACTTTTCAAGTACTCTTGCAAAATTCTTTCGGCGTCCATCATAGAGGTCGTTGGCAAATCATTTTTCCCACACTTTATGCATATACTAAAAATAACTATTACAATAATTCCAATGCTGATCAGTAAATATTTTTTAGACATTTTTGTCTCCTGTCATTATTACTAACTATAACGGAAAATTCGATAACATTTTTCCATTATAAATTTCTAAAAATAGAACATTGGCTGAATGAGTGCTTTCATTACTGGCACATGTGTATGGCGTATACTTATAAATATCAATTTCATCAATATTTCCCTCTTCATCATAAGAAATATTTTGTATAGTATCGTCATTATCAGCAATAGAAATTAATTGTCTTGTATGCTCCGCAGAATATCCCTCTGCATAAATAAACTCTGCAACACATCCGCCTACTCATGACTTTTTGCAAAACACTTTAATATTTATATATCTCTTTATCTAAATAGTAATATTTTTTTTCATTACAAACAATATCTTTTGCAGAAAGTAACTGTTTTTTGCAGAAAATGATCAACTATATCCGTTCAAGTCTCAGTTTCGTCCAGAATAAAATAGGCATGTATCAATTCTACGGTTCTCCAAAGGAGATTTGCCTGTAAAATAAAAACAGGACCCTCCGTATTTTACGGAAGATCCTGTCTGTAGGATCCTGTATTTATTTGCTCATAACGACTCTCTTGAAGTTCTTCTTACCTCTGCGGACGATCAGACCCTCTCCGTCAAACTGCTCGGGAGCGTAAGCGGTCTTCACATCTGTAACCTTCTCATCCGCTACGACAACACCGCCCTGTTCTACGGCACGTCTTGCTTCACTGCGGGATGCGGACAGTCCGGATTTCACCAGAACACCGAGAATATCAATCTTACCATCGGTAAAGTCTGCCTCTGTCAGCTCACTGGTAGGCATTTCTGCGGCGTTGCCGCCGGTAAACAGTGCTCTTGCACTCTCCTGTGCCTTTTTAGCCTCTTCCTCGCCATGTACCAGATTGGTCAATTCGTATGCCAGAATTTCCTTCGCCTGATTTAACTGGCTTCCTTCCCATTTGTCCATCTCATCGATCTGCTCCAGAGGCAGGAAGGTCAGCATGCGCAGGCACTTCAGGACATCAGCGTCCGATACATTTCTCCAGTACTGGTAGAACTCGAAAGGTGTAGTCTTGTTGGGATCCAGCCATACGGCACCCTTCTGGGTCTTACCCATCTTCTTACCCTCGGAATTTAACAGCAGGGTGATGGTCATGGCATAAGCATCCTTACCCAGCTTTCTGCGGATCAGCTCGGTGCCTCCTAACATGTTGCTCCACTGATCATCACCACCAAACTGCATGTTACAGCCGTATTTCTGGTATAAGGTCAGGAAGTCAAAGCTCTGCATGATCATGTAGTTGAACTCTAAGAAGCTTAAGCCCTTCTCCATTCTCTGCTTGTAGCACTCTGCGGTCAGCATACGGTTAACGCTGAAGTGTGCTCCCACATCTCTTAACAGTTCCACATAATTCAGATTCAGCAGCCAGTCCGCATTATTGACCATCAGTGCCTTACCATCACTGAAATCAATAAAACGGCTCATCTGCTTCTTGAAGCAGTCTACGTTATGCTGAATGGTCTCCTTGGTCATCATGGTACGCATATCGCTTCTGCCGGAGGGATCACCGATCATTGCAGTTCCTCCACCGATCAGAGCGATGGGCTTGTTGCCTGCCATCTGCATTCTCTTCATTAGGCACAGGGCCATGAAATGTCCCACGTGAAGACTGTCTGCAGTAGGATCAAAACCGATGTAGAAGGTAGCCTTTCCATTATTGATCAGTTCCTTGATCTCCTCTTCATCTGTCAGCTGTGCCAATAGTCCTCTTGCTTTTAATTCATCAAATACTGTCATTTTCTCTTCTCCTTTTTGTGCTCTTTTTACCCTGTATGCCTTTTTTACATTTTAGGGGATTCGGCTCAAAAGGCACTAAAAAAGCCCGCCCCTTTTTTCAAAAGGACGAGCTTGATCACTCGTGTTACCACCTAATGTTCCCGCCAGACTCACATCTGACAGCTCAGTAAGTATCTATCAATACTTCGGCCGATATCGGTGCCTGCCGTCCTGATCTACTCGTTCGGGATCCTCTGATAAAAATCATCTGATCCTTCTCTTTCCACCGGCTGCTCCGGGATGTATTCCTGCTCTGCTTCTGTGCGCCTCTCACCTGCCGGCTACTCTCTGTCAGAAGTGGAGGAACAGTACTTCTTCCCTTCATCGCATTCTTCTTATCCTATGTTTGCGCTAAACATGAGCTTATTATAGCCAGTTTGCGTTTTTCTGTCAACACCAAAAATACGATTTATTCTTCCGGCCAGGGCAGGTGGGATACTTCCAGCTTCTTGTCACGAAGCATCAGTTCTTTTACGGCCTGATCTGCGGGCTTACCGTCAAAGAGCACTTCATTTACCTGCTCGATAATAGGCAGCTGAACGTCATATTTTTTTGACAGTTCCATGGCCGCTTTAGCGGAATACACACCCTCTACCACCATCTGTACTTCCTTCATGGCTTCCTCGTAGGACTTGCCCTGCCCGATCAGGATACCGGCACGACGGTTACGGGAATGCATGCTGGCGCAGGTCACGATCAGATCTCCGATACCGGTCAGACCACAGAAGGTCTCGAAATTACCACCCATGGCAGTACCAAGCCTGGCGATCTCGGTAATGCCTCTGGTGATCAGAGCTGCCTTCGTATTATCTCCGTAGCCCAGTCCGTCGGCAATACCGGCAGCCAGCGCTACTACGTTTTTCAGGGCACCGCCCAGTTCAATGCCCAATACATCCGGGCTGGTATAGACACGGAACACCTCGTTCATGAACAGATTCTGCACATATTCCGCACAGCTTTTACTCTTAGAACCCGCTACGATCGTCGTGGGGATACCACGGCTGACTTCCTCCGCATGTGTCGGTCCGGACAGTACCGCTACCTGTGCCTGGGGGATCTCATCTTCGATGATCTGTGCCTGGGTCATCAGGGTATGCTCTTCGATTCCCTTGGAGACACTGACGATTCTCTGTCCCTTCGCCACCAGCGGGCTGATGCGGTGTGCCGTGCTTCTGGTGTAGGAGCTTGCGACTGCCATAACTAACAGATCCTTACCCTCGATCGCAGATTTATCATCCGTAGTAAAGATCATATCCTCAGGGAGCTTTACTCCCGGCAGCATCTTGTGCTCATGCTTCTCCTGAAGCATCTGAATCTCTGCGGGAACTGCAGACCATACCGTCACTTCATGTCCGTTCTTATGTAATACCACTGACAGGCCGATGCCCCAGCTTCCGCCACCCAATATACATACTTTTGCCATAGCTTATTTATCCTCCCCGGATATTTCCGTCTGCTCTTCTGCAGCCTTTTTCTTGAACAGATAGGTCTTCCTCTCGTTCCCGTGGATCAGGCGGACAATATTCTGTCTGTGCTTCCAATATGCCATAACCGTAAGAAATGCAGTAATTGCATACATTTCATACAGCTGTGACTGTGGCATGGCGCCGAACAGTCCCATCTGTCCGCAGACTACCATCTGGATCATAAATCCGGCATATACCAGCAGTGATCCCAGCGACACATAATGTGTGGTCAGAAATGCGCCGAAAAACAGTACCACCCCCATCACGATAAAATAGGGGTGGAAAGACAGGATCAGTCCTGCAGTGGCAGCAATACCCTTTCCGCCCTTAAATCCCATATAAAACGGAAAATTGTGTCCGATGATGACTCCTGCGCCGGTATACAGGCACAGCAGATAAATATTCTCCGGATGTCCGGTACTGAATAAGGCTCTGGTGATGCATACGGCGATGATACATTTTAAACAGTCTCCCGCAAACACGATCAGTCCCGCCTTCGTTCCCAGTACTCTTAAGGCATTGGTAGTACCGGCATTGCCGCTTCCATACTTCCGGATATCGATTCCCTTTGTCTTGCCATAAAAATATGCAGTCTGAAACAGTCCAAACACATAGCCAATGAGTAAACAGATAACACGTTCCATTATTGATCTTTTTCCTTTCGTTCTCTGATGATAAACCTGAGGGGCGTCCCCTTGAAACCAAAGGTCTCCCGGATCTGATTCTCAATATATCTGGTATAGGAGAAATGCATCAGCTCCTTATCATTTACGAAAATAACAAAAGTAGGGGGTTTTACCGCTACCTGGGTAATGTAGTACAGACGAAGTCTCTTACCCTTATCGGAAGGGGGCTGCTGCATGGCTACAGCCTCTGCCATAATCTCATTCAGTACGCCGGTTGCCACACGCATGGCATGGTTCTCGCTGACGATATCGATGGTCTCGAACAGCTTGGGCAGTCTCTGACCCGTCTTCGCAGAGACGAACAGAAGCTCCGCATACGGCATGAAGGACAAAGTATTGCGCACCTTTTCCGTAAATTTGTAAATAGTCTTGTCGTCTTTTTCGATAGCATCCCACTTATTCACAACGATGATCGTAGCCTTGCCTCTCTCATGGGCAATTCCCGCGATCTTCGCATCCTGCTCCGTAACGCCTTCTTCCGCATCGATCATCAGTACCACGACCTCCGCACGCTCCACGGCACTGACAGTACGGACGATCATGTAACGCTCCAGTTCTTCCTTGATCTTATTCTTACGTCGAAGTCCCGCAGTATCAATGAAGACGTATTCCTTGCCGTTATAAGTGATCTCGGTGTCCACCGCGTCTCTGGTAGTACCTGCGATATCGGATACGATCAGTCGATTCTCACCCAGCAGCTTATTGATCAGGGAAGACTTCCCTACGTTAGGTTTACCGACGATAGCCACACGGGTGCGGTCATCCTCTTCTTCCTCCGCCTGCTCCTTATCAAAATATTCCGTGACAGCTTCTAACATGTCACCGATTCCCAAGCGATTCACCGCAGAGATCGGATGGGGATCACCGATACCCAGATTGTAGAATTCGTAAACATCCGCCATATACTTCTGGAAACTGTCTACTTTGTTGACTACCAGTACCACCGGCTTGTGGGAACGGCGCAGCATGTCCGCCACCTTAGAATCAGCGTCCACCAGTCCCTGCTTTACATCCACCAGGAAAATGATCACATCCGCCGTCTCCATGGCGATCTCCGCCTGCTCTCTCATCTGGGACAGGATCACATCCTTGCTGTCCGGCTCGATACCGCCGGTGTCAATCAGGGTAAATGTCATATCCAGCCAATGGATATCCGCATAAATACGGTCTCTGGTAATGCCGGGCGTATCTTTTACAATCGATATATTTTCGCCAGCCAATGCATTGAACAGGGTGGATTTACCTACATTCGGGCGTCCCACCACCGCAACGATGGGCTTGGATTTTCTCTTTGCCATAATTTCCTCCATTTCTGCTCCTGCTTCTTATTCCTGCCCGGAATCACTGATTCCAAGCAACGCATCCACAAGATCATATCCGCTTGATTTTACAATATTCACGGGCACTTGTAAAGACTTTTCCAGTTCCGGCACCGTTACATCATCCAGGAACAGATCCGCTCCACTACGCAGTACATTTCTGGGCAGATATAAGGTATCTCCCAGTTTTTTTCCCTTTAACTGTTTTTCAATATCCCCGCCGGTCAAAAGTCCGGACACAGTGATCATCTCTCCGAAAAATTCATTTACGATCTCATATACATGAATCTGCAGTCCCGGATATTCCTGCATCACCTCTTCTGACATTCTCTTTAAATAAGGAAAAGCAAGCTTTCCCGTTGCCAGGGAGATTTCTCTGGTGCCTTCCCATGGAAGACCTGCACCTGACTGTTTTTCTGTAATTCTCCTCTCAAGTCCGTCATGGAATTCATCTAATAGCAGTCGTATCATACCTACACCGTTTTCCAGCTGGAGATAACCATCATAGCGTTCCTCTTCAGGCACTTCTCTTCCCGCCAGAATATACCACTCATCACTGGCCTGGATAAAATGTGTTCCATACTTTTCCATACAGATCTTCTGATATTTCTCGATCAGATCTATGACTTCTCCTGCATCCTGCGCGTTAAAAGGTTCTAACGGATACAGCCCGTCACGGTATTTAGACAGCCCTACCGGCACCACAGAGACACTTTCCACATTCGGAAGGTACTCCATCAGCTTCTGAATACTGAATTCCAGCTCTTTCCCATCATTTACCCCTTTGCAGAGTACGATCTGTCCGTTCATCCGGATTCCGGCTTCATTCAGGATATCCACCTTTTTCAGTGCCTCCCCGGCGAAACGGTTATTCAGCATCTTACAGCGCAGATCCGGGTTCATGGTCTGGAAGGAAATATTGATGGGCGACAGATGATATCTGCAGATTCTGTCGATATCATGGTCTGACATATTTGTCAGTGTCACATAATTTCCTTGCAAAAAAGACAGACGGGAATCGTCATCCTTAAAATACAGGGTATCCCGCATGCCCTTCGGCATCTGATCAATAAAGCAGAAAATGCATTTGTTATGACAATGCCTGTATTCATCCATTAGACCGTTCTCAAATTCGATTCCAAGGTCCTCATCGAATTCCTTATCGATCTCTAATAGCCACTGCTCTCCATCCGGCTTCTCCACCAGCATTTCAATATACGTATCCTGGGTGAGAAACTGATAATCAAAAATATCCTCGATTTCCGTGTTATCTATGGCAAGTACTTTATCTCCGGGAGTGATCTCCAGTTCCTCTGCAATACTGCCCGGTTTTATTGTTTTTACAATATGTTCTTTTTTCTTCATTTCATTCACCTGACTAACTTTCTTCTATCCCATTGTACAAGAAATTCCTTGACGTGTCACTAGCATAATGATATAAAATAATTGTCGCTTTGACATATTTCTACAATATTATAATAACTATGATGCCAGGGGCAAAAGGTCTAAGCCCACATGAGCTTGCTCATGAGTGGGTGAAAGACCTTATGACCCGCCCCGATATGAACATAAAAGTGGGATGATAATCCCACGATATGCGAATAGCGAGTAGGATTGTGAGAGTGCGTAGCACGAAACAATCCGTAGGCATCAAAGTCGGGGGTTTTTGCCCCCGACATCATAACTATCTCGTCCAGGAGGGACATCATGCCTAATTTACACGAACTGGAAAATGCCATGCCTGTGGCTCCTTTGAAGATCATTGCTCTGCCTTCCGCAGAGAAAATGGGACGTCGCATCAACGACTACATGGTAGAATTCCGCAAAAGTATCCACAATGACAAAGTGAAAAACGATCCTGCCTTTCACGGCTATATCGAGAGCAATTATCTGGTAGACGTGGATGTACCCCGCTTCGGCAGCGGTGAAGCAAAGGCGCAGATCGGTGAAACTATCCGTGGCAAGGATCTGTTTATTTTAACGGATGTATGCAATCATAGTATTACTTACAACATGAACGGCTATACCAACCATATGTCTCCCGATGATCATTACCAGGATCTGAAGCGTGTCATTGCCGCATGCAACGGAAAAGCAAGACGTATCAATGTGATCATGCCTTTCCTCTACGAGGGCAGACAACATCGCCGCAGCGGCCGGGAATCCCTAGACTGTGCCTATGCACTGGAAGAATTAAGAGATATGGGAATCGATAACTTTATTACCTTTGATGCCCACGATCCCCGGGTTCAGAATTCCACACCTCTGAACGGCTTTGATAACTTTACTACCCCTTATCAGTTCATTAAATCACTGTTAAATTCCGAGGATGATCTGATCGTGGACAAAGAACATCTGTTAGTCATCAGCCCGGACGAGGGAGCTCTGGACCGTGCCATCTATTTTGCCAGCGTCCTCGGTGTAGATACGGGTATGTTCTATAAGAGACGTGACTACTCCACCATTGTCAATGGCAAAAATCCTATTGTGGCTCATGAATTCTTAGGTGACAACATTGACGGCAAAGATATCATTATCATCGACGATATGATCTCTTCGGGAGGAAGCATGCTGGATACCGCCAGACAGTTAAAAGCCATGAATGCACGAAGAGTTTATATCTGTTGTACTTTCGGTCTGTTCACCGATGGGCTGAAGAACTTCGATGCTGCTTATGAGCATGGGGACTTCGATAAGGTCATTACTACAAATCTCACTTATCTGCCCCCCGAAATCTACACCAGACCTTATTTCGTAGAAGCCGATATGAGCAAATTTATTGCTTCCCTGATCGACTTTATGAACCATGACGCTTCTTTGTCTAACGTCATGGCCACTACCGACAAGATTCATGGTATTGTAGAGGCATACAACAGCCGAAAAGATATGAATGAATTTCATTTTTAACCAGCAAACATAAAAACGCAGAAGCCTGTAATGGCTCCTGCGTTTTTATTATGCTTCTTCTATAGTTTCAACCGGAACCGCTGTCTCCTCCTGCGACGGTCTCTCGTACTCAGGGAAATCCAGAATGATTTTAAACAGATCTCCGTCCAGCTGAATCTGAAATTCACCATGCTGGGCCTGGGTAAGATTTTTTGCAATGTACAGTCCCAGTCCGCTTCCTTCCGTTGTTCTGGAGGCATCTCCACGGATAAAACGTTCCGAAAGCTCTTCTCCCTTCAGATTCATCGGTCTGTCGGAAATATTTTTCAGGGAAGCGGTTACTCTCCCACCTTCAACCTTCATCTCCAGATAAACTCTAGTTCCTTCCAATGCGTATTTGCAGATATTTTGGAATAAATTTTCTATAATTCTCCACATTCTGCGGCTGTCAGCATATATCATCCCCGCTACATCACTTCCGTCAAATATGATCTGCAGCTTTTTCTCTTCCAGCCGATCCGAGAATTCTCCTACTGCCTGATTCAGCAATTCTGTAAGATTCAACGGTTCCAGGTTCAGTACGATATTGCCGGAAGATATTTTAGAAGCCTCCACCAGATCATCTGTAAGCTGCTTCAGTCTCTGAGACTTACTATCAAGCACCGCAATATAACTCTTGGCCGGTTCCTCTGTAATTTTTAGTCTCTTCAACAGATCCACATAGTTGATAATGGAAGTCAGAGGTGTCTTGATGTCATGGGAGACATTGGTTATCAGATCCGATTTCATCTGTTCATCCTTCATGCTGGTACTTACCGCCTTGCGGATACCTTCTCCGATATTATTTACAGCATCCGCCATCTCGCGGTTATCTCCGTGAAGCGCCTCCACATCCAGTTTGTAATCCACTTCTCCGTCACGGATCCTGCGGATTCCCTCCACAATATCAATCTGTTCCGCCTTCTGCTTGAATTTGAGCACTCCCACAATGCCATCCAGAATAACGGCCGCAAATGCAGGAAGAAGCCACCATACTCCCTTGCCGCGAAGCAGATACGCCGCTAATATTCCAGCAAGATTTGCCAACAGAAACAGATTATACGGAATCAGGGAACTGACCGCAGAGTTCCTGTGGGATGACACAAAATGTACCGCCTTGCCAAAGCTGCTGACCAGCCAGTGCAGAAAACTGTCACTCCACATATTATGAGATTTGATTCTGCGGATCAGACTATACCAGAATACGTTGATTCCGGCACTAACCGAGAACCCGTACACTGCGAACACACCATAGGCCGCCAGACGGGTAATTTCCCGACCCTGTATTTCCGAATGACTCAGATATACCTTATTGGCCGTATCCATCAGATAACCGTATCCCACTTTTCCGGCATAAACACATGCCAGCAAAACCAATACCATGCATTCGATCCAGACATGATCGATTCCGTTCAGATACAATACCGGTTCGTCTTCCTCGTCAAAAGCCACTCCTGCTGTCACCGTCAGATAAATACCGATCAACAGCCATAACACCACCAGCAGAATGCCCCCGCCGATCAAATACCAGATATTCGGAACAATTCTCTGGAACACTACATTGGCATTGTAAAATGCATCTCCCTGTACCGGATAGTTCGTATCCACTGCGATCCATATATGTGTCATATCCGGATGCGCATAATCATAATCCTTGAGATACTGGTAGATCTGTCTCTCCGTCATTCCGGTATTGCCGGTAAATTCCAGACTGTCCGGATAGTAAATAAGATACCTTCTGTATTCGGAGAAGTAATCCGTCATCTCGTTATCGGAACTGTCCGCAATCTCCGAGACATTTGTATAAGTCCTCGTAATGCCATCCTTTGACATCAGGCGCACCGCATACTTCAGGTTGCTCGCATTCTCCTGATACAGATCATTACAGTTCTGATACTGTTCGTAATTTGCGGACAATGTATGGATTGCCAGTGCCAGATTATTTTGTAAAGCAGTGTACTCCACCCAGTTATTGGCACAGGCGGTCAGTTGTTTTTCCCCATCCACCGTGGCATATCTGCATACGAGCATAGGAAAATAGACCGTCAATGTTCCGTCATCTTCCCTGGACACTCTGATATCCGTGACACTCTCTTTGACGATATACGTAAATGCCAGATCTTCCAGCCGTTCTGTCCGCTGGCTCTCCGGAATTGCTTCGATTGCCTGTGTTACCGCCTGCTGCTGTTCTTCTGTCTGTGTGCCTTCCACAGAGAATACCAGCTGCCCGTCTGCGTCCAGTCTGAAATTAGAATTCTGATTCACCGATCCAAAGTAATTCACAAAATCCGACATGCTCATAATACGATCCGTATATTCCACGCCGTATTTTCCCCATTTGATCAGATCCTCCAATTCGTACACCGCAGTCACCGGGCAGTCTGCACCGCCGGTTTTACCGGAGACAAATTCCGTAATGTCAATATATTTGTAGGGATCAAACGAACCATTTGTTTCCATCTGTCCCTTAATCACCATAAGCTGTATAATGTCCGATACTGAGCTTTGAAACAGATCATGGAAAATCACAGAGTCCTCAAATTCAGTCTCCGCATCCAATGGTGATAATTCATATACTTTGGTTCCGTCTGCCGTATCCACTGCCAGGTAAGAATTAAACAGGATCGCAGCAATGGCAACCATCAGCAACAATGCGGCCGTCTGCTGTACCAATCCCAGTGCCAGCCGCTTTAACGTTGGTTTTCTCATGCCTGCTCCTTATCAATCTTGTAACCGACTCCCCATACTACTTTTAAGTATCTTGGTTCCTTGGGGTTGATTTCTATTTTCTCGCGAATGTGCCGGATATGCACCGCAACGGTATTGTCTGCCCCTATGGCATCCTCGTTCCATATGCTCTCATAGATCTGATTAATGGAAAATACGCGCCCCTGATTCTTCATCAGAAGCAATAAAATATTGTACTCGATGGGTGTCATCTTGACCGGTTCGTCATCCACCGTTACCTGTTTGGTGTCGTCATTCAACACCAGTCCTCCCACCTGATAGATTGCCTTATTCTCTCCGGTGAGACTTCCCAGGGAAGTATATCTGCGCAGGTTCGATTTCACCCTGGCCACGAGTTCTAACGGATTAAACGGCTTGCAGATATAATCATCCGCCCCGATGTTCAGACCCAGAATCTTATCCGTATCTTCGGATTTCGCCGACAGAATGATAATGGGAATACTGCTGTACTCACGAATCTTCAGTGTTGCACGTATGCCATCCAGCTTCGGCATCATAATATCCATGATCAGCAGATGAATTTCTTCCTTATCCAAAATCTGTATCGCCTGCTCTCCATCATATGCTTTATATATTTTGTAACCATCCTGACTCAGATAGATTTCAATCGCATCCACGATCTCTTTGTCATCATCACACACTAAAATGTTTGCCATACTTCCCTCATTTCTGCGTCTGCACGCTACTCCCACCTAAAATGTTATTAACTATTATTTTTCAGCATTAAAAAAGCTGCAAGATTCCCTCTTTGTCCGTGACTTGCACGGTGTGAAAAAAGGTACTCCGGGTTATGGCAGGTACATACATCCGTTACAGCAATATGTTCCGGAAGTACCCCTGCATTTAATAAAATGCTCCGATTGGCCTGCCACAGATCCAATTGATATTTTCCGGGTGTCTTTCCCTTTTGCAGAACTTTTTCCGGAAAATGTCCCCGAAATTGTTCTGCTACGTCTTCACCGATCTCATAACAGTCAGCACAGATGGATGGACCGATTGCCGTCACCAGCTCCTCCGGTCTGCTATGAAAATGCTCCTGCATATACAGTACCATACAGGCAGCCATTCCCGCAACCGTTCCTCTCCATCCGGAATGTGCCAGACCTATTGCTCTGTGTACCGGATCTACAAAATACAGAGGGACACAATCCGCATAATAAGTCACCAGTGCAATCCCCGGAACATCCGTTACCAGTCCGTCAATATCCTCATAAGAGGAAGCTCTGCCGATTCCATTGCCGCAATCTTTCTCCGTTACCGCGTGTATATTGGTAGTATGGGTCTGTCTGGATGCCACCATATGCTCCGGGTCCGTGCCGAGTACTTCCCCGATCCGTCTGTAATTCTCCATAACATTCAAAGGATCATCCCCTCTGGAAAAGCTGAGATTCATGGTCGCATAAATTCCGCTACTTACACCACCTGTTCTGGTGGTAAACAAATGTTTCACCGCTCCGGTCTCTTCCAGCTTCGGGAACACCAGATACTCCAGTTCTCCTGCCTGTCTCTGTTGTATGCTGTTTTTATCGCCGTGCTTACTTCTGATCAGTTGATACATATCTCTAACCTCTTGTGCGATAATAATGTGGAAAAGCATTAGGGATCCACTGAATCTTCTCTCCCTGAATTGCCACCACATCATAGCGCACCCATGTATTATCGTTATAGTTATGCAGGCAACGGTAATAATCCGCTACACTGCATATTTTTCGCTGTTTTGATATTGTCACAGCTTCTGCCGCATTTCCTTTGGCGGTTCCGGATCGATATTTCACTTCGACAAATACAAGATATTTTCCGTCTCTGCCTACAATATCAATTTCTCCGTTTCTCCCCCTGCGGAAATTTCGATCCAGGATGATCATTCCTTTTTTTTGCAGATATTCTGCTGCCATCTGCTCATAAGCATTCCCCGTCTGCCTGTTATTCAATTCTTATGTTTTCCCCCATCTGCTACATTCTCTTTTACCATACGATGATCTACCGCATCTACAAATACCAGAATTTCCGCTACCACTTCATAGAGTTCCGGTGGGATCATCTCTCCGATATCCAGCCTGGACAAAGTATCTGCCAGCTTGTCATCCCGATGGATCGGCACGCTGCTCTCCCGGGCCTTTTCGATAATCTTATCTGCCAGAATTCCTTTTCCGCTGGCTACCACCCGCGGCGCCTCATCGGAAGGATCATATTCCAGGGCGATCGCCTGTTTTACTTTCTTTTTCTCGTCATCCATTCATTCTGTTCCCTCTCCGGTTTTGCTTACCCTATCCATTCACTGCGCTACGTCCTTACGTCAAATGCATATTGTGCCACGGGAACACTGCCTCCCGCCTTAAGAACGGGGGCCATTGCCTGTGCTGTCTGCTGAAGTTCTGTTCGCAGAGTAGTCTCACAATTGCAAACATATCCCCGCTGTTTTAGTCTCTGTGTCAGTACCTCCATATTGGCTTCCAGGTAATCCAGAATCGTATCATTCTGAACATAGAATTTCGTGCTGACTTTGGTATCCTGTAACGCCACATAGACATCCAACGGGCCCAAATGTTCCATATCCAGATGAAGCAGTGCGCTGACCCGTCCGTCTTTCCCTGCGAGGTTTTTCTTATTTGTATATACAAACAGTTCTCCTGTCTTATGTTCCCCCTGCCGCAAATGAAGAGGGAGCTGGATATAGGCATACGTCTGGTTGATCTGCTGTAAAAAATCCACATTCCGGCTTAAATTTGTCACCGCCTGAAAAGCGTTGGAACTGCTTTGCCCGTTTTCTTCCAGAAGACCCGCCAGACTCTTTAACTGTTTCCCAAGTTTCTGATAAAGTTCTTCCACCTTCTCCGAAGATTCCACATCCTCCGGTCGGATACTCCATGCATCCTGCAACAATTCGCCCGGCAATCCCGCTATTTTGAAATTCTGTAAAACACTGCGCAGTAAAGCAGTGTCCTTGGTCGCCAATCCCTGTTTTAACAGCTTCAACACCACTTCTGCGGCATCTTCCGGTTTCGTTCCGTCCACGATCATTTTCTGTGTAGGAAGCATAGTTTTTGACGCTTCCGGCGTTCCATCCGTAACAGCAGTATCCGTATGCGCTATTGCCTCCTTTGTCTGTGACATGGTCTCCCCCGGCTGCAATACCGTCTCTGTCTGCTCCGAATCGGGGAATTGTACGGTTGCCCGCTGTGCTTCCGGATTCTCTTCTCCGGGAATCAACAACTCCAGAATATGACTGTAGATCGTAGCTGCCTGTTCTATCTCACCGTTTGTTGTCAGTCCCTGCAATGTACTATTCAGGCTCTCCGCCACAGCTGTGATTCCCTCCGTCAGCTGATATGTCAGATTACGATAAGATGCCATCTGCGTCAGATTTTCCTCCGTAACCGGAAGTTCCAGCCGGTGCAGGTTCACGATATCTTCGATTGCCGCTTCCGGAAAAACATTGCTCTCATGCCAGATCTGCTGCAAAGTATTTTTATCAATAGGGAAACCTGCATCCATCAACTGTTTCGTCATGGCTACTGTACTCTCATTGGTCGGCAGCGATGCCATTTCCAATGCTTTCAGCACGGTTCCCTCCGTTGCCATATTTGTAAATAGCGGACTTAAGCTCAGTACCTGTCCGTTATTTTTGACCTGAAATGTAATATTCTGTCCTAAATCCAGACGAATATCCGCATCCACCCTGGCATCGATCAGAACATCCTGAAGCAGACGGATCTGCGCATTATTCCCTTCTCTGGAGACTACCTCCCCTCGAATCGTCTGTCCCGGAACCAGTGTCCGGATCTGCCGACTCACCTGTTCCGCATTTTGGGTATCCGTCGTCTGCACTTTGCTGTTATCCGTGATTTTGTCCTGCGAAAACCATCCTGTCAGTTTCATCGTATGTTCTGCTCTCCCCTGAGATTTTCTTCTAAAATCCGAAGTTTTTGATAAAACTGTGTCTGTGAATCGGTGTGGGGCCATATTGCTTCAAAGCGGCAATATGCGCTGCACTGCCATACCCCTTATTGGAAGCAAAGTCGTACTCCGGGAACACATCCGCATACTGTTCCATCAGCCGGTCTCTGGTCACCTTTGCCACAATACTGGCTGCCCCGATGGAAATACTTTTGGCATCTCCCTTAATGATCGGTACCTGCCGGATACTCACTCCGGGAATTGTAACCGCATCATTTAAAAGCAGATCCGGTGCCGGTGACAATTTACCGATAGCTTCCCTCATTGCCTCATAAGTAGCTTGTAAAATATTGATCTCATCGATTCTCTCCGGAGATGCGTACCCTACCGCCCAGGCTACTGCTTCCTTTGTGATTACATCATACAGTTCTTCTCTCTTTTTTTCGGATAATTGCTTGGAATCATTAATATAGAGAATATTGCAGTCCTTAGGTAAAATGACAGCACCCGCTACCACAGGTCCCGCAAGCGGTCCTCTGCCCACTTCGTCAATACCGCAGATATAAGTGTATCCTGCATATTCCTTCTCATATTTTTTCAGATTCTCTATTCTCTGTTTTTCCTTTTCCAATGCGTCCAGTTTTTTCTGTGCTGATGCAACCAGTTTCTGTACGCCGTTCCTGGGATCCTCTTGATATGCTGCTATAAAATCAGGCAGCTTCTCTAACTCCGCTGCCTGTAATATTTCTTTGATCTTCGCTGCACTTTCCATCTTTTTCTCCGATCATCTGTTAAATTCACTGATGCTTCAACACTCCGAAATCAGAAAGCGGCCAGATTCTCAGCCATGCTTTTCCGATAATATCTTCCCGTTTGATATTCCCTACGATATCCGTCCGGCTGTCACTGGAATTATTCCTGTTATCTCCCATGACAAAATACTCGTCCTCTCCAAGTACGATCGGTTCCGCGGCCCGCCCGATCGTCTCCGGCTGAATCACTTCTCTTCCGTAGGACTCCTCCATTTTCTCGCCGTTGATGTAAATGCTGCCATCCTCCATGATCTGTACCGTCTCTCCGGGTAATCCGATGATACGTTTAATATAATATGTATTTGCCTGATACTGAAACGGAAATACAATAATATCAAAACGCTCCGGATCACGAAAACGATAACTCAGCTTATCCACAATCAGGTTATCCCCATTGTGAAGGTTATTCTCCATAGAGGCTCCCTCCACTTCGGTACGCTGTCCCACGAAGGTGATCACAAGCCACACCGCTCCCAGAACGCAGAGCAGGTAAATGGCAGTGTTCAAAAATTCTTTCATTACTTTATTCATTGTCTGAATCTATCCTCTCCAGTGTCATTCTTCCCAGCTTGCCGCTGCGGAAATCATCGATCAGAAGTCCGGATGCCTTTACCAGGTCCAGCTGTTCTCCCTTTGAATAACATTTGCGGCTCTCTGCCACCGCTTCCAGTATTTCTATGGGTTTACCCACAGGATCTGCTGCGTAGCGCTCCTGCAGTGCTTTCGGATACAGCTCTTTGATGGCTCCGATAAGATCACATGCCAGCTCATCAGGGATCAGGATCTCATCATTCATGGATCCGATAAACGCCAGCCGCATTCCCACCTGCTGGTCCTCAAACTTCGGCCACAGGATACCGGGAGTATCCAAAAGTTCCAGTCCCTTGTTCAGCCGGATCCACTGTTTTCCTTTTGTCACGCCTGGCTTATTACCGGTCTTTGCACAGGCTTTGCCTGCAAAAGAATTAATAAAAGTGGATTTTCCTACATTGGGAATTCCTACGACCATTGCACGGACCGGACGATTTACAATTCCACGCTTCCTGTCACGCTCGATTTTTTCCTTACAGACTTCCTGTACCAGTCCCTGAATGGATTTGATTCCCATTCCGGTACGGGAATTGATCTCCAACACTCCCATTCCCTTTGCGGCAAAATATTCCACCCATTTTTTATTCCAGACAGGATCCGCCAGATCGGATTTGTTCAATAAAATGATCCTGGACTTTCCCTTTCCCAGTTCATCAATGTCTGGATTTCTGCTGCTGATGGGAATTCTGGCATCTACCAGTTCAATGACCAAATCGATAAGTTTTATATTTTCCTGCATCATACGACGTGCTTTGGTCATATGGCCGGGATACCATTGATAATTCATTCGTTTCCTCTTTCCTTTATTCCTGCATTCCTTTATTTGATAAATCCCATACCTTCTGTAGAAGATTTTAGGTGGAACCATGCCTTGCCCACAATATCATCCTCATCCACCGGACCGATATTGGCTGATCTGCTGTCTTCACTGTTATTCGGATTATCTCCGATGCAGAAATATTCTCTGCTTCCAAGAATCAGCTCATTCTCAGCAATACCGGCATCCAGTACCCTCTCTGTAACCCAGATACTCTGCTGACCGTTCACATACAGTGTTCCGTCTGCGATCCGTACTTTATCCCCCGGTCCTGCCACGACTCTCTTAATATAATAATGGGAATTCTCATTGCCATTGGGCAGAAATGCCACAACATCTCCTGCCTTGGGGGACGACAGGATATAGGTAAAACGGTCAATGTAGATCTGCTGTCCGTTCTCCAATGTCGGTTCCATGGACATACCCACCACTCTTGCCGACCTGCCGAGGAAGATCACTATAACTCCGGCGAGAAACACAGACAACGCAATGCTGAAGATCCAGCTGAATATCTCCCGCAAAAGTGCCTGACTGATCTTTTTCTTTTTTTTGTAAAAACTTAATCCTTTATTTCTCAATCTTATGCCCTATCTTACTATCCAAGTTTACAAGTCACAGTGTACCATATCCGGGGTGTTTTTTCAAATATAAAAGGCAGCTGTCCGAAAACAGCTGCCCTCACCGGTCAATACAATTATTTTACTAATTCCTTAACCTTTGCCTTCTTACCAACACGATCTCTTAAGTAATTCAGCTTAGCGCGTCTTACTTTACCCTTTCTTACAACTTCGATCTTCTCTACATTGGGAGAGTGTAAAGGCCAGGTCTTCTCTACGCCGATTCCGTTAGAAGTCTTTCTAACAGTGAAAGTCTCTCTGTTGCTGCCGCCCTGTCTCTTCAGTACAACGCCCTCAAACACCTGGATTCTCTCACGGTTACCCTCTTTGATCTTGCCGTATACCTTAACGGTATCGCCAACTTCAAACTGGTCAACGGTCTCTTTTAACTGTTCTGCTTCGATCTCTTTGATAATGTTACTCATAATGAGCCTCCTTCATAAAATGGATGTTCTTAATACGCTTATTGGTAACAGAGGACCATCTCGTTTTCACAACATTCAGATTTTATCATAAGCCTGCATAAAAAGCAAGCTTTTTTTATCTGTACAGCCACCAGATCACAGCTTCCGACAGATTCAGCCCCAACCGTTCCTGCAGTTGTACGGACGCTTCATTTCCATTCACAATATGGGCGTAGGGTATCATCCCCTGTTCTCTCTGTTTGTTGATCAGATAACCTTCCAGGGATGCTGCAAGTCCTTGTCTGCGGTATGCATCCTCCACATACAGCATTCCCATGCTGCCGTCATTGTGACATCCTATAAAACCACAGAGTTTTCCTTCAATATAAATACCGAAGACATCTCCGGCTGCAATCCTCTCCCGAACATAAATCTCATCTCCCAGATGATAATGCTCCGCCACATAAGGGACCTCTTCCACTGTCAGCTGCCGGATGTCCTTATGCTTCACCGGAAGTGGTTCTCCTCTGGTATAGCACGCCTGGGAACATAGCATACTGCCATGATACCCTAAAATCTCACTGACACGTTCATTCCACCGGTCTGTCACGGTCACGATACTATGCTCCGACACGGCTTTCGGAATCAGTGGCAGCATTTTCTCCAAATGCTCCTCATCCTCCGCATTCAGCATAGCATTGCCGATCTCCGGCAGATAGATCAGTACATTTTTCCCCTCTGCATAGAGAACTTCCCCCAGTCCTCTGGACAGTGTCTCCATCAGATGAATAAAAATACGTTTCTTCGCGGAAAGTTTTTTGATGACCCGCTGTTTTTCCTGATATTTTGCATAGAGATCCGGACGGCGTTCTTCGGTGCGTCGCTCGGACTGTTCCCGGCGCCAGGCGCTTATTTTCTTATGATTTCCGGATAAAAGCACCTCCGGTACCTTCTTTCCATGCCAGTCCTCCGGGCGGGAATACTGGGGATATTCCAGCAGATCGTTATGAAAGCTCTCTGTCTCGGCGGATTCGTCGTTATTAAGCACTCCGGGTACCAGTCGTGCCACAGCGTCCACCACGACCATGGCAGCCAGTTCTCCACCGGTGAGAACATAATCCCCGATGGAGATATAATCGGTTACCACTTCCTCCAATACTCGCTCATCAATTCCTTCGTAATGTCCACAAAGTAATACCAGTTCCTCTTCCCCGGACAATTCCTTTGCCTTTTTCTGTGTAAAAGGCTCTCCCTGGGGAGTCAGATAGACGCAGCGGATCTTTTTTTCTCCTGCTACCGACCGGTAAGCATCATAGACCGGCTGTGCCTGCATCAGCATTCCGGCGCCGCCGCCATAAGTGTAATCATCTACTTTTCCATGCTTGTCCTGTGTGTAATCCCGGATATTCACCGCATCGATGGAGATCAGGTTCTTCTCCGCCGCTCTTCCTAAAATACTGGTCGCCAGTCCTTGTTGCACCATCTCAGGAAACAGGGTCAAAATGTGAAACTTCATCATAAGTCAAGCAATCCTTCCAATACATGTACCTGCATCATGCCGTTCTCCACGTCCACGTTCAGTATACACTGTTTGATAGCGGGCAAAAGCAGACTTCTGCCGTCCGCCATCTCCACTTCGTAAACATCATTGGCACCGGTCTCGATGACATCCTTTACCGTACCTAATTCTGTGCCATCCTCATCCTGCACCTTAAGTCCGATCAGGTCTGCAATGAAATACTCGTCTCTTTGCAGACGCACCGCATTTTTACGGGTCACATACAGGCTTTTCTGACGGTATTTTTCTATATCGTTAATGTTGTCCAGTCCTTTGAATTTCAGGATCACAAACTGTTTAAAGAACTTGACGCCTTCGATTTCCAGATTTAATTTTTCCCTGCCGGTATCCAGAACGACTTCCTTTAATCTGCGGAATCTTCTGGGATCATCCGTGGTAGGATATACCTTCACTTCTCCTCTTACCCCATGGGTGGAAGTGATAATGCCGACCTGTAACAGATCTTCCATATAGTCTTACTCCATTCCGGCTGATAGCCAAAAAACGGAGAAACACACATCTGTATGTTTCTCCGCTCAACGTCTATGATCTTCTAACTTGAATTAAACGATCTCAACGTCCACTCTTGTGTTGTCTTTGGATGATGCTGCCTTCACAACGGAGCGGATTGCTTTTGCAATACGTCCCTGCTTACCGATCACCTTACCCATATCGGACGCAGCTACATGAAGTTCAAGGACGATATTTTTTCCTTCTGTCTTCTCAGTTACAACTACTTCATCCGGATTATCAACGAGTGCCTTTGCAACTACTTCTACTAGTTCCTTCATAATCCACCTCCGATGAATAGATATTTAGAACTTATTTCTCGATTCCTGCAACCTTGAAAAGCTTAGCAACCTGCTCGGTAGGCTGAGCACCGTTCTGTAACCACTTTTTAGCCAGGTCTTCGTTGATCTTGAAAGTGGAAGGATCGGTGGAAGGATCGTAAGTACCGATCTCCTCGATGAATCTACCGTCTCTGGGAGAACGAGAATCTGCTACAATGATTCTGTAAAAAGGAGCCTTCTTCTGTCCCATTCTTCTTAATCTGATCTTTACTGCCATTTCTTTTTCCTCCATTAATAAAAAAATAAATTTATATGATAAGAACTGATTGTTCATATCGGACTTAAGTTAAATAAGTAAAAGTGCTTAGAAAAATCTGCCGCCCATGCCGGGAAATTTTCCGCCGCCAAACATACCGCCCATGCCGCCGCGGCCCTTTTTGCCGCCGCCAAACTGCTTCATCATCTTCTGGGTCTGCTCAAACTGTTTGATAAACCGGTTCACCGTTGCGATATCCACGCCGGCACCTTTTGCAATGCGGTGTTTTCTCTGAGGGGTCAGGATCTTGGGATTCCTGCGTTCTTCCTTCGTCATGGATAATACGATGGCTTCCGTGCGCTTCATCTGGGTCTCATCAATGGCAGCCTCTAAATCCGAGGTCTTGATACCCATTCCGGGAAGCATCCCTAAGATACTTGACAGACCGCCCATGTTGCGCATCTGCTTCATGCTCTCCAGGTAATCTTCAAAATCGAACTTACCTTTCTTCATGCGGCCGGCCATATCACGGCTCTTCTCCTCATCGATGTCAATGCTTGCCTGCGCCTTATCAATGAGGGATAATACGTCGCCCATGCCTAAGATCCGGCTTGCCATACGGTCGGGGTAGAACTGCTCTAAGTCAGACAGCTTCTCTCCCATACTTACAAAAAGGATCGGCTTGCCTGTGACTGCTTTGATGGAAAGTGCCGCACCGCCTCTGGTATCGCCGTCCATTTTGGACAGGATCACACCGTCGACGCCCACCTTTTCATCGAATTCCTTTGCCACATTTACAGCATCCTGACCGGTCATTGCATCGACTACCAACAGTGTCTGATGCACTGTCACGGTTTCTTTGATCTCCTGAAGTTCTGCCATCATGTCTTCATCCACATGAAGTCGTCCGGCAGTATCGAGGATTACTACATTATGACCGTTCTTCTCCGCATATGCGATCGCATTCTGTGCAATCTCTGCAGGCTTGTGATCCGTTCCCATGGAGAACACATCGACTTCCTGCTTCTTACCGTTGATCTGTAACTGTTCAATGGCTGCGGGACGGTAAATATCGCAGGCTACCAATAACGGCTTTTTGCCCTTGAGCTTCAGCTTACCAGCAATTTTCGCAGTTGCTGTGGTCTTACCTGCACCCTGAAGACCTGCCATCATGATGACGGTAATGGCCTTACCCGGCTGCATGGCGATCTCTGTGGTCTCACTGCCCATGAGGTTGATCATCTCTTCATTTACGATCTTGATCACCATTTGTCCGGGATTCAGACCGTTCATGACATCCTGGCCAATGGCACGCTCTTCCACTGCCTTCACGAACTGCTTGACTACCTTGAAGTTAACATCTGCCTCCAGTAGCGCCATCTTGACTTCCTTCAGTGCGGACTTGACATCCTCTTCCGTCAGACGGCCTTTGCTTCTTAAGTTTTTAAAAACATTTTGGAGTTTGTCTGTTAAACTTTCAAATGCCATTTGCTGCTCCTTACCATTCCTTTAAAAGGGATCTGGACAATTCTCGGATGCGTCTCATCCGTTCTTCGGGATCCGTGGTATCCTCCGCTGTCAACTGTTCGATCTCACCGATCTTCTCCTTGGCTGCCATGAAGCGTTCCACCAGATGAAGCTTGCTTTCATAATCCTGCAGGATCTTATCGCAACGCTTGATCAGATCATGGACGCCCTGCCTGCTGATGCCCTGTTCTCCAGCGATCTCACTGAGAGACATATCATTATATACTGCATCCTCATACACTCGCTGCTGATGCTCGGTGAGAAGCTCACCGTAGAAATCATACAACAGATTCTGTTCCAAAATCCTGTCCATCTTATCCAGTGCCTTTCTATAGGTCATGCGATATGCACCTTGGCTATCATACTATAGAAAGTCATAGGTGTCAAGTATTTTTTCTTTACACCTTTGTTATATAATTATATAAATTGAAAGTTACGAAAGCATAGCCGCGCATAGTCATAGTGAGGACAGCGATGGACGCTTGCGCACAAATCGCTGTCTTTACTTATGCCGTGATGCGGCGAACACCGCGAAGAGAAATGCGATTGGCAGCGTTTTTTGCTGACAATCTTATAAATAGCGTGGCTCATTGCGGAGAACTGCCAATAAATGTGGAGCGCCCTTTGCGAAACATTTATGAATTGAGTGCATGCTCGTAACGTAGGGTTACCGTAAACCAGACGAGTTCCTCCCGTGTTCCTTCTTGCGCCACAGAGTGGGCACAGGAGACAGGAAGAAGCTCCTCTGTGCCCTTCTTTCGCCTCAGCGTGGGCACAGGTGATAGGAAGAAGCTCCTCTGTGCCCTTCTTCCGCCTCAACGTGGGCACAGGAGACAGGAACAAGCTTCTCTGTGCCCTTCTTCCGCCTCAACGTGGGCACAGGAGACAGGAACAAGCTTCTCTGTGCCCTTCTTCCGCCTCAACGTGGGCACAGGAGACAGGAACAAGCTCCTCTGTACCCTTCTTTCGCCTCAGCGTGGGCACAGGAGACAGGAACAAGCTCCTCTGTACCCTTCTTCCGCCTCAACGTGAATAGTTTATGGGTATGAGTTACTTATTTTGTTGCTGATACCCATACTATGAAAGTTCGAGGGTATGAGAAGCTTGTTTTGTTGCTGATACCCATGCCATGAAAAGTTTGTGGGTATCAGAAGCTTGTTTGGTTACGGATACCCACGCTATGAAAAGTTTGTGGGTATCAGAAGCTTGTTTGGTTGCGGATACCCACGCTATGGAAAGTTTGTGGGTATCAGAAACTTGTTTTGTTGCTGATACCCACGCTATGGAAAGTTTGTGGGTATCAGAAACTTGTTTTGTTGCTGATACCCACGCTATGAAAAGTTTGTGGGTATGAGAAGCTTGTTTTGTTGCTGATACCCACGCTTTGAAAAAGTTTGTGGGTATCAGAAACTTGTTTTGTTGCTGATACCCACGCTATGAAAAGTTTGTGGGTATGAGAAGCTTGTTTTGTTGCTGATACCCCAATTGTGAAAACCGGAAGGTATAACAAGGGAATTATATATTCCAGAATGCCTGCGGCAGGCGTTCGTGGGGTTTACGGCAACCCTACGTTACAAGCCATGCTTTTAGTACACACGGATAATGCCGGAGATTTCCCTCACGACGGACATTCCTTCCATGATGCGGATGGCGTCATTAAAATGTCTCTCTTTTACGAGATCGGTGATGACCACGATCTCGGCAATGCCATCGTGGCTGCGCTTCTGTACCATCTGGGCGATGCTGACATCGTTGTTGCCAAGGACTCCTGCGATATTTGCCAGGGCTCCGGCACGATTCTCCACCTGTAAGCGTAGAAAGAATCGGCTCTTCGTATCCTCTACATCCAGTACAGGAAGTTTCTTATGGCTGTCGCTGCCAATCTTGCCGCAGCTTCCATGGATAATATTACGCATCACATCAATGACATCTCCCAGTACCGCACTGGCGGTAGGCATCTGTCCGGCGCCCCGTCCCATGAACATGGCATCATCACAAGCCTGACCATGAACAAATACAGCATTGAAGGAATCTCTGACCGTGGCAAGAGGATGGCTGTCCGGGATCAGTGTGGGATGTACTTTTACTTCAATTCCTTTACCTGTAAGCTTTGTAATACCCAGCAGTTTGATCACATAGCCGAATTCTTTTGCATACCGTATATCCTCCGCAGTGATCTTCGTGATACCTTCCGTATAAACCTGAGGAAACGTCACGCGGGAACTAAAAGCGATGGATGCCATAATGGCGATCTTGCGTCCCGCATCGTAGCCTTCCACATCCGCTGTGGGATCTGCCTCCGCATAACCCAGTCTTGTAGCCATATCCAGAGCTTCCTGATAGTCCATACCTTCCTCGGACATTTTGGTCAAAATATAGTTGGTGGTACCATTGACGATTCCCATGATCTCCGTCAATTGACTTCCCGCCAGACTCTGACGCAAAGGTCGGATAATGGGAATGGCTCCTGCTACAGCTGCCTCGAACTGTAAGTCACATTTATTCTCCGTGGCAATCTCAAACAGCGGATCCCCATACTCCGCCAGCAGATCCTTGTTGGCGGTGACCACCTGCTTTCCGGCCTTCATGGCTTCTTCCACATAAGTTCTGGCCGGTTCTATACCACCCATGACTTCGATGACGATCTGGATTTCGGGGTCTTCCAGAATTTCCTGCCAGCTATCTGTGAACAACTCCTGGGGGATTCCTTCTCTTACCTTTCCGGGATTGCGCACCAGAATCTTTTTAATCTCCAGATGTGCTCCTGTCTTCAGGCAGATATCCTCTTCCTGCATCCCTGCCAGCTTGTACACACCGCTTCCCACGGTTCCTGCTCCCAATAATGCTGCATATATCTTACGGTTCTCGCCCATGATTTCTCCTCTCATTGTGCCGTAACACCTGACGATTTCTTCCGTTTCCAAATATCTTTCTGTATCTTTGCAATTTCCAAAAATAACTATGTCTCATTATAACAAAAAACATTTATAACGCAACAAAAACCGTCCTTATCAGACGGTTTTGTCAATTTTTTATATCGAAACAGCTATTCTTATTCCAGTGCGCTTACCCCAGTGCCTTCTCCAATTCCTCTATCACGATCTTCAATGCTTTGATTCTGGCATATTTTTTATCTACGGATTCCAGAATGTGCCAGGGAGCATATTCCGTGCTGGTCTTCTGGAGCATTTCGTTCACAGCATCTTCGTACTGATCCCATTTGTCGCGGTTACGCCAGTCTTCGTCCGTGATCTTCCACTGCTTCTCCGGGGTATTCTGCCGCTCTGTGAAGCGTTCCAGTTGGGTATCCTTGTCGATCTGTACCCAGAACTTGATGATCACCGCGCCCCACTGGGACAATTCCTTCTCGAACTCGTTGATCTCGTTATAAGCCCGTTGCCAGTCGTTGGTACTACAGAAGCCTTCCAGCCGTTCTACCATGACGCGACCGTACCAGGTACGGTCAAAAATGGCAATATGTCCGGTCTTAGGAAGTCTCGTCCAGAATCGCCAGAGATAATGTCTCGCTTTCTCGTGTGGTTCCGGGCTAGCGATGGGGTGTACCTCGTAGCCTCTGGGATCCAGTGCTCCCGCGATCCGCTTGATATTGCCGCCCTTGCCTGCGGCATCCCAGCCTTCGTAGGCGATGACTACCGGAATCTTTTTCCGATACAGGCGGTAATGCAGGGCATTCAGCTTCTTTTGCAGATGACGCAGTTCTTTCTTGTATTCTTCCTCGGAGATTTCCCTGTCCAGTTCCACCTCGGACAGCTTCGGCATCTTCACCAGCGGGAATACATTCTGCAAAATGGGCACAGCAAGGCTCTCATTCTGCATGGCTACATGGATACCGCTGCATAATGTCTCCAGCACTTGCAATTCCGCCCACTTTTTGTCTCCGGAATCTATGATGTACCAAGGAGCTACGGAAGCGTTCGTATCTGTGAGGTATTTGTCGAAGACTTCCTCACATTTGTCATAATGCTTGTTCTGCCACCAGTCGTTCTCGCCCACACGCCATGCGGTATCTTTGCTGGCTTCCAGCTCCTCCAGACGCTTTTTCTGTTCCTTTTTTCCGATCTGGAAAAAGAGCTTCAGCACCAGATAACCGTTGTCCGTCAGCTGTCTTTCAAAGCGTTTAATGCTCTCAATGCGCTCCGCATACTGCTTATCCGACAGTTCGCCCCGAAGTCTTCCCTTCGTCACCTCATCCATCCAGCCGGAATCCAGGAACTCGAACTTGCCGGCTTCCGGAATTTTTACAAAGTACCGATACAGGAAGGGCTTCCGCTTCTCTTCCTCTGTCGGTGCGGACATGGAAGCCACCTTGAAGAATCTGGGATCGATATTTTTAATAATTCCACCGATGGTACTGCCCTTGCCTGCCGCACCCCAGCCCTCGATCAGCACCAGCACCGGGAGCTTATGCTCCTTGATCTGCATCTGGAGTCTTAAAAGCTCCTCCTGCGCTGCATCCAGTCGTTTGTCCAGTTCCTCTTTGTCCGGCTTTGCCGCCGGGATCCACTGTTTCAGCATACTGTAACCACCCTTTCCAGAAATCCTCATTGTACAAAACTTACATAAGTCTAGTGTATACCATTTTTGAAAAATATAAAAGCAATTGGGAAATTTATTTACAGATATTATTTTTCCATCCGTTCTCTGATATTATTATAGATTTCCCGGGTCTGCGCATCATCTGCACCGTTTAGAATAACGGTGCTCCCCTCTACTTCCATGACTACATAAGTATCACAGTCGTTATGAGTATAACGGATGTAATCTGCGTGGATTTCATCGCGAAAATGTCCCATGGAATATTTCAGGTTGCCAAAACCGTTCGTCCGGATTGTATTCGTATCCCGGAACATATTCTCTTCGTAAGCAATGCTTTCGATAGCGTCATATTTCACTGTGTAATCCTGCCAGCCCTCCGCCTGAACAGTAAATTCATTTTCTCCGTAACAGATCTCGATTTTTCCCGTATATAACGTCCATACCGTAAATAGCACACACGCGAGCATTATAAACACATTGACCGCAACCACTTTATGGTTGTAGTGTACTGCCAGCCCTTTTCCGGTGCGCAACTTCTTTCTATAATAGAGATAAGAATACAGGATGCTGCCAAAAGCTGCTGCCGTGATAGCGACAATAAACAAAAATAATGCAGCCATGCTGTCACTGAACAGTCCACAGCTCATACTCAACAGTCCTGCTGCCACCCATATTTTTCCACTGAAGCGGTGCGTGGCATTCCAGTTCTCCTCATCCTGCAATGCCCATACGACGCGGATGCCGATGGTGCGGTTCGGTTTCACCTTGGGCAGATAATTGCCCACAATAACAAATAGCAATCCCATTCCGACATACAAAATTACCATGAACAGATTCTCTTTCCTTACACCCCTATCAATCCATCTGGCGATACCGTTATAGAGCAATGTCATTCCCGGCACGATCCACGTAACCATTCTTATGACCTTGTCACTCTGCTGCCTGTTTCTGTTGTCGTAAAAAGTTACTGCCATTGCTACCACATAAGTCACTGCAAAAATGCCGTTTACCCACAGACTGTTCTCACAGGTATATCCCAATATCATTCCCACGCACATAACAAATGCCGAGCAGATCAGCCTGCCTTTATTTTTCTGTATCATTTCCTTCATTATTCGATGCTCCTTTCAAATCTGTGATCCATAACATGATTTCTTCCAGCACGGAAGCATTCAGTTCATAATAAATAAACTTTCCTTCCCGCTTGTCCCGGATCAGATCTGCCTCCTTTAGCACCGACAAATGCCTCGATATGGAAGCCCCCGTCACCGGAAAATGTTCGCAGATCTCTCCTGCCGACAATCGGCCGTTTTTCAGAAGATTTAGTATTTCACGCCTTATAGGATCCGCCAGCGCTTTCAACGTATCCTGTATTCCCAAAAATTAATCACATCCTTTCATTCGATCATTTAACATTTAACCTATTTGTTAAATATATTATATAATTCACCTCATTTATTGTCAAGGGATTTACAGATTAAGATAGCTGTAGTTTTCTGTGGATGGATAAAACCGTACTTAATTCATTGTGTACCTGAAAAATCCCTCCGTCTTATAACGAAGGGATCTCATTCTTCTCTATACTTCCGTACCATCTTCCGGCAGGCCCCTTAAGAACACCACTGCCACCGGCAATGACAAAACCGCAGATAAAATATCGGACACCGGCTGTGACCACTGGATGCCTCGAATTCCCCAGAACGCCGTCAGGATCAGCAGCGCCGGAATGTAGATAGTGCCACTTCGGAAGGAGGCTAAGATCGTCGCCCTGCCGCCCTTTCCGATGGACTGAAACAGCATGTTGCCGCAGATACATACCGGAATAAACGGAAGCGTCAGGCACTGGATCTGCAACGCATAAAATGCAATCTCATAGGCATCCATATCCGTAAGGAATTCCAGCAACAGCTCTCTTCGGAACACATACACCACGCCTGCGAACACTGCCATGGTTACCAGACTGGCACACAATGTGAACCAGAATGCTTTCTTTACGCGGGAATACTTCTTTGCCCCATAATTGAAAGAGGATACCGGCTGGAAGCCCTGACCGATACCCAGTGCAACACTGAATACGAAATTGAAAATACGGGATACCACGCTCATAGCAGCAATGGCAATATCCCCGTAGACTGCCGCCTGTGCATTCAGCACCATGGTTGACACGCTGGCCAGTCCCTGCCGCATCATACTGGGGAAGCCTGCTGTAAGAATGTTCTTATGTACGGCAAATTCCCAGGTAAAATATTTCGGTGTCAGGCTGCTCTGGGTCTTTCCACGTAGGAAAAAGAATAACAGGATTCCAAAGGATACGTACTGGGAGATCATAGTGGAAAGTGCCGCTCCCCGGATACCAAGATTTAACCCCCACATAAGAATGGCATCTCCCGCCATATTTAAGATACCGCCGGAGACCAGTCCTACCATCGCCAGATTGGCATAGCCTTCATACCGGAGCACATTGTTCATCACACAGCTGGATGCCATTGCCGGTGCCGACACCAAAATATAGAAAGCATAGATTCTCGCATAGGGAAGGATGGTCTCCGTACTTCCAAGCAATCTGCACAATCCGTTCAGATCCACAATACCGATCACCGCGATCAACACTCCGGCTCCCACCGCCAAATAAAATCCCGTTGCGGAAAAAGCTTTCGCCCGCTCCTTTTCATGAGCTCCTAACAACCGGCTGATATTGCTTCCGGCGCCATGACCGAACATGAATCCGAACGCCTGAATAATTGCCATCAAGCCAAACACCACGCCTACCGCTCCGGTAGCACTGGTGCCTAACTGGCTTACGAACCAGGTATCCACCATATTATACAGATTCGTGATCAGCATACTGATGGTAGTAGGCAGTCCAAGTTCCAGGATTAACCGTGCTACCGGCTCCTCTGTGAGCCGTTTATATTGTTTCTCCTCTTTTGACAATGTTGTATCACTCATATCACATAGCTCCTATATCATTACCACAGTTTCCATTCGGTTCTCTCTATGGTTTTACACTATTCTATGCCACAGTAATCCGCAGGCTGCTTCTGCCCGGTTTGAAATCATAATCCGTACCCATTCATCGTATCGCCAAAATAGCGTCTGCCCTACCGGCACGACGCTATTATAGATGATTCTCTTTGAAAATGTAAGCCCTTTCAGCAGTTTTTTTACTTAAATTTTATGTTCAGCATCACAGTTTCTCACTGAAATAGCTCTTATAGCCCTCACCGAAGATCTCCGTGGCACTGGTGACGATCATAAATGCCAGGGGATCCTCTTCCTTTACGATTTCTTCCGCCTTGGGAGAAATGTTTTTCTTCATGGCGCACATGATGACGCTCTTCTCCTTGCCGCTGTAAGCACCACTGCCCTGTACATAAGTCACACCAATATCCAGCTCCTCCAAAAGTCTCCCTGCAATCTTCTCTGCATGGTCGCTGATAATATAGATCAGCTTCGCCTCATCACGACCGTACAATACCACATCCAGCACCACTGATGTGATAATGACCACGATACCGGCATACAGTGCCTTGTCAACATTCCGGAATACAAATGCCGATGCTATGACGATAACCACATCTGTCAGGAAAAACAATGCTCCCGTCTTGAGGTACGGGAACTTTAGTCGCAGCAGCTTGATAATAATATCTGTTCCTCCCGTAGTGGATCCGGCCTTGAACACCCAGCCCATGGATACTGCCATCAGGGCACTTCCGGCCAGAGATGCAAGTAATGGATCTCTGGTCACTGCTCCTACCGGTGTCAGCAGGTTTGTAAACAGTGATGTCATTGCCGTACAATAGATCGTCGACAAAATAAACCGCAATCCGAATTTCCAGATACCGATCAGTAGGATCGGTATGTTGATGAGTAACATCCAGGTACCTGTCTCAATTCCGAACAAACGGTTTAAAATAATGGCAATACCGGTGATCCCCCCGGGTGCCAGAGAGTTCGGATCCAAAAACATGCTGACGGATACCGCATAGATGAAAGAAGCCACCGTGATCATTACATAATCCCGGAACATCTGCAGGGGTGTCTTTTTATCCAGTCTCTGTATTTCCAGTTCTTTTTCAGTCTTTTTCGCCATAGCTCTCTCCATTTCCACACATAAAAGCCGCATATCTATAATATGCGGCTTTTATCAGTGATACATTCACTTCTTTTCTAAGAAACTATGCAGCAACATCTGCATGACTCTGCACAATTATATATTTGCTCTGACCACCTTGGGCTGATAGCCTTCTTTTTCCAGAGCGGCAATGATCTCATTCTTATGCTCGGTACCGAATGCTTCCAGTGTGATACGCAGTTCCACGGCAGCGCTGCGGTTGATGGATACAAACTGGTTGTGCTCCAGCTTGATGACATTACCGTTAACGCCGGCAATGATACCGGATACTCTGCACAGCTCACCGGGCTTGTCGGGAAGCAATACGGATACGGTGAAGATACGGTCTCTTAAGATCAGACCCTGCTGTACTACGGAGGACATGGTGATGACATCCATATTACCGCCGCTCAAGATAGATACAATACGCTTATCCTTCACATTTAACTGCTTTAAGGCTGCCACGGTCAGCAGTCCGGAATTCTCCACGATCATCTTGTGGTTCTCCACCATATCCAGGAAGGCTACTACCAGATCCTCATCTTCCACAGTGATCACATCGTCCAGATTCTTCTGTAAGTACGGGAAAATCTTACTTCCGGGAGTCTTAACCGCAGTACCGTCTGCAATGGTGTTGACCTTTGGCAGGGTGGTTACCTTGCCGTTCTTTAAGGATACCTGCATGCAGTTAGCTCCCGCAGGTTCCACACCGATGACCTTGATCTTCGGGTTCAGCAGTTTTGCCAGTGTGGAGACACCGGTTGCCAGTCCGCCGCCACCAATAGGAACTAAAATGTAGTCTACCAGGGGAAGCTCTTTGAAGATCTCCATGGCAATGGTACCCTGACCGGTTGCCACAGTCAGATCATCAAACGGATGAATGAAGGTATATCCGTGCTCTTCTGCCAGTTCATATGCTTTTGCACATGCCTCATCATAGACATCGCCGTGCAGTACTACCTCTGCACCGTACCCTCTGGTACGGTTTACCTTGATCAGAGGTGTGGTGGTGGGCATTACGATAGTGGCCTTGCTGCCGTAGCATTTTGCAGCATAAGCCACACCCTGGGCATGGTTGCCTGCTGATGCGGTGATCAGTCCCTTGGCACGCTCTTCATCCGTCAGTGTGCTCATTTTGTAATAAGCGCCTCTTAACTTGTAGGCTCCGGTAAACTGTAAGTTCTCGGGCTTTAAGTATACACGGTTGCCGGTCTGGGCGCTGAAATAATCACTGTATACCAGCTTGGTCTCTAACGTTACCTTTTTTACGATTTCACTTGCTTCTTCAAATTTCTCTAAAGTCAACATTTCTTCCTGCATTTTTCTTCCCATGCCTTTCTGTCACACTTTCCTTGGTCTGTCGGTTATTCCTCCTGCGTATCCGTCTGTTGCTCGTTCTCGGGCAGATGCAGTTCTCCGATATCCTCCATATTCACATCAAACAATGCGTTTACAAATTCCTCAGAATTGAATTTCTGGAGATCCTCAATGGTCTCCCCCACACCGATGTATTTTACCGGAACCTTCAGTTCAGACTGGATTGCCACCGCAATACCACCCTTCGCCGTTCCGTCCATCTTCGTCAGAATGATGCCTGTGAGATCTGCCACCTCACCGAATTCTCTCGCCTGTACCAGCGCATTCTGTCCGGTGGTACCATCCAATACGATCAGGTTCTCTCTGTGGGCATTCGGGAACTCCTTGTCAATGATGCGGTTCATCTTGCGAAGTTCTTCCATCAGGTTCTTTTTATTATGCAGTCTGCCGGCGGTATCAATGAGAAGCACATCCACGCCTCTTGCTTTCGCTGCATTCACGGCATCAAACACCACACTGGCGGGATCCGCGCCCTCTTTTCCGCCGATCATGGGCACATCCGCTCTGGATGCCCATTCTGCCAGCTGATCTCCCGCTGCGGCACGGAAAGTATCCGCTGCGGCGATAAGGACTTTTCTGCCCTCATCCTTTAATTTACCTGCCAGTTTACCCACGGAAGTGGTCTTACCCACACCGTTGACACCAATGACCATGATCACGGACTGTTCTTTCTCGAAATCATAGGCGGTCTCATCCACCTGCATCTGCTCCTTAATACTTTCGATCAGAAGCTGTTTGCATTCGGAAGGCTCCTTGATATGCTTTTCTTTTACCTGCTGTTTTAATCTCTCCACAATGGCAGTGGTGGCATTGACACCGATATCTCCCATAATGAGGATTTCTTCCAGTTCTTCGTAGAAATCATCATCAATGGCGGAAAAACCGCTGAAGACCGAATCGATTCCCCGGACAATGTTATCACGGGTCTTGGTCAGCCCTTCTTTCAGCCTCGCAAAAAAGCCTTTCTTTTCCTCACTCATCCCTTTTCCTCCAATCAGCATTCTATCCAGAAAAACGCTTGCGTTTTTCTTGTATGAAACTTAGAACTTCTTCACGATTTTCATACTAATCGTCCAGGTCCTTGTCAATGAGGTTGACGCTGACTAAGGTAGATACGCCCTTCTCCTGCATGGTGATACCATACAATCTATCCACCTGTTCCATAGTGCCTCGTCTGTGGGTAATGACAATGAACTGGGTGTTCTTGGTCAGCTTATGTAAATACTTTGCAAAACGTCCTACATTGGAGTCATCCAGTGCGGCCTCGATCTCGTCTAACAGACAGAACGGAGACGGCTTCAGGTTCTGAATTGCGAACAGTAGGGATATGGCGGATAAAGCCTTCTCTCCACCGGAGAGCTGCATCATATTCTGAAGCTTTTTTCCGGGGGGCTGTGCGATGATGCGGATGCCTGCCTCCAGAATATCCTCATCCTCCATCAGTTCCAGTGTTCCCTTACCACCACCGAAGAGTTCCTTGAATACCTTATCGAACTCTCTGCTGATCTCTGCGAATTTCTCCGTGAACTGTTTGCGCATGGCGGTATCCAGTTCTTCGATGATGCCTTCCAGCGTCTTCTCCGCTTCCACCAGATCATCATGCTGAGTCTTCATGAAAGTATAGCGCTCCATCAAGTTCTTGTAATCCTCAATGGCGTTGACATTGACATTGCCAAGCTTGCGGATCTCGTCCTTCAGACCGCTGATCTCGCGTTTCATAGCTGGCAGATCATTCATCTCTTCGTTGCGGAGTCCTGCCGCATCGCTTAAGGTGATCTCATACTCATCCCACATGTAATTGATCTGACCTTCGATGCCGTCCTCCAGCTTTTTCTTCTGTTCGCCCAGACGATAGACTTCTTTGTCCAGAGCATTCATGCGTTCTGACATTTCTTCTCTGCTGCGGAAGAAATCTTTCTGTTTTGCAGACAGTTCTTCCTTTTTCGCAAGGTCTTCGTCCAGCTTCTTCCTGGAAGCATCCTGATTCTCATGAGAAGCAGCGATGGTCTTCTCAATCTCCAGGATGTTGTTCTTCTTACGTTCCACTTCCTGCGCATTTTCCGTCAGAGCCTCTAAAATCTCTTTAAGCTCTGCCTGTGCACGTTCCAGCTCGCCGCCTATACGATCCACATTTGCCTGCTTGTAATCCAGTGCCTGACGCATCTTCTCGACTTTTACTTCCCATTCTCCTGCGTGGGCGGAAGCTTCGCTCTCTTCCAGTCTGCAGCTCTCCAATTCTTTCTGGAAGCCCAGGATCTGTTCCTGCGTCGTCTTCTCCAGTTCTTCGCTGGCCGCCAGTTCCTGCGTAATGGATTCCTTGCCGGAACGGATCTCGAAGATCTTGGTCTCGATCTCCTGCTCCTCCAGCTTCAGGGACTGTGCACTCTCTGCCTCTTCTTCCATACGCTCTCTTGCCTGGGAGATGTTCAATCTTGCGGTATTCTGCTCAATGGACTTGCGCTGCATCTCGGTCTTCAGTGCTTCCAGATCCATACGAAGTTTATTTCTCTTACTCTTGGTGTCTTCGATCTTCTGATTGTAAGTCGTGATATCCTCAGAGAGCTTTTTCACCTTTTTCTCCAGTTCGTCCATCTCACGACGTCTTCCCAGGAGATTGCTGTTGTTTTTAAAAGCTCCGCCGCTGATGGCACCACCGGGAACTAAGAGTTCACCTTCCAAAGTGACCATGCGGATGCCGTAATCGAATTTTCTAGCGATCTTCACGGCATTGTCCACATTGTCTACCACAACGATACGTCCCAGCATAGCCTTCGCCACATTGCGGTATTCTTCTTCTGTGCCTACCAGTTCGTCTGCCATACCGATGACACCTTTTTCCTTAAGTGCCTCCGGATTCTTGAATTCCTGGGGTTTGGTAATACTGGTCAGAGGCAGGAATGTGGCTCTTCCGAGACGGTTCTGCTTTAAGAAGCCGATCATATGCTTGGCGGTCTCTTCGTTATCCGTTACGATATTCTGGATATTGCCGCCCAGCGCAGTCTCGATGGCGGTCTCATATTTTGCCTCCACCTGGATGATGTCCGCTACAACACCAATGATGCCCTTTTCTTTTTCCTTCTGCTCCATGACCTTTTTGACGCTGCCGCCATAACCATCATAGCGCTCGGTAATATTGGTCAGGGTTTCTAACTTAGACTGTTCCTGATGAAAACGGGTCTGTGTCTCCCGCAGCTTTGCATCCAGTCCGGTGAGATTTTCACGGATATTGCCAAGCTCCAGTTCGGATGCCGCTTCCTGTTCCGTCATCTGACGCAGTTCCTCAGTCACGGTCTCAAAAGTCTCTTCCAGCTTCTTCACCGTTTCTTCTCTGGCTGCCTCATCGGATTTAGCACGTAACAGTCTGGAATTTAACTCTGCCTTGCGGATATTGATCTGCTCCATCATGGTATCGAAGCGACCCATCTTGGATTTGATGGTAGCTCTCTGGTTCAGTTCGCCAATGATGGTGTTTTTCCCGGTCTCGATATTATTGTTGAGCTCGGTGATCTTATTCTGGATGGCTTCCAGATCAGCCTTCGCTTTCGCCGCAGCTTCTGCAATCTCCTGCACCTGGGTATCCGTATCCTTTTTATCGGTTAAGATATCCTGCTTTTCCTGCTCTTTGCCGGCAATCTCCTCTTCCAGGGCTGCCTTACGGTTGTTCAGATGGTTCTCACTGCCGTGGGCGGAATTGATCTGCTCCTTTAAGACATTGATCTCACCCTCTAACTTACCGCGCATCAGACCGGTATCCGTCAGTTGTTCCCTAGCAGCTTCGATAGCGGTATCCAGACTCTCAATCTCCTGCTGGATCCGTTCGTATTCTTCCTTGATACCCTCATATTTTTCACCGGTCTCACCAAGTTCCGTGCTTGCCAGATTGTATTTTTCTTCTGCGGAAGCAAGCTGTTCTCTCAGTCTCTTATTTTCCAATAAGAACACGTTGATATCTAGGGATTTCAACTCTTCCTTTTTCCTCAGATAGACCTTTGCCACCTCTGACTGCTTCTCCAGAGGTCCTACCTGTTTTTCCAGCTCCGATAAAATATCATTCACACGCACCAGATTCTGTTTCTCGTTCTCAAGCTTCGTCTGGGCCGCTGCTTTCCTGCGTTTGAATTTCACGATACCGGCAGCCTCATCGAACAGTTCACGACGTTCCTCGGGCTTACCGCTTAAGATCTTGTCGATCTGGCCCTGTCCGATAATGGAATAGCCTTCCTTACCGATACCGGTATCATAGAACAGCTCATTGACATCCTTTAATCTGCAGGGAGTACCATTGATCAGATATTCACTTTCTCCGGAACGGTAGATCCGTCTCGCCACTGTAACTTCGTCATAGTCGATCGCCAGCTGGTGATCGCTGTTGTCCAGAGTAATGGCAACATAGGCGTAGCTCAACGGTTTTCTGGTCTCTGTTCCCGAGAAAATAACATCCTGCATGCTGGCACCACGCAACTGCTTGATGCGTTGTTCTCCCAGCACCCATCTTACCGCGTCCGCAACGTTACTCTTACCGCTGCCGTTAGGTCCTACGATACCGGTGATTCCGTTGTGGAACTGAAATACGATCTTATTGGCAAATGATTTGAACCCGTGGATCTCAATACTTTTTAAATACATATCCTCTATCCCTCAATAGCAGAAGCGCCTCATAAGCTGCCTGCTGTTCTGCCGCTTTTTTTGTTCTTCCCTGCCCACGGCCAAGGCATTCTCCCTCCATGTCGATTTCTACCACGAAGGTCTTGTCGTGTTCCGGTCCGCTCTCCTCTAACAGCCGGTACTCGAACTCTTTTTTGAGTTTCCCTTGGATCAGTTCCTGGAGATTACTCTTGCTGTCGTAGAAGAGACGCTTGTCCTCTAAGTCCGACAGAATAAAGCGGTCAATAAAAGCCTTGGCAGGCTGCATGCCACCATCCAGATAAATGGCACCGATCATAGCTTCCATACCGTCAGAGGTGATGCTGTCTCTGCGTCTGCCACCGGTGTTCTCTTCGCCCTTTCCCAAAAGCATAAACTGTCCCAGCTCTAGGTCTCTGGCACAGAATGCCAGGGAAGGCTCGCACACCATGGAGGCGCGCATCTTGGTCAGTTCACCCTCCGGAACATCCGGGTGTTCCCGAAATAGGAAGTCACTGGATACCAGCTCCAGTACAGCATCTCCTAAGAATTCGATACGTTCGTAGTTCTCTGTTTTGTTGATCTTTTGTTCATTGGTATAGGAGCTGTGGGTCAGAGCCTGCTTCAGCAATGCTTTGTTGTGAAAGCAATAGCCGATGCGCTGCTCCAGCACGTCCATTGTATAACCATCCAACATTTTCTTGTCCTCACTATATTCCGTAGTCCCGGCTATGGTAAGAAACGCGGCACGTTTTCACTCTGTCGCAGAGCGTAACGGTACATAGGCGTGGAAAATACCCACGCCAAGTACCGACGTCTGCTTACGGCGCGCTTATTCTTACCATAGCCGTGCCTACTGGACTACATCAAATTGCGATTGTATAAACTGAAAAACAGGAACAGTGCCTTGTGAGCAAGCTCTCGGTCACAGTTCCTGTTTTGTCTTTGCATGGCTCGTAGCTTTACTAGTTCACTGCGTTCTTGATCATCTCTACAGCGTCTTCTACTGTAGTAACCTGCTCTGCGGTCTCAGCAGGGATCTCGATATCGAACTCTTCCTCGATGCCCATGATGATCTGGTATACATCGAGGGAATCAGCGCCCAGGTCATCCTGGAATGTGGTCTCCATGGTGATCTCATCGGGATCTACGTTTAATACCTCAGCAATGATTTTCTTCAACTTTTCAAATTCCATAACAGTTCCTTCTTTCCCAAATATTTCTCTTGATTAATTATTCTCTGCAGCCTTATCTTCCAGGCTGATCTGTTCTTTGATCTTCTCGTTGATCTTCTCTTCCTTAAAAGCAATACACTGCAAAATAGAATTCTTCACTTCCACTGCCTTGCTGCTTCCGTGAGTCTTCACTACCAGACCGTTCAGTCCGAGTAGCGGAGCACCACCATACTGGGAAGTATCAAAACTCTTTAATGTAGTCTTGAGTGCCGGTTTCACAAGCAGTGCACCCATTTTACTGCGAAGCGTGGACATCATCCCCTGCTTCACCTGATGCAGAAGTGCGGAGCTTACACCCTCATACATCTTCAATATCACATTGCCCACAAACGCTTCACAGACAATGACATCTGCCGCACCTGCCGGAATGTCTCTTGCTTCCACGCTGCCGATGAAATTGATCTCCGGGCAATTCTTAAGAAGCGGGAAGGTTTCTTTTACCAGCGCGTTGCCCTTCTCCTCCTCGGCGCCGATATTCACAATACCGACTCTCGGATTCTTTACTCCCATAACGCTTTCCATATAGACACTGCCCATCTTGGCAAATTGGACTAACATGGAAGGTCTCGCATCTACGTTGGCTCCACAGTCTAATAAAAGGCTTACGCCCTTCTCTGTTGGAATCAGGGGAGCTAATGGCGGTCTCTCCACACCGCGGATACGACCTACGATCACCTGTCCACCTACCAGTACCGCACCGGTACTTCCCGCAGATACAAATGCATCGCATTCGCCGTTCTTCACCATATACATGGCTTTGACAATGGAGGAATCCTTCTTCCGACGGATTGCCATGACCGGAGGTTCTGCCGTCTCAATGACTTCTTCAGCATGTACGACTTCCAGCTGCTCTGCATCATAGCTGTACGCCTTTAATTCCTCACGGATCACAGGCTCCTTGCCTACCAGGAATACTTTGACGCGCTTATCTGCGTTGACAGCTTCCACAGCACCTTTTACGATCTCTGCTGGAGCATTATCGCCACCCATTGCGTCTACAGCAACATTTACATATTCTGCCATTTCGTCGTTCCTTTACCTGTTTATGTTTATCCGCTCATCATCAAACCGCTCCGTGGATCGCACCAAACAGTTTGATGATGGCAGATTCATTCTTACTATACTAAAGGCGTATATAAAAAGCAAGTGATTTTTTTGTGAAAGCAAAAGGAGATTCCATCCGGAATCTCCTTTTCTCTTTTCACTTAATTTCGCTTCATTGATTTATCAATTAATCAACGCTTACGACCTGCTTCTTATTGTAAGAACCGCAAGCCTTGCAAACTCTGTGAGGCATCATCAGTGCACCACATTTGCTGCACTTTACCAATGTAGGAGCGCTCATTTTCCAGTTTGCTCTTCTCTTATCTCTTCTACCTTTGGAAGATTTATTCTTAGGACAAATAGACATCGTTACACCTCCTTATTCGCGTTGAAGATATCTTGGATTGCTGCCATACGAGGATCCGGTACGAAAGTATCGCAACCACATTCCTTCAGATTCCTGTTCTGGCCACATACAGGGCAGATACCCTTGCAGTCTTCCTTACACAGGATCTTTGCCGGCCAATTCACCAGAATTTCATCGTACACAAAAGCCTCTACATCCAGCTGCCATCCATCCATAAAGCTCTGCTCGGTATCTTCTTCCTCACTTACTTCCGCTTCCGGAGAATAAACGATTCTGTCAAACTTAAGCTTCATTGCTGTAGGTACTTCAGTAAGGCACCTGTCACATTTCGTATCAAAGGTAAGCTCTGCAGTGCCGGTTACTTTTGCCTTGTTCACACCGATGTTGGTAAAAGTAAGATGAATGGGTGTCTTCTCCATAATAGAGAAATCTCCCTGGCGGCTCTTAAAGCTTGTCATCTCAAGCGGAATGGCAACAGTCTCTACCTTGCCTTCGGATGTTAATACATCAGATAAACTTACTAACATAGCGACTCCTATGCAATATGTTGCGTAGAAAACACAAGTCTCCTACGATGTGTTGATTCACACACTAACTTATTATACATAGGCAATACTCTTTTGTCAACAAAATTTTGTAGGATTTTCATACAATTTTTGTATCCTATGTCCGCCTACTTTTCCAGTCCGTAACTGCGGATTGTCCATCCCATCTCATCATATCCAAACGTCATAAACAGATACGATAGCGAATCCTCCTGTACCGGCCGGAACTCTACTTCCACCGTGCAGTCACCCTTGCTGTCCGTATCCACCCCGGAAAGTCCCTTGATTCCCATGATCTCAGCTTTGCCTGTGTATTCCTCTTGAAAATATGTATTTGTGAAGTCCTTTGCTATCCGGTACACGGTCATTCTATCCGCTGTTCTCTCCACTTCTTCCAGTATTTTCAAGTCATCGTCGCCGCTCATAAGACCGTATCTCAGATTTAAGAAATAATATATTTCTATGTCATCAGGCCTTTTTCCCTCTTCCGACCATTTCACATATTGCTCCGCCTGTTCATCGGAAACATCTTCCTGATTGGTAAATACGATCATGATGAGTGCCATGTCCGGTTCTATATCTTTCTTTTCGATAATATTCAGGGAATGAAAATACATTTCCTTATAGTCTTCCTCTACAGTCCCGGCATCTATATTGCCTCTGAGCAAATAATAGGTACTTCCGTCAAATTCCGCATAAGAAAGGATCCATTTTTCATTATAGCAGTAATTTACCATCAATAATTGTGCCGGATTCCCCTGCGTGGACTGCTCATAAAATTCCGTCAGCAGTTCTGCCCCGCTGCACTCCTCGAATTGATCACTTAACACATACACCGGATAGGCTTTCAGTTCTTCTATATTTAACGGAAGTTCAGACAGTTCCTGTAGGATCACCTGCGGATCTCTATTCCCCTTCAAATTTTCCAGGATGGTATCTGTCTGCACAAACGCTTCCGCTTCCTGCGTTGTCTCCTGCGTCTGTTCGGCTGCTTGTTCAATGGTAGTGGTACTTACCGTTTCATTTTCCTGCACAGTGCTTTTCCTCTCAGCTTCCTGCGTTTCTCCGCCGCAGGCCGTAAGAAATAAACATGCCAGAATTACCCCGGTCAAACGTTTCCTTCGCCAGCATTTTTTACACATCTTCATGTTCCGTTCCCTCCCACAGTCTACGATGGTTGTTTTATCAAATTATAACAGATAATAACACACCATTGCATCATACTTGCATCATTTCCCTCTCTTTTTATTTTCAGATGCAAAAACCGGAGCAGTCTTCCGACCACTCCGGCTTTCCTATCACTCTCTTATATTCTATTCTGCGTAATCTTATTTAAGCCTCTGCTACGGCGTTTTTCATGCTCTTCACATATTCTCCGATGTAAGGAGCTGCGTCTTTGCCATACTTTGCAATGATCTTCACGATGGCGCTTCCGACAATGGCTCCGTCGGAGATGGCTGCCATGGCTTTGGCCTGCTCGGGAGTACTGATGCCGAAACCGATAGCACAGGGAACGTCGGTCACGGTGCGGATGTTTTCCACGATAGCAGGCAGATCGGTCTTGATCTCACTGCGCACACCGGTGACACCCATGGAGCTTACCACATAGATGAATCCTTCCGCCTCCGATGCGATCTGACGGATACGGCTCTCGGAAGTGGGTGCGATCATGGAGATCACCTCCACGCCATGGGTTTTAGCGGGAGCCTCCACCTCTGCCTTCTCTTCATACGGTACATCGGGAATAATGATAGCGCTGATGCCCAGTTCCTCACATTTTGTATAAAATTTCTCATACCCATAATGGAATACGGGATTTACATAAGTCATAAACGCCAGGGGGATCTCCGACTGCTCCCGCACTCTCTTCACGATCTCAAACACACCGTCCGTGGTCATGCCGTTGCTAAGAGAACGGATATTTGCCTCCTGGATCACCACACCTTCCGCCGTGGGATCAGAAAAGGGAATACCGATCTCTATGAGATCCGCTCCTGCCTTATCCATCTCCAAAATAAACTTTACAGTGCTGTCCGCATCCGGGTCTCCTGCGGTAAGGAAAGCTATGAATGCTTTTTTATTGGGAGTATCAAATACTTTATCCAAATAATTATTCATTGTTGTTATCTCCATCTTCTTATTTTGTAATTTCTGTTTTGATTTTTACTTTCTTCTGTCTGTTACTCCTATGATGGCTTTACCGTCAAAACGATCAGTCATGAATATCCACGCCACGGTATCTTGCGATGGCTGCCACATCCTTGTCACCTCTTCCTGACAGACATACGATAATGCTCTGATCCGGGCTGTAATTCTTTGCGATCTTACGCACCTGTGCTACCGCATGGGCACTCTCGATAGCGCAGATGATTCCCTCGGTTCTTGCCAGATATTCAAAAGCATCCACTGCTTCATCATCCGTGATTGGCACATACTGTGCTCTGCCGATGTCATGCAGATAAGCATGCTCCGGTCCGATGCCGGGATAATCCAATCCTGCAGAAATGGAATATACGGGAGCGATCTGTCCGTACTCATCCTGGCAGAAATAGGATTTCATGCCGTGGAAGATTCCTAAGGATCCCGTCGCAATCGTAGCTGCGGTCAGTGCCGTATCCACACCTTTGCCTGCTGCCTCACAGCCGATGAGTTCTACATTCTGATCCTCAATAAAGTTGTAAAATGCACCCATGGCATTGCTACCGCCGCCCACACAGGCTACCACGGCTGTCGGAAGCTTTCCTTCTGCCTTCAGGATCTGCTCTTTTGCTTCCTGACTGATGACACTCTGAAAATCTCTTACGATCATGGGGAAAGGATGCGGTCCCATAACGGATCCCAGTACATAATGAGTGTCTGCTACACGGTTGGACCATTCTCTCATGGTCTCATTGACAGCATCCTTTAAGGTCATGGTACCGGAAGTTACGGGATGTACCTTGGCTCCGAGGAGTTCCATACGATAGACATTCAGCGCCTGTCTGTCGGTATCTTCTTTTCCCATGAAGATTTCGCATTCCATACCCAGGAAGGCTGCTGCCGTTGCGGTAGCCACACCGTGCTGTCCGGCACCTGTCTCTGCGATCAGGCGGGTCTTCCCCATCTTCTTTGCCAGCAGTGCCTGTCCCAGGGCATTATTGATCTTATGGGAACCGGTATGGTTCAGATCCTCTCTCTTGAGATAGATCTTCGCGCCGCCCAGATCCTTCGTCATTTTCCCTGCATAGTACAGCAGAGAGGGGCGCCCCGCGTATTCATTCAACAGCTTGTTCAGCTCCGCATTGAATTCCGGATCCTTCTTATAATGCTCATAGCACTCCTCCAGATGGATCAGTTCATTCATCAATGTCTCGGAGATATATTGTCCTCCGTGGATTCCGTAACGTCCTTTGCTCATGTATTCGTCCTCTTTTCTTTCTTCCTGATTTTCAATTATTCTTTTCCACTGTATTTTCAATCTCTATTGTTCCGATACCGCTCTACCAGTTCCATGATCCGGCGCATCTTCTCCGGATCTTTTTTCCGGTTACTCTCGATGCCGGAGCTGATATCCAACGCGTAAGGTCTTACCACTTCCATGGCTTCCGCCAGATTGTCCGGATGCAGTCCACCCGCCAGGAAAAATTCCCTGTCGATCCCGCCAAGGACGCTCCAGTCAAACGCCTGTCCCGATCCCATTCCGCTGTCGAATAACAGATAGTCTGCACTGCTGTCCAGCCAGGCCTCCACATCATACCGGTCTCTTACTTTGACCGCCTTGATCACCGGTTTGTGGCAGACCGCCTGAAGATACTGGATATCCTCTTCTGTCTCATCCCCGTGAAGCTGTGCCACATCCAGAATACCTTCCTCCAGCAGTTCTATGATGTTCTTCGGATCCTCATTCACAAACACCCCCACCGTCCGGATCTCCGGCAGAAGCTTTTTGCGATATTCGGCTGCCTGCTCCTTTGTGACCGCACGGTGGCTCTTTTCGTAAAATACAAATCCCACATAGTCCGGCTGCACCTCATTGGCATAATCAATGTCCTCCGGACGATAGAGACCACACATTTTTACTTTCATAATAATTTACGACCTTTCTGTAACCTGTCCGCGAAGCTCCTGCAATACCGCTTTCTTATCTGCACTACGCATCAATGTCTCTCCGATGAGTACGGCATTGGTACCGTTCTGCTCCAACCGATCGATATCCTGTCTGGTCTTCATACCACTTTCGGATACAAAGAGAATATTCTCCGGCACCAGTTCCCGCAGCCGCACGGAATTATGGATATCCACCGTAAAATCCTTCAGATTCCGGTTATTGACACCAATGATCCTTGCGCCGGCTGCAAGCGCCATCTCCACTTCTCTCTCATCATGGGCTTCCACCAGTGCCGACAGGCCAAGTTCTCTGGCAATCCCCGCGTACTCCGACAGCTGCATGGGAGAGAGAATCGCGCAGATCAGAAGAACCGCATCCGCTCCGATATTTTTTGCCTCATAGATCATATATTCGTCTACCGTGAAATCTTTTCGCAGCAGAGGGATCTGTACCGTCTGCCGGATCTTCGTCAGATATTCATTCTTCCCCTGAAAATATGCCGGTTCCGTCAGCACCGAGATAGCATCCGCTCCTGCCGCTTCGTATTCCTTTGCGATCTGCACATAGGGGAATTCCGCAGCGATCAGTCCCTTGGAGGGCGACGCCTTTTTCACCTCGCAGATAAAGCTCATCCCCGGCTTCGCCAGTGCCTGTTCAAAGGGAAATCCCGTGTTGCTGTCCAAATCTCTTGCTCTGGCGATCTGTTCTGTAAGGGGCAGTGCTTCTTTGGCTGCTGCCACCCGCTCCTTTGCAGAGGCTGCTATCGTATCCAGTATCATCCATTCATCCTGCCTTTCCGTTGTTTCATAATCTAAATCCAGAATCCTTGCGCCGCAGGTCAAAAGTACTCGTAACACTTTATCATGCATTACTTAACTTAATGAAGCGCTCGAGCTGTGCCTTTGCAAGACCTGTGTCGATGACTTTCTCTGCCAACTTCGCACCGTCAGCCATGCTGTCTGCCTTGCCGGCCACATAGAGGGCTGCTGCCGCATTCAACAGTACCGCGTTACGCTTGGGTCCTTTTTCCCCATTTAAGATAGCTCTGGTGATTTCTGCGTTCTCCTGGGGAGTTCCGCCTATCAGGTCCTCCTTCGTGCATCTTACCAGTCCAAAATCTTCTGGTGTGATCACATAATTTTTGAAGGTGCCGTTGTCGATCTCACTGACTGCGGTAGGCGCACTGGCGGAGATTTCGTCCAGTCTGTCCTGTCCGTAGACTACCATGCCTCTCTTGACTCCCAGATTGGACAATACCTTTGCCATGGAAGGCAGCAGGCTTTCATCGTACACACCCATGATCTGATATACCGGTCCTGCTGGGTTCGCTAACGGTCCTAAGATATTGAAAATTGTACGGATGCCCAGTTTCTTGCGGATGGGACCCACATATTTCATGGCAGTGTGATATTTCTGTGCAAAGAGGAAGCAGATGCCGATCTCTTCTAACAGCTTCCTGCTCTGCTCCGGCTCTATGGTGATATTCACCCCCAGTGCTTCCAGGCAGTCTGCCGCACCGGATTTGGAGCTGGCTGCGCGGTTGCCGTGCTTGGCTACCGGTACACCCGCTGCTGAGATCACGATGGATGCCGTGGTGGAGATATTGAAGGAATTGGAGCCGTCGCCGCCGGTCCCCACGATCTCCAGCGCTTCTACATCTGCGCCCAGCTTTCTGCCGAACTTCCGCATCTCTTCTGCGGAGCCGGTGATCTCTTCGATGGTCTCTCCCTTCTGGCTTAACGCGGTTAAGTAAGCGCTTTTTAAAATATCGCTGGCTTCCCCGCTCATGATCTCATCCATAACGGTTTTTGCCATATCGTATCCGATGTTCTCATTTTTTACCAGCTTAGCTACTGCTTCTTTAATCATATTTCTGCCTTCTCCCTTCTGTGTCTGTAAAAAATTAACGATAATCTGTCGTCCGTCCGGTGTCAGTACGGATTCCGGATGGAATTGTACTCCGTAGATCTGTTTTTCCGTCTGTTCTACCGCCATGACTTCGCCATCTTCGGTAACTGCGGTAACTTTCAATTCTGCGGGAATCGTCTGCGGATCCGCTACCAGTGAATGATATCTTGCAACAGTGATAACCTTTTTCATTCCGCGGAACAACACGCTGTCTGTATCCAAGGTTGCCAATGACTGTTTCCCATGCATCAGGTGGGATGCGTAGGTAACGGTAGCCCCCGCCACTTCGCAGATTGCCTGATGTCCGAGACAGATTCCCAAAATAGGTATCCTGCCCCCAAGTTCCCGGATCACATTTTCACAGACACCTGCTTTGTCCGGTCTGCCGGGTCCCGGCGATAATATGATGTGGGAGGGATTCATGGCGCGGATCTCATCCACGCTGCATTCATCATTGCGGATCACCCGGATATCCGGGTTCACACTCCCTACCAGCTGATATACGTTATAGGAAAAGCTGTCGTAGTTATCGATCAATAATATCATGCTTCCATTCCCTCCTGTGCTTTCCAAAGAGCCTGTTTTACAGCTGCTGCCTTCTGGATACATTCTCTGTATTCCTTCTCCGGAACGCTGTCCGCCACAATACCGGCGCCGGATCTTACGAATACTTTTCCATTCTTGGAAAAAGCAAGTCTGATGGCAATGCAGGTATCCAGATTTCCGGTAAAGGAAATGTAGCCTATGGCTCCGCCGTAGATACCCCTCTTATTGTCTTCCAGTTCATTGATGATCTCGCATGCCCGAAGCTTCGGTGCTCCCGACAAAGTTCCTGCGGGGAGGATGGCATCCACCGCATCCAGAGCATCCATATCCTCTCTGATCACTCCTCTTACCGTGGATCCGATGTGCATGACATGAGAATATCTCTCAATGGACATATACTTTTCCACTTCCACGGTGCCGATCCGGCTGATCTTGCCGATATCATTCCGTCCCAGATCCACTAACATATCGTGTTCGGAGCGTTCCTTCTCATCTGCTAAAAGCTCTGCCTCCAGCGCCTTGTCCGCTTCCTCGGTGGCACCTCTGGGTCTCGTTCCGGCTAAAGGGAAGGTATGTAACACGTCGTCCTCTAACTTTACTAATGTCTCCGGACTGGCTCCCACGATCTCACCATCACTTCCGGAGAAATAAAACATGTATGGGGAAGGATTTGTCGTGCGTAATACCCGGTAAGCATCTAAGAGGCTTCCTTCCATCTCCGCCTCCAGGCGATTGGATAATACCACCTGAAAAATATCTCCCTCTCTGATGTAATGCTTGGCTTTCTCGACCATGCTGCAATAGGCTGCTTCGTTGAACAGTGGTTGAAAGTCTGTCCGGAGCTTACAGGGAATATGCTCTAACTTTTCCCCTTTCAGCAAAAGCTCCTTCATGTTGTTCAGTTCCCGCTCCGCTCTATGATAATTGATCTCCAGATCATCGGTCTTGATATTCAGGATCAGGATCAGCTTCTGTCTGTAGTTGTCAAAAGCGATGACCTTGTGGAACAGCATCAGGTTCACATCCTGGAAGCCTTCCTCGTCCTTCGCATCCAGTCGCAGGGTCGGTTCGCTGTATTTGATATAGTCATAGGAAAAATATCCTACAAGACCTCCGGTAAAGGAAGGCAGCCCCGGAAGCTTGGGACTTTTATTCTCTTCCATGACGCTGCGGATGATCCCTCTGACATCTCCGGAATCCGTCCGGCTGGTCAGTTCCGATTTTATTGTGGTCATACCGTTATAGCAGGTGATCTCAAGCAAAGGATCATAGCCTAAAAAGGAATATCGTCCCCATCGCTTATCCGCCTCCGCGCTTTCCAGCAGATAGACATGACCGCTGACCTTTTTTAAGATGCGCAGCACTTCGATGGGTGTGGTCATATCCGCATACATCTCTGTGCTTATAGGAATCACTCCGTAACTTCCTTCCGCTGCAATCTTTTTACATTCTTCCAGTGTGGGGGTGATCTTCATTCCGGTACTCCTCCTTAAATTTATTTCTGCTCACACCTTTTCAGCGCCTCCATTCGTAAAATCGCCTCTTTGAGGCTTCCTTTTGCTCATTGAGGCTATCTCGCCATAGGCTCTGAAAAGGTTACAAAAAAACCGCCCATGACAGAATCTTCTTCTGTCAAGGACGGGTTATTTACATTTCCCGCGGTGCCACCTTGCTTCACAATTGCTTGTGCTCTTACAGGATACCAACATATCCCCGGCAACTGACGTATGCCCTCACGTCGCAGAATACTTGAGGTCTTAGGATTCTATGTGTCCTCTTTGACTGCGCCCTCCGTGGTCCATTTAACAACCTGCGTTCCAACCTTTCTCAGCATCCGGTCTCTCTGTAAGTGCACGAACTGTTTTTATCTCCACATCAATGGTTTTCTTACCGCTGTATTTAATTTTGATTTATATTACTGCTTTAGTGTGCTAACGTCAAGTAGTGATTTTAATCTTTTTTGTAAAAAATCTTTGCGTATTTTATTATTCTATCTTCCTACTTTGAGGAAAAGCTCACGAATCCCTTCATAGTAACCGATGGTAACCGTGGTACTGTCGTCCTCCTCCCCCGGAAAAGTATACTTGGCAAAATACGGTGTCGTCTCCAACAGCGGATTTTGATCCTCATATTTTTCAAGACCGGTCAAGTCCAGATATTCTGCATACCGGTCGATCATGGCATCCGTATCGATGTCTTCCCATTGCTGTCCGGTTCGTACATAGAATTCATAAATTTTACCGGTATCCGCATCCAGATAAATATCCAGAAAACGGTTACTCTTATCCGCATTCCTTACGTCCGTAGACAGACTGATCTTCCATACAGAGAGATTATTCCTCGGCTCCAGCACATCGATAGCTGAGCAGATCACCGCTTCGTAAGAGTCTTCCGACACTTCCTTTACTTCCCCGGGCAGAATTCCCTGCTCCTTCAGGATCTGAATCTCCCTGTTGCATGCCTCATATACCGCTTCCTCCTGAATCTGTCCCTCTCCCGGCTGCTGACGATTCTCCACAAACGCATAGGTACCTGTCATTTCTCCATAGCTGCCCGTCTCACTGTCCACTCTGGTCAGAAACCGCAGTTCACTCTCCGGCAGGGTCTGACTGCTCAGACATCTTCCCAAAAGATACAGTTTCTGATTATCGCTCATGCGGTAACAATATCCTTCCGCACCTTCCACTGCCTCTGTGGTAATACTGTTTAAGAGTTTCTCATCCCTTCTGGCTGCGATCCACTCCGGACCCCACAGTGCTGCAAGAATGACCGCCACTGCTACCGCAATGCCCAAAGAACAGCTCTTCCATCTATTCATCCGCGTTCACCCCCTCATCCGGAATCAGAAAGCTCATGCAGCTTCCCACCCCCAGTGTACTCTCGATCTTCAGGTGGCTGTGATGCAGTTCCAGAATAGCGGTGCACAGCGCAAGCCCCAGTCCCGCTCCGTTATGAGCCCTGGATCTGGATTTATCCACCATATAAAAAGCTTCCGTGATCTTATGAATTTCTTCCTCGGGGATGCCGATTCCTGCATCACGCACCTGAAAATAATAACCATTCTCCATGCGCCTTCCGGTGATCTCCACGGTCTGCCCCTCCTCGGAGGCTTTGATGGCATTATCGGTCAGATTGATCAAAACAGTCTTCAACAGGTTCTCCTCGGCATAGAGTTCTCCCTTTTCCCAGCAGATGTCAACCTTCACCCTGCCGTCTTCCGGGTTCTTGGTCTCATCATAGATTTCCTGCAGATATGAGAAAATACCGGAGACATTTGTGGTCTTACGATCGATCTCCTTACGTCTGGTCACAATGATGTCCAGCAGTCTGAGTGCCATAGTCTCCAGGCGTTTTCCCTCTGTATAGATATAATTGGCACACAAAAAATGCTTCTCGTCATCCAATTTCCGGGAACGCAGCATATCCGCATAACCGATCATGGCAGTCAGCGGCGTCTTCAGTTCATGGGAAAATGCGGCAATAAAGTCTTCTCTGGCTCTGACTTCATTTTCCAAATTCTGAATATTCTGCTCCAGTGCCTCTGCCATATGGTTGAAATCCGCAGTCAGCTGTCCCATTTCATCATTACTGATCTGCTCCGCGCGATAGCTGTATTCTCCCTCCGCCATTTTGCCGGTGGCACGGGTTAAAAGTCTGATAGGTCTGGTCAGCCAACAGGCAATCAGCGTCATGACCGCTCCACTGCATAACAATACGATCACCGTAACCTGACGATACATCCGGAATCCTTCCGTCCTCTCCGTATATACCGCAGTTACATTTTTCATGGTCTCTAACGTAAGCATTCGGTCGGACACATTGATTCTGGTCTGTGTCTGGATATAATAGGAATCCCCAGACTGCACTACCCGGTATACTCTCGTATTTTCTCCGCGCTCTTCCCACAGAGAAGTATCCCCGGTAAACCCTTCGCTGGCATACAGCACCTTACCGTTCTCATCACTGATCCGCAGCAATCTATTGCCGTGCTGTCCACTGTTCTCCAGGTATACTCCGATCTGTTCCACCGTTCCATCCGGAAGCACATCATATTTGGACGGAATATTTAAAGCTGCCGTTTCAAAAGCGAACCTCAAAATACTGCTTTCGTCAAGTGCCTGTCTGGTCTCACGCTCCATGGAGGTCTGAAACACATAATTTACAAAAAAATAACCGCTTGCTCCGCATGCCGCTGCCATGATCAACATCGTGCAAAGCAGTATTTTCCAGGAAAATTTCATACATCTCTCCTTTTACCCGCTCCGGGTCATGCGATCTCCAACCGGTATCCCACCTTATAGACCGCCACCAGCTGACGCTCCCAGCCCATCTTCTTGCGCAGGCGCTGCACATGAAGTTCTAAGGTTCTGCTATCTCCGTCATACTCTTCGCCCCACACTTTTTCATACAGACTTTCCTTGAACAGGGCGATATTTTTGTTTTGGATAAACAACACCAAAAGTCCGTACTCCTTATTGGTCAGCACCACGGGAATTCCTGCCTTGGTCACCATTCTGGCATCCATGTCCACCACCACATCACCGGCGGACAACTGCGCTCCCATCTTATGGAATCTGCGCAATACGACCTCCACTCTCGCCAGAAGTTCCACGACATCAAAGGGCTTCACCAGATAATCCTCTGCGCCAAGCCGCAGCCCCTTTACACGGTCCTTCACATCTCCCCTGGCTGTAATGAAGATCACCGGGATCTTCAAAGGTCTGATATATTCCATGATGTCAAAGCCATCCACTCCCGGAAGCATAATATCCAGCAAGATCAGATCAAATTTTTCTCTCTCAATGTATTCGATTGCCTTCATGCCATCCTGTACGCTTTTGCAAAAATATCCTGCTGCCGACAGATTCAGATCGATCAGATCACAGATCGGCTTTTCATCATCCACGATCAATATTTTTATCATTATGTCTGCCACCCCCAGTAGGCACGTATCTTCCCAACCAGTGCCTCTAAAGTGTCCTCCTCCGTACATTCATAATTTGCGGTAAAATCTTTGTCTTTTTCAAATCCGGCAGTCCGCTGATAATACACGGTGCACACGGTATCTACCAACAGTTCCCCCAAATCTCCCTCGTAACTGTATTTTGCAAATACCACTAGGTCCTTGAACCCATCGCCGTCCAGATCCTTCCCCTGGATTCCCTTCAGCGCATAGAGATTGTCATAATCCTCCATGGGCTGGAAGCTCCACACAATATTTCCCTGCTCGTCGATCAGGTAGATCATAAACACATCATATTCCGCCATCCGGTATACTCCGGGCACTACCTTCATTTTCCCCAGCTTTTCAAAATTACGGGTATAGCTTTGTTCCTCGATCACCCGGAAATTATGGCTGAGCAGTTCTCCGTATGTCTCCGCAGTGTAGAGGAATTCTGTGGAACGTCCGTCGCGTACGAAGTTCAGAATACACGCCGGATTTTTATTCATATCAAAGCGGTTGATTTTGTCCGAGATCCGATAGTCTCTGTAAAAGCTGCCATCCTCCTGGAACAGAACATCTCCCACTTTATAAGATTTCTCCTGATAATCTCCTCTGTCATTATGGCACTGGGCAATCAGAATAATATCCGTATCGCTGTCATTGTCCACATCCTGAAAAGATACCGATGCAAGCTTCTCTATGGGCTGCCGTAGTTCCCCCGGATAGCAGTAATTTGCCTCCAGCTGGTCCGTCTTGTACAGAATCTGTCCATTATCATCTGCGAGAAAAACTGCCAGTCTGTGATACCTCTTGTCCAATGCCGCATAGAACCAGACTTCATCCACTGCCTCCTCCGGCGTATCCTCCGGCAATTTCTGAAGCGGCATGGCAAATATCTGATCCTCTAACAAACGAAATCCATTTTCCTCCAGATCCGTGATCTTCTCTATGTTCTGAAGCCTGGACTGATACCTGACGTACTCTTCCGCCACCGATCCTGTGTTCCTTATGGCTGCAGTCACAGAAAAAGAAAAGGCGGGAACAAGCGTAAATAAAATTGCAAAGAGCATGATACATGCCATGATCAGCATGTTTTTTCTCTTCCTGTCTTTCGGCATGTTCCCACCTCCTTTGTATCCAATTTGTTCTATCTATACTTGCTTACTTTATATCCGGCAGATCATCGATAATAATATGTCTGGGCTGGCCTGTGATCATGATCGGGGTCAGTTCCGCCTGTATCAGAGGCTCGATATAGTTCTTCATCTCTGCTGTCACGTAATCTCCCTCTTCCGTAATCCAGGAACGGGGAACCTTTTTCTCCAGATTTGCTACCTTATGCACATCGTAGAGATCCGTAGTGCAGATATAGGGATCCTGGGATACTCTTTTCAGGATCACCATCTGACCGGTCTTGCCCTCAAAAGCTGCTTTTACCGCAGTACCGCCTACCTGATAAGCCTCGGTGATATCCACACGGGAAGTCAGATGTCCTGCACAGCGTTGCAGGGTAGACAGTTCGATAGCTCTGGACTTGCAGCCCAATTTTTCAATGATCAGGTCGGACAGATATTTACCGGTACCGGATAACTGCACATGACCGAAGGAATCGGTCTTGTCCGAGTGTGCGGACAATTCGCAGACATATCTGCCGTCTGCCGTCTTGATACCTTCCGATACAGCAATGACGATGGACTGTTTCTCAGCTACCAGTTTCTTTACTTTTTCCAGAAAAACATCCACATCGAAAGGAACCTCCGGCAGATAGATCAGATCCGGGCCTTCGCAGTCTTCACTCTTGGCAAGTGCTGCTGCACCGGTAAGCCATCCCGCATTTCTTCCCATGATCTCGATGACCGTCACGCTCTGCATCTCATAGATCAGACCATCACGTACCAGTTCCTTGGTAACGGTGGCAATATATTTTGCAGCGCTGCCGTAACCGGGCGTATGATCCGTACCCTCCAGGTCATTATCGATCGTCTTGGGCACACCGATAAAACGGATCGGACTGTCAACTGTCTGGGCATAATCGGAAAGCTTTTTTATGGTGTCCATGGAGTCATTACCGCCGATATAGAAAAATGCCGTAATCTCCAGTTCTTCCAGAATTGCAAATATTTTCTCATAGATAGCTTTATCTTCACTGCTCTCCGGCAGCTTATAGCGGCAGGAGCCCAGGAAGGATGCAGGTGTTCTCTTCAGAAGTTCCACATCCATATCGTTACGTATTTTCTCTCCAAGATCTACTATCTTTTTCTCCAAAAGACCTTGGATGCCGTAACGCATACCGTATATGGTATCCGCCCCCATATCCTTTGCTGTCTTATAGACACCGGCAAGACTGGCATTGATCACCGCGGTGGGACCTCCGGACTGTCCTACGATCACATTTTTCTTCATAACATTTTCTCCCTCTGTTCATTCCTTACCATAATAAAACACCCATCAATCGGAGCCTCCGGTTGATGGGTGTTCTCATTCTTAAGGTTCCGTCGAACCTATTTTACCAAACTTACTGTCTCTCTGGCAATAGCAAGTTCCTCATTCGTAGGAATTACCATTACAGTGGTCTTACTGTCAGGAGTGGAAATCGCGATCTCCTCGCCGCGCTTGTGGTTCGCATCCTCATCAATGGATACGCCCAGGAAGCCCAGATGCTCGCATACCAGGGAACGAACCAGAGGTGCGTTCTCACCGATACCTGCGGTAAAGCAGATCACATCTACACCGTTCATGGCTGCTACATAAGAACCGATGTATTTTGCTACACGGTAGCAATAGGTGTTCATTGTGCGGATGCAATGCTCATCACCCCTGTTATAACCATCTTCCAGATCACGGAAATCGGAAGACAGGTTGTTGGACAGGCCGTATACACCGGACTTCTTGTTCAGAACGGTCATGATCTCGTCGATGTCCTTGCCCTCTTTGTGAGCGATGAACTCCATGATGGCAGGATCAATATCACCGGAACGGGTTCCCATGATCAGACCTTCCAGGGGAGTCAGACCCATGGAGGTATCTACACATTTGCCGTTCTTCACTGCAGATACGCTGGCACCGTTGCCTAAGTGGCATACGATGATCTTCAGATCTTCGTACTTTTTGTCCAGAACCTCTGCCGCTTTCCTGGATACATAAGAGTGGCTGGTTCCGTGGAAACCGTAACGTCTGATCTTGTACTTTTCATAATACTCATAAGGCAGACCGTACATATAAGCTTCCTCAGGCATGGTCTGATGGAAAGCGGTATCGAATACAGCTACCATGGGAGTGGCAGGCATCAGCTTTTTGCAGGCATTGATACCGATCAGGTTTGCAGGGTTATGTAAAGGAGCCAGATCGTTACACTCTTCGATGGCCTTCATAACTTCATCGGTAATGATGGTAGATGCTGCGAACTTCTCTCCGCCGTGTACGATACGATGTCCTACGGCACCGATCTCATCCAGGCTCTTCACCACACCGGTCTTTTCATTGGTCAGAGCTTCCAGTACAAGACGGATTGCTTCGGTGTGATCCGGCATGGGAGTTACGGTCTGTTCCTTCTCTCCACCTGCAGGGGTGTATGTAATCTGGCTTCCCTCTATACCGATTCTTTCGCAGATACCCTTTGCGATGCATTTCTCGGTCTCAGAATCGATGAGCTGGAACTTCAGGGAAGAGCTTCCGCAATTAATAACTAAAATATTCATGGTAAATTCCTTTCTTTTTTAATCTGTCAGACTAATGTTCTATGATCTCATGCCACCCGGTAAGGGCAATACATGAATACGGTGCGGGACAGATATCCCGCACACGTTTATGGTTCTTATAATGATTATACCAGCTGTGCCTGCACAGCAGTCAGTGCTACAACACCAACGATATCCTGCCAGGAACATCCTCTGGACAGATCGTTAACAGGCTTTGCGATACCCTGCAGCATAGGACCGTAAGCTTCTGCGCCACCCAGTCTCTGTACCAGCTTGTAACCGATGTTACCTGCATCCAGGTTCGGGAAGATCAGAACATTTGCATGTCCGTTAACAGAGCTTCCGGGAGCCTTGGACTTAGCTACGCTGGGAACCAGCGCTGCATCCAGCTGCAGTTCACCGTCTAATGTCAGATGCGGATACTCCTCATGTGCAATACGGGTAGCTTCTACTACTTTGTCAACCAGAGCATGCTTGGCACTGCCTTTGGTGGAGTGACTTAACATAGCGATAACGGGCTTGGGTCCGATCAGGGACTTGAAGCTTCTGGAAGAGGTATCTGCGATAGCAGCCAGCTCTTCGGGGGTAGGATCCTGGTTCAGACCACAGTCAGCGAACAGGAAAGTTCCGTTCTCACCCTGATCCTTGAATACGGTATCCATAACAAAGAAGGCGGATACCAGCTTAACACCGGGTGCAGTCTTTAAGATCTGCAGTGCGGGTCTTAAGGTATCTGCGGTGGAGTGACATGCACCTGCTACCATACCATCAGCATCATTAGCCTTAACCATTACGATACCGAAGGTCAGGTAATCATTTAATAGGATCTCTCTAGCCTTCTCGGGAGTCATTCCCTTTGCCTTTCTTGTTTCATATAATAAATTCACATAGTCATCCAACTTGGGAGTTGTTTTCGGATTAATTACTGTTACCTTGGACAGATCAACCTCCAGCCAGCCTGCACCATCCATGATCTTCTCTTCATCACCGATCATAATGATATCAGCAATGCCCTCTTCCACGATACGGGCAGCAGCCAGTAATGTTCTCTTATCATTAGATTCCGGTAATACAATTGTTTTTTTGTCGAGTCTTGCTCTCTCTTTAATCATGTCAATGTATGACATATCCATTCTCCTTTCCGGCGGGGAATACCCGCTTCCTCCCAAATAACTTCTGTAAAGTTTTGGTTTTATCTTAACAAACCGATGTATTTATATTATACTAAATACATCTGAAGTAGACAAGGGCATAATGTTCGCAAAATTGTATATTTTCAGATACAACCTTTGAATTTTGATTACAAAATATGCTGATAACCATGCACATGTAAACGCTTTCAACGTATGTTATTTTTTTCACATACGCAGCTTGTATTTGTATTCGTTTTACCGTATATTTCTTTTCACGAAAGGAGCCATATTATGAAGGTCAATGGTATTGTCGCAGAATACAACCCTTTTCATAATGGTCATGCTTACCAGATGAAGCATGCCAAAGAAGCCACAGGCGCCGATTATACGATCATCGTTATGAGCGGCAACTTCATGCAGCGCGGTGCCCCTGCCCTGTTAGATAAGTTCACCCGCGTCAAAATGGCTTTGGAATGCGGTGCGGATCTTGTGCTGGAGCTCCCCACCTGCTACGCTGCATCGAGCGCGGAATTTTTCGCCAAAGGATCCGTTGCTCTGTTCGACAAGCTGGGAGTCACCACGAATCTATGCTTTGGCAGTGAATGCGGTAACATCGATACGCTCTCCCGGATTGCCGAGATCTTCTACACGGAGCCGGAACCTTATGTGGAATCCCTGCGCTGCAATCTCAAAAAGGGAATGTCCTTCCCGATTGCCAGGACCTGGGCTCTGTTGCAGTACGCTCCTTCATTAAGTGATGACAAGGATGTGCTGTCCTCTCCGAATAATATACTGGGAATTGAATATCTGAAGGCTCTGATGTCAAGGAACAGCAAGATTGTTCCCTTCACTACCACCCGTGTAGGTGCAGATTATCACGATAAGCGTCTGGGAACCAACCAGTGTTCCGCTATTGCCATCCGTCAGTCCGTGGCTGCCGGGCATGATCTTGCCTATCTTGCATCCCAAATGCCGGAAAATGCCTATGAGATATTGCGGACTTCTCTGGAGGAACAGAAGCCTCTGTTTGCGGATGATTTTTCCGCAGCGCTGCAATACAAGCTGCTGACAGAATACTCCGCAGGCTACGACAAGTATCAGGATATTTCCTCGGATCTCTCCGACCGTATCCGCAATACCCTGCCGTCCTTCACCGGCTTATCTTCTTTCTGCGATCTGCTCAAGAGCAAGGATATGACCTACACTCGTATCAGCAGATGCCTGTTCCATATTTTGCTGAATATGACCAAGGAAGAATTCGAGACCTGCAAGTCTGAAGATTATATTTCCTACGCCAGAGTATTGGGATTTTGCAAGGATGCAGCTCCTCTCCTTACCGAGATCAAAAAGAACAGCTCCATTCCACTCATTACCAGTTTGGCAGACGCAAGACAGACACTTCCCGCAGATGCTTTGCGTATGCTGGATCAGGATATTCTCCGGAATCAGATCTACCTGGGGCATCTGGCACTGAAGAATAAAAAAGAAATGGTGAATGAATACCGGACACCGATCGTGATTGTGTAAATTGAGAGTTAGTGAAATACCACCCGGATGACTTTGTTGTCTTCCTGGGTGGTATTTTTGTTTTGATGTTCCGATCTTTACTGCCTAAAATCCATTTTGTGCTTTATAAGCAGTAAATTTAATGCGATTTTCTTTTACAGCGACTGGTATTTACTGCCGGAATGGAAGCATCCTATCCGAAGCAGTAATTTTTAGAACGTTTTCATGGATTCTTCGATAAAAATACCGCTTGGTTTTCTAAAATCACTTTCCGGGCAGTATTTATACTTGCTTTGTTAACATAAGGTTGCCAACGACTAGATGAACTCCTTCTGTACCCTTCTTCCGACTCAGCGTGAATAGTTTATGGGTATGAGAAGCTTGTTTTGTTGCTGATACCCACGCTGTGGAAAGTTTGAGGGTATGAGAAGCTTGTTTCGTTGCTGATACCCACGCTGTGGAAAGTTTGAGGGTATGAGAAGCTTGATTTGTTGCTGATACCCACGCTGTGGAAAGTTTATGGGTATGAGAAGCTTGTTTCGTTGCTGATACCCATGCTGTGGATAAGTTTGAGGGTATGAGAAGCTTGTTTCGTTGCTGATACCCACGCTGTGGAAAGTTTGAGGGTATGAGAAGCTTGATTTGTTGCTGATACCCACACTGAGAAAAGTTTGAGGGTATGAGAAGCTTGATTTGTTGCTGATACCCACGCTGTGGAAAGTTTATGGGTATGAGAAGTTTGTTTTGTTGCTGATACCCAAATTGTGAAAACCGGAAGGTATAACAAGGAAATTATATATTCCAGAATGCCTGCGGCAGGCGTTCGCCGCATCACTGCATAAGTAAAGACAGCGATTTGTGCGCAAGCGCCCATCGCTGTCCTCACTATGCCTATGCGCGGCTCATTGCTCGCGTAACTCTCAATTTAGTTCTTAAAGCTATGGATGGGGGCAGGGATGCGTCCGCCGCGGTTGACAAAAGCATCACAGGAGAAGGTGTTCACAGGCATGATGGGCGCGTAGCCTAACAGGCCTCCGAATTCTACGGTCTCTCCCACTCCTTTTCCGATGACGGGAATGATTCTCACGGCAGTGGTCTTCTGGTTCACCATTCCGATGGCCATCTCATCCGCAATGATACCGGAGATAGTAGTTGCCTTGGTGTCTCCGGGGATGGCGATCATGTCCAATCCAACGGAGCAGACACAGGTCATTGCCTCCAGTTTTTCAATGGTAAGAGCTCCCGCATTGACAGCATCGATCATACCCTGATCTTCACTGACGGGAATGAACGCTCCGCTTAAACCGCCGACATAAGAGGATGCCATAACACCGCCTTTTTTCACCTGATCATTTAACAGAGCAAGGGCTGCGGTGGTTCCGGGTGCTCCGGCACGCTCCAGACCGATCTCACAGAGAATATCCGCTACACTGTCGCCGATAGCCGGGGTCGGTGCCAGGGACAGATCCACGATTCCGAAAGGAACATTTAACATCCGGGATGCTTCCTGTGCTACCAGCTGTCCCACACGGGTTACTTTGAAGGCAGTCTTTTTAATGGTCTCACAGAGAACCTCAAAATTCTCTCCGCGCACCTTCTCTAATGCAGTTTTGACAACACCGGGACCGCTGACACCGACATTAATGATCTTGTCCGCTTCGGTCACACCATGGAATGCACCTGCCATAAAGGGATTGTCATCCGGTGCATTACAGAACACAACCAGTTTTGCACAACCCAGGGAATCATCTTCCTTGGTATACTCAGCGGTTTCCTTCACCATCTCTCCCATAAGCTTGACCGCATCCATATTGATGCCTGTCTTGGTGGAGCCCAGGTTCACAGAGCTACACACACGCTCTGTGGTGGACAGCGCAAGAGGAATGGAACGGATCAGCAGCTCGTCTGCCGGAGTCATTCCCTTGCTTACCAGTGCAGAATATCCGCCAAGGAAATTCACACCCACTTCATGTGCTACTTTATCCAGGGTCTTTGCAATGCTTGCGAAATCCTCGATGGTGTGGCATGCGGCGCCGCCGATCAGCGCAATGGGCGTTACGGAAATTCTCTTATTTACAATAGGAATACCAAATTCTCTGGAGATCTCCTCTCCGGTCTTCACCAGATCCTTGGCTGCTTCGTAAATTTTGTTATAAATTTTCTCGTTTAATCTGTCCAGATCGGAATCGATACAGTCTAACAGACTGATTCCCAGTGTGATAGTACGCACATCCAGGTTCTCTTCCTCAATCATTTTGTTCGTCTCGGTTACTTCATATAAATTGATCATTACAGCTCCTATCTGCCCCTTCGGGTCTTTATGATTTATCGTGGGGCATTAGATGCGGTGCATCTTGTCAAAGATCTCTTCCTTCTGGCATTTGATCACTACGCCGATCTCTTCTCCGAGAGCAGCCAGTTCATCTGCCATGTCACCAAAAGGCTTCTGCATCTGATTGGTGTCAACGATCATCATCATATTGAAATATCCCTGTACGATGGTCTGGGAAATATCCAGGATATTGATGCCGTTCTCCGCAAGATAGGTACATACCTTTGCGATAATGCCTACTGTGTCCTTACCAACTACCGTAATAATTGTTTTTTTCATAATCGCCCTCATTTTCCGCATGATTTCATGCTATTATTTCTATCTATATTTCTATCTATTAAACTACACTTTGTTACATTTTGCAACCTTATGTTCATTCGCTGAACGCCAATCTATGAGCAAAGTGAGTCACGAAGTGACGTAAAACGTGCTGACGCGACTTTGCAAATAGCGCGGTCTGAAACATAATTAAGCAATATTGATGACCGGAGATACATTACTCCTGTCCGCCACCATCATTCGGAAATCCTCCGCCCGATAAGGATTCTCTCCCATGGTGATCTCCATGCGGACCGCCTCATAGGCCAGCTCGGGAAGATTATTTTCCTTGCTCAGATGTCCTAACACAATAGCCTGTAATTTATCATGTAAAATACGACAAAGAAGCTTTCCGGAATTTTCATTGGAAAGGTGCCCTCTCTCCCCTAAGATTCTCTGTTTTAAATAATAAGGATAAGGACCTACCTGCAGCATCTTCACATCGTGATTAGCTTCTACAAGCAAAGCATCCATCCCCTTCAGGCACTCCACGGTGTAATCGTTATACACGCCCAGATCCGTACAGATTCCGACTTTTTTATTCCCATATGCAATGCGATACCCTACAGGCTGTGCCGCATCATGTGAAATCTTCATGGGATTCACGGTCAGATCCTTGATGGTCAGTTTCACATCTTCCTTCACCTCACGGAACAGTTCCGGATCGATCTTCCCAAGATTTCCCATCTTCTGAATCTCTTCCAAAGTCCCGGGAGTAGCATAGATGGGCACATCGTATTTTCTAGCCATGACACCTAAGCCAGCCACATGATCCATATGTTCATGGGTCACCAGGATACCGTCTAAGTCTCTGCCGGTCAGTCCCAGACTGTTCAATCCGGCCTCCGCTTTTTTCCCGCTGATTCCCACATCCACCAGCAGATGCGTGGCTTCGGAACCCACATAAATACAATTGCCGCTGCTGCCGCTGGCAATACTGCATAATCTCATAATTTTACTAATCTCTTTTCTATCGCATTATTATTTCAAATTTTTCCAGTAGATCTCGATCACATCACCCTCAGTCAGTGTCTCCATATACTGTGCCGGACGGCCATTCAGATTTGTCACAATGGATCTTCCTGCGGACGCAGCGGAGCCCAGATCAAAATCAATATAATCAAACACATCCACAAATACATAGGAAGCTTTTCCCTGCATGATAATAGGCGTATGATTTACGATTACAGTCAGGGGATGCGGAAGCTGCGGCACCGTAGGTGTTTCCTGCACAGTCTGCGCCCCGGGCTCGTTTTTTCCCTCATCTGTCTGTGCTTCTGCTACCGTATTCTTCGGTTTTTCCACCGGATCCGGAACAGTAACACTCTCCTCCAGCAACGGATTCTCCATATCCCAACTAACCGTAAAATGTTCATACACTCTGGTCTCCGGCTGTGCCGCCGTATCATTGACTTTGATACCTGTCCCCAGTGGTACATCCAGGAATTCCGCAATTTCTTTTACGGTATAGGAATTGCGAATCTGGATATCATCTTTCTGACAAATATGATAAAATTCATTCTCTCTGCGGCCATTGACATCTGCCGTTCTGGGCAGACTGATCTGCCTGCCATTGACGTACACCGCCAGGGCATCTCCCATCTCCGGAAGACTTCCCAGTTCCATGACCGCCGCCACACCTTCCGTGGATGGCGTTATCACAATGTGATCCCCATTATGTACCTGCGTATACATATCCGCTTCTTCGTCATTGACGCGGATGACTGCTGCCTCTCCCTGTTCCCCCCTTACCATGCGGCTCTTACCGTTTACGGTAAATAAAAGAGCCTCTCCTCTTCTGGGGAACAGTTGATCATTGGGGAACTGCATCTGCATGGCCGCATCCGTCACGGACAACTTTCCATTATCATACAGCTTTACTCTTTCCCCATTGAATTCTACGAAAATAAAATTATTGCTCTGCACATAGTAGCTCAGGCAGATTCCGATCGGGGTTACCATCATGGCATCTTTTCTGGCATTTTCCAGTTCGAACACAATCGTCTGCATGACCTCCTGTCCACGGATTGCCACACGTTCCTTCACAATACCCAGCTTCGCCGCCAGCTTTTCCGTATAACCCGGCACCATTCCGCCACCGCCTACTACGAACACAGCGCTGACCGGTTTGTCTCCGTTTAACTCCTTTATCGTATCGGATACCATCTGCGTCATACGCTCAATCTCAGGATCCAGAAGCTCCAGTACCTCACCGGCGGTAATCGTCTGGGGCAGACCCATGATGTCTTCATATTCAATGATCTCCTGGGTCCTGCATTTTCTCTTGATCTGTTCCGCAGTCTCAAATTCTACCAGGCAATGTTGTACCAGGATATCCGTCAGGCTGTCCCCGGCTACGGGAATCATTCCGTACGCGGTTATGGTACCTTCTTTGGTAATGGAAATATCGCTGGTTCCCGCGCCGACATCCACCAGTGCCATATTTAACATCCGGAACTTTTCCGGGATAGCCACCTGAATGGCCGCAATAGGCTCCAGTGTCAGATTTGCCACATGTAAACCTGCAAATTCCACTGCCTTGTACAGTCCGTCCACTACATCATCCGGCAAAAAGGTGGCAATCAGATCCACCGCAATACTTTTTGCCTTATGTCCTTCCAGATTTCCCATCTGGTAGCCGTTCATATAATACCGCATAGGCGTATAACCTACACAATAAAATTTCATATCTGTGTCCGTATTACTGTTTTGGAATTCCTCATAGGCTTTTTCGACACCCATGGTACACAGAGAATAAATATCTTCCTGTAAGATTTCTCGATCATTTTCAAACGTATGCTCCACATAGGTCGTAACCGTGCGCAGTACACGGCCTGCTGCCGCAATACAGACATCCGTCAGTTCTCTCCCCAGATCTTCCTCCAGCTGTTCCTTTACCTGAGAAATCGTCTCACCGACCTTGCCGATATCATGAATCTGTCCATCCAGCATGGCTCTCGTCTCATGCTCTTTGGAACGCTGTGCAAGCACATGGAACTTTCCGCCGTTTAAGTATCCCACCGTACCTACGATGCTTCTGGTCCCAATGTCCAGTCCGAATATCAACTGTCCCTGTTTTTCTTTTACTCCCTCCATGTATATGCCTCCAGTTTCTGTCTGATCTGTCTGTAACTGTTCTCCAGACTGTCGCTGTTATCTATGACGAAATCACAATGTTTCCGGAATTCATTCTCCGAAAGCTGCGAAGACATGATCCTATCGATTTTCTCCGGTGTGTATCCACGACTTACGGACAGACGTTTTCTGCGTACCTCTTCCCTGGCATAAATATACCACATCTCATCCACGACTTCACCGAAACCGTTCTCGATCAGAAGGGCTGCCTCGACGAAAAACAATTCCACATCTCCCTTGGCACGCGCCTCCGCCAGCCGGTCAGCCAGATATTTTTTCACCGCCGGATGAATGATCTGATTTACTTTTTCCAACAATGCGGGATCCGCAAAAATTTTGGCCGCCATGGACGGTTTATCGATCTGTCCGTCCGCACGCAGAATATCTCTGCCCAGCAATTCCACCAGTGCCTGATACCCTTCCGTTCCCGGTTCTTTTACTTTATGTCCGATATCATCTGCCAGATAGATCTCGCATTTATAATGCTGACCGATGTATTTTAAAATTTCCGTTTTTCCGGCACCCACGCCGCCGGTAATTCCTATAAAACGCATTTATTTTGCCTCGTACCAGTCTTTTCCCGTGTGCAGATCGATCTCCAGCGTAACCGCCAGATCTGCAGCAGATTTCATGTTCTCTGTAAGAATCTCCCGAACTCTTGCTTCTTCTTCCAGTGCTGTCTCGATCAAAAGTTCATCATGCACCTGTAAAATCAGTCGTGACTTTAATTCTTCCTCTTTCAGCGCTTTCCATACTTTGATCATGGCGATCTTGATAATATCCGCCGCGGTTCCCTGAATGGGTGCGTTCATTGCCACACGTTCTCCAAAAGATCTCTGCATGAAATTAGACGATGACAATTCTGGAATCGGTCTTCTCCTGCCGAACATCGTTTCCGTGTAGCCTTTATTCTTCGCATCCGCCACCAGTTTATCTATAAATTCCTTCACCTTGGGATAGGTTTCAAAATACTGTTCAATATACTGCGCCGCTTCTTTTTTGCTGATGCTGAGATCCTGGCTCAGTCCAAAGGAACTGATGCCGTAGACAATACCGAAATTTACAGCCTTGGCATTACGTCTCTGCAGATCCGTAACCTCTTCGAAAGGAGTATGGAATACCTTGGATGCTGTGATCCGGTGAATATCCTCTTCCTGTCTGTAGGCATCGATCAGCTGCTCATCTCCGGACATATGGGCCAGTACACGCAATTCGATCTGCGAATAATCCGCATCCATGAATTCATATCCCTCCCTGGGGACAAATACCTTGCGGATCTTTCTGCCCAGTTCCATACGCATGGGAATGTTCTGCAGATTCGGTTCTGTGGAACTGATCCGCCCGGTGGCTGTAATGGTCTGATTGAAGTTCGTATGAATTCTTCCATCCGCCTCGATAAAAGCTGCCAGCCCGTCCGCATAGGTTGATTTCAGTTTTGTAAGTCCTCTGTACTCCAGAATATCCCGCACAATCGGATAATCCGCAGACAACTTCTCCAGCACATCCGCTGCGGTAGAATAACCGGTCTTCGTCTTTTTCCCGCCCGGGATCTGCATCGTCTCGAACAGTACCTCACCTAATTGTTTGGGGGAATTAATATTAAAATCAACTCCAGCCTGTTCGTGTATTGCATGCTCCAGTTCTTCAATCCGGGCAACCAGCGCATCACCGTAAGATTTCAATTCCTCTCTTCTGACAGCCACGCCTTCCTTCTGCATATCGTAGAGTACCAGCGACAGAGGCATTTCCATCTCATTCATGAGCCGCTTCATGCCTGCTACCTCCAGCTTGTCCTCGAGCACTTTCCTACACTTTACGGATACCCAGGCCCCATAACAGGTATATTCCGCGGCTTTTTTTCTCTCTTCCGAAAGCAATGTCCGGAAGGATCTCTTTCCAAATACTTCCGCCTTTCCCTGGATCATGATCCCCAGATGCTCTGAAGCAATGGACTCCGGATCATAATCATTTTTCAGAGGATTCAATAGATAGGCAGCTATGAGAATGTCAAAATATTGTTCGGTACCGCTGTGGTCCAGATAATCGTACTGACGCTTTACATCAAATGTAGCAATCCGGAGTCCTTTCACGGAAGAAAGTTCCTGCAAGGCTGCCGTGATCTCTGCCGTTTCATCCACCGTCTGTTTCACCTCTTCAAACAGGCTCAACTGCCCCCCCGGTTCCTGCTCCCGCTTCAACGCATAAAATACCGTTTCCGCATCCGGCACAGATACTGACGCTCCCAGCAGTTCTTCCTTCTTTGTATTGGATCCCACCGCCGGTTCCGTGATCAGCCACAGACCGATTTCTTTTTGTTTCTTGGCTTTTTTTAAAAAATCCAGGAATTCTTTTTTCTCCTCAATGATCCGAAAGTTCTCTGTGATTTTTGTGTCTGTGGCAGCAGCATTCTTCTCGAATCTGCCGAGCAGATTCTTAAATTCCAGACGCTTGCACAGGGTATACGCTTCCGGTGTATAGAATCCTTCGGCTTTTGCCTGATCGTAATCCAATTGCAGATCACAATCTGTCTTGATCGTAGCCAGTGTCTTACTCAGTTCTGCCAGATCCTTGTGTTCTATCAGCGACTCCCGAATACTTTTTTTCGAGATTTCCTCTACGTGGGAATAAATATTATCCAGCGAGCCATATTCCACCATCAGCGCCTGGGCTGTCTTCTCTCCCACCTTAGGCACTCCCGGTATATTATCCGCCGTATCCCCCATCAACGCTTTCAGTTCAATAAACTGCAACGGAGTCACCTGATAGGCTGCCTGCACATCCGCAGCATAATAATCCTCAATTTCCGTTCTTCCCTGTTTTGTCTTCGGAATGCGGATCTTGATATGATCCGTGGCGATCTGCAACAGATCCCTGTCACCGGATACCAGCGATACTTCCATTCCCTCCTGCTCTGCTTTCTTTGCAAGGGTTCCCAGAATATCATCCGCTTCCAATCCAGCCTGCTCCATGATGGTAATATGCATGGCCTTCAGGACTTCCTTCATGACCGGCACCTGCTGTCTTAATTCCTCCGGCATGGGTTTTCTCGTTCCCTTATACGCCTGATACATCTGATGACGAAAAGTCGGTGCATGAACATCAAATGCCACTGCCAGGTAATCCGGCTTTTCCTCTTCCAGAATTTTAAACATAATATTCAAAAAACCATAGATGGCATTTGTATGCAGCCCTTCCGCATTGCTCAGATCCGGAACTCCGTAAAATGCCCGGTTCAATATACTGTGTCCATCGATCAATACCAGTTTCTGACTCATCATCTAATCTGTCCTATCCTGTTTCTGCTATTACATACAATTACATGCTACGAGATGATCCATCCTAGAAATCCCAGGAGAAAAATCACCGTGATCACTTCCAGTACGGCTCCTGCCTTCAAAAAAGACATATGAATCTTCACCTTGCGCTTTGCCTCCGTCAGGCGAATCTCCAGTTCTCTCTGCAGGTCAAAAGCATCACCGTCTTCCAGACGCTGCATACCTTCCGTCACCAGGAACTGAATCACCAGTTCTTCCTTACATCCGGGACATTCCTGCATATGTTCTCCAAACTCCTGTAACGTCAGGAAATCAAGTTTCCCGGCTATAAATTCAGGAATATTTTTTTCAAATTCTTTGCAATTCATGCTTCCACCCTGTTTGCTTCCATCACTATAGGTCGTATTCCCCTATACCCATACACATCTACTATACAACATCTTGTGGAAAAAGACTAGAAAAATAGTATCCATATTTGGGAAAAAAACTCTTGTCAAGCTTTTCAATCTATGTTAAGATAAATTCCGTTGTGAGTGTTTGATTAGCCGGCGTGTCGGAATGGCAGACGAGGCAGACTCAAAATCTGTTGGTGGCAACACCGTATGGGTTCAAGTCCCATTGCCGGCAGTATGCGCAGAGCTTAAGGTTCTGCGCTTTCTTTTTCCCTTTTTATACTCGAATCCCATTTCCTGCTTTTTCCATTTTATTGCCAATCATCCCCTATGGATAAATTGTTACAAAATTGTTACAATTCATTTGTGCTTAGCTAACACAGACGTAACCGGACACCATGCAACAGGAAAAGGAGGAAGAAAGTATGTGTTTCAGATTCATTAACTGTTCTCAGTGGTTGAATGCATTTTGCGGCTACTTTAATTTCGGCTGCTAATATTGTTTTCGATGAATAGAGCGTGACCCTGCCGCGCACACTGCAAAAAGGCTCTCCCTCCCGGGATGAGCCTTTTGATTTCTATACCGTTTATGAGAATTTATACGTTTTTACCGGTAGTCATAACGGATGGTAATGTCATTGTCACATACCCTTACTTCCGCAAGGCTTCCTGTCACAATAGGCATCATCGGTGCCAGATGTCCCAGATCCACATCCATGATCACAGGAACATTCTTCTCACCAGCTACAGAGAGGATCGCCTGATACTGATCCAGTCCCATCATCTCCTGTCCAAAACACAAGGGTCTGCCGATCAGGAAACCTTTGACATACCGGAACCACCCGGCTTCCTCCATCTGCCACATCGCTCTACGGATTGCAAAAACATTCAGATCACAGGCTTCTAAGAACCAGATGATTCCGTCCTCTTTATATTTTTCCAGAAAAGCTCCTGTTTTATCAAACCGGGTGCCCAACAAATTCACCAGACAATCCATGCATCCACCTAAAAGTCTTCCGGAAAATTGAATTTTCTGTCCGGCTCCTGCTGCCTGTCTGCCCAAAAAGCTTTTCAATACTCTGGTTTCTGTCGTGTTGTAGGGTAATAGCGGATGTTCCTCGTTTTTCAGAGATTCCTTTTCCCACTTGTCGTAACCGTGTACTTCCTTCGTCTCTCCCTTCAGCAGGCCAAATGCATCCGTTAACGACAAATGCCAGGGTTCCATACCGAATGCCGCTGCGCAGGGTCCATAAACAGATGCCGTGTCACAGATGGTTGCCAGCAGATAGGTCATGTTAGTATTGTCGGAATATCCCAGATACCACTTGGGTTCTGCCGCCTTCAGGCGTTCAAAATCCACATGACTCATAGTCTCACACATCAGTTCGCCGCCTCCGCAGGAGATCAGACAGTCGTTTTCTCTGCTACAATAATACTCGGTCAGTTCCTGACCGCATTTTTCCGGTGTATTACTGATACCGATCCCCTCTCCCGCATAGCAGTTGGGTCCCAGTTGTAATTGGTAACCCATTTCACGGAACTTTTTCTGTGCATTACCAAAGGCACTGTAATAAGGTTCTATCTGACAGCCAAAAGAAGGGGCCACGAATCCGATGGTCCCTCCCTGCTGTATATTTTTCGGATATCTCATTGCTTCGTATCCTCCTGTATATACTATGCATAAACGATCACTTCGTACTCTGCACTTTCGAAATCGCAATGTCCATTCGCATTCCGGGATATCGCCCTCCTATGGGTAAGAGTTATGCGTCAAAGTCAATCTTGTTATAAATATCGAAGCAGTCAAACGTTGCGAAATAATCTCTGGGTGTCTCAGCACGGCGGATCATTTCCACACTGCCATCTTCTTTTAACAGAAGTTCCGCAGACTTCAACTTACCATTGTAGTTATATCCCATAGCAAACCCATGTGCGCCGGTATCGTGAATTGCGATATAGTCACCGATGTCAATCTTCGGCAGCATCCGGTCAATGGCAAATTTGTCGTTGTTCTCACACAAAGAACCGGTCACGTCATACTTATGATCGCAGGGTTCGTTCTCCTTGCCCAGTACGGTGATGTGATGGTACGCACCATACATGGCAGGACGCATCAGGTTCACAGCGCAGGCATCCACACCGATGTATTCCTTGTGTGTGTGCTTCTCATGGATGACCTGGGTTACAAGATGTCCGTAAGGCGCCATCATGTAGCGGCCAAGCTCCGTATAAATTGCAACATCACCCATACCGGCAGGTACCAGAACCTCCTCGTATACCTTACGCACGCCTTCGCCAATGGCCCGGATATCGTTAGGCTCCTGATCCGGACGATATGGAATTCCGATACCACCGGACAGATTGATGAAGGTGATATGCGCGCCGGTCTCTTCTTTCAGCTTCACTGCCAATTCGAACAGTTCTCTCGCCAGTGTGGGATAATAGTCATTTGTTACCGTATTGCTGGCAAGGAAGGAATGAATACCGAAATTCTCCACACCCTTTGCCTTCAGGATCTTATATCCCTCGAACATCTGCTCCGTGGTGAAGCCGTACTTGGCATCTCCCGGATTGTCCATGATGTTATTACTGATGGAAAAATATCCGCCGGGATTGTAACGGCAGCTTAAGGTCTTGGGCAGATAACCGATGGTCTTCTCCAGGAAATCGATATGGGTGATGTCGTCGAGATTAATGGTAGCACCGATTTTTGCCGCATATTCAAATTCATGGGCCGGAGTATCGTTGGATGAGAACATAATGTCCTCTCCCTTTACACCCATGGCATTGCTCAGCATCAGCTCTGTCAGAGAGGAGCAGTCACATCCGCAGCCATATTCTCTCAAAATATTGATCAGGAACGGGTTGGGAGTCGCCTTCACTGCAAAAAACTCCTTGTACCCCTTATTCCATGCAAATGCCTCTTTCAGTGCTTTTGCATTCTCACGGATTCCCTTTTCATCATAGATATGAAACGGTGTGGGATATTTTTCTACGATCTTTTCGATCATTTCTTTGGTAACAAATGCCTTTTTTTCCATAAGTATCTCCTCTAAGTCTATATTTATTACAATAAAGTACTTCTCATCTCTTCCGGAGTCAGAGTACTTAAGTATGCGGGAGCAACATCAAATACGGTCTTGCAGCCCTTCTGACCTTCCTGGTTCATACGATAGGCTGCTCTTGCATAAGCAGTCAGTACACAGGAAGTAAATTCCGGATTGGAATCCAGCTTTAAGCTGTATTCGATCACATGATCATGCTCACCGTTTAAGCCGGTCTTGCCGGTACGCAATACGAATCCGCCATGAGGAATCCCTGCATGATCTCTCTGCAGCTCTTCCTCTGTGATGAAATGTACCGTGGTATCATAGTCTGCAAAATAGTTAGGCATAGTCTTGATCTGCTCTTCAATCTGTGCCTTGTCTGCGCCCTCTTCTGCTACCACAAAACACTCTCTGGTGTGCTTCTGTCTGGTGGTCAATACCGGATTTTCACAATTCCTGACAGCTTCCAATGCGGCTTCTACAGGAATGGTGTACTGCTTGGCGTCCTTAACCCCGGGGATACGGCGGATAGCGTCGGAATGTCCCTGGCTGACACCCTTCCCCCAAAAAGTATAGTCACTGCCGTCTCTTAAAATGGCATTGGCATACAGTCTGTTCAGAGAGAACATACCGGGATCCCAGCCTACGGAGATCATAGCTACCTTGCCGCCTTCCTTAGCAGCAGTATCTACCTGTGCAAAATGCTCGGGAATCTTCGCATGCGTATCAAAGCTGTCCACCACATTAAAATACTTTGCATACTCTGCGGTCTGCTTCGGCAGATCGGTTGCGGAACCTCCGCACAGTACCAGTACATCGATCTGGTCCTGCATGGACAGTAACTGATCTACATTGTATACCTTTACATCTGTTAAAGTCTTCACTGTAGCAGGATCTCTTCTGGTGAATACTGCCACCAGCTCCATGTCATCGTTCTGCTTTACCGCACATTCCATTCCTCTTCCTAAATTACCATAACCTAAAATTGCAACTCTGATACTCATTTTCTATCCCTTTCTTTTTATAAATTATTTGCATATGGAAACACCATTTCCATTCTTCCACAACAGAAAAAGTGTTGTAAGCTTTATTCATTCCGGGCAATTCTGATCAGGGCGATCTCGTTGCGCATGGCATCCTTGAAAACTCTGACAAAATTCTTCTGACCGCTGTAGAGACAGGCATCATCACTCTTCCCGGTCACCGTACCGGTAAGAATATACTCGGAATCTATAATAAGACGGATTTGATCTGACCGCTGTTCCTCTTCCTCCGGCTCTCTGAAATGCTCCGGTACACGGTATTGTATGATACCGCCACGTAATTCTTCGTCTTTGGAAAAAAGTTCTTTATTATCCTCTGAGATCAGGACTACTTTTTTCCCTGCCTTCACCAGTTCCCGAATTTCCTCTGTCCATTCTTCCAAAAAAGCTCCTGTTGCGGAAAAATAGATCCGCATTTCCGCTCCGAGAATCATATGCCGGATTTTATCACAGATGTGCTCATATCCTTCAATGGTTATGTACCCTTCCCGGGGGAGAGACTTTTTCGGGCCGTCGGCCACCAGTCGCTCCTTTACTTTCATCAGATACCGGACCCTGTTATCACAAAATTCGGGGAGTGCCACAGCCAGATATTTGGAAGATGTCCCTTCCATCACGTAAGCAGCACCATGCTCCACCAGAGATGCCAGTCCGTTATACACATTGGACCTGGATATTCCGGTCAGCTTCGCCACCTCATATCCTGTTAATTCCTCATTTTTCAGAAGACACAGGTATATTGCAGCTTCCTGCCTGCTCAGTCCAAACAGAGTAAGTTGTTCTACGATTGCCGCTTCTTCCATGAGCCCTCCATTAGTAGTTCTTTACAGGAACACTATAGTAAGGAATTCTTGTTTTGTCAATAGGGGAAATGATTATTGAGAAAAGATGTCAGTAACTTGAGAGTTACGAGCCATGCAAAGTCAAAACAGAAACAGCGATCTGGGAGCTTGCTCACAAGTCGCTGTTTTTGTTTTTGACTTTATACTGTGCGTCCAACGGACACACTCGACAGCCCTCAATGAAATAAATGTGGAGCGCCCTTTGCGACACATTTATGAATTGGGTGCATGGCTCGTAACGTAGGGGCGCCGTAGACAGGACAAATTCCGCCTGTGCCCATTTTTCCGCCGCAACGTGGGCACAGGTGACAGGGGCAAGCTTCTCTGTACCCTTCTTCCGCCGCAGTATGGGCACAGATGACAGGAGCAAGCTTCTCTGTGCCCTTCTTCCGTCGCAGCGTGGGCACAGGTGACAGGGGCAAGCTTCTCTGTACCCTTCTTCCGCCGCAGCGTGGGCACAGGGGACAGGAACAAACTTCTCTGTACCCTTCTTCCGCCTCAACGTGGGCACAGGAGATAGAATCAAGCTTCTCTGTACCCATTCTTCCGCCTCAACGTGAATAGTTTATGGGTATGAGAAGCTTGTTTCGCTGCTGATACCCACACTGTGGAAAGCTTGTGGGTATCAGCAGCTTGTTTTGTTGCTGATACCCACGCTGTGAAAAGTTTGTGGGTATGAGAAGCTTGTTTTGTTGCTGATACCCACACTGTGAAAAGTTTGTGGGTATGAGAAGCTTGTTTCGTTGCTGATACCCACGCTGTGGAAAGTTTATGGGTATGCGAAGCTTGTTTTGCTTCTGATACCCACGCTGTGGATAGTTGGAGGGTATGCGAAGCTTATTCTATTGCAGATACCCAAATCGTGAAAACCGAAGGTATAACACGGAAGCTTTATATTCCAAAACGCAGAACTCCCGGAGTATGCGGTGCCATGTCGAAGATGTTTGTCGGAGGATGTTGATATTTTCTAGAAAAGTGCTGAAAGACAGGGGGAAAGCGGACACGATGTCCGCGTCAGCCGATTGTCGACATGGATGTCGACTGTAGGCGGCCCCGTCATGACGAGAACTACTCATCACTTTTCGTAGAAAATTCACATCCGGAGACCTTACATCGAGACATGTGTATCGCATGCTCCGGGAGTTCGTGGATTTTGCCAATGTATTCAACTAACTTTCAATTTACCTTTCCTCTCCCATGAAAAACAGCGCCAGTGTTCCGGGACCGGAATGGGATCCAATGGTAGGTCCGACATAATTGATCAGGAAGCTGTCGATTCCGAACCGCTCCTTCACCAGGTCTCTTACCAGTTCCGCCGCCGGAAGATCATCCCCGTGGCTGATGAACACAATATCATTCTGATCACGGTAAGAAACCATTTTCTCTTCCATATAATCCACCAATGCATGCAGGGATTTTTTCCGTCCTCTCACCTTGCCGATGACAATCAGATGTCCTTCATCATCCACATGGAGCTTGGGTTTAATACCTGCTAATGTTCCCACGACTGCTGTCGCCCTGCTGACACGACCCCCGCGATAGAGATGATACAGATCATCCACGGTAAATACATGCACCAGATGCAGACGATTATTTTTTACCCACTCTGCCACTTCTTCCAAGGACTTACCCTGGTCTCTTAAGGTAACTGCCTTATGCACTAACAGTCCCTCTCCCAAAGAAGCACACAGGCTGTCAATGACAATGATCCTGCAATCCGGCTGTTCCTCCATAATCTCTTCCGCTGCTACGCGCATACTGTTATAGGTACCGCTCAATCCAGAAGAAAAGGCGATACACAGGATCTCTTTGTTCTCCTTTAAATATTTCAGGAAATGATTCTTTGCTTCCTCCGGATTCACCTGGGAAGTGGTGGGCATTTTGCCGTTTCTCATCAGTGCATAGAACTCTTTCTCGGGAAGTTCCTGTCCCTGCCCATAAGTCACACCATCCATAATATAACTGAGATTTATACATCCAAGGTCATGTTCTTGCAGATATTCTGCGGGGAGATCTGCTGTACTGTCTGTAACGATTTTAAACATTGATTGCCTCCTGATATTATAAATTTTATGGCTCTTCTTTTGCGCCATTATATCATTGACAAGCAACCTTTTCAATTTTGCCAGCAAAAGTGATACATTTTGTCACATTTAGTATCCTCATAACTAAGTTCCATCCGTCCATCGACATACTGCATGTTCTGTGGCATAAAAAGTCCCCCTTTGGGTACATATCACAACTTCATCATGTCCCATTCGGGGGATTTTACTCTTATGAATTATTTTGTAGTACTTCCGAAGCCACCGTTGCGAATGCCTTCCGCATCATCGTCCTCTGTGATACCGTACTGCATGAAAATTCCCTGGGCAAATCCGGTTCCTGCAGGGATCTCCACTGTCTTGCCCTCGTTAGAATCATTGGTGATCTTCATGAAAATATGACCTTCATTGTCCGAAAAGAAATAATCGCTGTCAATGATGCCAACCGTATTGTTCATCTGCAGTCTGTATTTAAAGCCCAGGCCGCTTCTGGGGTAGATCTGCAGTACCCAGTCTTCCTGCATCTCCGCCCGGATACCGGTCGGGATCTTAATAGTCTCTCCGGGTGTCAGTTTAAAAGTAAACGGGGCAAAGAAATCATATCCGGCGCTTCCTTTCGTAGCTCTCTTCGGAAGCTTCAGAGCCTCGTACATTTCCTTGATCTGTTCCTCCGTATACTTCGGATATTCCTCCTGCATGGCAGTCATAAACTGTGCAGGACTCACAAAATGAAATTTAGCAATTCTATGCATGGTTAATCTTTCCTTTACTTATAATCTCCGCAGTACAGTACTGCATCTTCCGGATGTTCTCCGGCAAGTGTCTTCTTCACATCGATCACCCTCTGGTTCTTACTGCCCTTCCACAGAAGCTTTACATCTTTTTCTTCCACATGGAACTCTCCGTCCACCACGACATCCACATATTGCATGATCGGCAGATCGTAGATGTCCTCCCAGCTGTCTCCGGTATACATCCAGATCGTCTTCGTGGGGTATTTTTCTCTGATCTCATGCATCAGCTCTCTCACATCAGCGCGGTTCACGGGATGCATGGGATCTCCGCCGGAAAATGTGATTCCGGAAATATATGGCTTCTCCAGCTGCTCAAAAATCTCCTGTTTCGCAGCCTCATCAAATAAAAGCCCTCCGTCGGGATCCCACGTAATGGGATTCTGACATTCTCTGCAGCAATGGTTACATCCTGCTACCCACAGTACGACCCGCAGACCATCGCCGTTCAGCATATCGTCCCTGGTTATATTATGATATCTCATTTATCTGTCCATCCTGTCTCTACATATCTACATACTCTTACGCTCTGCGATCTCCGCCATCTTGGCATCATTCAGTCTCGTATCTCCGTGTACTCTGGAGTAAGACAGATAGCCATTCATACGGTCGATCTTGGTCAGATTACGGCTGCCGCAGACAGGACATACATCCATTTCCAGTTCCTGATGTCCGCAGTCATCGCAATATGCCAGCGACAGATTAACGCCTTCATAGAAGCCCATGTCCATAGCTCTGTGGATCAGTGTCTTGATTGCCTCGGTATTATAATCAATCGGATATTTTACATACTGGATCTTGCCGCCGTTGCTCAGATCCCAGAAACGGTTCTCCAGATCCTGTTTCTGAATAGGGGTAATATCCTCTGTCACATGGCAGTGGAAGCTGTTGCTGACATATTCTCTGTCGGATACGCCCTCAATAATACCATACTTTTTACGGAACTGCTTTACCTGCAGACCGCACAGATTCTCTGCGGGAGTTCCGTAGATGGCGTACAGGTTGCCGTCCTCTTCCTTATATTCTGAAATTTTCTGATTGATATGCTCAAGTACTTCCACAGCAAAGGCCCCATCCTCTACCAGGGACTTGCCGTTGTAGAGTTCCTGCAGTTCATTCAGCGCTGTAATACCAAAACTTGCCGTTGCAGATTTCAGTAACGGTTTGATCTTGTCTGTCAGCTTCAGATGTCCGCCCAGGAAACCGCCCTCACAATATGCCAGCGGGTTGGTGGATGCACGCATCTCACCCAGATAAGCATAGGTACGGATATGGAGCTGACGGATCAGTTCCAGATAGTAATCCAGCACTTCGTAGAAGTCTCTGCTCTCTTTTCTCGCTTTTGCCAGGATCATGGGCAGATGCAGGGATACCGCACCGATATTGAATCTGCCCACGAATACCGGCTGATCCTTATCGTCTGCGGGATGCATGCCGCCTCTCTCATACCAGGGAGACAGAAAAGCTCTGCATCCCATGGGAGATACGATCTTTCCATACTGTTTGTACATGCTTGCCACATAGCCTTTACCGGTCAGACTCAGCCAGTCGGGATACATGGTCTTGGCAGAGCACTCCACGCCGGCTTCAAATACATCTTCCAGCGGCTTACCGGGACCGTGTAGATTCTCATCATATAAAAATACGATCTTCGGGAACAGAACGGGCTTTTTATGATCCTTTTTTCCCTGTCCCTTTCTGCGGACTTCCAGCATAGTAATCGTTGCCATTTGGGCAAATTTACCGGTGCCGGTTCCAGCAGTCACGGTAATAAAAGGATAATCGCCACGGCTGCTTGCCACGGTGTTAAACTTATATTCCCATCCCTGGAAGCCCTGTTCGAATTCTTTCTTCACATCCGCAAGCGCTTCTCTCTCCGCCACATCTGCGGCTACTCCAAGTCTCTCGTATTTTGCCAGGGCTCTATTATAGGATTTCTCGGCGTAAGGCTCTAAGATCAGATCCACGCTGGGTACGGTGAATCCGCCATACTGCTGGCTGGCAGCGCTTAAGACGATATCGCCGATAACATCAAATGCCACATCCAGAGTCTTCGGCTCGTTATACCAGATGTTGCCCATCTCAAAGCCACCCGTCAGGACATTCTGCACATCAAACAGGCAACAGTTCATGGTATCTCTTCTGGCAGACATATCATGCACATAAATATAGCCGTCACGACATGCCTGGATCTCTTCCGTGGTCAGGAAGAATTTCTGATACAGTTCCTTGTTCAGCTGATTAAAGATCAGACTACGCTTGGTAGATACCAGAGCGGAATCCGTGTTGGCATTTTCCTTATCTCCGATGTACATGATGGACTGACTCTTTTTATAGACATCATCCAGCATCCGTACGAAATCCTGCTTATAGTTACGATAATCGCGATAGCTTTTTGCGACGATCGGCTTCACCTGCTCTAAGGCACTTTCCACAATATTGTGCATAATGGGAATGGGAACTTCATCCACTTCCAGTTCGTTTACCTTATCTACCACATACTGGCAGATCTGCTCTTTTTCTTCTTTGGTGAATTTCGTCAGGGCGCGGTATGCACTTTTGCCTACTGCACTGATTACCTTCTGTACATTAAAAAGCTCCTTGCTCCCGTCCTTTTTTACGACATAGATCTCCCTGTCCGGTCTAAACTGTTTGCCATAATCTTCATTTTCTTCATGGTCATGTTCAAAATTGCTGCTCATTTTTCTCTTCCCTTCATACGATAATGTCCGGAAAACGCCCGGATTCTGCTGTATTCCCCTTACTTACGATAGCGTTTACAAATACCATATATGGTGTTTGCCTGTATCAGATAGCAATATATTGTGGGTGCTATCTATCAGTATAAAAAAGAATCCCTGCCTTGTCAACGAGGGATCCTTTAGAAAACTATACAAAAAAGGGGGTGAAATTTTGGATACATTTTTATTCCGCGGTTCCCGACTGTTCCCGCAAAATATCCGAAAGCCACTGTACATAACGCTTCTGTACTGCTTCCGGCGCTGCGATCCTGGCATCCGGTCCGATTCCCGCAAGCCATCCGAAGAACTGTCCGCTGACGGCCACCTTCGCACGCACCCGGAAAATGGTATCGGACATAGGGCGGATATCCACCTCTCTGCCGAACCGGTCCAGTACCACACCGATGAGGCGCTTCGGGAACTCCATGGTCACCACGCTCTCCTCCCCTGCAAACATGCCGAAGGTCTGGTTCGTATAGGAGGTCACGTCGATCTGTGAGAACTGTTTTACCCCTTCTCTGGGACTTACCGTCACTTCCACCTGTCCCATTTTGTCCACCCGGTAATGCTTGATAACTTTGGCCTCACTGTCATAGGCTGCCAGATAATAATTTTCATCCCGCCAGATCAGGGCCCAGGGGCTGACGCACTTATCCCCACCGAGTCTGGGCACCAGTTCTTTTTGCAGGTTCCAGTCCAGATACACGAAAGTGATCTGCCTGTTCTCCTGAATGGCACGATGAATGGCATCGATATTATAATAGATGCTCTCATTCTCCGTCTTGATCCTGCCTGCAACATAGACCTGACGCTGTAGCTTGCCGGCATCGTTTTTCCCAGCGATCTGCTCCAGCTTCCGGATCAGATCTCTGGATTTTTTCGTGGTAATGAAGCGGGAGGACTGTACGGCGTCCACCAACAGCTTTAATTCCGGGAGTTCAAACTCTCTACTGCCGAGGTAATAACCGCCTCCTAGCCTGCTCTGCACCTGTACCACATCGTAACCGAAGTCCGCAAGACTCTCCATGTCACTGTAAATGCTCTTCCGTTCCGCATGGATTCCCTGATTCTCCAGGTATTTTATAATATCCGGAGTACTCATTGGATGATTCTCGTCCGTGTTCTCCTGCAGCATTTTTATCAGATATAAAAGCTTTAATTTCTGTCCTGACGATTTTGCCATAACCCTTATTCTCCGTCAGCGGACTCCTTTGCCTGTTGCATTCCCTCTTTTTTATTTTTCTTCTTGCGAAGAGTAATTCCAAGGGTAATAGCAACAGCGCCTACTGCCGCGATCACTATCAATACTACCAGATAAGATAAAAATGAATTCAAAAAGCTGACTGCCATATTTTTTCTCCTTTATGCCTTATTATGCTTTCCTAATGTCTTTTCGTGAGGTTCTATTAAATGAAGTATACCAACGATATGGCGCAAACGTCAAGTATTCCCCAAAAGAGTCTGCACCGACCATTTTCCTGTCTGTATAAAGTCTTCCGCCTGCATCGCAGCTCTCTCCGTGATCTCTTTATCGTATCCCATGAGAGCCAGCAACCGGATCGCATTTCTAGTGCCTGCCCTCCCAGGTAACAGTTCATAAGGGAAACTGATGTCGCCGTCCCGGATCACTTCCTCAAAATGATAATTGTCATAACAGTCTTTCAATAGTTCCGTCATTTCGATATCGTGGGTCGCAGTAAAACAAAGCACTCCGCTTTCAGACAAATGTATCAATATCTGCGTAGCTGCGGCAATACGTTCCACGGTATTGGTTCCCCGCAGAACCTCATCCACGAAACTAAGCACCGGAGCCGTCTCTGTCTGTGCTGCATCCAGGATCCTTTTAAGGGACCTGATCTCCACAATATAGTAGCTCTCGCCGTTCTGTATACTATCCCGCAGCGCCATGGAAGAAAAGATCCGAAATACCGGAGCGTGATAGCTTTCCGCTGTACAGGTATGAATCGTCTGTGCCAGAACGGCATTTACTGCCACCATTTTTAAAAATGTGGATTTCCCGGAGGCATTAGAGCCAGTAAGCAGCACACCTCTGTCTGCCCGGATACTGTTTTTCACAGGATGCGTAAGCAGCGGATGCCATCCGCCTTCCATATGCAGATACACCTTATTCGCATTTTCTTCCAGCTGTGGAATACAGTAACCCTCTAAGGACCTGCGGAAGCCTCCCACCGAGATTGCCATATCCAAATAGCCGGTGATCCCTAACAATCTGTCCACCTCATTGGTCTTTAGTCTTAATTTCCGAAGCATGAGATTAAACTGCCAGATATCCAGATGCAATATCATCCGCAGATAATCCGCTATAATATCTAACGGATTCCCGCCGATCTTCCCCTGATTTCCTGCCATTACCCAAAAGGAACCCCGTTTTAATTCCCACAGGCTTTTCAGCGCCTCGTTTAAATCCTCCAATTCTTTTTTATACACCGGGATCTTCTGTCTGCCCAGTTCCTCACAGACATTGATCATGCGAAGCACATAGGCGAAGCTTGTAATATACGGTTCGATCACTTTTTTCTCACGAAAGTATGTCAATATATGTCCCAGCATACACACCACGATCCCAAGGATCCCTACCGCCGGCTGCACGAATAAAAGTGAGGCAAACAGCAGATACAGAAGATTTAAAAGCAATATCTTCCGATTGTTACGCTCTCCCAGATAGTCGAGATTATCCAGATAATCATAGAGAGAGTATTTCCCGAGATGCCCCAATTTTTTCAGTAACAGTTGTACCCGGATCCTGGTATCATCCTGCTCCAAAAACCATCCGGTCACTTCCTCCAAATGGTCCAGCTTTTCCTTCCCGCAGAAGATATTCCGGAGGGTAAAATACAGGTATTCCTCTCCTGCCGCTGACAATGTCCGGTCGATCCGGCAGAATACCTCATCCATTCCCAGATCGTTCCATGTGATATCATCTAACTGTTTCTCTTCCTTATGTCGTTCCAGATAACTGTCAAGCCTTGCAAATCTCTCCAGCGAATATTCCTTCGGCGGTTCTTTTCCGTAATTTTCCAAAAGAGAGTTCCGGAACATTTTTTCCTCATTTTTTGCCTGCATAAGTTCCTGTACGATCATGAATAAAAATATAAAAAGCAATACACCTGTAAATACAACAAACTCCATATTATCTCTCACTTTTCCGGATATAAGAAGGCAGGCACCACCCGTGCAGTGCTCGCCCCATATTCTGACCTTTTTTTCTATTTCTTATGTATCAAAATTCTTTATGCGACAATAAAGAACTTTAACAAAAAGATCAGTGATAATACATAGGTAAGTATAGAAACATCCTTTGCCTTACCGGTAAATACCTTGATCACAGTATAGGTGATCAGCCCAAGGCCGATGGCATGTCCGATGGATCCGGAGATCGGCATGGCGATCATCATCAGCGCCACGGGAAGTGACTGGCAGATGTCATCGAAATCTACATTCTTAAGACCTGCTACCATAAGTACACCCACATAGATCAGTGCGGAAGAGGTAGCTGCCGCAGGAATGATTCCGGCGATGGGGGCAATAAAGATACATGCCAGGAACATGATACCGGTAGTCAGTGCAGTCAGGCCGGTACGACCGCCTGCTTCTACACCGGATGCGGACTCTACAAAGGTGGTAACAGTGGAAGTACCGGTTAAGGAACCTGCTACTGTACCTACTGCATCAGATAAAAGTGCCTGCTTCATATTCGGCATTTTGCCATTTTTATCCAACATTCCCGCACGGCTTGCGGTTCCTACCAGAGTACCGATGGTATCGAACATATCAATGATACAGAAGGTAATGATCAGAGTGATGGCGGTAAACCAGCCAATCTCTGCAAATCCCCGGAAGTCAAACTTAAACAGTGTGGTGGAAGCCATATCTCCGAAAGCAGGTACGAAGGATGCGGTTGCCAGAGAAGCAAAGGGATTGGTTCCCAGGAAGACAGCCTCTCCTGCCCAGTAGATGATGCTGGAGATCAGCATACCCAGTAATACAGCACCCTTAACACCTCTCTGTGCCAGAACAACAATAGCAAACAGACCTACGAACATGGTGACAACGGACAGAACCATTGCGGAATAACCGGAACCCATATTTGTCTTAGCCAGTGAAGGTGTCAGTGCACCGAAGAAGTCTCTCATAGCATAAAAAGGTCCGCCGTTCTCGGAATAGATACCTGCATTGGAGCCTACACCGATGTTTAACAGCATCAGACCGATGGCAGGTGCAATACCGAGGCGCACGCCCAGAGGAATGGCATCCACAATCTTCTCACGAATGTTCAGTACGGAGAGAACCAGGAACACGATACCTTCGATCAGTACAATGCACAGAGCCGACTGGAAGGATGCTACATAGGTCATTCCGGTCAGGGCTACGATATTGGTTACTACGACTGCGAAAAAACTGTTCAGTCCCATTCCGGGTGCCATGGCAAACGGCTTATTTGCCAGAAATGCCATTACGATGGTACCGATTGCGGATGCAATACAGGTTGCCAGGAAAACACCGTTCCAAAGTTCCGGCATGGTATCCTTGCCAAAACCAGTCAGCAGGTTCGGATTCAGGGCTATAATATAAGCCATGGTCATGAATGTAGTCAGTCCGGCAATGATCTCTGTTTTTACCGTGGTGTTGTTTTCCTTCAGTTTGAAGATTTTTTCTAACATCTTTTCCCTCCTAAGTATTCTGGGAGCCACACGGGGAACTCCGTTTCTATGTCTTCTGAGTTCTTTGCTTACTCAGTCAACAGTCTTTTTACGATTTTTTCGCACTTGGCGTAAATGCGCTCCGGATCCTCTCCTACGTTGAACTCTCCGTTACGGTATAGGATCTTACCGCCGATCATGGTCATGCAGACATTAGATTTGCTGCCGCTGTAGACCAGATTCTTTGGAATATTATGGATGGGCTGCATGTTAGGCTGATGCAGATCGATCATGATAAGATCTGCGTATTTGCCCTTCGCCAGAACATCTGCCCGGTTCAGTCGCATTGCCTTAGCACCATTCATCGTTGCCATCTTCAATACTTCCATGGCATCCATGCTGGCAGCATCTTTCTCTAACAGCTTGCTCAAGCCGGTAACTAAGAACATCTCACGGAACATATCCAGACAGTTGTTGCTGGCAGGTCCGTCGGTTCCGATCGCCACCGGGATCTTATGACGCACATAATCGGCAATAGGTGCAATACCACTGGCTAACTTCGTATTGGATCCGGGGTTCGTGATCACATACATATGATGTCTGCGGAAGACATCCAGATCCTGATTCGTCACATGGACACAATGGAAACCGCCTCCGCCGTAGTCGAACATTCCCAGAGAGTCTAAGAACATGGGCGGTGTCATGCCGTAGCGTGCCTTACACTCTTCCACTTCCTTCTCTGTCTCGGAGATATGGGCATATACCGGTGTCCGGTAATGATGTGCCATTTCCGACACTTTCCAGAGCAGTTCTTTGGAACAGGTATATTCCGCGTGGAAACCAAGCTGGTAGCTGATCAGGGAATTCTTCTTATTCCATTTTAAGAACTCTTCTTCTACCTGCTTCGGGGAAGAGCTGAAATTGTTCAGTCCCGATACCAGTACACAGCGCATGCCCGTATCCAGGCAGGCTTCCGCAATGGTATCCGGAGTCAGATACATATCAAAAATAGATGTCACACCAGAAGTCAGATATTCCAATACCGCCAGTCTGGTCAGGTCATAGATATCCTCTCCGGTCAGTTTTGCCTCTAATGGGAATACCTGCTTGTTCAGCCACTGGTCTAAGGGCATGTCATCCGCCATGGAACGTAAGAATGTCATGCCGGAATGGGTGTGCGCATTTTTAAATCCCGGCATCAGAAGATTTCCCTTGCAATCCAGTTCAATATCCCAGGCAATTCTCGGGAACTGGGATCTGTCCCATTCCTCCGCTAATTCTTTTTGTTCCGCCACATAGGCTATCTTGTCATTTTTAACCCATATTTCACCATAGAAGACTTCTCTGCCGGGCTCCATGGTGAGAATTCGTGCATTGTATAATCTGATATTCATCTGATCGCATCTCCTCCAAATCCATAGGGAAGTAATTCTTTTAATGTGTAGCTTTGATAATCCTGTTCGTTTTTTACCACATAGATCACAAAATCATCCGTGCAAAATTCCTGCATCACCTGTCTACAGATACCACAGGGATAGGCATATTCCACGGGATCCTCTCCTACGGTTCCACCGGCAATGGCGATAGCGGTAAACGTCCGCTCTCCTTCACTGACAGCCTTGAAAAAGGCAGTGCGCTCCGCACAGTTGGTGGCTCCGTAGGAAGCATTTTCAATATTGCCACCCAGATATCTGTGTCCGTCCACAGCAAGCAGTGCTGCTCCCACTGTATAGCCGGAATAAGGAGCATAAGCCAGCTTTCTGGCTTCTAATGCCAGTCTCACCAGTTCTGTTTCTTCTGTCTCTGAGATCAAGTTCATCCTTATCTCCTTTTGCCTGTCTATACAAATCTCTTCACGGATTCCGTTACCAGCTTCTTGAATCTGGGTGCCGCCATATCCGCAGCTTCCTGCACTTCTTCATGGTTCAAGGGCTGATCCGTCATTCCGGCCGCCAGATTGCTGATACAGGAAATGCCGCAGATACGCATTCCCATGTGATTGGCTGCAATCGCCTCCACTACTGTACTCATACCTACCGCATCACATCCAAGTGTCCGGAGCATGCGGATCTCTGCCGGAGATTCAAAAGAAGGTCCCGTCAACTGGGTGTAAATACCCTCCTGCAGATAGATGTCGTTCTCTTTCGCGGTCTCGCGGATGATCTGCTGTAAATCCTTGTCATAGACATGGCTCATATCCGGAAAACGCAGTCCCAGCTCGTCGATATTGGCACCGATCAGGGGATTGGGTGCAAATACGGAAATGTGATCTCTGATCAGCATCAGATCACCGGCATGAAAAGAAGTGTTCACGCCGCCTGCCGCATTGGTCAGGAACAGGATCTTGGCACCTAATAGCTTCATCAGCCTGGTGGGAAGTACCACATCCGTCACATCATAACCTTCGTAATAATGCACTCTTCCCTTCATACATACCACTGGGATCTCATCGAGATAACCAAAGATAAATTTACCGGCATGTCCCGGTACGGTGGAGACGGGGAATCCCTCGATCCCGGCATAAGGGATCTCCGTCTCCACACGGATCTGTTCCGCATAATCACCTAAGCCCGAGCCTAAGACGATTGCCACCTTAGGTACGAAATCTGTCTGTTTTCTCACACATTCATAGCAGTTTTGTAATTTTGTATATACCTGATTCATCTATGTCCTCCGTTTTACTGTATTTTCATGCAATTTAGCAAATATTCTTCCTGTTTTCCCGAAAAATAAAGCAAAGTCAACAAAGGTATTATACAAAATGAATGGGAAAAAAGCAATGGAAACTATTCCGTTCAGCCCATCATCTGTCAATCAGTCAAATTCATGCAAGCATGATTTGTCTGATATGCAGATGATGTCTGAACTATTAGATAATAATACAAACCATTCCACCATTACTGTCGTTTACGATCTTCTGCATGGTATCCTGAAGCTTTAACTGGCTCTCTTCGCCAATAGAAGCAACTTTCGTGGTAATGCCGTCATCCACCAGTTGTTCCACCGTCTTACCGAAGATGTTGGTCTCCCAGATGCCCTGTTCCGCTTCCGCCTGATCGATAAAACGGATCAGATCCTGTGCCTGCTGTTCAGTGCCTACAATGGGAGCAATCTCCGTCTCAATATTGGCGCGGATCATATGTATGGATGGGCTGCTTGCCTTGATCCTGACACCGAATTTATTGCCGTGGCGGATCAGTTCCGGCTTTTCCAGCGCAATGTCTTCTCTGTCCGGAGTCACCACACCATAGCCCTTGATCTTCACCATGGTCAATGCATCCTGCACCTTGGTATATTCTTTTTTCATCCCTGCCAGCTCTTTTAATTTATGTAACAACTGGTACTCATCTTCGACATCTTCCTCCAGCATTCCGGACAACATTTCGTAATAATATCTGTCATCGATTCCTACCTGTATCTGAACGATCCCGCTCCACAGCTGGATTGGATCCATTTTACAGTTTCTTACATAATCCCCCTGCAGCTGCACCGGCTGTTCCGCCACATCCCGGATTTTATCATAATGATTCATCAACTCCCGAATCTGCTTTAACAGGTCCTGTTTTACAGCATGGTCTATGGGAAGCATATCCATCCATTTGGGAAAATAGAACTCTACCGCTGTCAGCGGGAATTCATATAAAATTTTCTCCAAGATCCGGTGTATGTCTTCTTTTTTTAACTGTTCGCAGTTCACCGGCATTACAGAAACATCGTATTTGCTGCCGATCTCTTCCGCTACCTGTCTAGTCTCCTCTGAATAAGGTTTCTGACTGTTAACCAGCACTAAGAATGGCTTTCCGGACTTTTTCAGTGCCAGGATCGTCTTCTCTTCCGCTCCGAGATAATTGCTTCTGGGGAGTTCTCCGATACTTCCGTCCGTAGTGATCACCAGACCAATTGTGGAGTGATCCCGCATGACCTTATCCGTGCCGATCTCCGCCGCCTGGGTAAATGGAATCTCTTCTTCCGACCAGGGCGTCTTCACCATGCGCTCCGCATCTTCTTCCATATGTCCCGCCGCACCATCGATCATATACCCCACACAGTCAATCAGCCGTACTGACACCTCGATATCATCATTTAATCTCACCTTTGCCGCCTCGCTGGGAATGAACTTCGGTTCCGTAGTTGTAATAGTCTTTCCTCCGGCACTCTGGGGAAGTTCATCCTGTGCCCGCATTCTGGCATGTTCATCCTCCATATAGGGCAGCACCATTTCATCCATAAAGCGTTTGATGAACGTGGATTTTCCCGTCCGCACCGGTCCCAATACCCCTATGTATATCTCTCCTCCCGTTCTTTGTTGTATATCCCGATACAGATCGTATGTCTTCACTGCATAGTCCATAAAAATACCTCCTGCCATTGGTGTTATATGTATATGCAGGAGGCACGCAATTATGAATTAACTTAAGAGTTAGCGAAGAAAATTGTATCTAATCCCCGTAGCCCTTGGCAGGGTATAAGAAACGCGGCACGCTCGCGCTCTGTCGCAGAGCGTAGCGGTACATAAGCGGTCACAATACGACCGCTAAGTACCGACGTCTGCTTACGGCACTGCTTATTCTTATACCCAGCCGGGGCTACTGGCTTTTTGAAAGCTTTCCAAAACGCAGAACTCCCGGAGTATGCGGTGCCATGTCGAAGATGTTTGTCGGAGGATGTTGATATTTTCTAGAAAAGTGCTGAAAGACAGGGGGAAAGCGGACACGATGTCCGCGTCAGCCGATTGTCGACATGGATGTCGACTGTAGGCGGCCCCGTCATGACGAGAACTACTCATCACTTTTCGTAGAAAATTCACATCCGGAGACCTTACATCGAGACATGTGTATCGCATGCTCCGGGAGTTCGTGGATTTTGCCAATGTATTTCACTAACTCTCAATTTACACGTTTTCAATCTGCCAGTCGATGGGGTCTACGCCATGTTCTTTCAGGAAATTATTCGTCTTGCTGAAAGGTCTGCTGCCAAAGAATCCACGGTACGCAGATAACGGACTGGGATGTGGTGCTTCCAGAATTAAATGATTAGGGTTATTCAGCATGCTTTTTTTCATCTGTGCCGGTCTCCCCCACAGAATAAATACGATTGGGCGGTCCTGTGCATTCAAAGCCCGGATGGCAGCATCGGTGAACTCTTCCCAGCCTTTCCCATGATGAGAATTGGCCATATGCGCTCTGACGGTAAGTACCGTATTCAGCATCAGTACTCCCTGTTCAGCCCATTTTACCAGATAACCGTTATTAGGAATATAACATCCAAGATCATCATGGAGTTCCTGGTAAATATTGACCAGGGAAGGGGGAATATCGACATCCGGTTTCACGGAAAAACAAAGTCCGTGCGCCTGTCCCACGTTATGATAAGGGTCCTGCCCAAGAATCACTACCTTCACCTTGCTTAACGGTGTCAGATGAAAAGCATTGAAAATATCATCCGCCGGTGGAAATACCACTGTCGTATTATATTCGTCCTTAACGAATTCAAAAAGCTGTCTGTAATATGGCTTATGAAATTCTCCTCCCAACGCTGTCAGCCAGTCGTTTGTAATCATTGCCATCGTCAAATCCTCCCTGTCGTCCCTAGAGACGGACACTGATTCCTCTTTCACGCAGATATTCCTTCACCTGTCGAATCTCAAGTTCCTTATAGTGGAACAAAGATGCTGCAAGAACTGCCTCCGCTTTTCCTTCGGTCAGGGCATCATAGAAATGAGACAGCTGTCCAGCACCACCGGAGGCAATTACCGGAATACTCACGCTCTCTGCCACAGCTCTGGTAAGTGCCAGGTCATAACCCTCCTTGGTGCCGTCTCCGTCCATACTGGTAAGCAATATTTCTCCCGCCCCCATCTTCTCTGCGGTTCTCGCCCATTCCACGGCATCCATGCCCATATCCACCCGGCCGCCGTTTTTATAAATATTCCAACCGTTGCCGTCTGCTCTTTTTTTCGCATCGATTGCCACAACCACACACTGACTGCCAAATTTCTCTGCTGCATCACTGATCAGTCTCGGATTCATGATAGCTGCGGAATTCACAGAAATCTTGTCAGCGCCTTCTCTGAGGATTGCTTTAAAATCATCTACCGTACGAATGCCACCGCCGACCGTAAAAGGGATAAACACCTTACTTGCCACCTTACGAACCCATTCCAGCTGTGTCGCTCTGCTGTCAGCCGATGCCGTAATATCCAAAAATACGACTTCATCCGCACCGGCCGCATCATATGCCGCAGCCACTTCGGACGGATCGCCGGCATCCCGGAAATTCACAAAATTAACGCCTTTTACTACTCTGCCGTCTTTGACATCCAGACAGGGAATTACTCTCTTTGTATGCATATTATTGTCCTCCCTGCGTATGTTGGTCCCGATATTCTTTCGTAATATCTACAAAATTCTGCAAAATTTTAAGACCGATCCGAGAGCTTTTCTCCGGATGGAACTGACAGGCAAAAATGTTATCTTTTTCCACAGATGCATGAATCCGTGTTCCATATTCCGTCGTCGCCGTAACGATAGAGGAATCAGCGGCCTCCAGATAAAATGAGTGTACAAAATACACATACGAATGTTCTTCAATGCCCCGGAAAAGTCTGCCCTTATTTGGAAAAGTAAGATCATTCCAGCCAATATGAGGAATCTTTAAGCCGGGTGCCGCCGGAATTCTGCGAATCGTACCGTCCAGTAAATGCAGCCCTTCTACTCCCGGTGTCTCCTCACTGCTTTCAAACATCAGCTGCAGTCCCAGACAGATTCCCAAAAAAGGAATTTGTCTCCGGACCACTTCCCGGATAACATCTACCAGTCCGTAAGTATGTAACTTTTCCATAGCATCACCAAATGCCCCGACTCCCGGCAGGATCACACCGTCCGAGGCCAGAATCTCTTCTCTGTCTCTTGTGATTCTTACCTCTTCGCCCAGATATGCCAAAGCTTTCTCCACGCTCTTGATATTGCCGGCATCGTAGTCGATAATTGCGATCATTGTTGTATCTCCTTTTCCTCCGGAAGAGGATCCGGCAGTTCTGCGGCTTCCTCTCCATCATTTGAAGGTGTTGCATCCTCTACGATCTGAGGCATATCCCAGGATTCCAGACCAAGCTTCTGCAGAACCGTCATCACTCTCTGCGTATATTCCACATTATTGGAGATATCTGCAATTTCCTGTGCTTCCTCCTGGCTCAGCCCATATTTCTGTGACAAAACATTTAAAATCTCCTGGAAAGCTACCGTAACCTCATCCTGTGCATTATACTCCGTAGCATAATTTAGCAATGACGGGTAATCATGCACTGCCTGCAGCAGAGAATCCAACGCTTCCAGTTCTGATCCTTCATTTACAAATACTTCATACTCTCTCAGCCACATGCGGATCGTCAAAATACTTTCCGATTTACTGTACATTACCTGTTCCGTCTCATCAAGTTCTTTTCCGAAAAAGTTCTGGTAACAGGTCTGATAGTCGCCTGCATAATATGCTTTTCTGCCGCTGCGTCTTGTCATATACTCCGTCAAAAAGCTGCTTAAAAGCAATATCACCGCTCCCAGTGAAATACATACAACGACAATCGGAATCACCTTTTTGAGAGAAATTTTTTTCTCGGGTACTTCGGGGATCTTCTCTTTTTTCTTTTTCTCTTTCTTCGGTTTCTTTTCTTTCGCGGCTTTTTCTTTTTTAGGCTTTTTCTCTTTTTTTCCTTTCTTTTTCTGATCTTTACCCATTTCGTCAAGAATCTGCTTGTTTTCTTCCGATAATTGCAGCTGATTCTCTTCCTCGTCCTCTTCGTCTTCTTCGGTAAAAAGATCTAACAATTTGGAGAAAAACCCTTTTTTCTCTTCTTTCTGTGAAGCATCATCTACAATATCCGCACCGGCTGCTTTCAGAATATCCATGACATCGGTTTCACCGTTATCCTGTTCTGTGTGCTCCGCATCTTCCGTCTGCGGAAAAGCACCCGGCAATAATGCCTCCAGATCATCATCTTTCATTTTCTGGGTATCTGCAGTAGTCTGCGGTTCTCCACTATCCGGCTCAGTCATATCCTCTGACAATGATTCATATTCCGTTTCATCCGCTGCAGAATTCTTACTATTCTTCGCCTTTTTTTTCTTAAACCGATCAAAGAAGCCCTTCCGCTTGCCGCGTTTCTCCTCCTTTTCCGGCTCTTCTGCGTTTTCCGTATTCGGTGCAATCTGATCCAACACATTGGAAAGACTTTCATCATCTACGTTTTCCAGCATTTTGATCAAATCGTCATTCTCGTTCGTATCCGGTTCCTTCTGTTGTTCTGTGCTGCCTGCCTGCTCCCTACTCTGCTGCAGCAATCTGTCTATTTCATCTTCAGACATGGAAGAGGTCTCTTCCGGATGAATCGTCTCACTGTTTTGTGTATTTTGCGACTGTTGTGTCTCCGGAATGTCTCTTTGCTGTGCCTCTAATGCTGACTGTAACAGATCATCCATATCGCTCATATCAATTTGAGGATCCTGAAGTGTCTCATCTTTGACCCCTTCTTCAGACTCTTTCCGGGAGTTTTCTTCCTCTTCTGTATTCCCTATTCCCTTTAATAAATTATCCAGGTAATCTTCTTGTGAAGGCATTCGTTATTCCTCCGTTTTCTCTCATGATCATAACATGATTAGTTTAACACAGGGCAAGCAGCCAGGCAATGGGATTTTGCTCCTCATCAATTCGATAGAGCTCTGCTTTTTGTTGAAACATTGCAATTCTTTCAAAAGGATTTTTCATAATGGATGGAAATCTGGTACCCTCACCGATTTCTAGGATCACCAGTCTATGATTCCATGTATTTTGAAGCCAGTTATGATATTCTGCCCAATTCTCCAGGTATCCCTTTTCGTCATACTGCTCCGCATAGATATTATTAAAAATAAGTTCCTTGCCACAATTTGGACACTTTCCCAAATCCGGAATCCTGAAATCTCCTTTTTTCATATTCTGATACCAGTCCCGGAGTATTTTCTCTTCATTGTCAGTCACAGGCAGAAGTCCTTCCGGGCAACCATCCGGGCACTGTAATTTACTCCATTCCCCACAGGGATTTACATAGCGCTCCTTTTTAATGAGAAGTTTTTTCCAGGGAATTTCCCGTAAGGTGCGATTGGTAGACGTAGATACAACAAAATAACTTTTTTTCTCTAAAATTTCCGCCAGATTTTGAAGTCCTTTTGTCATTTCATCTTCCAATTTAGGTGAAAACTGCTTTCTGCAACATGTATCCACATAGGGTTCCATCCAAAGGGCATGCCTTTCCTGTAATTTTTCTATTATTTCCCGATACCCCTCCTGCATGGATAAAAAATACTGCATATCAAAATACTGTCCAAGTCCCACCAGAACGTATTCTGCTTCCTGTATTTTTTCTAAGATTTTTTTTATATTTTCCTTCTTATCCATATCATTTTATTCCTTCATTTTACAGAAAAAGGCTGGGATAGTCCCAGCCCTTTTGCCTTTCTGAACATTTTATCTGTCTAAATGCTTTTCCGCAACAAGTTCATCCACAATTTTTACCAGATTGCCGATCTCTGGCTTCGAAAGCTGTGCATCTGCCCCCAGTGCTTCTCCCTTTTTCTTCATCTCATCATTTACCAGCGAAGAGAAAATGATAATGGGAATGTCCTTGGTCGCATCATCTGATTTCACTAATTTCGTCAGTCTGTGTCCATCCATCTCCGGCATCTCAATATCTGTAATGATGCAACGAACATGCTGATCCAGAGTCCCATCTTCCTTGCACTGTGTGATAACATCATATGCCTGCTGACCATTCTCTGTATGGATCAGATTCACATAGCCTGCCGCTTTCAGAGAGTCTACGATCAGCTTATTCAGCAGGGGAGAATCTTCCGCGATCAGAATGGGAACAGAGCTTCTGGTACGTTCCCCCAGTTCATTCAGCTCTGACATTTTAAGTCCTGTCTCGGGGTTAATATCGGAAACGATCTTCTCAAAATCAAGAATAATAATCAGCTTGTCGTTTTTCTTGATAATACCGGTAGCAACACTTTCGTCGGCTGCAGAAATCGTGATATCCGGTTTAATGATATCTCTCCAGCTTACCCTATGAATACCCAGTACAGATTCCACATGAAATGCAATATCCAACTTGTTGAAGTTGGTAACAATGAAAAGTCCCTTTTTCTCCGACTCTCCGCGTCCCAGACAATTCTTCAGATCAATAGCTGTGATCATCGTATCCCGAGGCATAAAAATACCTTCAATACTGGGATGTGAATTAGGAACCGGTGTCACCGGCTGATAGGTAATGATCTCTTTGATCTTGGCAACATTGATTCCGTAAGAATTACCTGCTAAAGTAAATTCCAAAATCTCTAATTCATTTGTTCCATTTTCAAGTAAAATCTTTGTATCCATACTAACTCCTGTACCTTCCCGTTGAATTATTTTGCTCCTGTGGATATATTTCTATATTCTTAGTTAATTATATCATATATTTTAAAAAAAGGAATCATTATCTGAAATTATTATACAAAAAAAACGATAGCATCAGACTATCGTTTCTTTCATTTATTCCTTCAAAACCGAACACTGAAATCTAATCTCTTATATCTCTAACTTCCATCCTGCTTTCCTATCCAAAACCTTTGGTCAAGCCCTCGACCGATTAGTAAATGTCAGCTGAACACATTGCTGTGCTTACACCTCATTCCTATCTACCTCGTAGTCTTCAAGGGGTCTTACTCATTTCTGAGGGATATCTCATCTTGAGGGGGGCTTCACGCTTAGATGCCTTCAGCGTTTATCCCTGCCGGACTTGGCTACTCTGCCATGGCTCTGATAGCCAACAGATACACCAGTGGTCCGTCCATCCCGGTCCTCTCGTACTAAGGACAGCTCCTCTCAAATATCCTCCGCCTGCGCCGGATAGGGACCGAACTGTCTCACGACGTTCTGAACCCAGCTCGCGTACCGCTTTAATGGGCGAACAGCCCAACCCTTGGGACCTGCTACAGCCCCAGGATGCGATGAGCCGACATCGAGGTGCCAAACCACTCCGTCGATGTGAACTCTTGGGAGTGATAAGCCTGTTATCCCCAGGGTAGCTTTTATCCGTTGAGCGATGGCAATCCCACTTTATACCACCGGATCACTAAGTCCTACTTTCGTACCTGTTCCACCCGTCGGTGTCACAGTCAAGCTCCCTTCTGCCTTTGCACTCTTCGAATGGTTTCCAACCATTCTGAGGGAACCTTTGAGCGCCTCCGATACCCTTTCGGAGGCGACCGCCCCAGTCAAACTCCCCGCCAGACATTGTCCCCCACCCAGGTCATGGGTGCAGGTTAGAAATCCAATACTGCAAGGGTGGTATCCCAACAGCGACTCACATAAAACTGGCGTTCTATGCTCAACGTCTCCCACCTATCCTGTACATACAGTATCGAATCCCAGTATCAAGCTGGAGTAAAGCTCCATGGGGTCTTTCCGTCCTGGCGCAGGTAACCAGCATCTTCACTGGTACTTCAATTTCACCGGATGCATTGTCGAGACAGTGCTCAAATCATTACGCCTTTCGTGCGGGTCGGAACTTACCCGACAAGGAATTTCGCTACCTTAGGACCGTTATAGTTACGGCCGCCGTTTACTGGGGCTTAAATTCGAAGCTTCGTTGCCTGACTTCTCCTCTTAACCTTCCAGCACCGGGCAGGCGTCAGCCCATATACCTCACCTTTCGGTTTCGCATAGACCTGTGTTTTTGCTAAACAGTTGCTTGAGCCTATTCTCTGCGGCCCTGCTTTCACAGGGCACCCCTTCTCCCGAAGTTACGGGGTCATTTTGCCGAGTTCCTTAACAATGCTTCTTCCGTCGGCCTTAGGATTCTCTCCTCATCCACCTGTGTCGGTTTACGGTACGGGTATGTGTATCACAATAGCGGCTTTTCTTGGCACATGGCTCACACGCTTCCCTACTTTGGTTCGGTCCACATTACGTCTTCGGATTGTAAGGAAGATTTGCTGTCCTTACTCCTACCCCGCTTGTACCGGTTTCTTCTTTCCCGGCTCGTGCTCTCCACATGCGTCCCCACAGTTCTGGGTACACATAGTACAGGAATCTCCACCTGTTATCCATCGACTACGTCTTTCGACCTCGCCTTAGGCCCCGACTTACCCAGAGCAGATCAGCTTTACTCTGGAAACCTTGGATATTCGGCCGGAAGGATTCTCACCTTCCTCTCGCTACTCATTCCGGCATTCTCTCTTCTTAGCACTCCACTGCTCCTTATCGGTACAGCTTCGCTGCGCTAACAATGCTCCTCTACCACTCCTAAATGGAGTCCTAAGCTTCGGTGTCGTGTTTCAGCCCCGGACATTTTCGGCGCAGGACCTCTCGACTAGTGAGCTATTACGCACTCTTTGAATGTATGGCTGCTTCTGAGCCAACATCCTAGTTGTCTTCGAAATCCCACATCCTTTTCCACTTAACACGCACTTTGGGACCTTAGCTGTAGGTCTGGGCTCTTTCCCTTTTGACCACCCAACTTATCTCGTGCAGTCTGACTCCCGTGCATCACCTTTATGGCATTCGGAGTTTGATAATCTTCGGTAGACTTTGACGCCCCCTAGGATATTCAGTGCTCTACCTCCACAAGGTTAACACGAGGCTAGCCCTAAAGCTATTTCGAGGAGAACCAGCTATCTCCGGGTTCGATTGGAATTTCTCCCCTACCCACACCTCATCGCCACCCTTTTCAACGGATGTGCGTTCGGCCCTCCATTGCCTTTTACGGCAACTTCAGCCTGGACATGGGTAGATCACCCGGTTTCGGGTCTACGTACACTGACTTTACGCCCTGTTAAGACTTGGTATCCCTTCGGCTCCGCACCTTAAGTGCTTAACCTCGCCAGTAAACGTAACTCGCCGGACCGTTCTACAAAAAGTACGCGGTTGTACTCGTATGGTACTTCCACAGTTTGTAAACACAGGGTTTCAGGTTCTCTTTCACTCCCCTCCCGGGGTCCTTTTCACCTTTCCTTCACAGTACTCTGCTCTATCGGTCACTAAGGAGTATTTAGCCTTACGGGGTGGTCCCCGCTCATTCCCACAAGGTTTCTCGTGTCTCGTGGTACTCTGGATCCTGCTCTGCTTCTTTCCGTTTCGCCTACGGGGCTCTCACCCTCTCTGGCCGGTCTTTCCAGAACCGTTCCGCTACAGTCAGAAGTCATAAATGCAGTCCGAACCCCGGAGTGCACGCACTCCGGTTTGGGCTCTTTCCATTTCGCTCGCCGCTACTTTGAAAATCGAGTTTTCTTTCTCTTCCTCCGGCTACTTAGATGTTTCAGTTCACCGGGTTCCCTCCGTACACCTATGGATTCAGTGCACGGTGACTGAGGTATGCTCAGCCGGGTTTCCCCATTCAGAAATCTACGGATCAATGGATATGTGCTCCTCCCCGTAGCTTATCGCAGCTTATCACGTCTTTCATCGGCTCTTAGTGCCAAGGCATCCACCCTGCGCTCTTTTTAGCTTGACCTAATTGCTTATTCAAAAGCTTTTCACATCTAGCGTGATGTTACTTTAGGTTTTGTTTCGTTTTGCTTGTTTGATCTTACATCTCTGCAAGATCCCTCGGATGTCTTGTTATATCGTTTTGCAAACTTAGATATAACCTTGAATGCTTTGCATTCAAGTTGATTTAATTTCAATATTCGGTTTTCAAGGAACAAACCTGACGCTAAAGTGTCAGTTCTAAGAGAATACTTCGTATTCTCCGTTCGACAAATCGGTTAGTATTTGTCGACTGGGCTTAAGTGGACTCGAACCACCGACCTCACGCTTATCAGGCGTGCGCTCTAACCGGCTGAGCTATAAGCCCATTTAAATCTGGCAGCCACCTGCTCTCCCATACCGTCTCCAGTATAGTACCATCGGCCGCTTGGGTCTTAACCATCGTGTTCGGGATGAGAACGGGTGTGTCCCCCAAGCGCATCGCCACCAGAAGTGTTTTGACTTGCCTTTGGCAAATCAACAGTAATACAACCCCTACTTCTTCCGTTTCCTTAGAAAGGAGGTGATCCAGCCGCACCTTCCGATACGGCTACCTTGTTACGACTTCACCCCAGTTATCAGACCTGCCTTCGGCGGCTCCTTCCTTGCGGTTAGGTCACCGACTTCGGGCATTTCCGACTCCCATGGTGTGACGGGCGGTGTGTACAAGACCCGGGAACGTATTCACCGCAGCATTCTGATCTGCGATTACTAGCGATTCCAGCTTCATGTAGTCGAGTTGCAGACTACAATCCGAACTGAGACGTTATTTTTGAGATTCGCTCTGCCTCACGACTTCGCTTCTCTTTGTTTACGCCATTGTAGCACGTGTGTAGCCCTGGTCATAAGGGGCATGATGATTTGACGTCATCCCCACCTTCCTCCGGGTTATCCCCGGCAGTCTCTCTAGAGTGCCCATCTTACTGCTGGCTACTAAAGATAAGGGTTGCGCTCGTTGCGGGACTTAACCCAACATCTCACGACACGAGCTGACGACAACCATGCACCACCTGTCTCCTATGTACCGAAGTACTAACGGCATTGCCCGTTATTCATAGGGATGTCAAGACCAGGTAAGGTTCTTCGCGTTGCTTCGAATTAAACCACATGCTCCACCGCTTGTGCGGGTCCCCGTCAATTCCTTTGAGTTTCATTCTTGCGAACGTACTCCCCAGGTGGATTACTTATTGCGTTTGCTGCGGCACCGATGGGTCATACCCACCAACACCTAGTAATCATCGTTTACGGCGTGGACTACCAGGGTATCTAATCCTGTTTGCTCCCCACGCTTTCGAGCCTCAACGTCAGTTACAGTCCAGTAAGCCGCCTTCGCCACTGGTGTTCCTCCTAATATCTACGCATTTCACCGCTACACTAGGAATTCCACTTACCTCTCCTGCACTCTAGTCCTACAGTTTCCAAAGCAGTCCCGGGGTTAAGCCCCGGGCTTTCACTTCAGACTTGCAAAACCGTCTACGCTCCCTTTACACCCAGTAAATCCGGATAACGCTTGCCCCCTACGTATTACCGCGGCTGCTGGCACGTAGTTAGCCGGGGCTTCTTAGTCAGGTACCGTCATTTTCTTTCCTGCTGATAGAGCTTTACATACCGAAATACTTCTTCACTCACGCGGCGTTGCTGCATCAGGGTTTCCCCCATTGTGCAATATTCCCCACTGCTGCCTCCCGTAGGAGTTTGGGCCGTGTCTCAGTCCCAATGTGGCCGTTCACCCTCTCAGGCCGGCTACTGATCGTCGCCTTGGTGGGCCGTTACCTCACCAACCAGCTAATCAGACGCGGGTCCATCTTGTACCACCGGAGTTTTTCACACTGCTTCATGCGAAGCTGTGCGCTTATGCGGTATTAGCAGTCGTTTCCAACTGTTGTCCCCCAGTACAAGGCAGGTTACCCACGCGTTACTCACCCGTCCGCCACTAACTTACATATCGCTAGGCTTCAATGTAAGTCCGTTCGACTTGCATGTGTTAGGCACGCCGCCAGCGTTCATCCTGAGCCAGGATCAAACTCTCATGTTAAAATGGTGTTTGTGTCCTGCCAGTTTTATCTGGCATTGTTTACTGTTAATTCGGGTAGCTTCTCGATCTTTCGATCGATCTGCTTGTTCTTGAATCTCGCAATTCATTTTTCTGAAAATCTTGGAATTTTCAGGGTTGCATTACTGTTTATTTGTCAAAGATCAGTGATTCTTTTGTTGCTGTTGTTCTTAGCGGCAACTCTGATATCTTATCATGACCGCTTTCGTTTGTCAACAACTTTTTTAAAAACTTTTTTATCTTGAAAAACTTTCGTTTTTCGCGACAATCGATATCTTATCATACCTTGTCGGTATCTGTCAACAGCTTTTTCAAAAACTTTTTAAGTCTTATCGGAAGCTGTTTCGTTGTCTTAGCACTGCCGCAACAACGAAACTGAGTATATCACCCTATCTTCCACTTGTCAACACTGTTTTTTATTTTTTTCAAAAAATATCTACAATAGTTGAATTGTATATTCATTTGATGCATTTTTAAGACGAAGTGCTATCGTCTGTACAGCACCTGCCACATCTTCGTTTACTTCCAGTAATAATACCAGTTCCTGTGTCTGTCCGGGTTCCAGTGTCTCCGCATAGGTAGACATGTCATTCGGCAGCATGGTAGTCAGCGCATTTGCTCTGATGCTGTCATTCACTGTAATAATATATCTGGAATTCGTATTCAGCAGATCTATCGTCTCTTCCTGCTCTGATCCATTTGTCAGATGAAATCTGAGTACCAGCAATTTCTTCCCCATGGATGCGTCCAGCGCAAAATAGTCATCCTCAACCCCGTCCTCGGGATAAGAATCTGCTACCATATAATCCTCATAGGTAATGCTGACACCTTCCGGCAGGCCAAAAAAATCTTCCATACTGGCAGTAATCTCTTCCTGCGCCGTGGGCATCGTCACTTCCGTGGTACCGGTGCTACCCGTCTCTTCCGCTTTTTCCTCTTCCTGCGATGCTTCCTTTGCTGCTTCCTTTTCCAATTTGGCGATCACCATTTCGGGATCTACCAGGCGGCTACGATTATTGGCATCATATTTTAACAAAGTAACTGCCGCATACTCTCCGACCCGCTGGGATTCCTCTTCCGTCAGATCCGGGATCTCGTTGCCGCAGGCTGTCATGGATAACATCATTGCACATAATAAGGCTCCGCATACCATATTTTTATTACGTCCTGTCATAGTTCGTTCCTTTTCTTCCTTCCTGTCCATTGCATCACTCATTGCATTTCTTTTCCAGTATAATATAGATTCCGGCAATTACAAGAGCAATTACGCCTACCACGAAGAAAAGTATGGTCTTCTGCAGGATCGGTGCGCCCCAGTAATCATATAAGGCTATTTTACCACAAGTACACAAAGAAAGCACTAAGCCATAGATTCTGACGGGCTTATCCTTTTTCACGAAACCGGCAGTCACGCTTACCAGTGCGATCAGCATGATCAGAATGCTGTTGATCACAGGGATATTCGTCTTGACGATCAGTGCCATATAGGTCAGGAATATCACGATGATCAATTCTCTGTGTTTAAAATTCTTATAATATTTTTCCTGCAGGGTCAGCACCAGATAAGCCAGTACAAAAACAAACATACATAAATAAGTAATGTAGGAATTCCGATAGATCGGATTTGCCAGAGCGATCAGTGCTCCGATCTGTCCGATCAGGACGGATACATTAAATACGAGGATTCCCTTGTCCCGCATACAATTCACATTATTGAACAGCAGAATGCTCACGAAGAGAATTCCGGAAAATGCCGGCAGTTTTATCATAGGCATCAAATGCGACAGAGCAAAAAATGCCAGTGAAAAAGTCAGCACGATCTCCTGGTAGGTACTCCATTCATGCACAAGGAACATACTGAGGATCGTTCCTGCCAAAAGCACATAAGCATAGGGGATCTCCTTCCCGTTCATCAGAAGCAGGATACAATATACCGTAGTAATGATGGCATCCAGTGCCGCAAGGCCCCCTTTTGCCAGGCGTGACAGTACTTTTACTGCTATCAGCAATACCGTAGCACAGATCACGATCCCCCAATCATTCTCTATTACTGAAAATCCACAGAAAGTCACGAAACTGAAGAAATAGCAGGGAAGCCATTTCTGCCATCCCTTTTCCGCCTTCCGCATAGCAATCACAGTCAGTATTGTGATAACAAATGCTATTCCGGTCAGGGCAAAAATGCCAATATATCCATCCGTCTCTGCTGCTCTCCAATAATCATCCATACCGGCACCCGTCATAATTCCGGATACCAGAATAAATGCAATGTAAATAGCAAGCAATCCTCCACTTTTCACCACACGTCCGGTCTGCTTTTCTATTTGCGCATAACGGCTCTGTACGACAAGTACCAGATGTGCTATCAGGAAAAACACACTATAAGCTACAACCGCAACACCAACCGACATGCCCTGTGTCCACACAATACAGCCTACAGCCGTCGGGAACAGCATTGTGGTACTGGCAAGCAGGATCAGCTGTGATGCCGTATGGAATCTGTGCACCGGTACACAGGCGCACAATATACTCAGGATCAGGATCAATCCCATTACCATCAGGACCTCCGCCATCGATAACCCGGAGGACATGGATAGTGGGTAAGCACAGAGCCAGCAGGAAGCAATTCCCAGCAGTCTGTGGATCAGCGAATCCCGTTTCCGGCTCAACAATACCGTGCCTACGGTGATCACACCAATGATCAATGCTGCGGGAAACATCCCGAAATTATGTAAGGACAGCGTATTGATCATGGTGGACAGGTACAAAGCCGCCATGCCGATCGCCGAAAATATCTGTGCTAGCTTCGGTAATTTTCTCCGGATCAACAGCTCTGCCAGCAACACTACGCCCAGGGATACCACATAGAGAGAGATTCCCTTGATCCATCCGTTCATGAAATACATTCCCATCAGCACCAGGGCTGTCAGGATAAATACGCCTCCCACCACCGACAGAGCTATGGTTCCAATGAGATATTCCGCATTCTGCTTTTTCTTCGTCCCCTGTACTACAGTCTCTGCTGCCGGCTGTGCGGAGAACTGCCCTGACGATTGTGCAGTAACCTGTTCTGCCGGTTGCCCAGTGAACTGTCCTGCCGGCTGTTTCTGCATGGGCTCCTGTGTAGAAGGCTGTACGGACTCCTGTATCTGCCCTGCGGCAGCACTTTCTGCTCTTGCCGCATTCAGTTGCTGTCTCTGATGCCAGTATTCCACGCTTTTATCCAGCTCCGCCTGTAACTGCTCCACATACTGGGGCTGTTTCTGTATTCTCGGGATCAGCTGCTGTACATACTGTGTAAAGATCGGGTCCTTGGACTGCATCAGGTATTCCCTTGCCTGCTGCTCCAAAAGCTTTGCTCTGTCCTGCTGTGTATTCTGTTCCATATAATATCCTCCCGCATTGTATGATCTATTGCGTCATGTATGTTTTGTATCTCTCCATGTCCTGTCTGTGACAGTCGGCATGGATCAAAATACCGTCTTCCCTGTACTCCGTAGAAAAAACCTGCGCCTCTTCCATAAGATAGGAAGCTACATTCCCCGCGCTGTACGGTATCAGGAAAGTACAATCCACATTGTCCGCATAGACCTGCTGCTCAATGGCTTCTGCCAGTTCACGGATACCGGTATTCTGCCCTGCGGCGAGATACCAGTGCTCCTGTCTCTTCTGCGGCAGTGGTTCCATGCCGCATTTGTCTGCCTTATTATACACCACAATCTGCGGAATGTCACCTGCTCCCAGTTCCTTCAGAGTATCGGCAGTGACCTGCATCTGCTGTCTGTAATTTTCATCGGAAAAATCCACCACCTGGACCAGCAGATCTGCGTATTTTACTTCTTCCAGGGTCGAACGGAATGCCTTTACCAGACCGTGAGGCAGCTTATGAATGAATCCAACCGTATCCGTCAGGAAAAACGGCTTATTATGCCCTGTGTCTATGCTACGGACGCTGGTCTCCAATGTGGCGAACAGCATATCTTTTTCCATGACCGTCTTCTCCGGAAGTTCTCCGAACTGTTCCACCATGCGGTTCAGGATCGTAGACTTTCCCGCATTGGTATATCCCACCAGCGCCACCTGCGGAGTCCGGGACTGCTGTCTTTTCCTACGCTGCACATCCCGGGTCCTGCTGACATCCTCCAGTTCCTTTTTCAGTTCCGTGATCCGGTGTTCGATCTTACGTCTGTCCAGCTCCAGCTTCTTCTCACCGGTACCCTTGTTACTCATGCTGCCGCTGGCGCCGCCCTGACGGCTCAGTGCATCGTACATGCCCACCAGTCTCGGAAGCATGTATTGCAATCTCGCTGTCTCCACCTGCAGTTTGGCTTCTCTGGTCTGTGCACGTATGGCAAATATGTCAAGGATCAGATTCGTACGATCAATAACGGTAAGCTCCAGCTCCTTGCCCAGGTTACGTACCTGCGAAGGTGTCAGGGAATTGTCAAATACGACCTCCTGCGCGCCTCTCTCCTCCGCCAGTCTGCGTACATCATCCACCTTGCCCGTTCCGATATACAATGCTTTGTTCACATGATCTAGCCGTTGTACGATCTGACCCACGACTTCCTTCTCCGCGGCTTCTGCCAGACTTGCCAGTTCTTCCATGGAATATTCAAAATCCGCTTCTTCCCCGATGTCCACACCGACTAACAGCACCTTTACCGGTGCCTCCTGCATCTGTTCTTCCCTCATATAAAAATATATCCTTTTAAAATCATTATTTTGTCTCTAATTCAAACCAGAATTCCACACCGTTGGTATAATTGATCACACCGTAAGGCTGGTTCATGGAATCCATGATTGCCTTCACGATGGACAGTCCCACACCGCTACCGCCGTATTCTCTGGTTCTGGCTTTATCTACTTTATAAAATTTTTCCCAGATGTGGCCGATGGAATCCTCCGGGATCGGTTTGCCGGTATTGAATACCGATACGCGCACCCTGCCATCCTTCTGTTCCATTTTGACATCGATGATCTTCTCACCTTCGCAGTGATTCACCGCGTTGGAGAAAAAGTTCATAAATACTTCTTCTATTTTAAATTCATCCGCCCAGGCATAGATGGGAGGATACTCTTCCATCCGCACCGTGATATCGTTCTGTTTGGTCAGAATTGCCGCCGACTGGATATAATTCTTCACCAGTGCCGTAATTTCGAAACGCTCCATAGTCACAACATCGTTGCCGAATTCCAGCTGGTTCAGCGTCAGAAGCTTTTTCACCATGTTGTTCATCTTCGCCGCTTCATCCACGATGACATCACAGTAGAACTGTCTGCTCTCGGGATCGTCATTGACACCCTCCTGCAGTCCTTCCGCATAGCCCTGGATCAGAGCGATGGGTGTCTTCAGTTCATGGGAGACATTCGCCAGGAACTCCTTACGCATTTCATCGACAGCTTCCTTTTTCTCCACATCCCGCTGCAGCTCATTATTCGCAGTCTTCAGTTCCGAAATCGTCTGTTCCAGGGAATCAGACAGTTTATTAATGTTCTCTCCCAGCAGATCGATCTCATTGTGAGCCCTGCCCTGATATTTTGCTTCAAAATCCAGCTGTACCATCCGCTGTGAGATATCGTTCAGCTCCAGGATCGGCTTCGTCACACGTCTGGAGACAAACCAGATAATAATACCACCCGCCAGTGCTCCCAGGCAGCCGATCATCATATAAAACCGATTGGCGATCCTGGCACTCTCCTGAATACTGGAGAGCGGTGTCTGCATGATAAAAGAAATTCCGGTGTTCAACCTTCCGTAGATCTCTAAATATTCCTTATTCTCCTGCCCGGTTCTCTGGATCACATAGTCATCACCGTTCTCGATGACCCGCTCATTATCCGGAAACGTTCCGAAGCCGAACACATAGCCGATCAGACGGTTCTCCAGTCTCTCGCCGCCGTTGATGGATACATATTTCATGTTGGAATTCACGTCCATGACACATACTGTCATGTTATAGCTTCTGCACACATCATCCAGCTCATGTGCGAATTCTTCCGATCCATAGCTGTCACTCTCCGCCGCCTGCTTGATCGTCTCATAAGCATCGTGAATGACATCCAGCTTACTCTGCATATAGACTCTGCCTAAAAACATGTAATTCAGCAGCAGGCACAAAAGGATCGTCCCGATCATCAGCCCGATAAATATCCAGGCGAACTGTCCCCTGATGGAATGCACTTTTTTCTTCTGCTGTTTATTCTGCTGTTTCATCCATTTTGTACCCCATTCCCCATATGGTCTTGATGAGATTGCCTTCCTCGCCCAGCTTGCTGCGCAGCTTCTTCACATGGGTATCAATGGTACGGGCATCCCCGAAGTAATCATAGTTCCATACGTTGTTCAGTATCTTCTCTCTGGACAGGGCAATTCCCTTATTTTCCATAAAATAGGTCAGAAGTTCGAATTCTTTATAGCTTAAGTCCACATCTTTGCCGTCTATGATCACGCGGTGTGCTGTCTTATCCACAGTGATCCCGCCGCAGGTCAGTGCTTCGTCCTGCCCTAACTGGTTCGTCCTGCGTAGGATCGCTTCCACCCGCGCCACCAGGATCTTGGGGCTGAAGGGTTTGGAAATATACTCGTCCACTCCCAGCTGAAAACCCTGCAGCTCGTCTCTCTCATCTCCGCGGGCTGTCAGCATAATAATAGGAACTTGGGAGTTCACACGGATCTCCCGGCATACCTGCCAACCATCCATTTTTGGCATCATGACATCCAGAATGATCAGTGCAATATCCTTATCCTTATAAAAAATATCCAGTGCCTCCTCGCCGTCTCCGGCCTCCAGCACCTCAAAATTACTCTTCACCAGGAAATCCCGGACCAGCTTACGCATCCTGCTCTCATCATCTACTACCAGTATTTTCAGTCTGTCCATACATACCCTCACCTTTCTGTTGTAGACATAGTATAGCGCAGAAATATGTCAATTCTGTGAAACTTCGGTCTCCGTATTTCCTGTATTCCCTGTATTTTCTATATGTAGCTCTCTCTCTTTTTCCCTAACCGTCTGCTCTCTCTGGGTCAGCTCCTGTTCCCAGGATGCGTATTTATTCTGAAGATTCCGCTCGTAATTCAGGATATTGGGTTGGTCGGAATTCAATGTGATCACAAACATGGCAATGATCGCCACAATCATCACGATGTTCATGATCACTGACAGGCAAAGACCCGCCTTTTTGCCCCCGTCTTCCGGCATCGGCTGGATCCGTCTTCTGGCAGGGGACGTCTTCGTCCTGACATCGGCAAAGTTCGTCCACAGAGGGATCGGAGGCACTTCCTCCCCCAGTTCTTCTTCCCGGGCGCGCAGCTCTCCCTGCAGCTCCCTGAGGTACTCCAGTCCTACCGGGGTGCGGAACACCCGGTCTTCCAGTGCTTTTTTATAAATGGCAAGAACCGACTGAATATCCGTATGATCAATGCGCTTATCCAGATAGGCGATCTTCTGCCGTTCCTGCTCCGCAAGTCTGGCATCCTTCTCGGAATAGAAGGCGAAGCCGGACACTACATGTTCTCTCTGTTCTACATCCATTTACAGTTTTTCCTCCGTTGTATCTGCCGCATTCTGCAGTAAGATATGCTCTCCCTGCACCAGGGGATAATGCACGGGAATCTCCCCATCCAGGTTCTCCCGGTACATATCTACGGCTGTGATCTGGTGGTTCTCATAGGTAGTGTAATAATAAATCCCCCTGTCTGCATTACAGCAGGAAGTATAAATAGTGATCTCATACTTACCGTTTTCCAGACGGCAGCATCCTCTCGTCTGAGCCACGCTTCCTAAGATATGGAAAAACTGACTGACGCTTTCAGACTCCGAGGTTCCCGATACAGAATTCATTTTCGTAAAAGCCACCCGGACAAAACGGGAGGCAGAGGACAGATCGCCGGGCAGCCCCATGGCTCCCATGCCACGGCTGTACGGCTGCAGCTGAAGCTGCTCTGAGAAACGGTTCACCGGCTGATCCGGAGACAGATAACTGTAGTCATTCAGCCGGAACAGCTGCTTGTCAAAGGGAGGATTGTTCGTCAATACCCCTACGGGATTGTCATAAATGTTCAGTCCCTCCCCGACTGCCTCTATCGTGATCGCCTCGTCCCTGTCCGCCAGTATCCAGTGCAGCTGTGATGTCGGAAACTGCTCGCTGAACCGCGTATCCACCAGATTGATGTGGGCTAACAGCGTCCGGGCTTCCTGCACCGTAGCACACTGTCCCAGGATCCAGGGAATGAACTCGAACTGTGCAATGTTGTCTCTGCCCTCCCGGGGCTTACGATATACGGCGTTGCCCGCGAAATTAAGACCTGCCATGCCCAGGCCCTTCTCATTGACCGCATCATAATACAGCGGATAATCCCCCACCATATGAGCGATACCGATCATGGCATAATGCTCAGTCAATGCATTCTGATGCCGTAACTGAAAAGAGTAATTACGCGGTGTCACCACCACTTCTTCTCCGTAATTAAATTCATAATCAAAAGTTCTGCCAAAATAAAAATCCTGCGATCTATAAGTTGCTGCTGTGCACATAGTGGTCTCCTTTACTGTTTTCAGATCAATGTAGATTACTCTTAGTCTATAGCATTTGCAGAATGATTGCAAGTATGCGAAAAACGTTGACGCATCGTAAAAAAAGTGTTAATATTAAGGGACAAAAAGAGTGCTACCGTACAGCAACGGTTCACCTTAGTTTATAGTTCTAAAAAAGCAACTTGTACCTTTGGTGGAGGCGGTTGCTTTTTTAATGCTTTCGTTTCTGACTGGTCTGCACGATACTGATCACGGTCACGATGATGCTGATCATCGTAACTACAATACCGACAGCGCCAACCACTGTTTCTATCATTTATGTACCTTTCGTTAAATTTCCCATTCGTATCACCTCCGATAATACTGGAAGTTCTCAAAATGTTCCCATTCTGGCGAAAGGCGAACCGCTTACCGTTTTGGCAGCACCCACGTTTATTATAAGGTATAGAGGACTGTTTTCCTATGAATTTCTAAAAAATAAGTATACAAAATTGAGTATGTTGAAATTAGCTATTTTCACGGATTTGGATTTTGTGCATCTTTACTAAGTGTCCTATTACTTGTATTTTCAGGCTGTTCACAGCAAAAAGGTTCCACCGGAATTCTCCGGTGGAACCTTTTTATGTTAGTTTTTACACAACTAATTCTTAAAAATGTTTTGGATCCATCTGTGGTTAAGATTACTGTAACAGAGACAGTACACCCTGGTTAGCCTGGTTGGACTGTGCAAGCATAGCCTGACCTGCCTGAGCCAGAATGTTGTTATTGGAATACTTAACCATCTCAGTAGCCATATCGGTATCACGGATCTGGCTCTCTGCGCTGGTGGTATTCTCAACTACGTTGTCGAGGTTGTTGATGGTGTGCTCAAGTCTGTTCTGAACTGCACCAAGTGCGGAACGCTGGGTGGATACTTTCTGGATTGCTGCAGAAATACGATCAACTGCTGCTGTCGCATCATATTCAGTATCAACTTTAAGATTCTTCACGCCAATTCCTGCAGCACTCATAGAAGAAATTTCTACACCAATTTTATTATTGGATGAAGAATCCGCACCTACATGAAGATTAAAGGACAGTTTTCCATTTACATCAAACTGCTCTAGATATCCTGTACCGTCTGTTTTCTTAGCATCAGCAACTGCTATAGCAACATTTGCGTCATTGTCATTTCCAGTTTTTCCTGCATCACTGGTATAATAATGTTGAGCATCCGTGGTTCCATCAGCATTTTTTCCGGCAAGAACATTTTCAGCCGACACTTCCTTACCATCTTTATCATAAAGTTTTGTTACATATGCATAATCTTTATTAGCTTTAGCAATCTTATCATCAGTCTGTCCACTTGCAGAAGTATCTGTATAAATCTTCTGGCCTTTTTCTAATGCTTCTTTCAATTGTGCAGTAGTTAATGCAGTATCTGATCCTTCTGCATATAAGTCTCCGGCAACGGCATATCCTGACTGTATAAAAGTTGCTTTATCGGTTGTAGTGCTGTCACCTTTTAACAAATATGCTTCATTAAATTTTGTTGTTTCAGATACACGATCAATTTCTGTCGTTAACTGATCAATTTCATCCTGAATATACTGCCTATCATCTGCACTATTGGTTCCGTTTGCAGACTTTACTGCCAGCTCATTCATTCTCTGCAACATATCCTGAACTTCGTTCAGAGCACCTTCAGCGGTCTGTACTGCACTAATACCATCCTGTGCGTTGGAAGAAGCCTGTGTCAGACCTCTGATCTGCTTTCTCATCTTCTCACTGATGGACAGGCCGGCTGCATCATCTGCTGCACGGTTAATCTTATAACCGGAAGACAGTTTCTCTGTGGACTTTGCCTGAGTTTTTGTGGTTAATCCTAACATTCTGTTAGAGTTCATAGCTGTTAAGTTGTGTTGTACTACCATAATAATTTACCTCCATGTGTAAAAAAGTGTTGCAGATACATCCGTTTATCTGCGGTGTGTGGTTAATAGTTACTGCGGCCCTAGGATTCCGCATTGTTAGCAAACTTTTGTCCCACAATATCTGAAGTTATTTGTTCTGTACGATCACGACGTTGGATTTTTTCTTCTTGGCGGTACCTTCCAGATTCTTGTAATACTTCGGGATCGTCGCCAGAAGCTCCGGATCCTGGATCCGTTTTTCAATGGCCTTGCTTCGTACGATGTTCACATCCTTGGGGGCGTCGATCATGATACGTGTCTGTCCGCCGCTGCTTCCCAGAAATACAATCTTCACATCGTCTCCGATCATCAGAAACTCTTCATCTCTCACCGATAATCTCAGCATAGCCATTCCTCCTTGAATCGATTATTTCCTTATAATTTGCTGTGTTTTGGAAATACTGATCGTAATGTAACAAACTTGATATTGTGTTACCCTTGTGTTCAGAGTATGATCTCCTGAAAAATTTTATCCCGGTCATCCTGCTCAATGCCAAGATATCGTTTGGTCACTTCATAAGACGAATGATTATAGATGCTGACCAGCATTGCCGGCTGTACGCCCTGCTTCCAGGCATGATATCCGAAGGTTTTGCGAAGGGAATGACAGCAGATCACGCCGGGGATATTGTAATAAGCTGCCACCTTTTTGATGATGCGAAAAGCCTGCACCCGACTGATGGGTTCATTTTTATTGCTGTGAGGAAAAAGATACTTCTCTGGCTGAATAGGTTTTTGCTCCTTTTGAAGCTGTGCCTGATAGTTTTGAAGACATGCGTGAATATTATGATTGATATAGATACAGGAGGTCTTTCCCGTTTTCTGCTCTATGATCTCAATATGCTCCTGCCATCTGTTTTGAGAAAAGTTATAAACATCTTCCCACCGCAGAGTAAGCAGATCCGAAATCCTCAGTGCAGTATTCAAGCCCAGGATCACTAACAATTGGTTTCTGGCATTGGGGTGGATTTCCTTATAGTAGTTTTTAAAATTTTTCAAATCCTCCAGGTTACGAATTGGTTGTGCTGTATTCATCTGCTTCCTCCTTGAAATTAGTGTAAGCCGCATAAAACCGGCGTTTTTTATATATCTGTGAACTATAACATATACTTTCCGGGGCTGCATTTACTTTGACAAATGAGAGGTTTTAAATTTTTTCAAAAAAAGGGTTAAGTTTTCTGTGAGCGTACCGATATACTATGTGAAAGCAAAAAGGTAACACAATATCAATTGTGTTACCTTTTTGCTTTCACATATGCAGCTATTAATTCAAAAATGGAACCCCAAATCAGCTTCGGAGTCCCATTCTAATTTTTAATTCAGATTCAATTTCTGTCCCACGCGGATCTTATGTAAATCCTTGATCTGCGGGTTTTTGGCTTTCAGTTCCGCCAATGACATATGGTTGCGTTTGGCAATGGCAGACATGGTATCTCCTGCTTTCACTGCATAATCGCCACTGTTAAAATATACGGTTTCCTTCGGCTGTGCCGCTGTTACCGTTACCATGTAATCACCGCCCTGCTTTAGAGCGAACATGGACTGCCCATTCCTGGTCACGGGGAAGGAGCCACAGTATTCCAGTTGTTTCTTCTCGGCATTATAGCGATAAAGATTTGCGTATTTTCCGCTGTTTTCTGCTCCGACATTCACATGAATGTTCACAGCTACCGGAAATGCTCCGGTGTCTTTTACAGACAGCTGTTTTACAGCTTCGGCTTTCTTGGATGATGCCATGGCTGCCGGGATATTCCGGGCATTGCTGTCCACGGTGAGATCAATGTTCTGTAATGCATTCAGAGCTGTGCCTTTCAGATCCTGTCCGCTGATGCTGACTGCCACACCGTTGCCGCTATGAAGTGCCAGGGTCACATCTGAGCCCTTAATGCTTCCCAGCACTGTGGCAGGGAGTCTGGTCTCTCCGGAGCATACGATATTCATGTTCACGCTGTTAATATTCGGATTCTGTGTCACTTCCGCGATCTTTGCCTGTACGTTGGAAGTCACGGTGTTCCAGTCTACTGTCTGTACCGGAGCGGATGTCTCCTTGTCCGCAGAGCTGCTCTCTGCTTCCGGTGCAGTTGCAGGTGCCGGGGTTACTGTCGGCTGTGGTGTAACTACAGGTGCCGGGGTAGCTTCTCCGGTCTTGTTCAGGTACATATCGTCCCAGGATCCCCAGGCTCCGGCAGATGCGGTTGCCCGGATTCCTACCGTTACTTTTTTTCCATCCTTAGTGATCTCGATATTCTGTACCTCCGGATTGCTCCAGTTCCTCCAACCGTTTAATTCGCCTTGTGCTGTCTGTGTCTTACCATCTACGGAGACATAGACCTCGTAGCTGTCTGTTGCTAAGTTTCCACCACCCTGAAGATATCCTCCGAACCGATAAATTCCTGCATCCAGCGTAATTGTCTGTGTTACATCATAGGTAAAATCACTGTCATTGTAGAAATGCAGATATCCGTTTCCATCTTTGGAGTCCTTGCCATCCATCAGGACTTTAATACCGGTTCCGCTTAATATCCATGCGTTCTCTCCATCCTCAAACCGGGGATTGGTCAGAAGGTTCTGCGGATTCACGGTGATCACGCATTTTGTCTGATAGGTCTCTCCTTCCAGAGATACTGTTCCGTTCACAGTATATTTTCCTGCTGCGTTAGTGTTGACTGCGGCAACATCCCGTGCGTTCCAGGTTACGTTTTCTACTCCGGAAGTGTAATCTGAATAGGTAACTTTTACCGTCTCCGGTAAAGTAAAGGTACTTCCTAATTCTATCTCGATTGCATCTGCATTTTTAACAGTGCTGATTTTTTTAGCCGTCTCTGCACCTGTTTTTACATAACTGAATATCTTTAAGGTTTCCAGGGGATGGCCAGAGGCATCAAACAATGCCTGATTGTCTATTGCGGATCCGCCGTACCATTTTCCGGCATCCTCGGCATCATATTCTTTCGCATAGGAAGCTGCCCAGCCGGAACCATATTTTTCCCAGGCTGCCTTATTCGTTGCAAGGGTCTGCTCGGCATCTTCTGCTTCCGGATCATACACTTTTACAGGGATCCATGCAGGCTCCCAATAAAACACTCCGATACCTTTGTTCATTTCTGCGACGGTATTGATCACCTCACGCAGTTCCTTCGCCTGTCCGTAGATGCTGAAATCATAATCCATGCCTGCATCGTTATTGCCTTCGCGGACGGTGTTTGCATGACCGTCACTGTCCTCTAATCCGGTCGCCCAGGAGGTCTCCGCTACCATGACTTCTTTTCCATATTTTTCCGTAATCGCATTTAACTGGTTCTTAAGGTTATCTAGGGTTCCATGCCAGTAAGGATAATAGGAAGAGGCGAATACATCATACTCCACACCGGCATCGGCCAATGCTTTAGCGTAAGTCATATAATTTTGTTTCTCAGGATTTGCGAAATGCACTACTGCCTTGATTTCTTTGTTCCGATCCTGCTCCACCTGTTGGATTGCTTCACATCCGGCGCGGAAAATTGCTGTGGTGTTGGCATTCTCCAGACCGCTCTCTCCAGCAATTCCGTTGTTTGTCTCATTACCGACCTGTACCATTCCTACATCGACGCCTGCATCCAGTAAAGTGTTCAGACTATTCATCGTATAATCTTTTACTACTGCTGTCTTTTCCGCAATCGTCATGTCTGCCCAGGCTTTCGGTGCCTTCTGCTTGGCAGGATCAGCCCAGAAATCGGAATAGTGGAAATCGATCAGGACACGCATTCCGGCTTTAGTAGCCAGCTTACCCATGTCCACCGCTTTCTGCAGGTCATTATTGCCACCGCCGTAGCCGTTACCGGATGCATCGTAAGGGTTATTCCATACACGGATACGTACGTAGTTAATACCGCTATCTTTCAGCAGCTTAAAAAATCCGGCATCATCCAATTCATTTCCTTCAAAATCATAATATTTTACACCGCTGTCTTTCAGAGCTCTGTAAGATGAAATATCCACACCGCCGATGAAATCACTCGTCAGTCCATTGACCTTTTCCACATTGATTCCGGCTTGTTCCACAGTAGCGCTTTTTAATTCATCTTTCGCTTTTTTCAGATTCGTGATCTTCTCTTCGATCTCTGTGACGGTTGTGGAAGTATAATCGCCATTCAGTGCCTGCAGGAAGTTCTCGCTTACTGTCATGGATTCCTGCAGAGCTTTCCAACTGTCAGCAGTATAATCTGACTCGTTTAATGCTTTATATTCCGTGATCAGATTCTGCAATTCTTCTGCTTTTACTTTCTTTGCAGCCTGAATTTCAGTGTCACTTGCTTTCGTCACCAGGATGTCATCTATCTTCAGATAGCCGCCTGCTGCAATATCCAGAGAAATGGTAATGGTAAGCTCCGTACCTGCCTCTACGGTTAATGCATCGGTCTCTGCAGGAGTATAGACATCCCAGCCTCCTGCGGTCAGATCCGCCGATACTTTTCTATCTCCGGCTGTGAGGCTGATGGTTCCGGTCACGTTCTCTCCGGCTGTCAGGAAAGATGCTTTATAGTTACCGGCATCGGATGCTGTCACCGTAGTAGCAGCTGTCAGATTCTGTGCCGTTGCCGAGTAGTAGTTCCAGACATTTGTAGTATTATTACCGGCGCCGGTATCTGCTATAGAGGTAGCACTGCTGTCTACACTCCAGGTCTGTGACCAGTCAGACATATCTGCCGGGTCGGTTCCTTCCTCAAAAGTCTTGGAATACAGAACATTGCTCTCCGGTTCAGGAGTGGCAGAAGCTTCCGGCGTAGCTGTGGGGTCCGGGGATTCTGTTGCTTCCGGTGCCGGAGTCTCTTCTGCTGAATCTGTTGCATCTTTCGTAAGGCTCAGGCTGTCCAGGCACACCCATGCACCATTTTCGCTGGTGATCTGGAAGCCGACTTTGTAATTGGTCTCTGCTTTGTCTAATGTAAAATGTCCGGTAAATTGTTGAAAAGAAGAAGTGATATCCAGTGAATCCGTATCTGTGGTATTCTCTCCATGATACACTGTAACCTTTCCTATCTTACTATTGGTGTCTTTGATCCAGCCTGTAACGGTATAGCCACCGGCATCTAAAGATGCGATGGTCTGATACATGCTTACTGTACCGTCTCCAACTCCGAAATTAATCCCCAGTCCACTTGCAGTACCTCCATACGCAGCCCATTGATCGTATTTTATATCATTGGCTGCCGACCATGAGGAGTCATCCACCTTCCAGTTATTACTGTTCCAAAAATCACTGCCATCATCGCCCATATCACCGTCCGTAAACAGATTCGTCTCCTCCGCTTTTACCCGGGTCAATGGTCCAAATTCACTTAAGCTTCCTGCGATAAGAGCCGTTGCACACACAAATGCCAAACCTCTCTTCCAGTCTCTTTTCTTCATAATGCACCTTCCCTTTCTTCTTTCCGACCGGTGCCCCGCACCGGCCGGAACTGCTATATCCCACTCAGCATCCTCCCTGTGGTGCGCAACTTGTTTGCGCAACCGTTTGCTCAGTTATGTTTGGATTATAGCATGTGCTTTTTGTATTTTAAATTGACAATAATTCTAATATTTATTAACTATTTTTGTGTATTTTATCCAATTGTGCATCCATATTTCATCCATTTCATCTTTTCTTCCAGTTTCTGACGCGAAAAGAGATATGCGCAATTCGTTGCGCATATCTCTTTTTGTGTGCTTCCGATTTAGGGATTGCACCGTTTGCAGGGAACATATCCCATATTGATGACCTCTTCTCTGCTGCCGGTGTAGATCTGTTTATTTTTCTCTTTCATATCGTCCACGCTGGAGCATGTGGGATAGTGGAATTTCTTGGTGTTGGTATTCAGCACATAAGTAATTCCCTGGGATTCCTGTGGCGCCGACGATTCCGGTGTGATCTGCACCGCAGTATCGGTCTCAGGCTGTGGCACCGGTGTCTCTTCCGCAACGGACGCTACGGTGCTTTGGTAGGTTCCGCTGCCCTCCGCCCAGTTATCTCCGGTGGCATAGTCAATGCCGATCCCCGGCTGCACATTGTAGGCAAATACACAGAAGCTGATTCCCTCTCCGGCATCTTCCACGGAATAGGCTTCCATGAGGACGCCGTCTGCCAGCAGGTTATCACCGTCAAATATGGGAGTGACACGGTACAGGACATGGTTCCCTGTATTTTTGACATAATCGCAGACTTTCGTCTCAAAAGGGAGCATTCCCTGCACGTTGAGATATCTGGTTCCGGTGATCAGGTTCTGCGGGTTGGCGTTTTCCGCCGCCAGCATGTAAGCGATCAGGTGGCAGCGATTGTATAGGTATTTTCCGTCCACATTATCGTATTTCACCAGATGCCAGCCGGTAGGCTTCACGGCTCCGATCTCCCCTCTCGGTTCTGTCGGCATCAGATCCTGTCCCACGTTGGCATATGCCACGCCACAGCGCCCCAGGCTGTCCAGCTCGCTGTAGGTTTCGAAGGACTGTGTGGTCAGCTCCTCCTCTGTGAAATAAGGCTGGTTGCCATTGACCTCTGTATAAGGTGTGCCGGAGTATGCCGGAATCTCCCGGAGGGAAAATGCTGATGTGCCCTCTCCTGTCGGAACGTCTGTTGCAGATGTGACCTGCTGCGATTCTTGTGTATCCGAAGCGTTTTCCTGTGGCTGTCCGGATTCGGGTTCCGATACTGCAGTCTCCGATGCTTCCAGCAATTCGGAGGGGATCGCCGCCAGCTGCTCTATCGCATAGGTATTATCCTGCGACGTGACGGTGCTTTCCGCACAGCCGGTGAATGCCAATAGCAGTGCCAGCCATAATGACAATTGTGTTATCAAACGTTTCTGAGGTCTGTTGTGTTTCATTTTCATAGCTTGTCAATTACTCCCTTGTAAAACTCTTTGGAAATTATACCACATTTTTCATCTGACCTTTCCTTTTCATTGACAATTTTTTCAAAAAACAGTATGCTAAAAATATCTAAAAACACTTCAAATAATATGCCAATCATCTAAACATTTCGGCTTATTATTTGAGGTGTTTTTTTGCCGGAATGGATTCTTAGAAAGGAGATTCTTATGTCTAAATATGTTTATCCCGCTATTTTTACTTCTGAACCAGATGGAGGTTATTCTGTATATTTTCCCGATCTGGAAGGTTGTTATACCTGCGGCGACACGCTGGCTGATGCTCTGTTTATGGCTGAAGATGCCCTCGCGCTTATTCTCTATGGATATGAAAAGGACCAACGCCCCATTCCACAGCCCTCCAAAATGTCAGACATCAAAGTTACTGCGGATTCCTTTTTAAGTATGGTTGCATGCGATACCCTGGAATATCGCAAACGTTTTAACAACAAAGCTGTTAAAAAAACATTGACCATTCCCGAATGGCTGAATGAAGCTGCTGTTGCAATGAATATTAACTTTTCACAAGTATTGCAGGATGCTCTTTTGCAGCGAATCAGTCCTCAATAATGCACACACGAAAAAGAAAAAGTGCCGCAAAAACGGCACTTTTTCTATGGAGTAGACGGGAGTCGAACCCGTGTCCAAAAGCCTATTCCCTGTCCTTCTACGAGTGTAGTTTATTCTTTGACATTCCCTCCGCGCCCCGGGAATAAACACCCTGAGCATTTCAGTAGCTTCATGTTACGCCCATATGCGCAAAGCTTTGCATATGTCGTTTCTCACATGTTTGAAGCCGGGATCCTAAGGTGTGAGTGCCCTAGGGCCGACTGCTGCCATTAGGCAGCGTATGCTAAATTATCGTTAGCGTTTAATTTTAATTTGGCCATTTAACGCATTACCATGCGACTCGCTTCTCCAGCTGCAAAACCCCTGTCGAAACCTTTACTACCCCTTATTCAATTGTCAGACCAAGTATACTTGATGGCACACACACTGTCAAGCACTTGCAGTAAAGCATTGCAGGATCAGAGCCTGCAGATTACAGATTGCGGACCTTGAATTCCTTCTCTGCCTCTCTGCGCTGATCCTTTTTGGCAATGGCTTCTCTCTTGTCATAGAGCTTTTTACCACGTGCCAGTCCGATCTCTACCTTTACCTTACCGTCTTTAAAGTATACCTGTAAAGGGACTAATGTATACCCTTTTTCCTTGATCTTGCCCAACAGCTTGTTGATCTCGTACTTGTGCAGCAACAGCTTTTTCACACGAAGGGGGTCTTTGTTAAAAATATTCCCCTTCTCATAAGGACTTACATGCATTCCGTAGACGAATACTTCTCCGTCTTCAATGCGGACGAAAGCCTCCTTGATGCTGCATTTTCCCATCCGCATGGACTTTACTTCCGTACCGTGCAGGGCAATGCCGCACTCATAGGTCTCATCGATGAAAAAATCGTGATATGCTTTTTTATTGTTTGCGATCAGCTTCTGGGACTCTTTTCCTTTTGCCATGGCTACCTCTTAAAACCTTATAACTATTCAGAAACCCATTCACAAAACGCCCCTGCGGAGCTTCTTTTTCGGCTCTGAATAGTTACAGTTTACTATATTTTCCGTAATTGTCAATGAACTAACAGTTCATTTAATCCGCGGATTTATTGATCCACCAGCCGGAAATTGATGGTGCGCATAAAACGGTCGCAGTCTTCCACTTCGATCCGTACCGGCATTCCCAGTTTGAAGCAACGTCCGGTGGCTTCTCCCACCATCTCACAGGCTGCCTCATTGTAGTGATAATAGTCGCCCGGGATCGTGGAAATATGGATCAGCCCTTCCACGGTATTTGGCAGTTCCACATACAGTCCCCAGCCGGTGACACCGGAGATCACACCCTCGTATTCCTCTCCGATGTGCTGTTCCATATATTCCACCTTCTTCAGCTTGTCCGTCTCCCGCTCTGCCTCATCGGCACGGCGCTCCATCTCGGAAGAATGCTTAGCCACCTCCGGCAGAATATCCCGATAGTGCTCCACTCTCTCTTCCTTCAGGCGTCCCCGCAGCTGTTCCTTGATAATACGATGGATCTGCAGATCCGGATAACGGCGGATCGGCGAAGTAAAATGACAGTAATACTGACATGCCAGTCCAAAATGTCCGGTACACTCCGTGCTGTATTTCGCCTGTTTCATGCTGCGCAGGGTCAATCTGGCGATCATAGGCTCTTCGGGAGTTCCCTCAATCTTCTGTAACAGCTTCTGGATCTCCTTGGGATGGATCTCCTCCGCGGAGACCTTGCTGTTCTTCCGCCCCAGCGCCTTCATGTAATACCCGTAATTGCTGATGAACGTGGACAGCTTCTGGATCCGCTCCGGATCCGGTACATCATGGACACGGTAGACGAAGGGCAGCTCCTGCCAGTAAAAATGTTGTGCCACTGTCTCATTCGCTGCGAGCATGAAATCCTCGATCAGCATAGTCGCCACATTCCGCTCGTAAGGCTTAATATCCAGTGGATGTCCTTCCTTATCTAACAGGATCTTGCACTCCGGAAAATCAAAATCAATGGATCCCCTCTTCTGTCTCTTCTTCCGCAGTTTGTCCGCGAGCTCAGCCATTTGTTGGAACATAGGAAGCAGTTCCCTATACTGGGAATAGTCTGTTACGGTTCCTGCGCTTTCTCCGGCGGTTCCATCCGGCGCACCGGCGTTATACTCTACACACTCCGGCTCCTCCAACAGCTTTTTCACCACGGTATAAGACATTCGCTTATTGACCCGGATCACAGATTCGCAGATCTCATAGTCCACGATCTCGCCCTCTTCATCCACCTTCATCAGGCAGCTTAATGCCAGACGGTCCACACCTTCGTTCAGGGAACAGATACCGTTACTCAAGGCATGGGGCAGCATAGGGATCACACGGTCTACCAGATAGACGCTGGTGCCGCGCTTTAATGCTTCTCTGTCCAGTACGGAATTTTCCTGCACGTAGTTCGTCACGTCTGCAATGTGTACTCCTAAGTGATAATATGTCCCGTCAAAGGATACACTGACAGCGTCATCCAGATCCTTGGCATCCTCTCCATCGATGGTCACCATGGTCACATTCCGCAGATCCCTGCGGCCGGCACAGTCCGCCTCGGATACCTCCTGGGATACCCTCTCCACCTGGTTCATGATCTTCTCGCCGAATTCCACCGGCAGATCAAAGCCACGTACGATAGACATGATGTCTACACCGGGATCGTTGATATGTCCCAGGATCTCCACGACTTTGCCCTCAGGACTCTTCGTATCCGTGCCGTATCCGGTGATCTCCACCACGACCTTATGTCCGGTCATGGCTCCCTTCGACCACTCCTTCGGCACGAAAATATCCTGTGCTATCTTCGTGTTATCCGGGATGACAAAGCCGAAATTACTCTTGGACTGCTCATAGGTTCCCACCACCTGGGTCATTCCTCTGGCAATGATGCGAATGACCTGCGCTTCCTGCCGTTTACCGGTCTTCGCAGGCAGAAGTGCCACTTCCACGGTATCCTTATGGAATGCTCCACCCTGCTTGTCCTCCGGAATGAACAGATCCTCGTCCCTTCCTTCCACTTCCACAAATCCAAAGCCTTTGGCATTGCTGATAAAAGTTCCTGTCAGCACCTTACCGTTGGACTTCATATATTTACCCTTAACGGTCAGGGTAAGCTTTCCTTCCGCTAAAAGTTCCCGCAATATCTCACGAAACTCTTCCCGGTCTTCTTTTGCGACCTGAAGAAATATTGCCAGTTCCTTTTCCTTCATCGGAACATAAAAATCATCCTTCACCAGATCACAGATTACTTTTTTTCTCTTCTCTCTGATTTCGTTATTACTCATGTAACCTCTCTTAATATAAAAAAGAATCTCGATTGCGAGATTCTCCGCCTGCGGCGGGTCGCTTTTGCGACAAATTTCATAACCGCCGCAGTGCGATCCCTGCGGAGCGTTATTTATTCATAGGAAAAAATTTCCTATGAATAAACAAAACACCCTTGTATGCCATGCACACAAGAGTGTCATCCTTCGTAATGATTAAAATACGTTCAGATTCAGTACGACTGCAAGTAACATGAAGAATACTGCAAGGATCTTCGTGATCTTCACCAGCATACCTTCCATGGAACGTCCTTTATTTCTGCCCCAGTAAGTCTCAGCTGCACCGCTGATAGAACCCAGTCCTGCGGACTTACCTTCCTGCATCAATACTAACACCGTCAGTGCTACGCATACCAATATAAAAATTATGTTGATTACCACTCTTAATGCTTCCATTTCACACCTCCTAATGTCAAGCAGATTTTATATTACCATATATTGTACACAATTGCAACAACATTTTACAATACAGCACCGAAAAGGCGGCACAAAAAAGAACCCCCGGAAATCTTTACGATCTCACGGGGATCCTTTGTTTTTTATTCTGAATAATCAGATCCGCAGCTTACTCTGCGATGTCACCATACATGAAGTACCAGAAACCATAAGCGGAATGCCAGATACCGGTGATCTTCTCACTCTGCAGCCAGAAGTCATTGTAGTAAGCAACAGGGATGCATCCTACCTGCTCCATCAGAACATCCTCAGCCTGATGAAGAGCTGCGGAACGCTCAGCGGTATCCATGGTGGAAGCTGCCTTCTCCATAGCTGCATCGAAGTCAGCGTTGGAGAACTTACCATCGTTGTTACCGTTGCCGGTGCAGAACAGGTCTAACATATTGGAAGGATCGCTGTAATCTCCTACCCATCCGTTACGTGCTACCATGTACTCACCGTTACGTCTCATCGGAGTGAAGCTGGACCACTCAACGATATTTACTTCTACATTAATACCAAGCTCGCCCCATGCCTGCTGTAAGTACTCAGCAACAGTCTTGTGGTAACCTGCATCATTGGTAGTATAGGTGATGGTAGGAAGTCCTTCACCATTGGGGTAACCTGCATCAGCTAAGAGCTGCTTAGCTTCCTCAAGGTTAGCATCGAAATCATCGGAGATATAGCTCTGACCACCGTTAGCATTTGCATTGAAGGAGCTGCCGTCGGTATCTACCCAGCCCTCACCTACGAGGTTGTATGCGGGAGAGTAGGTTCCCTGCATCAGGGTATTTGCTACATAATCACGATCAATTGCCAGGCTCAGAGCCTTACGAACATTTACATCTGCGAATGCAGGATCTTCCAGGTTCATAGACAGATAGTAAGTTCCCAGGTTAGGCTCTACATGGAACTCAGGGTTACCCTGTAAGCTGGGGATCTCCTGGGTAGGAACATCCTTGATGAACAGTACATCACCGGACTGGTATGCAGTATAAGCTGCATTGGAATCCTCCATCAGTACGAATTTGATGCTGCCAAGCTTGATCGCATCAGCATTCCAGTAGTTAGGGTTCTTGGACATGGTAATGTGAGAACCGGGTACCCACTCGGTAATGTAGAAAGGTCCGTTGGAGATATAGGTCTCAGCTGCGGTAGCCCATGCATCGCCGTTAGCCTCTACGGTTGCCTGCTGAACAGGGCTCAGGGTAGCGAATGCTGCCAGAGACTCGAAGTAAGGGCAGGGATTGGAAAGCTCTACAACGAAGGTCTTAGCATCGGGAGCGGATACTGCCAGAGCATCCAGATCACCTGCCTGTGCCTCGTCAAAGCCCTTAACCATACCCAGAACAGTCTCAGCATAAGGAGCTGCTACTACGGGATCGCATACACGCTTCCAGCTGTATACGAAATCGTCTGCGGTCAGATCACTGCCGTCAGACCACTTTAATCCATCACGAAGATGGAAAGTCCAGGTAAGACCATCCTCAGATACTTCCCAGGTCTCAGCCTGTCCGGGAGCTATCTTACCATCCTGGTCAATCGTCAGAAGACACTCAAAAGAGTGAAGCAGCATATTACCGCCATCTACTGCACTGTTCAGTGCGGGATCGATGGTCTCGGGATCGGGACCGATCTGAACGGTAAGCTGTTTGCCTTCGGTACTAACTTCAGTTGCTGCTGCATCGGTCTTGGTGCTGTCAGTTGCACTGGCACTGCCGGTTGCAGAAGAACCATTGTCGCTGCTGCCGCATGCTGCCAGAGAACCTACCAGCATTGCTGCGGTGAGCAGCATAGCTAACTTCTTTTTCATAAAGTTATCCTCCTCTTTCTTTTCATACAAAAGCACTATGCTTTGTATAACTTTATATTAAACAGCTAAATTGCTCAGCTGTCAATACCTAATTTCAGGCATTGATCTTTTCCACATGGTGGCAAGCCACGTAGTGGCCCTTTTCCACTTCTCTCCATTCGGGTTCCTTCTGTGCACAACACTCATCCGCATAAGGACATCTGGTGCGGAAACGGCATCCGGTAGGAGGATTTAAGGGGCTGGGTACATCTCCCTGCAGAACAATACGTTTACTTGCTCTTGCCTTGATGGGATCTGCAATGGGGATTGCAGAGATCAGGCTCTTGGTATAAGGATGCAGGCTTCGTGCTACCAGCTCGTAGCTGTCTGCCAGCTCTACCATTTTGCCCAGGTACATAACGCCGATACGGTCGGAGATATGTTTTACGACAGAGAGGTCATGTGCGATGAACAGATAGGTCAGTCCCATCTGCTCCTGCAGCTCCTCGAACATATTCACCACCTGTGCCTGGATCGATACATCCAGTGCGGAGATCGGCTCATCGCAGACGATAAACTGCGGGTTCACTGCCAGTGCTCTCGCAATGCCGACACGCTGACGCTGTCCACCGGAGAATTCATGAGGATATCTGTTCGCATGCTCAGAGTTCAGTCCGACCTTCTCCAGCATGGAGATGATCCTGTCATGACGTTCCTTTTTATTGGCAGCCAGCTTATGAATATCTATGGCTTCCCCTACGATATCTCCTACGGTCATTCTGGGATCCAGACTTGCATAAGGATCCTGGAATACCATCTGCATCTTCTGGCGATAAGGCAGCATATCCACCTTTACTTTATTTTCAACATCCAGGATCACATTGCCGTCAAATGTGATCTTGCCGCCGGTGGGCTCATATAATCGTAAGATAGAACGTCCGGTGGTGGTCTTACCACAGCCGCTCTCTCCTACCAGTCCGAGAGTCTCACCTCTATTTACAAAAAAGCTGACATCATCCACGGCCTTCACGAACTTACGGTTTTTACCCATGCCGCCTGCGGGGAAGTATTGCTTCAAATGTTCAACCTGAAGTAACTTATCACTCATTGGTATTTCCTCCCTCCATCTCAGCTTTCTGGTTCATAAAGCAGTGTGCATAATGCGTCTTACTGAAATCCGTCTTAGGAGGATTCTCTCTCAGGCAGATCTTCATGCAGTTCTTACAGCGGGGTGCGAATGCGCATCCTTCAGGAGGATTCAGAAGATCCACCGGGTTACCCTCGATGGGGATCAGCTTCTCATGCTTCGTGCTGTCCAGCCGGGGGATACTCTCCAGAAGACCCTTGGTATATTCATGCTTCGGATGATAGAAGATCTCGTCACAGGTACCGGTCTCCACGATACGACCGGCATACATGACTGCAATACGGTCACACATGCTCGCCACGATACCCAGGTCATGGGTGATCATGATAATCGCCATGCCCAACTTGTCCTTCAGCTCCATCATCAGCTCCAGGATCTGCGCCTGAATGGTAACGTCCAGTGCGGTAGTAGGTTCATCGGCGATCAGAAGCTTCGGTTCACATGCCAGTGCGATTGCGATCATGACACGCTGTCTCATACCACCGGACAGCTCGTGGGGATACTGCTTCATACGCTTCTCCGGTTCATTGATACCTACCAGAGACAAAAGCTCCACTGCTCTTGCATATGCCTTTTTCTTGTCCGCATCGGTATGCAGACGGATCACTTCCATAATCTGATTACCAATGGTATATACGGGATTTAAGCTGGTCAGAGGATCCTGGAAAATAATGGAGACCTCTTTACCACGCATCTTGGAAAAATCTTTTTCGGTCATTTTCTCCACTTCGTGTCCATTGAAGTGAAGTTCTCCGCCGATCAGCTTACCGGGATAAGCGGTCAGTCCCATCAGACTGTATGCGGTTACGGATTTACCGGAACCACTCTCTCCTACGATGCCCAGTACTTCCCCTTCCTTCAGGTGAATGGAGACATCGTTCAGTGCCTTTACTTCTCCGGCAGGAGTAAAGAAAGAGAGACGTTCATGCTGTATATCTACCAGATAATTGTTATCCATCTTCACTACTCCTTCCATTAATTCTTAAGCTTCGGGTCGAATGCATCACGAAGTCCGTCACCAAACAGGTTAAAGCTTAAGATGATCAGACTGATCAGCAGACAGGGTGCAAACAGCAGGTACGGGAATGTGATCATTCCGTTAATGGCATCACTTGCAAGGCTTCCCAGGGAAGGCAGGGGAACTGCCACACCCATGCCTAAAAAGCTCAGATAGCTCTCGGTAAAAATAGAGGAAGGGATCTGCAGTGTGGTAGTAACGATCAGCGTACCGATACAGTTGGTCAGCAGATGCTTTTTAATGATACGGCCATCCTTTGCTCCCAGAGCTTTGGCTGCCATGACATAATCATTCTCCTTCAGGGTCAGGATCTGGCTTCGTACCATACGTGCCATTCCTACCCAGTACAGCAATGCGAACACGATGAAGATACTGATCAGGTTAGATCCTACGATCTGCATCCATCCGAATCCGGGAAGCTGTGCCAGATTCGCCAGCGGATCCTTCAACGCAAAGGACAGCAGCACGATCAGCAGGAAATCCGGTATCGTATAGATAATATCCACAATACGCATGATGATCAGATCCACCCATCCACCGAAGAATGCAGAGATGGAACCGATCAGGGAACCGATCACGAAAATGATGGCAGTAGCGATCAGACCAACCAACAGGGAGATACGGCTTCCCATCATAACACGGATGGCATAATCACGGCCCATTTTATCGGTACCGAGCACATGGGGGAATACCTTCTCTCCCGCATCCATACGCTCTATCTCTTTCTCAGAATACTGCATGGGGTGCAGATTCTCGCTTCCTTTGATCTGTGTCTTGTAATCATAGGGATAAAATGCCGGCACGATAAAGGAAAAGATCATAACTACAATAATAACGAAGAGGCTGACCATGGCAACCTTATTCTTACGAAGTCTGCGGAAGCCATCCTGCCAGAAGCCCACGCTCTCACGCATGATGACCTGGCTCTGCTTCTCTTCTTCGTTCGCCGGCATAAAATCTTCCGGTTTATATTTTACATGAAAGCTCATAGCATTCGGTTCTTTCATCGGTATCTTCCTTCCTGTTAATCTTACTTCAACTTGATCCTGGGGTCGACGAGCTTATATACGATATCCACCAGCACATTCATGACAACCATCAGTGTTGCGAGGAAAATGGTGGTACCCATGATCATGGTGTAGTCACGGTTAATGATCGAGCTGACAAATTCATTGCCCAGACCGGGGATCGTGAAAATCTTCTCTACTACGAAGCTTCCTGTCATAGTATAAGCCATCATAGGACCTACATAGGTGATAACGGGGAGCAGTGCATTTCTCAGTGCATGCTTGAACAGACGGAAGAAAGGTTTTACTCCCTTCGCCGTAGCGGTTCTCATATAATCCTGTCCCAGAACATCCAACATGGAAGAACGCATCAGTCTCATAATATAAGCAGTTGGGTACAACGCCAGTGCGATCACGGGCATCACATAATGCTTCCAGGTGCCGATTCCGTAGGTGGGCAGTATCTTTACCTTACTTCCCAGGAAATACAGAAGCAGAGTACATATAACGAAGCTTGGTACCGCAATACCACAAGTGGAGATCACGGAGATCACGCTGTCCAGCGTCTTGCCACGATGGGTAGCTGCCAGACATCCCAGTGGGATACCTACCAACAGCGCTACGATAACGGAAAGTCCACCTACTCTTGCAGATACAGGGAACTTGGATACTATAATAGAAGTAACGGTTCTTCCTCTCTGCTTCAGACTCTCTCCGAAATCACCGTGCAAAGCATCTTTCATATACGTCAGATACTGCTGGGACAAAGGCTTGTCCAGTCCATATTTTGCCTCCAGGGCTGCCTGTGCAGCAGGGCTTACTGCTTTCTCCGAGAGGAACGGACCACCGGGGACCATGTTCATCAGGAAAAAGGTGAGTGTTGCTACTGTAAAAATCGTGATCAGCGCCAGACCGATACGTTTTGCAATATATTTAAGCATCTCTTCAACTCCTTGCTTTTCTTTTGCCTACGGACATTCATAAAATACACTTTTCGTATTTGTATGCAAGTATACACGTACGTAAAATGTACTTTACTTTTCCGACAACGACTTTTGTTATATTACAACACTTTTTCAAGGCTGTCAACTGAATTACATATGAAGCATCTGCCAGTTTCCGTGTTTTTCTTATTCCTGATTTATCTCCACCGTGTTCGTGTGCTACGCACATTTGTCTGTATATTTATGAAAAAGTTTTTCAATAAAAATAGTCTCTGTTTTCAATTTCTGTATATAGTGTATATTTTCCAGTATATGATGTATATTTACACATTATATTTTTGTTCTTTTTTCTTTCTCCCATGTATGTCTCTATAGTTTTCCTCAAAAAAAAGAAGAATTTCCGGTGCAGAAAATTCTTCTTTTTTATACATTTTTTATTTTTTGTAGTTTTCATTTTGTTGCGCAGTCACTCAGATTTTGCAAAACGGCTCCATATATGCCGCGGCATCCTTTAACTCCTCTTCAATGGCAAGCAGCCGGTTGTACTTCGCCACACGATCGCTGCGACATGGTGCTCCGGTCTTGATCTGTCCGGCATTCAGTGCCACCGCTATATCTGCTATGGTGGTATCCTCCGTCTCGCCGGATCTGTGGGAGATCACAGCCTTGTAACCATTCTTGTGTGCCATCTCCACCGCTTCGAAGGCTTCGGACAGCGTTCCGATCTGATTGACTTTTACCAGAATGGCATTACCACAATGAAGTTTGATCCCGGCATCCAGCCGTTTTGTATTTGTGACAAACAGATCATCTCCCACTAACTGGATCTTATCCCCCAGCCGTTTCGTCAGCTCCTGCCAACCATCCCAGTCATTTTCATCCAGTCCGTCCTCAATAGAGATAATGGGATAGTTCTCCACAAGCCGTTCATAATACGAGAGCATTTCTCCGGTATCCCGCAGGACTTCCTCTCCCTTCAGCTTACTCTCTCCGGGGAAATGGTACATTCCTGTTTTTTCATTATATAGTTCACTGCTGGCGGCATCCATGGCGATCTTGATATCCTGCCCCGGTACATATCCGGAAGCCTCGATCGCCTCCACGAGGAAATCCAGCACGCTCTCCGCATCCGGCAGATTGGGTGCAAAGCCGCCCTCATCCCCGACTCCGGTGGACAAGCCTTTCTCCTCCAGCAGTTTTTTCAGATTATGATAAATTTCCGCACAGATCCGTAACCCCTCCGCAAAGTTCTCCGCCTGCGCGGGCATGATCATGAACTCCTGGAAATCCACGGTGTTCGCCGCATGCTTTCCGCCGTTTAAGATATTCATCATAGGTACCGGCAGAAGTCTCGGAGAGATTCCTCCGAAGTAACGATACAGGGGAAGACCCAGTGCCTCCGCAGCTGCTCTTGCCACCGCCATGGACACTGCCAGCATGGCATTGGCTCCCAGGTTACTCTTATTGTCCGTGCCGTCCGTCTCCCGCAGGATCCGGTCGATACGGATCTGCTCCAATGCATTCTCTCCCACCAAAACACTTGCAATCTTTTCATCCACGTTTTTGACGGCATGCTGCACACCCAGTCCGAAATATCTGGTTTCTCCATCCCTGAGTTCCACAGCCTCGAACTGTCCGGTACTGGCTCCGGAGGGCACCGCTGCCATCCCCTGAAAACATCTGCCGTTCTCTCTGTCCTTCACCGTGACAGTGGCAGACACCGTGGGATTTCCTCTGGAATCCAGAATCTCCCTTCCATGTACTTCGACGATCTCCAGATATTTTTCCATAAAAAACCTCCTTACAGGCATCCTTAACTTACTTTTTCTTAGGTAAGTATGTCCCATAAGGAGGTTATTATTCAGATCTGCTATGTGTTAATACGCTTTTCCGGCAAGGATCTCACAGTAATCCTTATAATTTTTCTCAAGCAGTGCCGGAGTATCCAGTCCATAGGGACACTTGGATTTACATCTGCCACAATGCAGGCACTCTTCAATCTTACGCATTTTTGCCTGCATCTCGTCTGTCAGCTGTGCGGCAGAAGGTGCTCTGCGGATCATCAGGCTCATGCGGGCACAATTGTTGATCTCGATCCCTGCGGGACAGGGCATGCAATAGCCGCAGCCTCTGCAGAACTCTCCCTGCAGTTCTTCTCTGTCACGATCGATCACCGCCTGTAATTCGGGTGTTAATGCAGGAGGATTATCTATATAGGACAGAAATTCATCCAGCTCACTCTCCCGCTGGACTCCCCAGATGGGAAGTACATTATCAAACTGTGCCAGATATGCATATGCCGCTGCGGAATTATTGATCAGTCCGCCGGACAGTGCCTTCATGGCAATGAATCCCATGCCTGCCTTTTTGCAATCCTGTACCAGTTCCAGATCCTTGTCGGTAGCCAGATAGCAGAAAGGGAACTGCAGTGTCTCATACAGTCCGCTTTCAATGGCTTCATGCGCTACATTCAGACGGTGATTGGTAATACCAATGTGACGGATCATGCCTTTTTCTTTGGCTTCCAGCATGGCCTCATACAATCCCGTGCCATCTCCCGGCTTCGGGCAGAATGCCGGATTGTGGAACTGGTAGATGTCGATATAATCTGTTTTTAATTTTTCCAGGGAAGTGTGCAGCTCCTTCCAGAAGCCTTCTGCTGTGGTGGCTCCGGTCTTGGTAGCGATATATATTTTGTCACGCATACCCTCAAAGGCAGCGCCCACTTTCTCTTCACTGTCAGTATAGTATCTGGCAGTGTCATAAAAGGTCACGCCTGCAGCATAGGCTTTGCGAAGCAGTCCAATGGCTGCTTCCTTGGAGATCCGCTGGATGGGCAGCGCTCCGAAGGAGTTTTTCTCTACGGTGATGCCGGTGCTGCCCAGAGTTACCAGATTTTTCTTCTGTTCCATATAATATAATTCTTCCTCCTGCTGATAAGAAAATTTAGATATAAAATCCCCAGGCACCGTGCAAAGTGCCTGAGGAATCTTCCTCTGCTTTTATGGTTTCTGCGATCTTACCGAAAATATTCCGGTGATTACTTTTTAATTAACAGAGACTTTCCTGTCATTTCTGCCGGCTGCTCCATACCCATCACGTTGATCAGGGTAGGTACGATATCTGCCAGGCATCCGCCCTCTTTCAGCGTATAAGCAGGATCGTAGTTTACCAGGATGAACGGAACCGGATTGGTGGTATGTGCGGTATGAGGCTGACCGGTGGTGTAATCAATCATCTGCTCTGCGTTACCGTGGTCTGCACAGATGAACAGAACGCCGTCTACATCCTTCACTGCCTGTACTGCCTTGCCTACGCACTCATCTACGGTCTCAATCGCCTTGATGGCTGCAGAGATCACACCGGTATGACCTACCATATCGGGGTTCGCGAAGTTGATCACGATCACATCATATTTTTCAGAGCGGATCGCATCAAGCAGTTTCCCGCAGACCTGAGGAGCACTCATCTCCGGCTTCAGATCATAGGTTGCCACATCCTTGGGAGAATTTACCAGGATACGATCCTCTCCCTCGTTGGGCTGCTCTACGCCGCCGTTGAAGAAGAAGGTTACATGTGCATACTTCTCAGTCTCGGCGATACGTGCCTGCTTCATGTCATGAGCTGCCAGCCACTCACCGAAGGTATTGGTAATGGCGATCTTGTGGAATGCCACTTCTTTATTAGGAATGGTAGGATCGTAATCGGAGAAGCATACAAAAGTAATATCCTTTCTCACACGGTCAAATCCCTTGAAGTCATCATCACAGAAGGCTCTGGTGATCTCTCTTGCACGGTCGGGACGGAAGTTGAAGAAGATCACGGAATCCTTGTCCTGCACCAGTCCGACTGCCTTGCCATCTTCTACAACAACAGTAGGTTTTACAAACTCATCGGTCTCTTCTCTGTCGTAAGACTCCTGGATACCACAGATACCGCAGGCAGCGGTCAAGCCTTTACCTTCGGTCATGGCGTCGTAAGCCAGCTGTACACGGTCATAATTGTTATCACGATCCATAGCATAATAACGGCCCATTACAGAAGCGATCTTACCTACACCGATTTTCTTCATTTCTTCATTTAACTGCTCTGCATAGCTCTTACCGCTGGCGGGAGGGGTATCACGTCCATCTAAGAAGCAGTGAACATATACTTTTTCCAGGCCCTGCTGCTTCGCCAGCTCCAGCAGGCCGTACAGATGGGTAATGTGGCTGTGTACGCCACCGTCGGATAACAGACCCATCAGATGCAGGGCGCTGTTGTTCTTCTTACAATTATCAATGGCTTTTAACAGAGCTTCATTCTTAAAAAAGTCGCCGTCCTGGATCTCCTTGGTGATACGGGTCAACTCCTGATATACGATACGGCCGGCACCCATATTCATATGACCTACCTCAGAGTTACCCATCTGACCTTCGGGAAGACCTACTGCCATACCGCTGGCATTACCATGTACAAAAGGATACTCCTTCATCAGGGAGTCCATTACAGGGGTATTGGCCTGTGCTACGGCGTTGCCCTCTACCTTATCATTCAATCCATAACCATCCAGGATCATTAATACAACCGGTTTCTTTCTCATCGATCGTTCCTCCATTTTATTTTATCATTATTACCTGTACGGTTCCGAGGTTTGCACATCGGAACCGTTATAAAAGCTTACATTACGTCCACGGAGATTATACACTGAAAATGCCGGATGCGCAATAGCAACCGCTGATTTCTTGCACTTGTATTTTCCCTTCATATGCGCTACAATATTCCTTAAACTCTCATATGGGAAAAGGGGTTATCTTATGGTTACATTATTGGCAAAATTATTTATCAGGGATCATGAAAATGTTACGGATCCCGGCATTCGTCAGGCATATGGGATACTCTGCGGTATCGTCGGGATCTGTTTCAACCTGATCCTGTTCACTACCAAGGCTCTGGCAGGCTTATTCAGTCATTCCATCGCCATCACGGCAGATGCATTCAACAACCTGTCGGATGCGGCATCCTCCATCATTACGCTGGTAGGCTTCCGGATGGCGGGACAGAAGCCGGACTCTGACCATCCCTTCGGACACGGGCGGATCGAATATATCTCCGGATTGTTAGTCTCTATCCTGATCGTGCTCATGGGCTTCGAACTGGTGAAAAGCTCTGTAAGCAAAATCTTCCATCCGGAAGCTCCTGATTACTCCCCTGTCATTATTGGCATACTGGTATTTTCAATTGTGGTAAAATGCTATATGTCACTATATAACCGCCGCATCGGTACCCGGATCAGCTCCGTAGCCATGAAAGCTACTGCCATTGACAGTTTAAGCGATGTGGTGGCAACTACGGTGGTTCTCATCGGCACTATCGTCTCCGCCGCCTCCGGTATCATTATCGACGGTTACTGTGGTGTGCTGGTAGGTATGTTCATCCTCTACTCCGGCTTTGTTGCAGCAAAAGACACGATCAGTCCCCTGCTTGGGCAGCCCCCCGAGCCGGAACTGGTACAGCAGATCAATGACATCGTATTATCCTATGATAATGTCATCGGCATCCACGATCTGATCGTACATAATTACGGCCCCGGAAGGACTCTGATCTCTCTGCATGCAGAAGTGCCTGCGGACGGTAATATTATAACCCTGCACGATACCATCGATACCATTGAACATGAACTGCGCAGAAAGCTGAACTGCAATGCTGTGATCCACATGGATCCTGTAAGCACCAGCGATCCCGAGACCCTTTCCCTGAAGGCAGAAGTCTCCGGATACCTGGATCAGATCGATCCGAAGCTTAGCATGCATGATTTTCGCATTGTCAAAGGTCCCACCCATACCAATGTCATCTTCGATATCGTGATCCCATATGATTATCCGGTCTCCGATCAGGAAGTCATGGATTCCATTACCAAACGTATCCAGACCAGCCATCCGGATTTCTTCACTGTCATCGAAGTGGACAAAGCGGTCGTACAGTAGCGGAAAGTTTTATGCAAGACTATTCCAGCATATTTTCAATAAAAATCCCATATCCCCTGGTGCTGTCCTGCACCAGGACATGGGTGACGGCTCCCACGAATTTCCCCTTTTGAATAATCGGTGCCCCACTCATCCCCTGGACAATACCGCCGGTCACCGATAGCAGCTCCGGATCCGTTACCCGAAGTTCAATTCCCCGATTCACATTGTCATGATCCAGATGGATCTCCGTAATCTCAATGTCATAATATCTTGTGGTTCCGTCCACAGTACACAAAATCTGTGCAGGTCCTTTCTCTATCTCCTGTTTTAATCCAATGGGCAAAGCTTCCTCCGTTCCGAGTGCCAGTGCCTTCTGATTGCATTTTCCGAATATCCCTCTGATACTGTTTCTCGTGATATCTCCCAGGATCCTGTCATCCGAATATACAATCATTCCCGTCATCTCTCCCGGCTGGCCCGCCGCCCCTTTTCGTATAGAAATAATCTCGGTCTGGTAGAGTGTGCCATCATTCATCTCCATCAATGTGCTGGTATCCACATCATTGATTCCATGTCCCAGTGCACCGAAATTCCCGTTTTCGTCAATATATGTCATGGTACCGACTCCCTGCGCATTATCCCTGACCCAGACACCGATCTTATACTTTCCCGTCCGATCCCTCTCCGGTTTTATTCTCACATCATAAGTCTCAGCATCCCTCCGGATGGTCAGGATCTGTTGTTCTCCACCGCAGTTCTCGATTCTCGTAATGAAGTCATCTTTTCCGGTGACTTCCGTACCGTTTAACTTTATTACATAATCACCGCTTTTCAAAATATTTTTTGCCGGAGATACTTTTCCCGCCCCTTGTGATGCGAACTCTCCGGTACCTACTACCAGTACACCTTCCGTTTTGACATAAATTCCTATCGGGACTCCCACCGGAATCAATTCCTGGTCTTCGATCACTCGTATGCCCACCTGTTTGAACGGCAGGATGCCGAACAATTTCACCTGCATCTGCAGATTGTCCGCATTTCCGGTCTTCAGCGTCAACGGACGGCTCAGATCTATCGTCACCGCACCATCGGGAATATTACTGTTTCCCTGCCTGCTGACATTAACTATTTCTCCCCTGGCAGGAATACTCAGTTCCAATGACTCCTCCGATTCCGCACGTACATGGATCACAGAAGGGATACTGCTGTCCACCAGATAATAACTGTAACCCATGAGCCCCAGACAGGCCAAAATGAGCACAGCACAAAGGCAGGCCCGGTAGAGGCGAAGTCTTCTTACTTTCTGTCTCCAGTGTTGTAAGATGACTACGGCCTCTTCCTCTGCCTGCCTTTTCACTTTTTCCGTCTCTGTGATCCATAGCTTCATACACATTCCCCCCACTGCATTTCTGTCATCTCTGTATAGGGTATAGTGTACGTCGCATTCTGTTTTTTAACCGAAGATCTCAGGATTACTGTCTTACATTTTTTTCCGGTCTATCCACATATCACCACGTTGCCGCTGTTTTTATATTCCTCCGGACAGGTGTCCGTAAGGATGGTACCGTTTTGGAACGAACCGAACGTCACGGAACTGATATTGCCGAATTTGGAATGATCTGCCAGAACAAACACCTCTCTGCATTGTCCCATGGCTGTCTTTTTCACCATAGCTTCATTCATATCCGGTGTGGTCAGTCCACTCTGCTTGCTGATCCCGTTCGTACCGAAGAAGCCTTTGGTAAAATGATAGTTCTGCAGAGTCATCAGCGCCTGGTTCCCCACCACAGCCTCCGTGGAGCCTTTTAATTCTCCGCCGATGAGATATACGCGGAATCCTGCTGCTGCCAGTGTCTTGGCATGCGCTACCGCATTGGTCACAAAGGTGGCACTTTTCTCTGTCAGATAAGAAAGCATACTTGCTGTGGTCGTACCTGCATCCAGATAGATAAAATCCTCCGGCCGGATCAGTGCTGCCGCCTTGGCAGCCACCAGCTGTTTGGCTTCCACATTGACTTCTGCCTTCTGTTCCACCGTGGGTTCATGTGTTATCACCGTCCGGTCACATGCCACAGCACCTCCAAAGACCTTTACCAGCTTCCCGGCATTATGCAATGCTGTGATGTCCCGGCGCACCGTGGATTCCGACGTATTTAACAGATCTTTTACCTCGGCCACCGTAATGCTGTTTTTTTCTTCCAATAATTTCAGAATGACCTCATAACGTTGTTCTGTCAGCATAAATTGTTATTTTCTCTTTCCTTTGTCACATCTGTCTCCAGTATGATCTTCCGCACGGGAAGAATACTTCCGGGAGACATAGATAATTCATCAACACCCATAGCCAGAAAGCGTCTGGTCAATGTCGTATCTGCACCCAGTTCTCCGCAGATACCTGCCCAGATTCCGGCCTTATGCGCATTTTCCACGACCATCTGTATCATACGCAGCACTGCGGGATGATGCGGATCATAGAAAGCATCCAGCTTGGGATTCTGCCTGTCGATCGCTAATGTATACTGCGTCAGGTCATTGGTTCCGATGCTGAAAAAGTCCACTTCCTTTGCCAGTTCTTCGCTCATCATGACAGCCGCCGGAGTCTCGATCATGATCCCCTGCTTCGGTTCACCGAAAGTAACTCCCTGTTCTGTCAGTTCCTGTCGGATCTCAGCCACGATTGTCTTGATCTTCCTTAGCTCATCTACACTGATGATCATGGGATACATAATGGAAATATTGCCAAAGGCGCTGGCGCGGAACAGTGCCCGCAGCTGTGTCTTGAAGATTTCCGGTCTGGTCAGACAGATACGGATAGCCCGACAACCCATAGCCGGATTTTCCTCCGGTTCCATTTCAAAGTAATCGCATTTTTTATCCGCACCGATATCCAGTGTACGAATGATCACAGGTTTGCCTGCCATAGTCTCCGCTACCGTACGATAGATCTGAAACTGCTCTTCTTCGGTAGGGAACGTATCTCTCTCCAGGTAAATAAACTCGCTGCGGAACAGACCGATACCTCCGGCATCATTCTGCAATACTGCCGCCAGATCCTTGCTGTTACCTATATTAGCATAGAGCATGATCTTCTTACCATCAATAGTGATATTTTCTCTTCCCTTCAGGGTCTGGAGCAATTCCTTCTTCTCCTGTTCCTCCAGCTTTAACTGTTGCATTCTGCCCAGGGTATCTTCATCGGGATCCACATAAATACACCCGTTTTTTCCGTCTACAATACCGACTTTTCCGTCGATATCATCTGTCAGAGGAATTGCGGTACCGATCAGTGCCGGGATGCTCATGGTCCTGGCCAGTATTGCCGTGTGGGAATTGACGGAACCGTGTACCGTCACGAAGGACAACACCAGATCTTTGTTCAGCTGTACTGTCTCAGAAGGAGCCAGGTCGTCTGCAACGATGATCACCGGTTCCCCGGATGCGGCAATCCCGGTGGCCCGGCCTCCGAGCACGCTTAACACGCGCTCGGAAATATCCTTGACATCCGCAGATCTCGCTCTCATATAGTCGTCATCCATGGCAGAGAACATCTGTGCAAAATTGTCACCGGTGGAAGCTACCGCATACTCTGCATTCACCTGCTGCATGCGGATGATATTTTCTACCGACTCGTTATAGTCATCATCTTCCAGCATCATCTGATGGATTTCGAAAATAGCGGCATTGGCTTCCCCGACCTCCTTCAGAGCCTTCTGATACAAACCCTGCAGCTGCTCCATGGCTGTCTGTTTCGCCTGTCTGTAGCGTAAGATCTCCTGTTCGGAGTCCTCGATCCTGACACGTTTTACCTGCTGCTCGTCTTTTTTATGAACACTGATTCTGCCGATAGCGATTCCGCCAAATACGCTTTTACCCTGGTAGACTTCCATGACTCTTTTCCTCTCCTGACGATTATGCTTCCTCTATTTTAGAGATTTGCTTTTACAAATTCCGTTACTGCTGCGTATGCTGCTTCCTCATCCTCACCGTCGAAGGTCAGAGTGATCTCATTGCCGGCTTTGACAGCCAGACCCATGATACCGAAGATACGCTTGCAATCTCCGCTCTTGCCATCCTTGGTCAGAGTGATATTAGCGGCAAATTCCTTGGCTGCCTTTACCAGTTCCCCTGCGGGGCGGGCATGAATGCCTTCAGGATCTGTGATAACATATTTGAATTCTTTCATTGTCTTTTTCTCCTTTTATTTTCCTATGACTAAGCATTAAGCAACTTTTTTCTTCAATACACCAAGCAGTAATGCGGATACGACCGTGCCTGCCGCCAGTGCTACCAGATACATCAGTGCATTTCCCACTACAGGGAATACAAAGATTCCGCCGTGAGGAGCCATCAGTGTGCAGTGGAATGCCATGGACAGTGCACCTGCCAGTGCAGAACCGATGATGCAGGAAGGAAGGACATGCAGAGGATCGGACGCTGCGAAAGGAATGGCACCTTCCGTGATGAATGCCAGACCCATGATGAAGTTGGTAGGACCTGCATCTCGCTCTTCCTTGGTGAATTTATTCTTAAATAACAGGGTTGCCAGTGCAATGGCACAGGGCGGAGTCATTCCTCCGATCATAACTGCTGCCATGATATCATAATTGCCTGCCGCAATTGCTGCGGTTCCGAATACATATGCTGCCTTGTTGAAAGGGCCACCCATGTCAATCGCCATCATGCCGCCCAGGATCAGACCCAGTACAACCCGGCTGGAATCACCCATTCCGCTTAAGAAATTATTCAATCCGGTATTGATACCGCCCATGATCGGCTCCACCACAAAGTTCATGGCAAGTCCCATGATCAAAATACCCACTACCGGATAGATCAATACAGGCGCCAGTTTTTCAACAGCATCCGGAAGTTTGTCACAGATCTTACGGAGTCCTACGATCAGGTAGCCTGCCAGGAAGCCTGCCACCAGTGCTCCTAAAAATCCGGACTTACCGTTTGCCGCCAGCATACCGCCTACGAATCCGAGAGCCAGCGCCGGTCTGTCGCCGATAGCCATACCGATGAAGCCCGCCAGTACCGGAAGCATCAGACCGAATGCCACGCCGCCGATGTTTTTAAACATAGCTGCTATGGGAGTGATCGTACCGAAATTACTTCTCTGATCTGCGGGAAGTGCATTGATGTCAACATTCAGTCCATCGATCAGGAATGCGATCGCGATCAGGATACCTCCGCCTACTACAAAAGGAAGCATATGGGATACACCGTTCATCAGCTGTGTGTAAATCTTATGAGCCACACTTTCTTTGCCGGCGACTGCAGTCTTTACCGCTCCGCTCTCACCGTGAAAGATTTCCACCTCACCGCTGATGGCCTGTTGTACCAGCCGATCCGCCTTGCTGATGCCGTCAGACACCTGACAACTGATCACTTTCTTACCGTCAAAGCGATCCATGGGAACTTTTGCGTCTGCCGCTACGATGATGCAGTCCGCTGCGGCGATTTCTTCCGCAGTCAGTACATTTTTCGCACCTGCGGAACCTCTAGTCTCGATCTTGATCTGGCAGTCTGCTGCTTTTGCTGCCTTCTCCAGCGCTTCCGCTGCCATATAAGTGTGCGCGATTCCGGTCGGGCAGGAAGTCACTGCCAGGAGCTTAAAGCTCTTTTTCTCTTCGGTGGTAATGCCGGTATCACTTAATCTGTCGTCAATGCTCTTGGCACTCTCATCTGCTGCATCGATGATCTGTAAAAATTCCTCTACGCTTTTGGCATTTCTTAAAGATGTGGTAAAATTCTCATCCATCAGCATAACGGACAATTTGCTCAGTACATCCAGATGTACATTATCCTTGGTATTGGGTGCAGCGATCAGGAAAAGCAATGTCACCGGTTCGCCGTCCAAGGAATCATAATCCACACCGTTTTTAATTACCATGGCTGCCAGTCCGGGAGTCTTCACTGCATCACATTTGCCGTGAGGGATTGCAATGCCTTCGCCGATTCCCGTGGTGCTCTCTTCCTCTCTTGCATAGACCTGTGCACGGTACTGCTCCACATCCATAAGCTTTCCGCTCTTCGCCATCAGTTCCACTGCCATATCCAGTGTTGCCTTTTTGTCAGCAGGCGCTGCATCCAGGGAAATACTTCTTTTGTCCAATAAATCCGTAATTCTCATATTGTAACCCTTCCTCTCTTTTTTATTGTTTCTCTTTTATTGTTTCTTTTTATTATTTTGTTATGATTTTACCTGTTTCAATACCTGCATAACTTCATCTTTGGTAGCCAGATTCTCGGAAAAAGCGCTGGCGCTTCCCGCGGCGATTCCCATGCAGAAAGCATGTGCGTATTCCTTCTCTTCCAGCCATCCGGTGAGGAATCCCGCTACCATGGAATCTCCGGCACCGACACCATTGACCAGCTTTCCTTTCGGAGCCGGAGCCTCCAGGCATTGACCGTCCGCTGCGATCAGTACCGCTCCTTCTCCCGCCATGGAGATCAAAACATTCTGTGCTCCCATGTCCCGGAGCTTTTTCCCATAAGGGACCACTTCCTCTCTGGTAGAAAGCTTCACGCCGAAGATATCCCCCAGTTCATGGTTGTTGGGTTTTACCAGAAAAGGATGATACGGCAATACCTTTACAAGCAGGTCTCTGGTGGCATCCACTACGGTGAGAACACCTCTTCCCTGAATTCTCTCCAGAATTCTCTGATAAATATCATCCGGCATCGAATAGGGAATACTTCCTGCCAGTACCAGGACATCTCCTTCCTGTAATCTGTCAATTTTTTCCATCAGCTGTTCCAGCGCTTCCGCATCGATATCCGGTCCACAGCCATTGATCTCTGTACCGTCAATACTTTTCAGTTTCAGATTGATTCTGGTCATTCCGTGATTGATTTTGATGAAATCGGCATTCACTCCAAATTCAGTCAATCTTCGGATCAATTCTTCTCCGGTGAATCCCGCCGCATATCCCAGCGCTGTGGAATCCAGACCCAGATTCTTCAGCACAATGGATACGTTGATTCCCTTTCCTCCCGGAAGAATCAGCTCTGATGAAGTTCTGTTGGTCATTCCCAGCTGAAAGTCATCCACGGATACGATATAATCCAGTGACGGATTGAATGTCACAGTACAAATCATTTCCATTCCTCCTGTCTGTTACCTTTCGTGTTCTTATGATGTTATTATATGCTCATATTCAGTCAAATTCAATCAATTTAATTCACAAATTTGATGATTTATTTTGGTTGAATTTGCACAAAGAAAAGGATGAAGTCATCCTTCATCCTTTTGATCTCGCTTCCACTATAGCATTCCCTTACCTGGTTTCTTTAAACATACCGGCCTGCTCTTTCATTTCTTTGGCATTGGAAAGTGCCGCCTCCGTCAGTGCATCGCTGCCAAGAAGTCTTGCCAGTTCCGCCAGGCTTTCTTCCGCCGACACTTTATGAATATCCGTGATGGTCATATCATCCGTACTGCTCTTCTCAATCACAAAATGTACATCTGCCATGGCAGCGATCTGGGGCAGATGGGTAATACAGATGACCTGATGGGCTCCGGATAAAACGCTCAGCTGTTCCGCTACTTTCCATGCAGTTCTTCCGCTGATACCGGTATCGATCTCGTCGAAGATCAGAGTATCGATTTCATCCCGCCCTGCCAGCACTGTTTTGATAGCGAGCATAATACGGGACAATTCACCGCCGCTTGCCACCTGACTTAAGGGCTTCAGACTCTCTCCGGGATTGGTGGAGATCAGGAATTCCACATCGTCATATCCTTTTGCCGTAATGGTCTGACCGGGTCTGACCGCAATATCAAATTCCACTGTCAGAAAATTCAGACCGATCAGCGCATCCTTTAACTTTTGCGTCAATACGGTTGCATTTTTACGACGGATACCGGACAGTTCCTCACAGGCCTTCTCCAGCAGCTTCTGTTTTTCCGTCCACTCGGCATTCAGTTTCTGCATATAAGTATCATAATCCGCCAGTTTTTCCAGATACGCTTCTTTTTCCTCTTTGTATTTGAGTATCTCTTCGATCGTATTGCCGTACTTTCCTTTGAGATGATTGATGGTATTCAGCCGTTCCTCGGTGCTCCTGAAATCCTCTTCGTCAAATTCCAGATCCGACATATATTCCGACACATCATGATTGTAATCCGATAACAGACTTTCCACCTCTGCCAGCTGCTCTTCCATCTGTTCCAGCGCAGGATCATACATAGTCACGTTGCGAAGTGCCCTCAGTGCCCTGCTTAAGGAATTCCCCGCACCGTCTTCTGCATCATTGCCGCTGAGACGATAACTCTCTGCCAGGCTTTCCGCAATTTTACGGCTGTTGGACATTTTGCGGTATGCCTGTTCCAGCTCCTCATCCTCACCGGGCTGCAGCCCGGCATCTGCGATCTCCTTCTGTTCGAATTCCGCCAGGGACTGTTCTCTGCCTCTGGAAGCATCATCCAGTGTCTCTGCGGATATTCTCTTCTCTAAAGCGGCACATTCATGATACAATGCGCCCACCTGCTCTGCGCACTTTGCGAATTCCGCTCCGGCATAAGCATCCAGAATCTCCATATGCTTTTTCTTATGGAGCAGCGACTGGTGTTCATGCTGTCCGTGAATGTCGATCAGCAATTCCGAAAGCTCTTTGATCTGCTTTGCCGTTACGGTCTCGCCATTAATACGGCAGATGCTCTTCCCCGAGGACAGTTTTCTGCTTAAGATCACTGTTCCGTCCTCCGAAGGTTCCAGATCCATACTTTTCAATTTTTCTGCCAGTCTGGGTTCCTCGCAATCG